>JAKFDD010000011.1:0-426356 GCA_036676335.1 Arenimonas sp. | reverse complement strand
TCGACATGCACTACCACGTGCAGATGATTGCTCATCACAGCGTAGCCATAAATGCCAATGGCGAAACAAGCCGCGACTTCTTGCAGACGTTGTTCTACATAAGCTTTGCGGTAGGAGTAATCCATGCCGGAATATTGGTCGACACCGCATAGCCATGCTCGACGCACACACCGTGATACGCAGTGATATGCGCCGGAAGTATTATCTGAAACAAAGGCTGAGCGTGCGATGGCCATGGCCTATTGTGGCCAGGATCAGCAAGCAGGCATGTAGGAAAAACCTGATAGCCTTGTCAGGCAATATGGGTTTTGTGGGTGTCCGGAGTTTTTCGACGGAGTTTTCTCGTGGGTTTTGTGGGTGTCCGGAGTTTTTCGGGTTTTGTGGGTGTCCGGAGTTTTTCGGGTTTTGTGGGTGTCCGGAGTTTTTCGGGTTTTGTGGGTGTCCGGAGTTTTTCGAGTTTTCCGTCATCCGGAGTTTTCTCGGAGTTTTCTTCAGTTCGTACTAGACACACTGTTCTGCAGTTTGCCCTTTCCAAAAAGCGTACTTAACGGACTCGTTTCAGGAAGTATGTAAACGATGCCGTCGGTACGCGTGAATGCCGGGCTGACGATATTGTTGAAAAACTGGACCGGTACATTGATGCAACCAAAGGAAATGCGATTGTCCTGAGACGTGCTGCTTTGTAAGCGTTCGGCACGTCGTTCGGCAGGAGTTCCCTTGACGACCGGATGCAAGGTTAGGGAGTCTGCATAGTCGACCAGGAGGACTTGTTTATCGTTCTTATCGTAGGTCAATGACGAAACAAAACGACCGGCCGGGGTAATGCGATCCTGCGGGCCAATCTCCGACAATGGTCGGCCGCCGATGCCTGGAATCGAATGGTCTCCGCGCGCCAAGCCAAGCAAGGCCGGTGCCGAGCCTTGCAGTTGACCGGCAGAATTGAACACATAAACCCTGGCATTGACCTTGTCGATCAGGATGAAAGGCAATTTACCGTTATCACGCGAATCGATCACCCATTGCTTCATCTGCTTTATCTCGGTTGATGCAGGTATCGAACCGAAGTCTTGCGACGATGCGGCTTCCGAAGCGGCATTTGCCGCGCCGCCGTCCTGAGCCATCACACTTGATGCAAACAGCAATCCAAAAACGCTTGTCGATATATACATGTTCATAGGATCTGTTCCGAAGCAAAGTCATGAAATGAATTGAAGTGACAACACGCGGCAAGAACCACGACACTGATTAGTGGCCACAATCCACTGAATCCGGTCCAGCCTCGGTTCGCTGGCGCACGTAACTCCTCATTACATCCGTCATTATTCATCCGAAATTGTGAATTGTGAATCGTGAATTCACCTTGAATTTCGACAACAATCACCGTGCGAACCACCCGGACACCCATGATCTGAGACCGGCTGTCCAGCGAAAGCTGATAGTTTCCAAGCACATATCCAAGCGTTGCATGGCAGAATAGCTTCAACCACCGCAGGTGGGCCGGCCAGTCGAATGAATCTGACCCTTTTGGGGAGCCCCGCATGACACCAGCCATCGAAGTTCTGCCGAATGACGACGCCGGGTTTCGCGCATACCGCATCGCGCTGATTCACGAGGCTAGCGAGACCGCTTTCGTGTTCGTTGCCGCGCTTGTGGTGATGTTCAATGCCTGGGACTGGTACGTGGATTCGGCGCACGCGTTGCAATCGATGTGGGTGCGGCTTGCCGGTGGTTCGATCATCGTGATGAGCGGTCTGCTTCAACGCTATTTGAATCGTGTCGAGCTGGCGGCATGGATCGCGAAATTCCGTTTGCTGGTGAGTGCCGGCACGATTGCCATTGCGCTCGCGTTGCTGGACGACGGATTTCTGGTGGGATTGTCGGGCCTGATTATTGCCATGCTGGGCGCGGCGTATTCCGCGATTGATCGGCGCGATATTTTCATCCTGTTTTTACCGCCGTTATTGCTGACGATGGTGGTGATGGCCGTCGCCGGGATCGATCGTTTCATCTTCATCAATGCGACCTGTTTTCTGGCGTTGACCATGGTGGTCGGCTGGCTGCTGGCGACCGTGCTGGAAAATTCCTATCGGCGTTCGTACGAGCTTGAACATGCATTGCTCAGGGAATCGCGCATCGACGCTCTGACCGGTGTGCTGAATCGTCGTGCGCTCGAAGAGCAGGGCAAGGCGGCATTGAATTTGTGCCAGCGCCATGGCCAGCCTTTCTCCGTGATGATGGTGGATATAGATCGTTTCAAAGCCATCAACGATCAATACGGACATGCTGCAGGTGACCAGGTGTTGGTGGCGGTGGCCGAGCATTGCCGCAGTTTGATTCGCGAGTCCGATCGTTTCGGTCGCTGGGGCGGCGAAGAATTTCTGGCGCTGTTGCCGGAAACGCCATTGGCCGATGCCGTCGCACTCGGTGAGCGTATGCGTCACGCCGTTGCCGCCGCCGAATTTCCGGTAGGCGAGCTTGTCTTGAGTACGACCATCAGTATCGGTGTGGATGGTGCCGTGGTACCTGCGAGTACCGATACCTCAGTGGCCTGGGCAAGTCTGGTAAAAGCAGCGGATGAAGCGATGTATCGTGCGAAAGCCGCAGGCCGCAACCGTGTCGAAGCCGATTAACGAAACAGGTCAGAAACAAGGACGCGCTGAGCTGCTTTTTTGTAAGCTTTCATTCATGCTTTGGAGCGATACTGTCTTTTACTAAAATGATTTTTGTCATGCCCCCCATGGTGAATCACGGAGACACCAAATGACCACTTCGCTTAACTACGCCATCAAGTATGTTTCCGACATGGATATGGCCGTTGCTTTCTACTCGAAACAACTTGGTCTGAGATTGCGGTTTCAATCGCCGGACTGGAGCGAGTTCGAGACCGGGGCAACGACGCTGGCATTGCATCCCGCTTCGGAAGAACATCCTGCAGGCAGCTGCCAATTGGGTTTTGTCGTGCCCGATATCGATAATTTCTACAACAAACGGGTGAACGATGGTGTCGTGTTCACTTCACCGCCGACCGCGATGCATGGACACAAGATTGCCAGATTCAAAGATGAGGACGGTGCCGAAAGCAGTGTCAGTGGACCGTGATTTGCGCATCGATGCCGTGAACTTTTTGTCGGCACTCAATATGGCATGCTGACCTGGCCGCGTGATTCGGATTAGAATGTTGTTCACGCCTTTGCGAGTTCCCCCCGATGACGCAAACCGATACTTACTCTATGCGCGTGATGTCGCACCCCGTTGGTATTCGCGTTGAGGTTGAGGGCGAGGCAACTTACGAGAATACGGTCGCTTATTGGCTTGCCATCATTGCCGAAGTGCAGGCGCGTCGGCCGAAAGGGATATTGCTGATCGACAAAATGCGCGGCAAACCGTTGTCGGCCAAGCAATGGCAATCCCTGGTCGAAGCGATGCAAGGTCAGGGTCTCGAATCGACGCTTATCGCCCACGTCAAACCACACGGTCTGCAATTGATTGAACATTGCGAGATTTACGCGCGCGAAGCCGGGTTCGAAGCGCGCGTGTTCGCGGACGAATCGCAAGCCGATTTGTGGTTGCGTCACGGCGAACGATAGCGAGTCTTAGCGGTTCGGTTGCTTTACGCCTGCCGTTTCACGTCTCTTGTTCGCAGCTTTCGGCCAGCATATCGGGCAGGGGCCCGCACCCCGGTATTTGTGTCCGCGGCTACATGTTTTCCAGCCGCCTCGATTCGGCTTGTCCATATCATTCTCCTCTGTCGTGTTTACCGAGAAGTAGCGATGAATGAATTCAGGCGTTAGTCGCCACCACCGCCGCCGTCTCCGCCGCCGCCATCGCAGGACGAAGAGCTGTCCGAGCAATTCGAATCGGACGATGACCAGCTATCTGAACTGGATGAAGAATCCGAAAAGCTTGAAGAAGAACTGTCGTTGTTCCAGCTGCGTGAATGATGGCTTGCGTAACCGCGCGAATAAAAAAGAACAAAGGCAACCAGAGCCAAAGCTAAAATAATCCCAGCAACGATTGAAATATCCACGCCAATTCTCCTCCGGATTTTCGCCAAAATAACATAGCAAGCGGCATAAATTATTTCTTTCGCTTGCAGCCCGTTATTTTTTCTTAAAACCGATAGGTGAGGCGTCCGTGGATGCTGCGTTCGGCTTCGACACCGGGGGCGCTGAATTCCGCATGGCTGCTATCGGTAATGTTTCTGCCGACCAGCGAGAAGCTCAGGTTTTTGTGTGGCGTCCAGTCGATGCCGACATCCAAAGCGGTATAGCTATCGACATTTTGATTCGGCAGCTCGTCGACGTGACGCAGGCCGGTAAACAGGCTCACGTTCTGTGGCAGATCCAGAAATGAAAACAAGGAGAATTGATTTTTCGGACTATTGCCAACGATTCGCAATGCGCTTGTATCCTGGCTGCCAGGCTTGTTGCGAAGCTGCATATCGAAGTAGGCGTAGTTGAACTGCAATCGCCAGTTCGAAATCGGATTCCATTTGATCGCCAACGTGCCGCCATGGGATTGGCCACGCATGCCGTTGGCCAGGGAGTTTGGCAGCACGATATAGATCACCGGCGGGTTGATCACGACGATCGGCGTTTCTGGTTCGGTTGTTTGCAGATTGTCGTATTCGTTGTAAAAAACCGATAGATCGAAAGACAGATTATCCCGCGCCTGGATTCGATATCCCGCCTCGTATGCCCACAACTCTTCCGACTCGAACTCGTCGTTGCCGATGACGTTGATATAAATCGGAAAAGGCAGTCCTGGAATGGACACCGGTGCAGTGAGTACCAAATCCGCATCAAGCCGCGACGGAATACGCGCGGCACGCGATGCTGCGGCCCATAGCGTTTGTCGTTCGCTAATAAGCCAGGTCAGGCGCGCGTTCGGCTGGATTTCGAAACCGCTGTAGTCGTTCTGTTCAAACTTCGATCCGAGCGTAAGAAAAAGTTTGTCATCCTGGAGATCGATCTTGTCCTGTATGAAGGCGCTGTAAGTTCGGTCAGTGCGTCGGTCAGGCATGAAGGAAGCGAACAGGGAATTGTCGATTTTGTCGCGGGTTAGCCGATAACCCACGCCCCAAAGAATGTCGTGTCGTTCAAACAAGTTGAAGTGGTGCTGAAAGTCGATGTCGAATGTGTCGCGTGATTCGTTATAGGTATTCGGGATGTCGCGTTCGGTATGGTCGTAATAAGCCTGCAGACTGAAATCGGAATCTTGATCAAGCTGACGAGTCCAGCGTCCGAGTACATTGCCGCCTGCAAGATCCGAGTGACTGTTGAAACTCGGGCCTGGTAAGGTGCCCAGCGTGAACGAGTCACGAAACAAGCCGCTCTCCCTGCCGCGGTAGATATCGCCTTGCAAGGTGAAGCGATCGGATTCGGATGCCAGCCAGTCGAGTCGGAAGCCGCCTTGCGTCATCTGCCAGTTGTCGTTCACGGCAACGCCATTTGCGTCAACTGCATTATCACGGTCGAATGATTTGATATAGCTACGCAACGAGGCGCCATTGCCGAGTTCCGTGCCGTAGCGCAGGCCAATGAAAGCGTCCTCTTCATTGCCGCCGCCAATTTCCAGAAAGCCGCCTTCGGTTTCTTTTGCCGAGCGCGTAATGATATTGATCACGCCGTTGACGGCATTGGCTCCGTACAGAGTTCCGCCGGGGCCGGAAACCACTTCAATCCTGTCTACATCCTCCAGCAACACATCCTGTGCATCCCAGAAGACACCTGCGAACAGCGGTGAATACACGCTGCGACCATCGATCAGTACCAGCAACTTGTTGGCAATATCGCTGTTGAATCCGCGAATCGAAATCGCCCATTCATGCGAACCGTTGCGTGCGACTTCCACGCCCGGCGCGAGCCGTAGTGCTTCTGGAATGCTGGTGACGCCCGACATCCGAATATCTTTATTGGTGATGACATAAACGGATGCAGCGGCATCAAGCAGACTTTCTTGCTGTTTTGATACCGAGGTAATCTGGATTTGCGATAGCTGCTCGATACTCAGTTCGGCGAGGTCGCCTGGTGCCGGGGCAGCGGCGGCAAGCGAAGGAAGCGCGGCGATCGAAATCGCCAGGAATATGCTGAGGCTAAGTTCACGGAATGGATTGTTCGAAATATTTTTTCGGACGTTACTGCCATTTGAATGAGTGCGTCTTGCTCTCAGTCGCATATAGCCTCCAATCACTTGCCATCGGGGGGAATGGCAATGGGGGTTAGCATCGCTGACTATTGGGTAAAAAAGCAAGGCTGTGGCTGATGCAAAGCGCTGGCAAGGTCACGAAATGAACGTTAGTTGTACTAAGCAGGCCGGTTTTTACGAATTACCCGGCGCTGTGCCCCTTTTAGGACTACGATGCAGATTGATCGCTCTAAGTGATCAGATCACTCCATGTCTCCAATTTCAGGCAGTCACTAAAATGGCATTAATCAATATCAAAGAGTCGAGCAGTATTGCCGATTACACGGCATGCATCGTGTCGTCTCGCAATGAAGCCGATCTCGCGGTTTGCATCGTGGATTCGCGTGCGACCGCCAAAGGAAAAGATGGCTTGTGGTGTTACATGGAATCGGCAAGTACGGCAACATCTAAATTATGCTGGGTGAAATCCAGGGGCGTCGCGGATTTGCTTGTTTGCATGGTCACCTCGCGCGCCGAAGCCGGATGGCGACGCGATCATAAATTGAAGGGCAAGCTATAAGTTCGAGAATATTTCGAACAATAAAAAGTCCAATTGCCTGAGAAATAGAGCGCGACAAGTTGAACGGTGTCGAGCGCAACGCTTGACCCCGCCTCTAAACGAGGACTAGCATCGAAACGCTGCAAATCTTGGGGGCTAAATCATGCGTGATTATCTTTCATTGGTGTTGCGTTGTTTTCTTGCCATGGCGTGTCTGCTATCAGCCAATAACATGGCGGTAGCGCAAACGACATATTGCTCCGACGCACCTACCGTGCGTGGCGACTACTCGGCGGTATGGACCGGCACTGAGCTGATTATCTGGGGCGGGATTGCCGGCGGGAAAAGCTTGAATACCGGCGGGCGTTATAACCCGGCTACCAATACATGGTCGACCATTAGCTTGATCGGTGCCCCATCGGCGCGCGCAATGCATACGGCAGTTTGGACCGGTACCGAGATGATTGTTTGGGGTGGCGGCTATAAGGGGCCATTTAATGATGGCGGACGCTATAACCCTGCAACGGATACCTGGAGTGTGATATCCAGAGTCAATGCGCCAGATCCACGTCAAATGCATACGGCGGTTTGGACCGGCAGCGAAATGATTGTATTTGGCGGTCACGATGGCGGCAGTGATCTGAATTCGGGCGCTCGCTACAACCCGCAAACCGATATCTGGACGCCAATCAGCAATGCCCCCGCTGCACGTCGATTGCACACCGTATTGTGGACGGGGAAGGAGATGATGGTTTTGGGTGGTTATCGCGGTCCGGATGAAACCAATACCGGCGGACGTTACAACCCCGCGACCAATACATGGAAGCAGACTGCAGTGCAAAATGCGCCATTCGGAATGGATGCAGTAGTGTGGACCGGAACCGAGCTGCTGGCTTGGGGTGGCGCGCAAAAACACAGTTCGGTCAATGTTGGAAAACGCTATAAGCCGGGGACGAATTCATGGAGCAATATCACCACGGTTAATGCGCCTCCTGCTCGTAGAATTCACTCGGCGATATGGAGCGGAAGCGAAGCTATTTTGTGGGGTGGTTCTGACGGCAGCGATAAAAATACCGGCGGAAGATTTAACCCGGAAAACAATTCCTGGGCACCGACATCGATGGCCAGGGCTCCATCTGCACGCAGGCTTCACACTGCAATATGGACCGGAACCGAGATGCTGATCTGGGGCGGATTTGATGACAACATAAATTTCAATACTGGCGGACGCTACAACCCTGTTGCGGACTCATGGTCTGGAATTGCGACGAAATGCACTGACGATAATTAAGCAGGAGCCATGGATATGAAATCGAATCGTTTGTTACCCGTGATATTCGCCGCACTTTGCTTGTTCGTAGTGTCCTGCGGGAAAAAAGAGAGTGCCGAGCAGGCAGCAACGACATCGGCTTCCGAAACGACAGCGGCGGGAACGGAACCTGCCGCGAAAAAAACAGCACCCGGAGAAGCGGATTTCACGGGCAAGGTGCTGGCGGCCGTAGACCAGTTGGGAGCCGAGCTTGGCGACGCGAAGACTGCGCCTTATACCGCTGCGCTTGCGGAGACGAAAGAGACACCGCATGCCGCACTCGGCGTGCTTGCGTTTCTTGGCCAGCATCTGGAACTGAGCACTTGGTTGTACGGGCAAGGTGTAATCGCGAACCCGGAAAACGACGTGTATCTGAATAATTTCGGCGTGGGTTTGCACGAGAAAGCATTATTGACGATGCCGAAAAAACAGGCTGGCGGCGGTAGCGGTGGCTCGGTAGGCGGCCCGGCAGTGGCACCTGCATTATCGGCATCGGATTATCTGGAATTGGCGAAACAAAGTTTCGAGAATGCGATCGTCCTTAAAAAAGACTCTGCGGTGTATTACAACAACCTCGGGTTTGTCCTGCTGGATATCTGGCGTGCGAATGCGAATGCCGAAGCATTGCAGGCAGCCGTGGATGCGTTGAAAAAAGCGGTCGCGTTGAATCCGAAATCGGCGCCCGCCTGGGCGCATCTGGCCGAAGCGCTTGCAGCTCAGAAAGATATGGCCGGTGCATCGGATGCGTTGGAAAAATCCCGTGGCCTGGGTGCGTTCAATGGCGCGTTGATCAGCACCGGATTGCGGATGCCGCCGGAAGTGATGGATGTATACAAGAAAAAATCACCGGCTTGCAAAGTCGATTTTGGCTGCAAGGCCAATTGCCCGAGAAGCATTATCGGACAAATCAATTTTGTTACCTGCGAGATGGAACAATCGAGCGCACAAATGGCCTGTGATGCCGGCCAACCCTATGCGGCGGGATTCGATTGCAGCGAGCAAATACCCGAATTCGGCATTCTGATTCCGGGTTTGAATAGCGGCTTCTCTCTGATTACGCCCTGGGGCCGCCTGGATATGACGGTCGACGGCAAGGGTAATGTCGAATATAAGTTCAAGACCGGCGCCAATGTCGGTGCAGTAGGCGGGGAAATGACGGCGCGTGGTTCCTGGAGTCCGGCCAGTGGTTTCAGTTCAGTCGAGCTCAAGCCTGGCGTGACTTATAACCTGGTCGGTGGCGAAGCTGCGGAGATGCTGGATAAAGCGAAAATGGGTCCGGCATCGATCGTCATCGAGGGCAGCAGCAAGACCGGTGACACCGAGCTGAAACTCGAGGCCTACGGCGGCAGCGTTTTCACTCACTGATACCGATGGTCAAAAGACAAAAACGGCATGCATCGACATGCCGTTTTTTTTCAGCGCTTCAGGAACCTCAAGCCAATACAGGCAATGACTGTCGTTGCAAATAACGCGAACTTGGTGGCAGATAGCAGACTCACCAACATCATCAACAACCAACTATCGCAATGAAATGCAGATGCGGTGGCAATGTTTTCGAACAGGTCGGCGGCAATCAACAGCGGCAATAATCGGCCGGCATAGTTCGCGAATTTATCGTCCAGGCCCAGGGGGGTGAAAGCCAGGCGATGCGCAAACGACCAGGAAAGAAAACGCGCCAGTAAAAAGCCATAGCTGGCGATCAATCCGAGATCGGCAATGAACAGAGCGAGATAGGGATGCGCGTCTTTGCCGTAGACGGTCAGTTCTTTCGGCTCTATTGCAGCGAACAGCTGTGCCTGCGTCATCGTCATGCTGTGTTGCCCGGCATCTTTAATGACATGCCAAATTTGTTGAAAATCAAAACCAGGATTCCGAATTGAATCATCCAGGCAGGCCCCGTAAAGCAAAAAGAAAAATACGCAGCCCCCGGCAGCGGCGAGCAGCGATTTTATATTTCGTGTTTTCGCCCACACGGATTGTTCCGGGAATCTCGGGTTCGCCAGATCGGGTTCTGGATGGCTGATCAACGTGGTTGAAGGTTCTTCTGCATGATCGATCGCCTTCAGGCCACTGGTACGGCGATGCGACAGCACCAGCAAAGCCCACCATGGCATTGAATGGGTTTCGTCGTGTACGCGAATTTTTTGTGGTGTCGTTTCGGGCGGCGTTGCAAGCTCCAGTCCGCATTGTCTGGCTTCATCCAGCATCCAGCGCCAGGAATGATCCGATAACGCGGCTTCGGTTTTCTCGGTATAGCCACCGCCGATGTCGCAATGATTGCCGCGAAACCAGCGTTGCCGCAATGATTGCGTTTGCGAGGCATCGCCGAAATCATTCTGTTCGTAAACCCGCGGCTTGAATTGCGCGCGGTGTTCATCCAGTGCCAGTGCATGTCTGACATGCTCGATGCGCTTGTTCAAGATATTCGGATTCGAGCTCATGCTGACGCTGAAGCCCGGGAAACCGACCGATGAAACCGTGTCCCAGACCCCGACAAAATACACACCGGCTTCCTTTCTTTCGCCACTGCCGAAATTCAATCGGATTTGCCGTGCCACTTCATCCCGATTGTTGATTTCCTGCGGCGCTTCAATGCCCAGCAGCGACTTCAAAAAAATGGACGTTTCATTGGCGAATCTGAAAAAGCGGGTCTTCTCCTTCGCGGAAAAATACACGCGCAGCAATGTCGGCAGCATGGCCTGATGATGCGGATCGATAATGCCGAACAAATGCACCATGCCGGACAGGCAGCGAACCGTAAACGCGCCGCGTGAAAACCCGAACAGAAAAACCTGGTCGCCGGGCCGGTAATGCGTCATCAGAAACAAATACGCCTGGCTGATGTTTTCATAAATGCCGCGCCCGGAAGCGAGGCCCCACAAACGGGTGCATTTATTGCGAAACCATTCGTCCAGGCCGGTGCTTGGCAATGCATCGGGTGCGCCGACGCCCGGATCGTAATAAAGAATCTGCCGGGGATTGCCTGCGCTTGCCAATAGCTCGAAGGTTTTCAATACATTGGTGTCATGATCATTCGCGGTCAGCGTGTTGTTGGTACCGTCGCAACAAATGATCAACTGCCTTGGGCGTGAACTCATAATCGTCCTTGATCGGAATTTTTTAAGACAGCAGCGAGTCTAGCACCGGCTTCCAGGCAACCTCGGCAATGCGCTTGAAGCCCGCCCTTTTCGGATGGATTTCGTTATCCCATTCGCTGGCTTTGATGACGAGACCGCGGGAGTCGACGCAGCGAACACGTCTGTTGTGGCTCAGCAATTCCCGCTGCACTTCGGTAAATTGGTCGATCAACCAGCTGCAGATAATTCTTTGCGATGCAAAATCGCCGACACCGACTTCCTGCATGAATGGCCTGATCCACGGCCCGGCCAGTTTTTTCCCGAACAATTTATAGGACTTACCATCCGGCCAGGGGTAGTCGTAATTGTGCATCACGATTTCGCAGTCGGGCCGCACCTGATTTCGCAAGTCGATTATCTGCTGATAATCACTGGCGATGTACCGCAGTGTGCTTTCAAATGAAGCCAGATGGATATGCTGGTTGACCAGGTCCGGCACGCGGCCCCAGGCGCGTGTACCGAAGTCCTGCGGTTCGTCACTGTGTTTGATGAATTCCCGAAGCTCGGAGCCCACAACGTCGTTGCCGCCCATCGAAAGCAGTAACACATCGAATTGATATTGCTGCAACAGGCGTTGCAAGCGGGGCCGCAATTTCTTCAACTGGCCGCTCTCGCGACCCAGTACCGATTCATTATAAAAATAGGCCTTGCGATACAAGCGTTCCAGCTGCTTGTTCAAGTCGATTATTTGAAGTGGATAATTGAACCAGGAATCACCAAAGCAAATTACCCTCGGCCGATCGGGGTGTAATTCAATTCCGCGTTCAAAATCCTTGATTTCCTTACTGGATGGCATTGGCGACTCCGCAAGTGAAGCGAATGTAATGTAAATCACGTCAAATCGATGGCCATGCGGCCATGGCAGTATCTATCCAGTTTAACGAGAATAATTCAATATCATGCGCGCGAGCATGCGCAAGCAGAAACTTCACGCTTGTTTTCGCATGGCCTGCCCATACATTATTCGAATGCGCTCACGCATTGCTGCAATAAACTCGAACAAGCACATACCGAAACGGAAGCGTTGACCATGTCACTTACTGCGGATTTTGCCACCCAATATGCCGACCAACTGAATCGTCACTGTTTCTGCATTGGTACCGACGTTCCGGGTTTGTATGAGCGCATGCAAGGCGATTTGGCGCTGCGCGGTGTATCGAAACCGATGCTGGAGTCACACCCGCATCTATTCTCGTCGGCTCCGGTATTTGTGGCGAGCACCCAGATCGAGCAGATGCGTGAGGTCATTCAAGCGATCGAATCCATCGTGGCACTGCCGCAATGGCGAGAAACGGTATTGCAATCTGCCCCCGCCATTGCGAGAAAACGCGTCGCCCCGCTTGGCGTATTTATGGGTTACGACTTCCACGTAGGCGCCGGTGGCGTCAGGCTGATTGAAATCAATACCAATGCCGGCGGCGCTTTTCTTAATGTCGCAATGATTCAGGCGCAGCAAGCCTGTTGTGCCGGCGTAAGCGATTTTCTGTGTGCTCCGGTCGATGCGACAAATATTGAATCAAGACTGGTGACGATGTTCCGGAATGAATGGGTGCTGACACGCGGCGAGCGAGCTTTGAAGCGTATAGCCATCGTTGATACCCATCCTGCAATGCAATATTTGTATCCGGAATTTTTGCTGTTCAAGAACCTGATGGAATCACACGGCATTGAAGTGGTGATTGCCGATCCTTCAGAGCTTTCGTTACGAGAAGGTGTATTGATTCATGCCAATGGCCCGATTGATCTGGTTTATAACCGACTGACCGATTTCTATTTCGAATTGCCGGAACATGCGCATTTAGGCGAAGCCTATGAGACCGATGCCGCCGTATTCTCGCCGCATCCACATGCGCATGCGCTTTATGCGGACAAGCGTAATCTGATTTTGCTTGGCGATGCAGAGCGCTTGAAGCAATGGGGAGTTTCGCAGAGGATAATCGATCTGCTTTCACGCCATGTGCCGAAAACGCTGGCAGTGACGGCAGATAATGCGGAAACGCTTTGGCAAGACCGAAAGCAATGGTTCTTCAAGCCAGCCGGTGGTTTCGGAAGCCGGGGCGCATATCGCGGCGACAAGATGACAACGAAAGTATTCGCGCAAATTCTGCAGGATGAATACGTGGCGCAACACCTGGTGCCGCCGAGTGGTCGAACGGCGCGATTGGAATCGGGTGACACCGAATTGAAACTGGATGTCCGTGCATATGCTTATGCGGCTGAAGTGCAAATATTCGCGGCCCGGCTTTACCAAGGCCAAACCACGAATTTCCGAACCCCTGGTGGCGGTTTCGCCCCGGTTTATGCTGCCCCGGAAGACTTAGATGCCTGTGCTTCGGGTGATTCGTCCGAGTTAAGCTGTGCGGCCTTGGGACGAAGTGTTCAAAAGCATACTTGAGCGTCGATATTGTAGAAACCTTGTCCGTACTCGCACTTACGTTTCTTCGCCGTCTTCGTCGACTTCGCCTTCCAGTTCTACATTCGCACTTATTTCTTGCGGCCCGGTATTTTCGGCAGCGCCGATTAATGTGTGACTGACGGGATTTTCATTGTCGTCATCGATGGCATCATCCAGGTTGGAACGTTCTCCATCTTGTTGACTGGCCAGTTCCACATCAAATACTTCGGCGCTGCATTTCGCAAAAGCGATGGTTCGATTGGGATTATCTGCCATAAAACATCTGGATCGTGTTGATGCATTCCTTCATGCGAGTGCGTAATGCGGCAGGTTCCAGCACTTGCACGTCAACGCCGATACTGAGCATTTGCCCTGCCGCAAAATCGACCGATTCGATAGGCACGATCACTTTGGTCCAGCCTCGGTGCTCTGGATCTGTACATGGAACGGCAGTACGTTTTGTCGCTTCGCTCACTGCAGCGCTCAATTCCATCAAGCGTTTCATGCCGCGCTTGGTAACGAGCAGTGTGGCAACGCCGCTGTAAATTTCGGTTTCGAAACGTTGTGTCGATTGCTTCCAGAATGTGGCCAGATCGAATTTTTTCGGGCGACGAAATGATCGTTCGCTGATGTCCAGCCGCTGTATGTTCGAAAGCCGGTAGATGCGAGGTTCTTTTGCTTCATCGGCCAGTGCTGCGGTGTACCAGGCACCGGCTTTCATTATCAGACCCAATGGTTTTATCACGCGTTCTTTCGTGCCTTTCCAGCTTTCATATTGCATAGTCGCAATACGCTGGTGCCACACGCAATGCGCAATTGCCTGCAGATGCTCGGTTGGAACGGCAGCGCGGAACCAATCAATCGGATCGAAGTGCAAGCGCGCGTTTACTTGCTCGGCGTTATCGCGCAGGGCCACGGGCAGCGATGCCAACATTTTGAGTCGTGCCGATGTCGATGCGCTTCCCAAACCCAATTCGGCCGCGGCGCTGGGGAGTCCTGCCAGAAACAAAGCCTGCGCTTCGTTTTCCGTCAGGCCGGTCAGATTGGTGCTCCATCCTTCGCGTAATTGAAATCCGCCATCGCGCCCGCGGTCCGACCAGATCGGTACACCTGCAGCAGATAAATGATCGATATCACGCAATATCGTGCGTTGCGATACCTCGAGTTCGGCTGCCAATGCTGGCGCACTGATGCGTCCGCGGTTTTGCAGCAACATCAGGATGGATAGCAGACGGCTTGCTCGCATTGTGGAATGTTATCAGCAATACATGACATTCGGTGTCATGTATTGGCTTGTAAGCTGCAATCACATCAATCCGGGAAACCAGTCATGACGAATAATTCCGTAAACGCCAGCCTGCCTTCCGAAGCGGAAGGTTTTTCCTTCTTGAACGGAGACTGGCGTGTTCAACACAAGAAAATGAAAGCACCGTTGACCGGAAACCTGGAGTGGAGCGAGTTCGACGGTAGTGCGGCTTTTTTTTCGCTACTGGACGGGCTTGTCAGCGTTGAAGAGCTGCGCGATGCCGATGGCCTGCCGTTTGGTGGTGCGATGCGAACCTTTGATCGTGAGCGTCGCGTCTGGCTGGATGTCTGGGTATCGGCAAGCAATGGTGTGCTGCAAGTGCCGGTGGAAGGTCGTTTCGAAGGTGATACAGGTACTTTTATCTCGCAGGAGGCTTTTGAAGGCAAGGCCATCCTTGTGCGCGGGATTTGGCGAAGAATTTCCAGCAATGAAGTGACCTGGGAACAAGCGGCGACGTTGGACGATGGCGAAACCTGGGAAACAAACTGGCAAATGCGATTTGATCGGATCAACGAAAAAACCTTATCGCCAAAATCCCGGGAAGCGCAATGATGGAGCTCACGCAGACCAGTCATCTCTGGCTCTTCTTTATCCTTGTATTTGGCGTGATTGTGATGCCGGGTATGGATATGGCTTATGTCATGGCGAGTAGCCTGATCGGCGGTCGAAAGTCCGGCTTATTCGCAGTCGCGGGTATCGTCGTGGGAGGCATACTGCATGTATTGATGGGCGTGCTTGGCGTAGGTGTTTTGCTTAAAACATTTCCACACGCATTCAACGCCATGCTTCTGGCAGGTTCGGTTTATATCGGCTGGATTGGCTGGTCTTTGCTTCGCGGAGCAACTGCTCTTGATGAAGTGACTGGAGGTTCGCCGAAAACGGTCACGGCCACATTCAGTCAGGCGTTTCTGACTTGCCTGCTGAATCCGAAAGCCTATGTCTTCATGCTGGCGATATTTCCACAATTTATTCGAAAGGAATACGGTCCGATTGCAACGCAGGCAGTTGCACTCGGCAGCATTATTTCGGTGACGCAAATAGTGGTCTATGGCGCGATTGCACTGGGTGCCGCCGGTATTCAAATATGGTTGCGTACCAATGAATCAGGCCAAGTCAGGCTTGGTCAAGTTATAGGAATGATGCTGATTGTGGCGGCGATCTGGACTGGTTGGCAGGGCTGGCAAGTATCGTGACATTATCAACGGGGTGGCCAAATTGCATACGATGCAGAGTTTCGATTGGGTTGGTTGATGAAAAGAAGGATTTGTTATCGCCCAAGTTTTTGGTTTAACCAGGCGCGTAATGATCGTTTCCTGGGCAACCGGGGACGCTCTAGAACCGGTTTCGGCAATTCAAAACGAAACCGGCCTGTGCTGGTCATGGGTGCATTAATCTGCAGTAAGGCTTCCGTTACCGTTTGACGGACCAGGTGCCTAAGTGCATCGCGATTGTCACCGCGCGTGTTTTTAAAATCCGGAAACGTTGCATTGCTGTTGATTTCGTAGGTTTGAATGTTCCCATTGACCAAGCCGTAATCAATACGCCCGAAATCAACGCCGGAAATCGCGAATATCTTTTTCAGTTCGTTTTCGTGAGGATTGTCTTGCGCATAGGCCAGTTCTTCGGCAGCAAATGCTTCGTCACTTTGCAGGCCGGATCTTTTTACATTCCAGCCCTGGCTGCGCAAGATATGCTGTGGAATGATCTTTCCGCCAATATTGAAAGCACCGTATTTGCGGTAAAAGCCATCGCGGTCCAGTTCAGCACAAAATTCAACGACAATACGGCGTTTGGCAGTTTTGCCTTGTTCCTGTAGCTGCAAGATCGCCAGGTCGAACTCCGTATCATTATTGATGATGGGCGAGTCCGGACCCTGGCAGTCATCCTCCAAACGGATAAAAACGGGGTAGCGTTGCGGTCGTTCTCCGGCATCGTAGCGTGACACCGTAAATTGATTTAACCCTTCCGCCGCGAGTCGTTTCAATAACGGATAACGCTCTAGCACTTTATTTGGGTAATTGAAGACGAGGGCGTCGGGAGCGTGTTTCTTTAATGCAGTCGCAATGTTGAAGGTCGATTCCAGTTCGTAACTCGAAAGCCGATCGAAGTCGGTAAAAACGTAGTGCCCTGCCGGAGCCGATCCTTCATAAAAAAGTTTTTCGTAGCTGATGCTTTTAATCAGATGTTTGTGTTGCCGAAGGCCTGCAATAAGGCCTTTGACGGGCTGTGTATAGTCCTCGCGGGATACATAATAAATCATGCCCCGCGATTCCTGATGGCACCCATCCGGTATTTCAAAGGAGAAAAACAATGGATTATTTTCATGGGCCGAGCTTAGCCATTTGATGGGTAATTCGCCAGACGAATGAATTGTCCGGATCGGTAAAATGCAGATTTTTAATGAACGCAGACAGAGTGATTTGGCTGACAGCCAATCAGCATCCGCTCAAAAAAGCAGATTGAATTGGAATAATGTTCGGATCATCGCTATATTGAATATTGCAAATACGAAGTCGGAAGAGGGTAATTGAGAGGGCATTATTCTCTTGGCAACCAGAGGAACGACCAGGATTAAATGCATCGATGCATGTTTTCGGCATGCCGACACTCGATAGTGGAGGCTTTGACGGCAAAATAATTATCAATTTCGCTGCCTATTTGATTTTTTTGAGTAAATTGAGTTGACGAATAAATACTTGGCCTTCATAATTCCGCTTCTGCGCCCGTAGCTCAGTTGGATAGAGCACCAGGCTACGAACTTGGGGGTCGGAGGTTCGAATCCTTCCGGGCGCGCCAAATCAGCTTGAAAGTAAACTGCGTTCAGCAGAGTTCCTTCAACTGATGTCATACTAAAGAGCAGTTCAACAGGTTTTATCGGGGTATAGCGCAGTCTGGTAGCGCGCCTGCTTTGGGAGCAGGATGTCGGGAGTTCGAATCTCTCTACCCCGACCAACCGTCGAATCACGGTGGTTGTTGTGATTCATGCGAGAATCAGGATTGAGCGCCCGTAGCTCAACCGGATAGAGCACCGGCCTTCTAAGCCGGCGGTTACAGGTTCGATTCCTGTCGGGCGCGCCATTTCTGGTGGTATAGTTTTTTCCTGCGGTGGATGTAGCTCAGTCGGTTAGAGCATCGGATTGTGATTCCGAGGGTCGTGGGTTCGAGCCCCATCTTCCACCCCAATCCCTACATATCAAGACTCTGAGCGTAAGGCTCGAGCTTGTTTCATGGCATTTTTACTCTTCTGATTTGAGCCGTGTTGCGGCATAATACGCAGCTCAGCCGCTCATGCGGGTGGTTTTGTGTGATTCGGGCCGTTAGCTCAGTTGGTAGAGCAGTTGACTCTTAATCAATAGGTCGAAGGTTCGAATCCTTCACGGCCCACCATTTCCATCTGCGTTTCGGCGAGTAAGTTTTGCGAAAGTGGCGGAATTGGTAGACGCCCTGGTTTTAGGTACCAGTGCCGTAAGGCGTGAGAGTTCGAGTCTCTCCTTTCGCACCATCCGGTCGTTGTACGTTCATTTTGCATGTACGAGACCATTTATTTTCGCGCTGATAAAGCGCGGTCGCAGGAGTTGTTATGCAAGTTTCGTTGGAAAACACCGCTAATCTTGAACGCCGTATGACGGTGAATGTGCCCGCTGCGCGTTTGAATGAAGTGGTGGAAAGTCGGTTGCAAGAAATTGCACGCACATCAAACATGAAAGGCTTCCGTAAAGGCAAAGTGCCGACGAAAGTCATCGAGCAACGTTTCGGCCAACAAGTCCGTGCGGAAGCTTATGGCGACTTGGTTCGCATGACCTTTGGCGAAGCGGTTCGTGAAAAAAACCTGCAGCCTGCAGGTGCACCGAATATCGAAGCCGGTAAAAACGGTGAAGATGGCGAAATCAGTTTTTCGGCCACTTTTGAAGTCGTGCCGGATTTTGGCAGTATCGATGTCAGCAAATTGGAAGTCGTTCGCGAAACCGCAAAAGTCGAAGATGCCGACATCGAAAACATGATTGAAACTTTGCGCCAGCAGCGCCGTGGCTGGATGCCGGTTGAAGATGCCGCTGAAGCAGGTTACCTGGTGAATGTAGAAACTTTTGCGCAAACCAATGAAGTTCGATTGCCGGCAGAAGGTTCTGAAAAAGGTGCCACGGTGATTGGTTCGAACGTAATGTTCCCTGAAATTGAAGTTCAGTTAATTGGTCTGAAAGCCGGTGACGAGCGGACCATCGAGGTAACTTTTCCGAACGATTGGCGTGTTGCTGAATTAGCTGGCAAAGCGGCCAAAGTACACGTAACGATCAGCAAGGTTTCCCAGCCTGTCATGCCGGACGTTGATGAAGCTTTCATCAAGAGTTTTGGCATCCGCAGCGGCAAACTCGAGCAATTCCACAAGGAAGTTCGCAACAATCTGGAGCGCGAATTGAAAGGTAACTTGATGTTCCGCTTGCGTGCCGAAGTGGCCAAGAAACTTATCGAAGCTTATGCGCACGTTGAATTGCCGCCACGCTTGGTTGCTGCGGAAGCACAAAGCATGGCGCGTTCGGCTGAACAGCAAGCACGCCAGCAAGGCCAGCAAATCAATGTGACTCCTGAGCAATTCATGGCGGGCGCCCATAACCGCGTCGCTGCAGCGTTGCTGGTAGGCGAAATCGCCCGTCAAAACGACCTGAAGCTGGATTCGGCTCGCTTGAAAGAAACCATGCAGTTAATTGCCTCGACCTACGAAGATCCGGGTCAGGTCATTGAACTTTACCGTAATGATCCCAATATGATGTCTCAACTGCAGAATCGTGTGATGGAAGAGCAGGTGATTGATTGGATTGCAGAACGCGCGCAATCTACTGAGGTCAGCCTGAGCTTCGCCGAAGCGATGCGTCCGGCAGCCTAACCGCTCAATTGGAGAACAATATGCAAGCAACAACGGGTTTGAACTTGGTACCAATGGTCGTAGAGCAAACCCCACGCGGTGAACGTGCGTACGATATCTATTCACGTTTGTTAAAAGAACGCGTGATTTTTCTGGTCGGCCCCATTGATGATTACGTAGCCAATGTCGTGGTCGCGCAATTGCTGTTTCTGGAAGCCGAAAACCCCGAAAAAGACATCAGCTTGTATATCAATTCTCCGGGTGGCGTCGTGACTGCCGGTATGGCGATTTACGACACCATGCAGTTCATCAAACCGGATGTCAGCACGATTTGCGTCGGACAGGCCGCCAGTATGGGTTCGTTCTTGTTGGCGGCCGGCGCCAAAGGCAAGCGCTATATCCTGCCGAACTCCCGGGTGATGATTCATCAGCCATCGGGTGGCGCACAAGGTCAGGCGACCGACATCGCGATTCAGGCCAAGGAAATCCTGTATCTACGTGAACGCCTGAATGCCGAATTGGCTAAAAACACCGGCCAAACCGTCGAGAAAATCTCCCAAGATGTCGAGCGTGACTATTTCATGGCCGCCGAGGAAGCCAAGGCTTACGGCGTGGTCGATTCAGTTTTGAGCAGCCGGCCGGAAGACAGCATTCAAGCGGGTTAATCCCCTAATTTCGACACATTCAGCCAAAGCCATCCCAGTTTCCCTGCGGATGGCTTTGCGTAAATAAAACCTGTGTTATTCTCAAATCGTACATATTTGGCCTTAAAGGCTGGGTGAAAGCATGACTGACGAACGTCAGGGCCGGTCCGGCGACAATAGTAAAGTTTTGTACTGCTCTTTCTGTGGCAAAAGCCAGCATGAAGTGCGCAAGTTGATTGCAGGTCCAAGCGTATTTATTTGTGATGAATGCGTCGAATTGTGCAATGACATTATTCGTGAAGAGTTGGAAGAAAAGGCATCGGCCGCTCGCAGTCATTTGCCAAAACCACGCGAAATTCTCGAAGTGCTCGATCAATATGTGGTCGGACAGCCGCGCGCCAAGAAAACGCTGTCGGTCGCTGTTTATAACCATTACAAGCGAATTGAATCACGTCAGAAAAATGACGATATTGAATTGGCCAAATCCAACATCCTGCTGATCGGACCAACCGGTTCGGGTAAAACTTTGCTGGCTGAAACGCTGGCACGTTTGCTCAATGTTCCGTTCACGATTGCCGATGCCACCACGTTGACCGAAGCCGGTTATGTTGGTGAAGATGTCGAAAACATCATTCAGAAGTTGCTGCAAAAATGCGATTACGATGTCGAGAAAGCACAAAGCGGTATTGTGTATATCGATGAAATCGACAAGATTTCCCGTAAATCGGAAAACCCTTCGATCACCCGAGACGTATCCGGCGAAGGTGTTCAGCAGGCATTGTTGAAACTAATCGAAGGTACGGTTGCTTCGGTGCCGCCGCAAGGTGGCCGCAAGCATCCGCAGCAGGAGTTCCTGCAAGTCGACACCAAAAACATGTTGTTTATCTGCGGTGGTGCATTCGCTGGCCTGGATAAAATTATCCAACAGCGCACAACCGATGCTGGCGGCATTGGTTTTGGCGCCAAAGTTAAGAGTCAGGAACGCAAAGCGGACACCGGCAAACTTTTGCACGACGCTGAGCCTGAAGATTTGATCAAATTCGGCCTGATACCTGAATTTGTCGGCCGTTTGCCCGTCGTAGCTTCGCTTGAAGAGCTCGATGAGCAGGCGCTGGTGAAAATTCTGACAGAGCCAAAAAACGCGATCAGCAAACAGTTCAAAAAACTGTTCGAAATGGAAGGAGTCGAATTGGAAATTCGCCCGGATGCCATGCTGGCAGTAGCTCGCAAGGCATTGAAGCGTAAAACCGGTGCCCGTGGTCTGCGCACCATTCTGGAATCTGTCTTGCTGGACACGATGTACGAATTACCGTCCATGGAAAATGTCAGCAAAGTGGTTGTCGATGAATCGGTGATTAACCATCAAACCGAGCCTTACATCATCTACTCGAACACTGCACCCCCAGCGCGTGCAGCGTCCGGCGATTAAGGCCCTTATGTATACAAAACTAAACAACGGGCCGACATCATCGGCCCGTTTTTCTTTGAGTGTTTCGTAAGCGTAACTTGCATTTGACCAAGACATCCCCATAAACGGCTATAGAGTAATTGGAGAAGACAATGGAAGTTAAAGCCGACACCTTATTAGATTTGCCCGTTTTGCCCCTGCGCGATGTCGTGGTTTATCCGCACATGGTGATTCCATTGTTCGTCGGACGTGAGCGCTCGATCAAGGCGCTTGATCTGGCGATGGCGGCAGACAAGCAAATCTTGCTGCTCGCGCAAAAAAGCCCCGATACCGACGACCCTGCCGCCGAAGATTTATATACCATCGGGACATTGGCGACCGTGCTGCAATTGCTGAAATTGCCTGACGGCACGATCAAAGTGCTGGTCGAAGGTACAACGCGAATCAAAATGACCGGTTTTTCCGAGCGCGATACTGCGATGACCGGTACTGCGCAAACGGTAGATTCGATCTTTGATCGAGATCCGCGCGAGCTGGATGTAACGCAACGCTCACTGATGTCCTTGTTTGAGCAATATGTCAAAACTAATCGTAAATTGCCGCCTGAACTGCTCAGTACCTTGTCGGGCATAGATGATCCGAGCCGTTTTGCCGATACGGTTTCCGCTCACCTGAGTACCCGTTTGGTCGATAAGCAAACCTTGCTTGAAACCCTGAATGTCGGCGAGCGACTTGAAATGCTGATTGGTCTGGTAGATGGCGAAATCGATGTCCAGCAAATCGAAAAACGTATTCGCGGCCGCGTTAAATCGCAAATGGAAAAGAGCCAGCGCGAGTATTACTTGAATGAGCAAATGAAGGCGATTCAAAAGGAGCTTGGCGAAAACGAAGAAGCCCCGAACGAGCTGGAGGAACTGGCGAAAAAAATTGCGACTGCCGGCATGCCGAAGGAAATCGAGGCGAAGGCTAAAACCGAACTCAATAAGTTGAAGCAAATGTCACCGATGTCGGCTGAAGCGACGGTTGTCCGCAATTATCTTGATTGGTTGATCGGTGTTCCCTGGAAAAAGAGCAGCAAGGTCCGCAAGGATTTGAAAGAAGCGCAAAAAGTACTGGATGAGGATCATTACGGCCTTGAAAAAGTGAAAGACCGTATCCTTGAATATCTGGCAGTACAGTCGCGCGTGAAAAAAATGCATGGCCCGATTTTGTGCCTGGTCGGACCACCGGGCGTTGGTAAAACTTCGTTGGGCCAAAGTATCGCAAAGGCCACCAATCGCAAATTCATCCGCATGAGTCTTGGCGGGGTACGTGACGAAGCGGAAATTCGCGGTCATCGCCGTACCTATATCGGCTCGATGCCGGGTCGTATTGTGCAAAATTTGAACAAGGTTGCCACGAATAACCCATTATTCGTTCTTGATGAAATCGACAAGATGAGCATGGATTTTCGTGGCGATCCGTCATCGGCCTTATTGGAAGTATTGGACCCGGAACAAAACCACACTTTTAACGACCATTATCTGGAAGTGGATTTGGATCTGTCCGAAGTCATGTTTATTGCAACGGCCAATTCGCTCAATATTCCCGGTCCGCTGTTGGATCGTATGGAAGTAATACGGATACCCGGCTACACCGAAGAAGAGAAGCTGAATATTGCTCAGCGTTATCTGTTGCCAAAACAGTTGAAAGGCAATGGTTTGAAAGAAGGTGAACTGAAAATCCAGGACGATGCCTTGCGCGATATAGTTCGTTATTACACCCGTGAGTCCGGGGTGCGCAATCTTGAGCGCGAAATCGCCAAAATCGCCCGAAAAGTAGTCAAGGAAATCGCGTTGGCTGGCCCGAAAGCCAAGCAAGTCAAAAAAGATGAAAAGGCCGCCAAGAAAATGGCGACGATTAAAGTGTCATCGGAAAACCTGGATAAATATCTCGGTGTTCAACGCTTTGATTTTGGTCTTGCAGAGGAAAAAAGCGAAGTCGGTCTGGTTACCGGTTTGGCATGGACGGAAGTGGGTGGCGATTTACTGCAAATCGAGGCAACTTTAATGCCTGGCAAGGGACAATTAATTCTTACCGGACAGCTTGGCGACGTGATGCAGGAGTCGGTCAAGGCAGCGCATACCGTTGTGCGTTCCCGATCCGAAGCTTTGGGGCTTGATAACGAGTTTCATCAGAAATTCGATATCCATGTGCACGTGCCGGAAGGCGCAACTCCAAAGGACGGCCCGAGTGCAGGTATCGCAATGGTGACTGCACTGGTCTCGGCACTGTCGGGGGTACCGGTTCGAGCGGATGTCGCAATGACCGGCGAAATCACTTTGCGTGGACGTGTATTGCCGATCGGTGGATTGAAAGAAAAGCTGCTGGCTGCGCTCCGCGGGGGCATAAAAACGGTTTTGATCCCACTGGAAAACAAAAAAGATCTTGCCGATATTCCGAAGAACGTCACGCAAGACCTTGAGATTATTCCAGTTAAGTGGATCGATGAAGTGCTGGATGTAGCATTGGTGCGGCCTTTGTCTCCTACAACAGAATCGACCAGTACTGTCAAGGAAACGACTGAAAATGCTGGCCGCGATTCTGATCCAAACACGTTACGACATTAAGCAAAATTCTAAATTTACTGAGAGCCGCGAAAAATATGGCTCTCAGTGCTTGCTTATGTAAAAAAGCACTGGTATAAATTGCATCAACCGAAACGCAAGAAAATCTTGCGTTTCGGCTCAGGTGGATTAGATGTTGTTTTCTTCGAACACAACTAATTTATAAAAATATTGCGAACACAAATCGCACAGGGAGTTAATAATGAACAAAGCTGAATTCGTTGGCGCCGTTGCAGACGCCGCTGAACTGTCGAAAGCCGATGCTGCAGGTGCAGTAGATGCCGTAATCGAAGTTATCAAGAAAGCCCTCAAGAAAGGCGACACCATTACCCTCGTTGGTTTTGGTACTTTCTCTGTACGCAAACGTGCTGCTCGTCAAGGCCGTAACCCACAAACCGGTGCGACCATTAAAATCAAGGCTTCGAAAAATCCTGCATTCAAAGCTGGTAAAGCCCTTAAGGATGCTGTAAACTAAGCGACTCGCTAGGGTGCTTAGCTCAGCGGTAGAGCGTCGCCCTTACAAGGCGAGGGTCGGGGGTTCGAAACCCTCAGCACCCACCAAAGCATCATCCTAGTAATAAATGCAGTGCAATAGTTAAAAAACGCGGAGTGGTAGTTCAGTTGGTTAGAATGCTGGCCTGTCACGCCGGAGGTCGCGGGTTCGAGTCCCGTCCACTCCGCCAATCCTTCAAAGGCGCCTATAAAGGCGCCTTTGTTTTTTCAGACATAGTTGTTTGTAAATTTCGTTCAACGCAGACTTTCGGTAAAGATCGCTATGCTCCAGAACATTCGTGATAAGACTTCAGGTTGGATTGCTACTGCCATTCTCGGCACTATCATCATCATTTTCGGTTTGGGTTTTGGCATTCAGGACTTCCTGTCGCCACAACTTAATAACAATGTCGCCCTGATTGAAGGTGAGGGCCTATTTTTAGGCTTCAAGAAACCGACAGAAGAGATCACTGCCGATGAATTTCGGACGCGTTTCGAACAAGAGCGCCAGCGCCAGATGTCGGAACAAGGCGAGGCATTCGATAACGTGAAATTCGAAATGGTCGATTCCAAGCGCGCTATTCTGGATAAATTGATCGATGAGAAATTGATTGTATTTGCAGCGCAGCAAAAAGGTCTGATTGTTTCCGATGCCGTTTTGGCCGCTGCCGTAAAGAAAATGCCGGAATTCCAGAATGAGCAGGGCGTTTTTGATTTAAACAAATACAAGACCTTTCTGGCAGGCAATGGACTGACTGAAATTCAAGCTGATGACCTTATTCGCAAAGGCATGCAACGCCAAATGGTGCCTGGCACTATCGTAAATTCATCTATGGCAAGCGATGCGGAAGTGGATGCATTCATCAAGCTCGAACGACAAACGCGCGATTTGCGCTATTTGCCGATTCCTGCATTGCTGGCTCCACAGGCACCTCCGACAGCTGCTGAAATCAATGCCTGGTACAAGAAAAATTCGAATCGTTATCGGAACGAGGAAAATGTCACGATTGAATACGTCGAAATCAATGGTGCCGATTTGCCGATAGCTCAAACAGCCGATGAAGCAAGCTTGCTTGAGTTGTATAACAAGAATATCAATGCCTATCGTACGGCTGACCAGAAAATGGCGTCACATATCTTTTTTGCAGTTGCAAAAGATGCGCCGGCCAATGTAGCCAACGCTGCTTTGGCGAAAGCCAACAATGTTGCCAAGTTGGCACGTGCACCAGGTGCCGATTTTGCCGCGTTGGTGGCGCAGTATTCTGAAGATGAAGGTTCAAAAGACAGTGGTGGCGATTTGGGTGCGGTTGAGCCTGGTTTGTTCGACCCCGCTTTTGAAAAAGCATTTGCGGCTCTTCAAGTGGGCCAGGTAAGCGAACCAATTCGTGTTGCCGATGGTTACGACGTGATTCTGTATCGTGAAAATGTCGCCGGTGACGTCCGCGCTTTTCAGGATGTGCGTGCAGAGTTGGAAACAAGTTTTTTCGAACGTGAACGCGAAAGAGTGCTGAACAAAACTGTCGAGCAATTGACTGACAAAGCTTACGTGGATCCAGCGGTATTGCCGATTGAAGCAAAAAAACTTGGATTGACTGTATCGCGTGCTGGTCCGTTTACACGTGCTGCCGGTGACGGCTTGGCCGCGCTTGAGCCAATTCGTAAAGCCGCATTTTCCGATGCGCTGAAAGTAGCCCGCGAAGTTAGCGACGCAATTGAAATTGCGGAAAACCAAATTGTCGTGATGCGGGTAGTGGACTTCAAACCTGCAGGTGTTATTCCTTTCGCTCAAATTCGTGATCGGGTCCAGGCGGATTTTGTCGCGGAACGTACATCGGCTGCAGCCAAAGTGCGTGCTGAAGCTCTGCAGGCCCGTGCCAACAAGGGCGAAAGTCTGGAAGCGCTAGCAACCGAACTAGGATCGAAAGTTGCAGAGTGGCCAATGATGCCGCGTAATCCGCCAATCCCACAATTGGCTGATGTAGCAAAAACGGCATTCTCCCTGCCGCGTCCAGATGCGAAGAAAACGCAAATTGGCATTGCGAAACTGCAAGCTGATAGTTATGCCCTTATTCAAGTCACAGGTATCAAGGAAGGCGATATCAGCGCTCTCGATGCCGACACCCGCAAGAGTATTCGTAAACAACTTGCTCAGGCGCGCGGCTCGGTTGAAGCTCAGGCTTACATTAAATCCTTGCGCAAGGAATATACGGTCACAGTGATTGAAGCCAATCTCTAATCGAAATTGCTTCATTCGAATTTAAAAGCCCCGCAATGCGGGGCTTTCTTGTGGTGCGGGCGAATTCAGGGGCTTAGTTTCAGCGTTTGTCCTACCCGCAACACGGTATTGCGGCCAAGCCCATTGAGCTTTTGCAAGCTGACAAGTGACACCCCGTATTTTTTGGCGACCGACCACAATGTGTCGCCGCTTTTGACATGATGACGACCGGAATGGGTTTCAACTTTTGCAGTACTCGTCGGAACAGAAAGAATGTCGGCCGGGTTCTGCACGGTGTCATCTTCTGAATCGGCAATATTTTGCGTTGCCAAATGGGCGGGCATCAAAATTCTGCGGGGAGCATAGGAGGAAATCTGACCATGTTTGTATGCTGGATTGTTTTTTCTCAGTGTGTCTGTATCCACTTGATACCATTTTGCAATGCTATCCAGGCTGCCGGATTTTTTATTCACTAAAATGGCTGCGAGCGGCGTGAATTCCGTCGAGTTTGGAAGTGATAAATTATTTTTTTCGGGTTGGCTGATCAAGCAAGACAAGGCCTGAAGTTTTGCGATATAGGCATACGTAATCGGTGACAAGCCGTGTGGCCAGTAATCTTCACCTTCGCTTTTGTTGCCCGAGTTTCGTATGGCACGAAGTATCCGGAATTCACCGGCGTTGTAGCCCATGACGGCGCGTTGCCAGTCTTTGAACATGCCTTGCAAGGTGCCGAGGTACGACAGTGCGGCATCGGTCGAGTCAACGACGGAAAAACGGCCGTCGTAACCGGCTTGTATTTTGATGCCGTGGTTTTTTGCGGTGGTACCGATCATTTGCCATAGGCCGGATGGCCCGCCGGCGCCCACGGCATGCGGTTGATACCAGCTTTCGATAATCGGGATCAAGGCAAATTCGGCCGGCAAGTCCCGTCTTTCCACTTCGGCGCTCACATAGTCCAGCAAAGGCAGAATTTCACCCAGATGTTTGGAAAATGCCTTGGGGTTGCCGGCGTATCTTTTTTTCCAAAGATTGACGTTGGCGCTGTCCTTGCAGATCGGACCCGAAAAATTATTGCTCAATCTTGTAAAAACAACGTCGCCGGTGCGCTTGTTGGAATTGTCGACAATTCCTGCTGGATCAACGACATGAGCCTCAACCATATTGACTACGGCATCGGGCGTCTCCGATGGCGTGGTAGCTGGTTCAGTGACGGGCATTTCCGTTTCGGCAGGCTTCGAAACTGCGGTCTCCCGGTTTGGCTTAACCGGCATCTGCTGGCAGGCCGACAAGGCCAAAGTGCTCAGAAAAATCAGGCAATGAATCGGCTTTCGGGTTGGGTTCATAAGCGAAAATTATCCTTCCAGGCCCGTAAGGCGGTGAATGCCTGCAGTCGGTTTTGTATCACATGGCCGCTTTGTTGGGACCATTGTGGCCAGAGCCGGGTCTGATCACACCGTAAAAAAGGGTTGCAGGCCAGCTCGATGTCCAGACGAGAGGGTAGGCTACTCTGATTTCGCGCTCGCTTTTCGCGAATTTCCCGGACCAACTTATTCCGTTCAGCATTGTCAGGTTCAGCCGCCTCGGCAAACCGGGCATTTGCCAAGGTGTATTCATGGCTGCAACAGATCTGTGTCTGTGCCGGCAGGTTGGATATTACATCGAGTGAATGAAGCATTTGCTCTGCTGTACCTTCAAACAATCGGCCGCACCCGAGGCTGAACAAGGTATCGCCACAAAAAAGATGATTGCCGCCATAGTAAGCCACATGGCTCAGGGTATGGCCGGGAACGGCAATTACCCTGAAATGAAGATCCAGTTCTGGCACAAACACCTGTTGGTCGTGTTTAACCCGATGGGTAGCGATCGGAATTCGATTGTCGTCAGGGGCATAAACCGGGACATTGCAGTGTTGTAGAAGCTCGGCGAGACCGCCAATATGGTCGGGGTGATGGTGCGTTATGAAGATAGCGACAGGTTTGAGGCCTTCACGCATTTTTAGCAGAACAATCTGCGCATCGCCGGGGTCAACGACGATTGCTTGTGCTTTCTCGTTACTCAGAACCCACAAGTAGTTGTCCTGAAACTCAGGCAAAGCCTCGCATTTGAGCATCGAGTGGAGCATTTAGACGTGACCTGAAAGACGGTTTGCCGCAGAATTGAGACCATGCCTGCCCTAAGCCAATCCAGTCAAGCGACCAACCCCGCCATTGAATGGTTCGGACAGGCCATGGGCCTACAATTGATGCAGCAATTCCAGCGCCAGGCCATTCCGGAAATTACCCGGGTTTTTGGTCATAGTGGCCTGTATCTGAGCCCGAACAGCAGTTATCCCCCTGAATTGTCCGGCAATATGCTCGCGCAGGTAGTGAGCGTGTATCGTGATCTGCAGGGGTTTGCCGGTACCATTCGATGCGACGACGAGAATCTGCCGATTACCAGTGAATCGCTCTCGTTGGTTTACAGTCTTTGTGTGCTGGAAACATCACCGAATCCGGACGCATTGTTTGAGGAAATGGTTCGTTGTCTGAAACCGGAAGGGGTCTTGGTATTGCTGGGACTGAATACGATAAGTCCAACCCGGCTGCGCTGGCATGCCAAAGGCATTAATCCGGTTGGGACGTCCGCGTTACGCCAAATGTGTGCCAAGCATAGTCTGGAAATCAGCAAGCTCAGTAAAATAGGCCCAATGTGGTTAAGGCCGCAAAAGAAGTTGCCGCGTTACGAAGCCAAGCCTGGATTTTTGAATCTCTTTTATGCAGGCCACATCCTGGTCGCAAAACGTCGCGTAGCCGGTTTGACGCCCATCAGAAAAATCAGCAATGCCTATAATTTGAACCCAGGGATAAGTCACGGATGACAACCGAAATGAAAAGAAAAGATGTCGAAATTCATAGCGACGGTGCGTGTCTCGGTAACCCGGGACCGGGTGGCTGGGCCTGCCTGCTTCGCTACGAAAAGCAAGAACGTGAATTGGCCGGCGGGGAAATTCTTACCACCAATAATCGTATGGAATTGATGGCGGCCATACAGGGTCTTGAAGCGTTGAAATCGCCCTGTAATGTTTCGCTTTATTCCGATTCACAATATGTCCTGAAAGGTATCAATGAATGGATGCCGAATTGGCTTAAACGCGGTTGGAAAAATAGTGCGGGCGAGCCGGTGAAAAATCAGGATTTATGGCAACGCTTGCAATCGGCGGCATCCATTCACAAAGTGAAATGGAACTGGGTGAAAGGTCACAATGGACATCCCGATAATGAGCGCGTAGATGAGTTGGCACGCGAGCAGGCAATCCAAATAAAAAATAGCGAGGCAGCCTGATGCGGCAAGTGGTACTGGACACAGAAACGACCGGCCTTTCCTGGGAAAAGGGAAACCGGGTCGTCGAAATTGGATGCGTGGAAATAATCCAGCGCCGAAAAACCGGCCGTACGTTTCAGCGGTATCTCAATCCCGAGCGCGACATGGAGATGGGTGCGCAGGAAGTCACTGGTTTGAGCCGGGAATTTCTGTCGGATAAATCAAAATTCGGCGAAGTGGTAGAGGAGTTTCTCGATTTCATTCGAGGCGCAGAATTAATCATCCATAACGCGAACTTCGATATCGGTTTTCTGAATTATGAATTAAGCCTGATTGGCTCGCATGTTGGTCGAATGTCGGACCATGCCTCGGTGCTCGATACACTGGCGATGGCCCGCGAACGGTTTCCCGGCCAGCGGAATTCCCTGGATGCCCTCTGCAAACGACTGGACGTCAACAATAACCACCGTACATTGCATGGCGCATTACTCGATGCGGAATTATTGAGTGAAGTCTATTTGACGATGACCGCAGGTCAGGGTGACTTGGGTTTGTCCAATAATGAAACCCCGGTACAGCGAGCAAGTATTAATATTAATTCGCATGTTCAGGCAGCCAATAAAGTGCTTCTGGCAAGCGATGCGGAACAGGCCATGCATCTGGCCAGACTGGAAAAAATTGCGAAGAAGTCCGGCGGCCGTTTGCAGTGGCCAAGTTAAGCCAAACAAGCCGTTATTTATTGGGAAATGCGCGATAACGATGCATAATCAATCGGCTGGTTGGGGCAGACTGATTTTGGAGAACAGATTTTGAACGCAACGGTACTACTCAAATCAGTCGATATTGATATTCCCGGCTACACCATCATTCGCCCGATCGGCGAAGGTGGTATGGCATCGGTTTTCCTGGCCGTACAAAAATCGCTCGAACGCGAAGTCGCATTGAAAGTAATGTCTCCGGTGCTGGCATCCAATGCCGAATTCGCAAGCCGTTTTTTGATCGAAGGTAAAATCACCGCCAAATTGCAGCATCCGAATTTGGTGACGGTGTTTGATATCGGCACCCATAACGGCGTTTACTATCTGGCCGCGGAATATATCCCCGGCGGCACCTTGAAAGAACGCATTACCGACGGTGAACTCACGGTTGCCGAGGCGCTGGATGTCATCAGCGATATTGCACAAGGTCTGGATTTCGCCCATCAAAAAGGTTTCGTGCATCGCGATGTGAAACCGGGAAATGTTTTGTATCGCAACGATGGTCGTGTGGTGCTTGCCGACTTCGGTATCGCCAAAGCCATGGACGGTAGCAATAGTTCGACCGTTGCCGGCGCATCGATTGGTACGCCGGATTACATGAGTCCGGAGCAGGCAAGAGGCGAGCCAGTCGATGGGCGCTCTGATTTATACAGTCTTGGCACAATGTTCTACGAAATATTGGTCGGCAATCCTCCTTACCAGGCGGCCGATCCCTTCACGGTTGCCTTGATGCATGTGACGCACCCGATTCCGGAATTGCCCGAACCCTATGAATGGCTACAACCACTCATCCAAGGCTTGATGGCAAAAAATCCGGCCGAGCGATATAACACCGGTGCATCTTTTGTCGAGGCATTGCACAAGCTGGTTGAAAGCGCGCCGCAGGGCGCGGTACTGCAACAAAGTTCTGCCCGTAAAGTGGGTGGCCCAGGTCGTATTTCTGGTACCGGTGCAACGCAACAGCGCACGCGGGTAAATCTTTCGAAAGCGACGGAACGTCCGGCCTGGGTCATTCCGACCGTGAGTGTCGCAGGTTTATTGGGAGCTGGTTTGATCGGATGGTTGTTGATGTCGGGTGACAAATCAGCCGAAAACAATTCTGTCGCGACGGTGGACGGCACGGATACCTCCAGCCAAGTCGTAACGCCCGATACTCAGAATGGAACCAGCAGCGGAATTCGGGAAGTTGAATCCATTGATGGCTTGCAGGGCAATATCGAAGACTGGTTAAAACAGGCCGATTATTATCTGGAGTTGAATACCAGCGGTAAGGAAGTCAATCGGAAACTAGTCACTCCCGACGATGATAGTGCCTGGTATTTCTATCGTCGCGTGTTGGAACAAGATCCCGCAAATGCTCGTGCACTAAAAGGTATTCAGGACATTGCAGATTACTATGCCGACGGCGCCTACCAATTATGCGGGAAGGAAATTTACGTCGGCTGTGGCGTAATCGTCCGGCAAGGATTGGCGGTTGAGGCAAATCATCCGCTCCTGAAAAAACTCGAGGAAGTAGCCCGCGCGGGCGAAGCAGGTGAAAAAGTGACGATGCCTGCGAAGACGAATTAAATAAACCGAATTAAAAATGTAGGAGGGCCTTTTAGGCCCGGCTTCTGATGTAATTATGGGTCGGGCCTAGAAGGCCCTCCTGCAAAAACATTAAATATTGCGAAGCAAGATCACCGAAACATTATCGGAGCCGCCGCCATCGAGCGCAGCAGAGATCAATTGATCAACGCATTCCTGGGCCGATAAGTCCTTGCGCGAGAGAAGCGCACTGATCGAAGCGTCATCGACTTCTTCGGTCAGGCCGTCGCTGCAAAGCAATAGCTGAAACCCGGGGCGGAATTCACCCGACAAGGTCTCGACTTTCAGATTCTCCGGGTCGGTTACCCCTAAGGCTTGCGTCACCACATTGCGGTGAGGATGAGTCCGAGCCTGTTCCGCCGTGATAGCCCCCTGGTCAATTAATTCCTGTACATAACTGTGGTCGGAGGAAATCTGGCTGAGGTGACCGTTCCAGAGATAGGCGCGACTATCGCCGACCCAGGCCAATTCGAATTTATTGCCATTCACCTTAACCGCCACCATCGTCGTGCCCATCGGCAAACTTTCAGCGCGGCGCTTGGACTGGTGGATAATGTCTTCATCGGCCGAACGGATGGCAATGCTCAGGCTCTTACCATTGCGAACTTCCCGAACCACGGCATCACGCGCCAGCGCACTGGCCACCTCGCCAAATTCATGGCCACCCATGCCGTCGGCAACCAGCCACAGGCCTAGCTTGGAATCACCATAATAGGTGTCCTCGTTAAGTTCACGTCTTAGTCCAACGTGACTTTGATGACCGAATTCGATCATGCGGCAAACCTGCGTGGCTGATGGGTTGGTCGGGTTTTCTGAACCAACATAATGCGTTGTATCGGCATGATAAGGCAAGCCGCTGATGAATAAGCGGCTTGTTTATGGTCGGTTGCGGTCAATTTCACGCTCGTCGTCCAATCGGAAAACCGGGAATTAATGTGATCGAGCATCATGGTTTCTGCTTGAATCGAGAGTCGGAAAGATGGGCCGATACACAACATGTCATCCGGAATTGGGACCCGGTTTGGTGGTCTTGGAAATGCTGGTTACCGGTAATCATCATCAAGCCTATTTATTGAACCCTTAGCTGGACAACGTAAACAAGGGCTAAAGCAGGACGAAGCAAGCGAGCAGAAGCAGGCGTAGAATCCGTGCTTGTGCCAACATGTGAACTGTTTCACAGCTTTGGTGGTGGTTTGGCCGACAACGGACAGATTTATGCCTTTTGTCGGTTGTGAGGTCGAAGCTTGTCGCATCTGGTCGCGTTTTTGCGTTTGTACTTGGGTAACAGGAAGTGGCGGGGCATGGCACTAGATGCCAACCGGCTTATTCCTTGTTATAAGCCCGTAGGGCACTCGGCACTTTTATCGGAGACAGGGTTATGAGTTCGCAATTTTTAGGTTCACGTTTTTCCATCACGCTGGCAATGAGCTGCCTGGTGTTGGCCACAGCAGCTTTGCCCGTAAAGCCTGCGCGAGCAGCAGTGAAAAACGCGGAAGATTTATTTATTGTTGATTGCTTGTTACCAGGACAAATCCGTTCGCTGGGCCGGGTAGCCACTTACATGTCGGCTCGTCGCCCGATTCGCACCTCACAGGCCGATTGCCAAATCCGTGGTGGTGAATATGTCTCGTATGATCGCGCAAACTATCAAACCGCCTTGAAAGTCTGGATGGATCAGGCCAATTCAGGCAGTGCCGAAGCACAAAATAATGTCGGCGAGATTTATTCGAAAGGCCTCGGTACCGAACCCGATTACGCGATGGCTTATCAGTGGTTCAAGAAAGCGGCCGACCAGGGCTACAATCGCGCCAAGATAAACCTCGGTTTTTTATATGAAGAAGGTCTGGGCGTAGCCAAGGATCCGGCGATGGCGCTGAATTTGTACCGTGAAGCTTCCGGCATTCAAGACGAGCTTTTGTATTCTTCGGTTGTTGAAGTGCAGATGAAAGCCAAGGACGAACAGATCGGCACCTTGCAAGGCCAGGTCGAAAGTGAAAAAGCCACCTCCTCGCAATTGCGCGAGCAACTCAAACGCACGCAGGAGCAGTTGAACAACCAACGTCGTGCCTTGCAACAATCGCAGGCGGCTTTGCAGCAAACGCAGTCGCAATTACAGCAAGCCAAGCAACAGAAAGACGACGAGCTGACCAAGTTGCTGGAAAACCAGATGCTCGGTCAGGAGCAGCAAATCAATTCGCAGCGTCAGCAAATTGCTACCCTGGAACGTCGTGCCGGTGGTGTAGATACCAGCGTGTATGCCGGCGGCGCCAACTTCAACATCCTTGAACCTAGTCTGGTTGCAACCCGTGGTCGCAATACCGCCATCGTGCGCGGCCCTGGCAAACGCAATGTCGTAGGTCGGGTTGCATCGGCAAAAACCATCAAGCAAGTCACCGTGAACGGTAAACCGATCGCGGTTGCTGCCAACGGTACGTTCAACGCAGAAATTGATGTCGCCCAGGCCGGTACCGCCGTGAAAGTGGTGGCGCTTGAACAATCCGGCGTTCGCGGCGAACTTCAGTTCACGATGTTGCCGCAGGCAACCGGTGGTGGCAGTACCGTTGCTGCATCAGGTTCCGGTGGTGTCGGCAGCTTGCCGCGCGACGTAAAACTGGGGCGTTTCTTTGCGGTGATTATCGGCAACAACACCTATCGTGATGCGCAATATCCTAGTTTGAAGAGTGCGGTCAGTGATGCGACTGCCGTTTCGAATGTCTTGAAAAACCGCTACGGCTATCAAACGACCCTGGTGTTGAATGCATCGCGTCTGGAAATGCTGACCGCCTTGAGCGATATGCGGGCAAAACTGAAACCCGAAGATAATCTGCTCGTTTATTACGCAGGCCATGGCGAGTTAAGCGGTGCGACGGGTTATTGGGTGCCGACCGATGGCGCCGCGAATAATTCGAAGTCCTGGATTTCGAATGCGGCCATCAGCGACATCCTGAACACTATGCCTGCCAAGCACATCATGGTCGTTGCGGACTCCTGTTATTCAGGTTCGATGACGCGTGCGGCCGTGCCAAATCTGGCCGCCGCCAGCAGCCCGGAAAAATGGAATGCCTATGTGAAAACCATGGCCAGTGGCAAGTCACGTACTGCGCTGACCTCGGGTGGCGTCCAGCCAGTGCCTGATACCGGTAGCGGCAACCATAGTTACTTCGCACGCGCCTTCCTGAACGTGCTGCAGGACAATAATCGCCTGATGGAAGCCCAGCGCCTGTACCGCGAGGTTTCGACCTCATTGGCGCTGAACTCGATCAACTCGCCAATCCCGCAAAATCCGCAATATGCGCCAATCCGTTATGCGGGCCACGAAAGCGGCGATTTCTTCTTCATGCCCAAAGGCGCCGGCAGCTGATTCAGCCGTTTGAACTAGCCTAAACCCCGCAAGGCCGCGTATAATTCGCGGCCTTGCTACTTCAACCGGTAGCAAGCGAATTATGGAGAGGTGGCAGAGCGGTTGAATGTACCTGACTCGAAATCAGGCGTAGGTGAATAGCCTACCGAGGGTTCGAATCCCTCCTTCTCCGCCATAAATAAAAAAGGTCGCCTTCGGGTGGCCTTTTTTATTTATGCGGTGACGCGAGGACTTGATAGGCCCCACGTGGGTTCGACTGATTTGTCTGGAACAAATCAGGACAGCTGCATGTCTGGCCCCGAGCAAAGCGAGGGATTGCACGACGAAACCCGATGCGTCGAGTCTTTTGCGCACCCTATATTGTGCCTTTTCCTTTTTCATCTACACTCGAGCTCCGTCGATGGTTCACCAGGAAAGGAATCAGTAACTCATGAGTAAATGGAAATTATGTTTTGTTTCTCTATTGCTTTTTTGCAGCTTTGCCTCGTCAGCTGAAGTAGAGACTAATGAACCCGCAAAAGCCGCGTTTAATATGTGGGTCAATGCATTGAATTCGGGCGACCCGGTAAAAATCCAGGAGTATTTGTCCATATACGAAAAAAAGGGAAAAGTTGAAGACGAGCTTGAATTTCGCGAGGCGACTGGCGGGTTCGATGTTCTTCGAACGACCAGCATTACCCCTTACGAAGTACATGCCTTCGTACGACAAAGAAACTCCGATATGGCATTGCTGGTCACGTACATCGTGGGCGATAAAAATCCGACTGAGGTCGTCAAATTCCAACTGGAAGGAACAGAACTTCCCGATGAGTTGAAAATACAGCGGTTGCAGCTTCCGGAGTTACTCAACAAAACCAGAGAAAAACTGGATGCGCTGGAAAAATCGGACAAGATTTCCGGCTCCCTGATCCTGGCGCAAGAAGACAAAATATTATTCGACTGGAGCGGCGGCGAGGCCGATCGCACGAAAAAGTTGGCAAATAATCAACGGACGAAATTTCGATTGGCATCGGTCGGAAAGATGTTTACTGCGGTCGCCATCTTGCAACTGATAGAAGCTGGGAAGTTGTCACTGGACGATTCCGTTGCGCAGCATCTGAAAAGCTTTCCCGATCAGTCGGTCGCAAAACGTATCACGATAAGACAACTTTTGAATCACACTAGTGGCCTAGGTGAGGTTTTTGAAAAGGACTTCGCGAACAATTCCAGGCGCCTGAAAACGCATGTCGACTATGTTCAGCATTATGGCTCCCAGGCTTTGGGTTTCGATCCTGGCACGCAAGATAAGTACTCGAACTTCGGCTATATCGTACTCGGCGCGATTATCGAGTCTGCCTCTGGGCAAACTTACTACGATTATGTTGAACAACATATCTTCAAGCCTGCAGGCATGACATCGACAGGCGCTGAACCCGAGTCAATCGACATCCCGGGACGTGCAATTGCCTACACGATTGAAAACGACAAATGGATTGAAGAAAAAGCGTCACTGCCATGGCGTGGCACGGCGGCCGGCGGCAGCTACAGCACGGTCGGCGATTTACTGAAATTTGTGAAAGCTCTACAACAAGGCAGATTAATTTCTAGCACTAACCTGGAAGCTGCGACTTCGCCACAAAATAATAAACGTTGGTACGGTTTTGGATTTATGCCTAGCGGAAAAGACCGGGATCGTCGTTACGGGCACGAAGGCGGAGCACCTGGCATGAATGCCGTCATATTCGTGTATCCAGAGAAAAACTACGTCGTTATCGGATTGAGCAATTTTGATCCGAGCACGATGGGAACTTTGGTGAACTTTATCGGGAACCGGCTTCCACTTTAGAAACTCGGTGGCGGTAATTAACGCGATACGACTGCGTAATACTCTAAGGTTACAAGGTAAGGAACCCTGAGGCGCATAAACCCCCACTGAATTTTTCCATTCAGTCAGCCGATAATCCTCTCTAGCTCTCATTCACCTTAATAAACTGCATACCCAAAACCCCTTCCGGAACCATGGTTATGCGGTTAGTATTACTAACATGACGATCAATACCATCACCAAAGAGAGTGGTACGCGTGGGGCGTTAGCGATGCTGTTCGATCATAATCCCCAGCCGATGTGGATCTATGCCCAGGATACGCTGGCATTTCTGGCGGTAAACGACGCCGCCTTGACCCATTATGGCTACAGTCGTGCCGAGTTCCTGGCGATGACTTTGAAAGATATCCGTCCGGCCGAAGATGTTTCGATCCTGCTGCAAGAAACGGCCGAGCAAAAATCCGGCTTCAGACCTATACGTCGTTATCGCCATCTGAAAAAGAATGGCAGCATTATCAACGTCGAGTTAAGTGCACATGACATCGAGTTCTCCGGCTACGCTGCGCGCTTGGTTCTGATGCGCGATATCACCAGTCGCATGCAATTGGAAGAACGATTGCAGCGCGATCAGTCTTTCATTGAAAGCGTACTCGACACGATTCCCGATGGCCTGGTTGCTTGCGATTTAGACGGGCAACTGACGCTGTTTAATTTAGGTGCCTGCGAAATGCTCGGTTTGGCAGACTGCGACATGGCAAGCACAGGGCTACGCAAGATAAACAGCTTGCGTGATCCGATGACCGGTACGGTACTTGAGTCCGGGGCTCAGCCTTTAAGTCGCGCGCTCGATGGACATGAAGTACGTAACGTCGAAATGCTGCTGGGCGGCAACGGCATGCCAGCGCGACATCTGCTGGTGAATGCCGAGCCCATAGTCGACAAAAGCGGAAAGTTCGAGGGCGCCGTAACCTTGCTGCGGGATATCAGTGCACTCAAGCAGAGTGAGCAGCGTTATCAGGACTTGTTCGAGCAAGCTGTGGAAGGTGTTTTCCGGACCACGATAGATGGTCATTTTGTGATTGCCAATCCCGCCTGTGCCCGTATCCTTGGCTACGATTCGCCGAGACAGCTGATTGGTCCGGACGCTCCGAAAGTTTCTTCCTTTTATCTTGAAACCACTGATCGTTCGGTCTTGCTGGATGCCTTGAGCAGCCAGGGTTTCGTACGCAATCAACGGATGCAACTGCGTCGTCGCGATGGCGAGATTATCTGGGTAAATGAAAATGTTCGTGCAGTCAACGACGCTCATGGTGAGCTGATTGGCATGGAAGGCAGTATCGAAGACGTCAGCGCCCAGGTTCGAGCCGAGTTTTCGATGCGAGCAAGCGAAGAGCGTTACCAACGTGCAACCAATGGTGCGAATGACGGTCTTTGGGATTGGAACCCGCAGACCGGAGAAATGTATTTCTCGCCACGCTGGAAAGAACAACTTGGCTTCGCACCAGATGAACTCGAAGCCAGTATTGATGGATGGCTTAACCGGGTCCATCCGGAAGATCGCAGCCTGATCGAAGGCGCGATCGAAGCTCACCGTGCTGGTCACACAACGCATATCGAAGTTGAACATCGGCTTCGGCACAAGGATGGTTTATATCGCTGGATGCTGGCGCGCGGCGTTCGTAGCCGCAGCAAAGTCGATGGCATAGAACGCATCGCTGGTTCACAGACCGAGATTTCCGTGCGCAAGCGTGCCGAAGAACGTCTTCAGCACGATGCCTTGCACGACAGTCTGACCGGATTGCCAAATCGTGCCTTATTGCTTGATCGCATCAAGCAGGCGGTGCGTTTGCATCGACGCGATCCAAGCAAAAAATTTGCGGTGTTATATCTGGATCTGGACCGCTTTAAATTAGTTAATGACAGTCTTGGACACGGTGCGGGCGATGAGCTGTTGATCGAAATTTGTCGTCGCTGGCGCGGACAAGTGCGAGAGCACGATACGCTGGCGCGTGTCGGTGGAGACGAATTTGTTTTGTTGTTCGAAAATCTGCACGAAGCCAATGAAGTGCAGCGCAAGGCCGAACAGTTGCTGGCAGTGTTGGTGCCTCCTGTCCGACTGGCCGGGCAAGATGTTGTCGTTGGCTCGAGTATTGGCTATGTGTTCGCCGACATTGGTACCTATACCTCCGAAGAGCTGTTGCGTAACGCCGACACGGCCATGTATCGCGCAAAAACGACAGGTCGTAATTGCGCAGTGATGTTTGATGAAAGCATGCACGAAAGTAGCCTGCGTACTTTCGAGATGGAGAAGGATCTGCGCGCCGCGATCGGCACCGATCAACTGCGTTTGCATTACCAGGCGATTACCAGGCTCGATGATCGTGCTGTTACCGGTTACGAGGCATTGCTGCGCTGGATGCACCCGGTCAAGGGTTTGATTGCACCAATGGAATTCATTCCACTGGCCGAAGAAACCGGCCTGATTATCGATCTGGACATGTCGGTTGTGCGCATGGCTTGTACGCAATTGATGGAGTGGAGACGCGATTGCCAGGTCACTGATGAATTGACGATGTCGGTAAATCTGTCGGCCAAGCAGCTCGGCATGGTGGAAATGCCCGACCGGGTCCAGGCGATACTGCGAGAGACAGGCCTGCCGGGCAGAGTGCTTAAACTTGAAGTCACCGAGACCGCCATCATCGAAAATCTCGACACTGCGCACGATATCATCATGCGTTTGAAAAAACTGGGTGTTGGCGTGGTACTGGATGATTTCGGAACAGGCTATTCTTCGCTCAGTCATTTATATCGTTTCCCGTTCGACACTATCAAGGTCGACCAGAGTTTCGTGCGGCAACTCGGTAATAGCCGCAATGTCGAACACATCATGGATCTGATCCGTTTGCTGGGCGAGAAGATGTGCATCAATATCGTGCCGGAAGGTATCGAAACCGAAGATCAACTGAATCGTTTGCGGGAGTTGGGCTTTATCCATGCGCAGGGTTTCTTGTTCGGACGTCCGCAGACGCCCGAGAACACCATGGATCCGGATTTTCCGCCCCGCTAGATAAATTTTTCAGCACCATTGAAAACCATCATTCCGAGCTGTTAAGCCGGATATTGATATCGTGTTTGTCCTTGAGTGTGGTTTGACTGAAATGACTACTTCAGAATCCAGTAAAAACCGAATTAGCGGATTCGCTCCGATTTTTACGGCTGAAGCTCATACGTTGATTTTGGGCAGCATGCCGGGTGGAGAGTCATTGAAGCAAGGGCAGTACTACGCCAATCCACGCAATGTTTTTTGGCGAATAATGAGCACGCTAACCGGCAATGAAAATGATTTGCCATATGAACGCCGATTACAAATGCTAAATGATCATCGCATCGCACTTTGGGATGTTTTGCATTCCTGCGAGCGTGCCGGAAGCCTGGATTCGGCGATTGAAGTCTCAAGCGCTCAGGCCAATGATTTCCGAGGCTTCCTGGCAATGAATTCAAATATCCGGCGCATTTTTTTCAATGGCACTTTCGCCGAAGTTTGCTACCGGAAACACGTATTGCCGCAGTTGTCTCCGGCTCAAGCCGGCATCGCCATTCAGCGATTGCCTTCGACCAGTCCGGCGAATGCAAGTGTTCGCTATGAAGACAAGCTTCGCGCCTGGGGCGTGATTTTCGAGTAACTGTCCGTAACCCGTCGCCATTGCCGTTTTATCGAGAACACGCCATGTTTTCGGGGGAAGTTCATGAAATCATTAGCCTATTGTTCAATATTGCTGACCGTTTCCGTTTGTTCGGCAGCCCAGGCCGGCGTCAAGGGCCAATGTACTTATGAAGGCAAGCCACTGGTATTTGTCGATGCCCACGCAGCTTTGGCACCTGATCCGTTCGAGGAAAAGCAAAAAGTCCCGATGCTGTGGTTCACGACCAAAGCGATGGACCATGCCGCTTTGGCGGCAGCCAAACCGGATGAAATCGATGATGCCGTGATGGACCAGGTTTTCGAGAACGGCAGTGCGAAACTGGAGTTGCGTTTCTCTGCCGACGGCAAATTAATCGAGGGCTTATCGTTGTATGTGCCGCCTGGCAATAACCGGTCCCTGTCGAGCAATGAAGTTGGAAAGCTGCAATTGAAAGTACCGATGGCGACACGGGCGAACGGACGGTTTCTTCTGACCGATGACGACGATCTTAAATGCGACCTGCTGTTTGATGTCGCGATAGGCGGTAAAGGTCCGCCAGCGGCATTGCCGAAACCCTGGGGCGTGGCTTTGCCTGCGGGCGGCGGCGAGCCAGGCAAGGTCTATCTGGCTATGCATCGTGCAACCTTGGGCGGCGACATCGACACCATGTTGAAGCTAGCGACAAAGGAAAGAGGGGACAAAATGCGAGAGGCACGTAAAGATCCCGAATTTCCGAAAATGATGGCAATGATCAAGGCATTCGAGCCGGCAGAGGTAAGAATCGTGTCGGGTCGTGCGGACGCCGCTCGCGCCGAGCTGCAAATTGATGGCAAGGAATCCGATGGCAGCAAAATGACCGGTGTGGTTAAGCTGATCAAGGAAGCCGGAGCTTGGCGTATCGAGAATGTCAGCACCAAATCGAAAATGTAGCGATTGGAGCTCGCGAGCTTCTTCACTGCCGGACATGGCGATATACTGCGCCCTCGTTATAACGAGATATCTCCATGTCCGAAATTCTAGTGCCAGTCTCCTTTGGTGAATTGCTCGATAAAATCGCGATTCTTGAAATCAAATCCGAACGCATGAGCGATGAAACGAAGCTGGTCAATGTGCGCAAGGAACTGGATGCGCTGAATAAAACCTGGGCGGCGCATCCTGCTTCAAAAACCGATATCAGCGCATTGCGCGCCGATCTGAAAAAAATCAACGAGAGCCTCTGGGTGATCGAAGACGATATTCGCATCCAGGAAAAGCAACAGCTGTTCGATGCCGAATTTATTCGTCTGGCACGTGCGGTTTATTTCGAAAACGATACGCGTGCGAAAATCAAGAAAGACATAAACCTGGCTTTGGGTTCTTCCTACGTGGAAGAAAAATCCTATCAGGATTACCGCACGCCTTAGTTTGAATGGTCTGCGCAGTAACGATCAAAACAGGTCGTTACTTCATCAACGGTAATCAAATCCATTACACCGGGAAACTCGATGCGTTTCCCCCAGGGAAGTTGATTGGCAGGTTTGTTCATGAAGCTGAGCGCCGCTTGTTCGTAATAATTCACGCAATAGCGGCGATCGGAATAGGGGCCGCTGCGTTCGCCGTCGGTGCAGGCATACAAGCCGATTATTTTGGTGCCGACGGCATTTGCCATATGCAATGGCCCTGAGTCCGGCGACAGCAACAGATCCGCGCGTTCAAGCAGTGCCAGCAATTGTTTCAGGGTGTCTTTGCCAACCAGGTCAATGATCGGTATGCCGGCCAGCTTGATGATGGCATCGGTAGTATTTCTTTCCAGCTCGCTCCGGCCACCGCAGATCACAACACGCCAGTGCTTCTGATGCGCATGACGCGCAAGGGCAGCGTAGCCTTCCGGCGACCAATTGCGCAGTTCATGGCTTGAACAAGGCGAGATGATCATGGTCTTTTGCTTGCCGGGTAATTGTTCGGCTGCCCAGTCGCGTGCCTCCGCGGGAATTGGAATGTTCCATTTCACATTGTCTTGTTTCAAACCGAGTGGTTCGCAGAATTTTCCGAATACGTCGAGTACGTGATGATCGCCGCTGCTGATTCGGCGATTGATAAACAAGGAATGTAATTCCTTGCTGCGGCCGGCATCGTAGCCGACCCGGATTTTTGCCGGAATAAATGCCGATAAAAAATTGGCCCGAAGCGCCAACTGCATTTGCAATAAAACATCGAAACGGCGGCCTGCGAATTTTTTGCGCAGTTCGCGCATGCCTTTGATACCGGTTTTCTTGTCGTAAACAACCAGCTCGACATCCTCCAGGCCTTCAACCAGTTTGGCTTCCCCCTTGCCAAGCACCCAGGTGATGCGAGTATCGGGCCAGGCAGTGCGCAAAGTGTTCAGCAATGGCAGCACATGAGTGGCATCACCAAGCGCAGACAGGCGTAAAATGCAGATGGATGCTGGTGCAGGCATTAGTGGGTCAAACACTTTAAACTTCCGGTTATGGATTCATCGAACACAGCGCCAAATAGTCGAGTGCCGATTCACCCGCAAGGTGAACAAGGTGCGATTGTGTTCGACACAAGGCTATGGCAGCAAGCAGATTCGATTTTTTTCGATCCTGCGCATTATGGCGAGGCAGCAAAACCGGTCAACGGAAAAGGCGGGCGTGGCGCTGCCTGGTTCGTGCAGGGGCAATTTGGCGATGCCGTATTGCGCCATTATCGGCGTGGCGGCTGGGCCGCGAAAATCAGCGATGCACGTTATTTCTGGCGCGATGAAGCGAGTGTCAGAAGCATTCACGAATTCATTTTCATGCAGTCGCTGCGAAAAAAAGATCTACCTGTGCCCAAACCCATCGCTGCCATGTATTCAAGAAGCGGTTTGTTTTATCGCGCTGCCATCCTGATCGAGCGTATTCCGGATAGCCGCAGCTTTCTCGATTGCGTGCACGCACAAACCGAATCGGCGCCTTGGGCGGCATTGGGTAAATGTATTGCGCATTTTCATAAGGCCGGCGCACAACATGCCGATTTGAATGCGCAAAATATCCTGATCGATGCTGGCGGTAAAATATGGTTGATTGATTGGGACAAGGCATTATTCACGGCAAAAACGGGACCATGGTGCGTGGATGTATTGCAGCGATTGCAGCGTTCGCTTTTGAAATATCGTGGCGAGGTCGGTGAAGAAACCATCCAGGCCGGCATGCAGATTCTGCGTGCGGCGCATGATGCGGAGTTGGAAAAATGAGTTGGACATTACGTTTTCTGGGCGTAGGCAATGCGCAGGCGATTGAGCTGGGTTCGGCCTCGTCGGTAATCGAGTGCGATGGCAAGCCCGAGTTGATGATTGATTGCGGGCAGGAAGCCCTGACTGCCTATGCACAACATTATCAGGCGATGCCGGATGCCGTTTTCATCACCCATGTGCATATGGACCACGTGGCTGGCCTGGAAAGGCTGTTTTTCAAAAGCTATTTCGATGAAGCCAAGCGCGGCAAGGTTCGTTTGTATGTGCCGGTTACCGTGTTGCCATATTTGCAGCAGCGCCTGGCCGAATATCCGGGTGTTATTTCCGAAGGTGGCGCGAATTGGTGGGATGGCTTTCAACTTGTGCCGGTGTCGAAAGGCTTCTGGCACAACGGATTCTGGTATGACGTTTTTCCAGTCCGACATCATTTGCCGGAAACCGCATACGCCTTGCGCTTGCATGGTTGCGTAATCTGGAGCGGCGATACCCGTCCAATTCCCGAAATGCTGGCGAAGTATGCCGATGCCAATGAATTCATTGCGCATGACTGCGCCTGGCAGGGCAACCCCTCGCATAGCGGCATCGAAGATCTGGAACGCGAATATTCCGCGGAATTATTGCAGCGATGTGCGTTTTATCACTATGAGTCGCAGATGCACGGTGAAAAACTTGAGGCGCGGGGCTATCGCATTGCCAGGCGTGGTGAAGTGGCCGCTTTGCCGAACCCGACTGAAACCCGCATGGCAAAATCATGAATGCCCAACTACAAAATATGATCTCGTTGCCACTGGATAAATTATCCCGGCCAGTGCATGACTTGCGCGTTTCGGTGATTGAAGCCTGCAATTTTCGTTGCCCGTATTGCATGCCGGCCGATAAAACACCGGATGATGCGACCTTGCAAAATGCGGCGCGACTTTCTTTCGACCAAATCGAACTAGCTGTGAAAGCTTTCGTGAAACTTGGCGTTAGTAAACTGCGATTGACCGGTGGCGAACCGCTGCTTCGCAAAAATCTTCCCGATTTGATCGAACGCCTGGCACATATTCCGGAATTGGAAGATATCGCATTAACCACCAATGGCTCCCTGCTTGAGAAGCAGGCGCAGGCCTTGAAACAGGCGGGCTTGCATCGCCTGACGGTCAGTCTGGATGCGCTCGATACCGACGTGTTTTCGCAATTATCCGGCGGCCGGGGGCAGGTGCACGATGTGTTGAGAGGTATCGAAGCCGCAGAAGCTGCAGGGTTTTCCTCGCTGAAAATCAATGCGGTGATTCAACGCGGTATCAATGAAGACCAGGTCCTGCCGCTGGTGGAAAAATTTCGTGGAACGAAGCATGTGCTGCGCTTTATCGAATACATGGATGTCGGCAATTGCAATGGTTGGTCGCTGCAAGACGTGGTGCCATCAAAACAATTACAGACATTGATTAATCAGCATTGGCCATTGCAGCCGGTGTCGGCGAATTATCGCGGCGAAGTCGCGTCGCGTTATCGTTTTGCCGATGGCAATGGCGAGATCGGCTTCGTCAGTTCGGTCAGTGAACCATTTTGCGGTGATTGCCATCGCGCGCGACTCTCGGCCGACGGTCATGTATACACCTGCCTGTTTGCCGGCAAAGGCCACGATATTCGCGCCGAGCTTGAGCAGGGCGAGGATGCATTGAATCAGAAGCTGAATAAAATCTGGACGAGTCGCGCCGATCGTTACAGCGAATTAAGGCATTCGCAAACAAAACATAATAAAAAAATTGAAATGTATTTCATCGGAGGCTGAGATGGCTGGGAAATCAACAAGTACGAAAAAACTCACGCACATCGACCCCGCCGGACGTCCTGCAATGGTTGATGTTACGGATAAGGCGATAACGGCCAGATTGGCTACTGCGGTGACAAATGTCGTATTCCCGAAAGCCGTTGCCAAAGAATTGATCAAATCGAATATGGCTACCAAAAAAGGCGCGATTATCGATACTGCAATCATTGCCGGAACGATGGCGGTGAAACGTACCGACGAACTGATCCCGTTTTGCCATGCGCTGCCGATTGACGGCATCAAAATCCTGATTGACTGGCATGATTCGGAACGTTTGCGCATCAGCTGCACCGTTAAAACCCAGCATCGTACTGGCGTTGAAATGGAAGCCTTGATGGGCGCAAGCATTGCTGCATTGACGATCTACGATATGTGCAAGGCGCTCAGCCAGGACATCGAAATCGGTCCGACACGATTGGTCGAAAAGCGCGGCGGTAAAACGGCGATCAGCAAATTACTATGACTATTACGGTTTTATATTTCGCCAGTTTTCAGGAGGCCGCCGGCATTGATTCGGAAACGATCGAAAAACCGGTCTCATTGACGGCTTTGTTTGAAAGCCTGAAGCAGAAATATCAATTCAAATTCCAACCGGCCAATATCCGCGTCGCCGTGGATGGCGTTTTTGTTGGTTGGCAGCACGAAATTCGCGACGGCAACGAAATTGCGTTTATTCCACCGGTGTCGGGCGGATGAACAAATTTCAAATATCCGAACAACCAATCGATAGTGAGGCTTTGAAGCAATCAATGCAGCACGATCAGGCCGGCGCCTTTATCTGTTTCGAGGGTTGGGTGCGCAATCATCATTGCGATCGTGCTGTGCAGGCCCTGGCTTACCAAGCCTACAAAACCCTGGCCGAGTCCGAGGGCGAAAAAATTCTACTCGAAGCCCGTGAGAACTTCGTAATTCTGGATGCTGTGTGTGTCCATCGAACCGGTAATTTGGCGATTGGCGACTGCGCGGTCTGGGTGGGGGTGACGGCAGCCCATCGAGACGCCGCTTTCGCTGCCTGTCGCTACGTCATCGACGAGGTCAAGCAGCGGGTGCCAATCTGGAAGAAAGAGCGCTATGAAGACGGTAGCTCGGATTGGCTGCATCCGACTTCGTAGGAGGGCCCTTGGGCCCGCATGGTCGCCCGCAAGCGGCCTCCTACAAGAATCTAAAGGTGGCGGCCCCGCCAACTTGCCTCGGCGCACGAATCAGTCAATACCGTTGCTGCCTTCCGGCCCTGGCGGAGTTTTCAACCTATCGTCGCGAGGGGCCAACGGGGCCACCATAGAAACAGACCATCTAGTAACAAAAAGCCATCGATACGACTGATGGCTTTTGAAAAATGGCGGAGAAAGAGGGATTCGAACCCTCGGTACGGGTTTAAACCGTACACACACTTTCCAGGCGTGCTCCTTAAACCACTCGGACATCTCTCCGCAGAACTTTACTGCGAAAGCATAGCTAGGCGCAGGGCGCGAATTGTACCTTTTCAGGCCTCTTCGAACAAGCAAAACTCAAATGATAAGTGTGAGATATGGCCAGATTCCATCCTGAACGAGCGTTTTAATAAGGTTTTGATTCTTTTCCTTGGCTCGAACGCCCGCGCTTGGCACAATGGCGGACACGAAGGAAACGCGAATGTCATATCTGGTGTTGGCCCGCAAATGGCGGCCGAAAAAATTTACCGAACTGGTTGGCCAGGAACATGTTGTCAAAGCCCTGACAAACGCCCTGGACACTGGTCGTGTGCATCATGCTTTCCTGTTTACCGGTACCCGTGGTGTCGGTAAAACCACGATTGCCCGTATTTTCGCGAAAAGTTTGAACTGCGAAAAAGGCGAGAGTTCCGATCCATGCGGTGTTTGCAATGCCTGCCTGGATATCGATGCCGGCCGTTTTGTCGACCTTCTCGAAATCGATGCCGCCAGCAATACCGGCGTTGACGATGTGCGCGATCTGATTGAAAACGCGCAATACATGCCGGCCCGTGGCCGCACGAAAGTCTATCTGATCGACGAAGTCCACATGCTTTCGAAAAGCGCCTTCAATGCGCTGCTGAAGACGCTCGAAGAACCACCCGGTCATGTGAAGTTTTTGCTCGCGACGACCGACCCGCAAAAATTGCCGGTCACCGTGTTGTCGCGCTGTCTGCAATTTAATTTGCGTCGCCTCGATGAAAACCAGATCGGCGGACAAATTGCGAAAATTCTCGCTGCCGAAAATATCGAAGCCGAAACGGCAGCGGTCAAATTACTTGCACGCAGCGCCGATGGTAGTTTGCGCGATGGATTGTCTTTGCTGGATCAGGCGATTGCCTATACCGGCGGGAAACTGACGGCAGCCAGCGTCAATGCGATGCTGGGCACGGTCGATCATGCCCAGGTCGGTGGAATCCTTGATGCCTTATCGCTCGGCGATGCCGCCGCTTTGATGGCCAATGTCGAAGCGATGTCGGTGTATTCACCGGACTTTGCCCATGTGCTGGAAGACCTGGCAATCGCCTTGCATCAGCTGCAATGCGTGCAATTGGTTCCGGGTTATGAAGTTGAATCCACCTCGGTCGATTTTGCGACGCTTGCATCGCGTTTAAGTGCCGAGCAAGTACAACTCTGGTACCAGATGGCGACCAATGGCCGTCGTGATTTGGCATTTGCCCCCAGCCCGCGTGCGGGTTTCGAAATGAGTTTGTTGCGGATGCTCGCATTTCGTCCAATGACCGAAGGCGAGAGTGTTGCGCCGCCGGCCACGGCAAAGCCAGTGTCTAAACCGACTGTTGCGCCGACACAAGCCGCCGTAGCAATTCCAGCTATCAAGCCATCGCCAATTGAATCAACCGTCGTTCAGGCTCAGACGCAGGTAGCTACGGCAATAACCAGTCATCAGAACAAACGTGAATTAAAACATCACGAACAATGGCTCGATGTTATTGAAGCTGCGGAATTGAAGGGGCCAACACGCGAACTTGCAGCACATTCGGTTTTTGTCGCATTCGATAACGGCATTTTGAAGTTGGCCTTGCCGGATAATCTTCTGCACTTGCGCAGCGATGCCGTGGTGGCAAGCCTGGCACAGAAACTGGCACCTGCCATTGGCGAACTTCCGAAAATCCTTTTCGAAAAAGCAAAGATTCAATCCGAAACTCTGCACGACCGTACCGAAAGAGTTCGCAGCGAAAAACAAACCGATGCCCAGAGCGCTTTCATGGCCGATCCCGTGGTGTCGCAACTACTTCAACAGGGTGCGCAAATCGTGCCCGATTCCATCCGTCCTTTAGATTAGAGAGAGATTTTTTATGCGTGGCAATATCGCACAAATGATGCAACAAGCTCAGCGTATGCAGGAAAACATGAAGCGTGCGCAGGAAGAACTGGCAGCGCTGGAAGTCACCGGCACCAGCGGCGGCGGCATGGTCAGCATTACCCTGACCGGCAAAATGGAAACCCGCAAGGTTCGCATCGACCCATCCTTGCTGGCCGATGGTGAAATGCTGGAAGACCTGATTACGGCTGCGTTCAACGATGCCGTTGCGAAAGCCAATGCCGAAAGCGAAACCCGCATGTCGGCGGCAACTGCCGGTATGCCGATTCCAAAAGGCATGAAAATTCCGGGCTTGTTTTGATCCGCAAGCAGCCTAAATGAGCACATCGCCGTTACTGGAACAGTTGATTGAAGCCTTGCGTTGCTTGCCTGGCGTTGGGCAGAAATCTGCCCAACGCATGGCGTATCAATTGCTTGAACGCAATCGCGATGCCGCCGTGCGTCTGTCAAAAACATTGGCAGAGGCCGCGGAAAAAATTGGCCATTGCGAACAATGCCGCGACTTTTCCGAAACACCGGTTTGCCAGATTTGCATGAGCCCGTCGCGCGACAAGCATTTGCTTTGCGTGGTCGAAACGCCGGCCGATAGATTGGTGATCGAGCAGGCAACCGGCTTTCGCGGTTTCTATTTTATTTTGCAGGGGCGGTTATCGCCGCTGGATGGCTTGGGCCCGAAAGAGTTGGGTCTGGACAAGCTGGCAACGCGAATGGCGCATGGCGAAATCAAGGAATTGATTATTGCGACCAATCCAACCGTGGAAGGCGAAGCGACCTCGCATTATCTTGCGCAATTGGCGCGGCAATTCGATGTGCACCCAAGCCGCCTTGCACATGGCGTACCGCTTGGCGGTGAATTGGAATATGTGGATCGCGGAACACTGGCGCATGCATTCGGATCGCGTCTCGAAGTGCTCGAGTAATTTCTTGTTGAGGATGTAATTATGACCGACACCATTTTCAGCAAAATAATCCGCCGCGAAATTCCGGCCGATATCGTTTATGAAGACGAGCATGTGCTGGCATTTCGCGATATCAACCCGCAGGCACCGGTGCACGTACTGTTTATTCCAAAAATCGCAAAGTCGACTTTGAATGATTTAAGTGCAAGCGATGCCGAATATGTCGGCCGCTTGATGATTGCCGCCGCCGCGTATGCCAAGCAGGAAGGTTTTGCCGAAAACGGTTACCGCGCCGTGATCAACTGCAATCACGACGGCGGTCAAACCGTTTTTCATATTCATCTGCATTTGCTGGCAGGGCGCTCAATGCATTGGCCGCCAGGCTGAATATTCAATCGTAGGATCGCCTTTAGGCGCGATTAGCCTTTGCACAGAGCTGTCGCGCCTGAAGGCGATCCTACGGAATCTGCTATCACCAAATAAAGAACGGTCGTTCGACAATGACATCGACATCGCGACGTTCGGGCCACAGATAAACTACATCGGCACTGACCCACGGGTAACGATAGTCGTAATCGCCGATCTTGCCATTCTCGAATTTATCAATCGCCCCGGTAATGGTGATTTCACGTCCGGCCTTGAATACATCCGGATCGTAGAAGCCGTTGCGGCAGGCAATAAAACGACCTTCGCTTTTATCCAGTTTTTGTGGTCTGGCGCCACTGCTCAAATACAGGCCGACAATCTCAAAACAGGTACGATCGGTTCTGTTGTTGACGGCAACGATTCGTCCGCCCCAGCGCACTTTTGCATTGACGGTATTTTGTTTCGATGCCTGTGCAGGAGATATGGCGGAGAACTCGCCGCGAAGCGGCTTTGGCCCGGTCACGCAGGCACTCAGCAAACAGGCGGATAAAACAACAACTGCGGTTCGCATAAGTAATTCCCGGTGGTTTAGATAGGTTTAAATTGCCTTAAATCCGTGGCCAGTTGTTTAATTTCAACTGAATCGAATTCCCTGTTTTCGTAACGCCACTGAGTGTAGCGCCCGCAGAGTTGTCTGATTCGTTCAGCCGATTCCGGCGTTTTGCTTTGGTAAAGCTTGGTAACACGTTCTGCGAAAAGACTGGCGGGTTCGTGCGGCAATTTAACGATCCGCTGTTTACGCATTCTTCTGATGAATACCCGCCACGCGTGTTCGACTTCATGCAAATCTTCGCGACGTTGACGCAATAAAAGCATCAAGGTAAAAGCCAGTGCGATTCCGGCTCCAATCATGAAAACAAAGGTCAATTGTTTTGCATCGTTTGTATCAAGGCCGAGTGGGCGCAATAAATTTCTCTGGCGACTTGCGTCATAGCCAAGCACCAGCTCATTCCAGCTGCGCCTCAACCAGTCACTGGTTTCGAGTGTGGAAGTCAGCATCGACTCGGCAAAATTTTCAGTGCCTTGCAAGTCCTCTGCCGTGTCCAGAATATTTTCGGGAGCGACCGCCGCCGTGGGGTCTACCCGCAGCCAGCCGCGGCCTTCTATCCAGATTTCATTCCATGCATGGGCGTCCTTGGCGTACAGCATCCAATAGTCGCCGAATTCATTGTGACGGCCGCCTACGAAGCCGGTAACAACGCGTGTCGGAACCCCGGCCGAGCGCATGAATACCGCAAACGACGAGCTGAAGTGCTGACAAAACCCGCGTCGGGTATTGAACAGGAAATCGTCGGCACTATTGCGTCCGAGCAAAGGTGCATCGAGGGTGTAGATAAAATCTTTGCGAATCCAGTCTTGAAAGCGGTTTGCCAGGACTACGGGATCAGGATTCTCGTTCATCCAGCTTTGAGCGAGTGCGTGCGTGCGTGGATTGAGCCCTGGCGGCAGCCGTAGATTCAATAATCGACTGACGTCGTCGAGTGGTTCGGAAAACCTCGGAAGTAAAGTCGATTCACCTTGATAGCGTTGCACAGAATCAATCGGCGCTCTCACCATCGATGTAAATTCATAGCTGAGCCTGGAATTTTCCGGCGCCGTTATTGGCAAATCCAGCACCACTAAATCCGTGGTTGAGGTCGGTTCGAGCATCACTTCGTAACGAATGCTGTTTCGATCAGGCTCTAATGCAGGACGTGCCCGTACTTTTGCACCTTGGTCGCGAATCCATGCGCTACCGTCGAAGTGAGTCAGTACAGGGCCGCGCCAATACATTTGGTTGCGATTAGGTGTGCGGGAAAAAAATTTTGCCCGAATCACGATTCGATCATCTGCCAGTTTATCGAGCCATTCGCTGGGTTCCATCCGGTCGCCCAAGCCTTTGCCGCCGATGGCATTCTGTGGCAAGCCCCATAGAGGCGTTGATAATCGCGGGAATAGCCAGAAACCTACGAGTGCCAATGGAAGCGCAATCAGCGCTGCGCTCGCCGCATTTTTAATGGAAGCAGACCATGACGTATTGTCGGTTTTCGCAAGTTCGGCGAATGCCATCAGGCAAAGCAGGAATGCAGGAAAGCTCAGGCCGAGCGTTAACGGCCCCTGGTCTTGCAGAAACGCCGCGAAAGGCGCAAATAAAGAAAATCCGAGCAGGCTTTTGGCATCGCGTTGGGTATGCGTTTCGAATGGCTTCAGCGCCAGCATCGCAAGCAAACCGGCACTGGCGGCATCGCGGCCAATTCCAAAATTGTAGCTGGTCAATACGGTTGCACCGAGCAAGCCTACCAGCAAAAAGCGAAGTAGGCCGGGTAGTTGTCTCGGATAAAAAAATGCAAGGCCGAGGCTAAGGATCAGCACAAACATCAAGGCGACCGGCAATTGCAGCAGCATGGGAATGCAGCAAACAATACTTGCCAATAAGGAAAACCTTCTTTGAGTCGGGCTAATCGTCTTAGACATGCGGCATTAGCGCCAAAGCGCGCAGACAGGCGTGACGTTGTTCCAATCCACTGCCGCTGGCAATGAATTCCTGAGGTAGGCGAAGTGAATAACGGCAGCCACTTTGCTCGGCGTTCACGACCCAGCGCGCCAATCTTGAAATGCGCGCTTCGTAAGTGAGCGTTCCCATCGAAAACCAGTCGAGCTGAATTTCCTTGGCTGTTTGGGTTTCGTATTCGCGCACCAATAAATGTTCGCTGCGTGCCGACGCTTTCCAGGCGATTTGTTTTCTGGCATCGCCTTGTCGATATTCGCGCAGCTGATGAAGATGTTCACCCTGCGAATGCATTCGAGCCTGGCTGCCTTCGCCTTGAGCTTCCGGCAGCGAAGGCGCATTGGCTTCGAGGGCGGGATAGACCAGCAGATTTGTTTCGGGACGAAGCCAGCTCCAGGAGCGCGCAAGACCCAATGGCCGTATGGTACTTAACCGCATTCTGCCGGTTTGCATCCAGCCTCGTTTGGTCGTCGGAATAGCCAGGCTTATTTCGATTTGTTCGCGTGCCAGTAAATCAAATTTTTCTTCGGCATCACCGCAAACCAATTCGATACCTTGTCTATCGCGTGCGCCTTTTGCTTCAAATCGCATGCGTAATTGCATGGCTTGCCCGGCATGCACGGGTTCAGCATGCAAGGTTTTCATCTGCAGGCCGGAAAGCAATAAGTGAGCATGTACCAGACTATTGTTTGCTGCAGCCGCAATCATGAAAGCGAGAAATATTGCCGGATTATTGTTGTAGTTCAGTGCACCAAGCAGCAAAACGGCGATCACGCCGGTGATAAATAATCCGAAGCTGGTAGGCAACACATAAATACGGCCGCGATTTAACTCGATTGGCAGCGGTTCCGGTTTTTTGGGCCTGACGAAAGCCCAGCGAGCGGCGCGATCACCAAAGCGTTCAACGACATCCTTGGTTTGCGAAGCCATCGTTTAATCCACCGCTACCGAGGTCAAAATACTTTGGCAAAGTGTTTCTCTCGAATCGGCTTCGGCTTCCGGTACTAATCGATGCGCGGCGACCGCGACAAACAAGGTCTGTACATCAACTGGCAAAGCATGTTGCCGTCCCTGCAGCAGTGCGTACGCTTTCGCACCATGCAACAGCGACAGCCCGGCGCGTGGCGATAACCCGACTCGGACGCCTTTGTGCCGGCGACTTTCCGCCATCAGTGCCTGCACGTAATTAATCAATGCAACGCTGGCATGCACCTGTGTTACCGCATGCTGAAGCGAGAGTAATTGTGCTTGTGATAGTTTTGGCGATAGTTGTGCAATCAGGTGACGTCGATCATCGCCCGCCAACATTTCGCGTTCGGCATTGCTGTCGGGATATCCCAATTTAAGGCGCAGCAAGAAGCGATCCAGTTGGGAATCCGGCAAGGCAAATGTTCCTGCCAGATCCACCGGGTTTTGTGTGGCGATCACGAAAAAAGGTTGCGGCAGTTTGTGAGTGTGTCCGTCGATGCTGACCTGTTGTTCTGCCATCGCTTCAAGCAACGCGCTTTGTGTGCGCGGCGGTGCGCGATTAATTTCATCAGCCAATAGCAATTGAGTGAAAACCGGGCCGGGATGAAAGCGGAACTCGCGCGTATTGGCATCAAAAATGGAAACACCCAGAATATCCGAGGGCAGCAAATCGGCCGTAAATTGGCTTCTTTGAAAATCCAGCCCCAAAGTTGCGGCCATCGTGCGTGCGAGTGTGGTTTTGCCTAGACCTGGCAAGTCTTCGATCAGTAAATGTCCGCCGGCCAGCAAGCAGGTCATGGCAAGACTTACCTCGTGGCTTTTACCCAACACCATACTGTTGATTTGCGCTTTTGCATCCAATAAAGCCTGATGATGCAAGTCGGTTAGGATAGGCGTACTAGCGGTAGCGGACATGGCGGGGTTCCATTTGGCGATATCAAATCAATACTTGCAGAATGCTGACACAAATGCGAGTTCATGGCGTGTGAAATTCTACCTGCTTTGGTCGATTTTACTGCTGCTGAAATTATTGCTGGCCTGGCAGCTACAGCTGTTCGGAGACGAGGCTTTCTATGCATGGGAGGCTGCCAAGCCGGCCTGGTCCTACTCGGATTTGCCTGGCATGACGGCCTGGTTGATTCGATCCGGAATTGAAGTGGGCGGCTATTCACCATTTGCCGCCCGTTTGGCTTTTGTTTTGATCGGTGCGGCAATACCGTTTCTTGTCATTCGTATCGCCAGACATTTTTCCGATGAAGCGAGCGCTTGGCAGGCGGGCATTCTGAGTTGCTGCTTGCCGCTTTTGTTGCCGGTAGGCTTGATGGCTTTGCCGGAAGCGCCACTTTGTTTGGCGGCTTTGTTGTGCCTGGATGCTGCATTGGGAATGCGGGAAAAGTGCAGTGCCTTGGGGTGTATTCAACTTGCAACGGGATTGGCGATCGGAGCGACAACGCATTATCGGTTCGCGATTATTTTATTGGCGGGTGCCGCGGGATTTATCTTGGCCGGTGGCTGGCGACATTTTCGGGATCCCAAATTATTGTCATCCCTGTTTGTCGGTGCCTGCGCCTGGCTCCCCTTGTTTTTATATAACCAGCAGCATGATTTCGCAGGTTGGCAATTCCAGTTCCATGACCGAAATCCATGGCAGTTTTCCAGCCATGGCATGACACATCTACCGTTGCAGATCATGTTCACTACTCCGGTTTTATACGTCGCATTGCTGTGGTGTCTGTGGCGTGTTTTTCTTGCATGGCGACATGGAGAAAAGCAGTTGGGATTGATACTGGGAAGTGCCGGATTGCCGATTGTCTTGTTTGCTTGCCTGGCTTTTTTCGCCGATCAGTTACGTACCAGTTATCACTGGCCGTTACCGGCTTATCTTCCCTTGATAGCGGTACTGCCTTTTTTCCTGGCGAAAAGTTTTCCGAAGTCAAGCAGGAACGTTTTCCTGTTGCTTGCGATAACGGGTCTATTGGGTGTCGTAACCAGCTTCGTCTATTTAGCGACTGCGATCATGCCCGGTTTATCGACAGAGCTCGTCGGCAAAAGAATCTATCCGGATAATTTTGTGGGCTGGAATGAAATTTCGACAGCCACTCGTTCGATTCTCAAAAAAGATGAAACATTGGTCGCCGATAATTTCATGCTTGCTGCAGAACTGCATTTCGCATTCGCCGGTAAAAAAGAAGTTTATGTACTCGAGCATCCGCTCAATAAGAAGCACGGTCGTGCAAGACAATTGCAGGACTGGTCCGTTGATAGCCATGCACTATCTCGGTTAAAAAAAGATTCACCGGTTTTGATCGTGGTTGAGGAAACGGCCACCAAAGAATGGTTGCGGGATCAATGGCGGGCAAATCTGTGTAGCCAGTTCAATGATTTGAAGTTCGTAAAAGTCGTTTATGCCCCCGGCAAACGAGAGAGCTTTTCGATATTCCGCGCAAAACTTGGTGCTGACCTGTTGAACCCATGCGATACACGAATTGCTTCAGACAGTCTTTGATTTTTTAAAACAGATTCCAGCCGGCTTGTCGCAGTGCTTTGCTTAAACTGATCAGTGGCAGGCCAATCAGGCCGGTCGGATCGCTGGATTCAATTTTATCGAACAAACTGATCCCTATGCCTTCAGCCTTGAAGCTGCCTGCGCAGTCGTAGGGTTGTTCCCTGTGCAAATAGCGTTCGATCTCGGTTGAATTCAATTGGCGGAAATGCACGGTAGTGATATCGGTATTGGCGATAATTTTGTGCGGCTCCATGCGCAAAAGACAGAATGCACTATAAAAATGCATGGTTTTTCCGCTCGCAGCACTAAGCTGGTCGGCTGCTCGTTCGAAGTTTTCCGGCTTTCCGATGGCCTGGCCATCCAGTTCCGCCACCTGATCGGAGCCGATTACCCAGGCGTTCGGGAAATTCTTCGCTACCGAACGGGCTTTGGCCTCGGCAAGCCGGCGGGCAAGCAGTGCCGGACTTTCATTCGGGAACGGGGTCTCGTCCACATCGGGTCGGGCAGTTTGGAAAGGCAGGCCCAGTCTCAGTAGTAGTTCGCTCCGATAACGTGAGGTCGAAGCCAGAATCAGATTCATTCTTCACTCCTTCGAAGGCTGGGTGGCTCGCGTCCGGCCGCTTGTTCAGTGCTGGCGGTAGCTTGGGCAAGATCGGCGCCGGCATTCTCCAAGGCATCCAATTGCTCGGCTATGCGGTCACGCGAGCGGGTGAGGGCAGTGCAGGCGTTGTCGATTTCCTGCTGACTGGCGGTTTCGCTATGTTGTTGAATCCAAAGGCGATGTTGTAGCAAATCACGTTTGGCAGCCTTGATTTTTTCCGAACTGTCCAAGGCGGCGGTGGCAATGGCGCCAATATCCGAAGGTACCCGGCCCACTACGCTTTGCATGTCTTGCATGCGCTTTTGGCTGAGATTTAGCAGGCGTTCGACCTCATCGGCCAGGTCCAGCAGACGGAAAAGCCCGGCACTGCGGCGTTTCAACGATCTGCGCTGGTACCACAGAGCGAGCGAAACGAGGATAATAAGACCAAGCAAGACCGAAGGTATTAGCACGGGGAATTTCCAGATAGCGAGTTCGCAGTCTGCATTAGGCTCCTAATCTCTGCAAATAGCTGTCCAGAAAGGGTATTTTTGTTTGACAGCAGCTAGGGTCATTCACTACAATTGCCCTCTTATGTCCGCGACTTTGCCCTCAGTGCTAGATGCTTGGCGCATGGTTGCGACCGGGCGGCGTTTTGAAGGAGTGCTTCCTTTGGTCGGTTTCAAACGACTGGGTAGCAGCCTGATTGATGCCGAAGGCGATTGTCATTATGTCGTCGAGTTTGGGCGTGATGAGTTGGGTCAGCGTTTTGTTGATCTGCATCTTCAGGCACAAATGCCCTTGCTTTGCCAGAGAACGCTGGAGCGCTTTTTCTATCCGGTGGACATCAAGCAACGCCTGGGACTGATCCGCGACGAAGCCGAAGAAGCTGCCTTGCTGCCTGATGTTGAAGCAGTGCTGGTAGATGAAAACGGTAACTTAAACCCCGCGGATTTGATCGAAGACGAATTGATACTTGCGATACCGGTAGTACCTATTAACCCAGATTCAGAAGCTATTGAAGCCGAATGGCCGGACGAAATAGCTGAAGTAGAAGAAACCCCTAATCCTTTCGCCGCACTATCTGCGTTGAAAGATCTAAAACGATAGCTGATGTAGTGTTGGAGAACCAAAATGGCCGTTCAAAAATCCCGTAAGACCCCATCGACCCGTGGCATGCGCCGCTCGCACGACGCTCTGAGCGCCAAGCTTTTGTCGACCGACAAAACATCGGGTGAAACCCATATCCGTCACCACATGACCAAAGACGGTTTCTATCGCGGCCGCCAAGTCGTGCAAGTTAAATCGGCTGTTGAAGTCGAAGAATAAGATTAATGCCCGAGGGCATTTGAATCTCGTTTGACGGTTAACACATTAGTACGGCGGGCTTGTCCCGCCGTGTCTATTTCAAGCCATATAAGCTTTAAGATGTATCGCAAGAATTTTGAGGGTGCGGCATGACAATTTATTCCCGAATCGCAGGTACTGGTAGCTATTTGCCGGAAAAAATTCTGACAAATGCCGACCTTGAAAAAATGGTCGATACAGACGATCAATGGATTCGCGAACGCACAGGCATTCAAGAGCGCCATATTGCCGCTGAAGGCGAAACCACCAGCGAAATGGGCTTCATTGCTGCCCAGCGCGCGATGGAAGCTGCCGGTGTTACCGCAGCTGATCTCGACCTGATTATTCTGGGTACCACGACACCGGATTTCATTTTTCCTTCCAGCGCCTGTTTGATCCAGGAAAAATTGGGTGCGCTTGGTATTCCGGCATTCGATGTGAATGCAGCTTGTTCCGGTTTCGTATTCGCACTCGGTATTGCCGACAAATTCATTAAAAGTGGTTCGGTAAAAACAGCATTGGTCATCGGTTCCGAAACACTGACTCGCATGGTCGATTGGACCGATCGCAAAACCTGCGTGCTATTTGGCGATGGTGCCGGCGCAGTTGTGCTTAAAGCAGATGCCGAAACCGGCATTCTTTCGACGCATCTGCATGCCGACGGCAGCAAGAAACATCTTTTATATAACCCGGTCGGTGTTTCGGCAGGCTTCAAGCTTGACGAGCCTAATGCCGGTGTTCGCGTGATGATGGCAGGGAATGACGTTTTCAAGTATGCCGTGAAAGCGCTTGATTCCGTCGTCGAAGAAACCTTGCTGGCGAACGGCATTGATAAATCGGAACTCGATTGGTTGATCCCTCATCAAGCCAATTTGCGGATCATCGAAGCGACCGCAAAGCGTTTGCAGATGCCGATGGATCGCGTCGTCGTTACCGTTGATAAGCATGGCAATACTTCATCGGGTTCGGTGCCATTGGCGCTTGATGCTGCAGTGAGATCTGGCCGCGTACAACGCGGGCATTTGATTTTACTGGAAGCCTTTGGCGGCGGCTTCACCTGGGGTTCGGCATTAATTCGTTACTAATCAGTACGAAATCTAAAACGATCAGTTAAACCCTACGCCCTAGTACAGACGAAAGAGTGCTTTGGGCATTATCATGCTCACTTTCTTTCAAGTGGCATTTCCATGAAATCGACGTTGGCATTTGTATTTCCGGGACAAGGTTCGCAAAGTGTCGGCATGCTTGCCGAATTGGCTGCAGCTCATGCTGAAGTTCAGAAAGCATTTGCAGAAGCCTCAGAAGGCGCAGGTCTGGATTTATGGGATCTGTCGCAGAATGGTCCTGAAGAAAAATTGAATCAAACCGAAATTACGCAGCCTGCATTGCTGGCCGCGAGTGTTGCGGTTTGGCGAGTGTGGCAGTCACGAGGCGGCGCAGAGCCGGCGCAAATGTCGGGCCATAGTCTGGGTGAATATGCAGCCTTGGTAGCGTCTGGCGCATTGTCCCTGCATGACGGTGCCAAATTGGTCCGTGAACGCGGCCGTTTGATGCAAGCCGCCGTGCCTGCAGGTATCGGCGCCATGGCAGCGGTGCTCGGTGCCGAAGATGCTTTGGTAGAAGAAATTTGCAAGGAAGTTTCAACGCAGGATTCTTGCGTTGTTCCGTGTAATTACAATTCGCCGGGTCAAATCGTGATCGGTGGCCATGCCACGGCACTTGAGCGTGCAACGACAGTATTGAATGAGCGTGGTGTTCGCAAAGTGATTCGTGTTGCGATGAGCGTGCCCTCGCATACACCGCTGATGCGGGACGCTGCAGCACAGCTTGGCGAGTTCATGAAAACCCTGTCGTGGACGATGCCTGATCGTCCGGTCATTCAAAATGCCGATGTTGTTGCGCACGATAGTGTCGAAGCCGTCCAGGATGCACTCGTTCGCCAATTGTATTCGCCGGTACGCTGGACCGAATGCGTACAAAAACTTGCTGCAAATCGTGCGAGTCACATCGTTGAATGTGGACCAGGTAAAGTATTGACGGGTTTGATCAAACGAATTGATAAGGCTCTGGATGCAAGAACGATTGGTACCAGTGTTGAGCTGTCGACTGCACTGGTAGAACTGGTTTAAATAATTCCGAAGGATAATCATGAGTCATCATCATTCATTGCAAGGCGAAGTCGTTTTAGTCACAGGCGCGAGTCGCGGTATCGGAGCAGCGATTGCCGACACTCTCGCAGCACTCGGTGCCAAAGTGATTGGTACTGCCACTACGGAATCCGGTGCAAACGCGATCAGTGAACGCATGGCAGCCAATGGCGGTGTCGGAAAAATGTTGAATGTAACCGATGGCGCCGCTGTCGAAACACTGATCGATTCGATCACTTCCGAATTCGGAACGATTTCGATTTTGGTGAACAATGCAGGCATCACGCGCGATCAACTTTTGATGCGGATGAAAGACGAAGATTGGTCGGCGATTCTGGATACCAATTTGTCATCGGTATTTCGCACCAGCAAAGCCGTTATGCGTTCGATGATGAAGGCCCGCAAAGGTCGCATCATCAATATTGCATCGGTGATTGGCGTGACCGGTAACGCAGGGCAGGCCAATTATGCTGCAGCGAAGGCGGGCATCATTGGTTTTAGCAAATCGATCGCGAAAGAAGTCGGTTCGCGCGGCATTACGGTCAACGTGATTGCACCGGGTTTTATCGAAACCGATATGACACAGGCACTGCCTGAAGCGCAAAAAGAAATGATGATGAGTCAGATTGCCCTTGGTCGTTTCGGTTCGCCACAGGATATTGCCGATGCAGTCGCCTTTCTGGCGAGCCCGGCTGCGGCTTACATTACCGGGCAAACCTTGCATGTAAATGGTGGTATGTACATGTCATAAGCGGTTTTTTGCCCGTTGAAATCGGGAAAAACCGTTTTTTAACATTTGCAAGCTGTGAAATTAGGATAAAATGCCGACCTTGGCATTACGAGGCCAGCGCGACAGGCGCCCGCTGGAATCGACTTAAAGTTTGCGCCCGAATAGAAAATTACTCCGGGAGGAGAATCAATCCATGAGCACCATCGAAGAACGCGTCAAAAAGATCGTAGTAGAACAACTGGGCGTCAAAGAAGAAGAAGCCACCAACAACGCTTCGTTCGTTGACGATCTTGGCGCTGATTCGCTCGACACCGTTGAGTTGGTGATGGCACTTGAAGAAGAGTTCGAGTGCGAAATCCCGGACGAAGAAGCTGAAAAAATCACTTCTGTTCAACAAGCTATTGATTACATCAAGGCACATGTCAAAGCTTAATGCTTTGTTGCCAATTTGAATGTCGAGGCCGCGCATGCGCGGCCTTTGCATTTATGTGTTTTGCATATAGGCGTAAACTGCCTATGGATTTACAATCATCACTTCCGATTCCAGGCATTTGAGTAGTGGAGTTTTTATGAGCAAGCGTCGCGTTGTTATCACTGGTATGGGCATTGCGTCACCCATAGGCAATACTCTCGAAACTGCTTGGGACAGCATAAAGAACGGTCGTAGTGGCATCGGCCAAATTACTCATTTCGATGCTACTCCACTAGCGACGCGCATTGCCGGCGAAGTGCAGAATTTCGATCCAAAATCATTCTTGCCGCCGAAAGACGCAAAAAAAATGGATACCTTTATCCACTACGGTCTGCATGCTGCCTTTGATGCCCTGAATGATTCAGGGCTTGAAATTACCGAAGCCAACGCCGAGCGTATTGGCGTTTTAGTGGGCTCGGGTATTGGTGGCGTGCGCGGTATTGAAGAAAATGCAATCGCCATGCATTTGGGTGGTCCGCGTAAGGTGTCGCCGTTCTATATCCCCAGCACCGTCATCAATATGTTGCCGGGTCAGCTGACGATCATGAAAGGAATTAAAGGTCCTAATTTCTCGGCAGTGTCGGCTTGCGCGAGTGCCAACCATGCTTTTGGCGTCGCGATGCGCATGATTCAATATGGCGATGCCGACGTCATGGTTGCTGGCGGCGCAGAACACGGCATTACTCCGACCTCGGTCGCCGGTTTCTGTTCAATGAAAGCGATGTCTACGCGTAATGATGATCCAACACGTGCTTCACGTCCGTGGGACAAAGACCGCGATGGTTTCGTATTGGGCGACGGTGCCGGTATGTTGATTCTGGAAGAGTACGAACACGCCAAAGCACGTGGCGCAAAAATTTATGCCGAGCTTGCCGGTTTTGGTGCAAGTTCCGATGCTTATCATATGACTGCCCCGAGTGAAAACGGTGATGGTCCAGCGCGCTGCATGGCAATGGCAATGCGCGATGCCGGCATCAATGCCGATCAGGTCGGATATCTGAATGCGCATGGTACGTCGACACCGCTCGGTGATTTGGCTGAAACTTTTGCGATCAAGCGCGCACTCGGCGATCATGCATACAAAACCATGGTCAGTTCGACTAAGTCCATGACCGGCCACCTGCTGGGTGCCGCTGGCGGCGTTGAAGCGGTATTCACTGTGCTGGCCTTGCACACCGGTATCATCCCGCCGACGATCAATCTGGACAATCCAGGTGAAGGTTGCGATCTGGATTACGTGCCTAATATCGCACGTGAAAAGAAAATTTCGGTCGCAGTCTCGAATGGCTTCGGTTTCGGCGGTACCAACGGAACGCTGGTGTTCAAAACCGTTTAAGCAAACTAGAAAGCGAGTCGGTGCCCCATGATTCAGCAAGCGCTGCCTCGCGACATTTCGTTTATCGATCTTCAGCGCCTTGCGCCAGGGCGTTATGTCTTGCTGCTGGAATCGGTCGCCGATAGCAAAGCACTGTCGCGCTGGGATTTTTTATTTATCGCGAATGCGGAAGGTTTGGTTTGCGATGCGCAAGGCCAGACGAAAAATTTATCTGGCGAAAAGATAGCCGGTTCGTTTCTGGATGCGTTGGATTCGGTCTGGAAATCCACGGCTGAAAAAAATGGCGATTCCGATATTCCGTTTCGAGGTGGCTGGGCCTTATTTCTTTCCTACGAATTGGCCGGGCAAATCGAATCGCGTCTGAAACTTCCCGTTTCCACCAATCCCTTGCCAATGGCGCTGGCACTGCGTTGTCCCGCGGCGGTATTGCGAAACAAAAATACCGGCGAAGTATTCATGATCGCCGAAGATGGCAATGAAGCCATGTTGATGCAGCTTCAAAAAGATATTTCTGAAACTGAAAAATTGACGCCGCTGGCAGCATTATCGGAGCCTCTTGAGATCATTGAAGAAGCACCACAAAAATTTCTTTCGGGCGTTGAAAAAATCCATCAATACCTGCGGCAGGGCGATACTTTCCAGGTGAATTTATCGCGCGCATGGCGTGCCGAATTTGCAGAGTCGCCGGAACCTGCAGCCTTGTATCGATCCTTGTGTCAGCATAACCCGGCGCCATTTGCCGGTTCACTGGTTTATCAGGATTGGGCTTTGCTGAGCTCATCGCCGGAACGATTGGTTTCCAGTCATGGCGGCGATGTGCAGACACGCCCAATCGCCGGCACAAGACCTCGATTCGCCGGCGACGATGACAATGATCGAATTCAGGAGTTGGTGGGACATCCAAAAGAGCGTGCCGAGCATGTAATGCTGATTGATCTGGAACGTAACGATCTTGGCCGTGTCTGCGAGCCGGGCAGTGTTCACGTCGACGAGTTGATGGCAGTAGAAAGCTATGCGCACGTACATCATATCGTTTCGAATGTTCGTGGTCGTTTGCGGGACGACGTGACTCCCGGAAAGGTTATTGCAGCTGTATTTCCCGGTGGCACGATTACCGGTTGTCCGAAAGTTCGCTGCATGGAAATCATTGCCGAGCTGGAAGCAGAAGCGCGCGGGCCTTATACCGGAGCGTTCGGTTATTTGAATCACAACGGCGATATGGATTTGAATATCCTGATTCGTAGCGCGTGGCTGTCGGGAAAGAAATGCGAGTTGCGGGCCGGTGCGGGTATTGTGGTGGATTCGATCGGAGAACATGAATTACAGGAGACCCGGGCTAAGGCCAAGGGCTTGCTGCGTGCCTTGGGTGCAGATGCATGAAAGAGCTCGTGATCAATCTTGCCGGCGAGAAAGTCGATTTCGCATTGAATGATCGCGGTCTTGCTTACGGTGATGGCGTATTTGAAACCATTTTGATTCACGCAGGCGAGCCGGTTTGGTGGAACGAGCACTGGTTGCGACTCACGCGTGGCGCCGAAGTATTAAAGATATCCGCACCTGATGAAAATATTGTTCGAAATGCCTGCATGCAATTGTTGGACGGCGAAAACGCTTGCGTTCTGAAAATCATTTTGACACGGGGTAGTGGTGGACGTGGTTATGGAACTACGGGCGAACAAAAACCGCGAATCGTGATTTCGGTTCATCCGGTTCCGGAAATTATTCGCGATGGCGTGAATCTTCGTTGGTGCGACACCCGGCTCGCACAGCAGCCGTTACTCGCAGGCATCAAGCACCTGAATCGTCTTGAGCAGGTGTTGGCTCGCAATGAGTGGCAGAACGAAACAATTTTTGACGGCCTCATGTGCGACACCAAAGGCAACGTCGTGTCTGCTACCTCTGCAAACGTATTTGCGAAGATAGAGGGGCGTTGGTTGACCCCGCCGTGTGATCAGTCAGGTATCGCGGGAATCGCGCGGGCCTGGGTGTTGAAACACTGGCCACAGATACAAGAAGCCCGTTTGTCGCGACTTCAGATGGAACAGGCCGAAGCTGTTTTTATTTGCAACGCCGTGCGCGGTATCCTTGCAGTCAATCGCCTGGGCGACAGGGCATTTCCGTTAAATCAGGAAATTCAGGATTTGCAAAACCTGCTGGCGCTGCAGCAACCTGCTTTCGCAATCGGAGAACACAGTGGCGCGTAAAAAAGTAACCGTAGGTCGCATCAGGAAAGCATTATCCTTGCTGGTGCTCGTCGCCATTATCGCTGGCGGTTTGCTGTGGCAGCACTACCAGGCATTTGCCGATAAAAGTCTGATGCTGAGTTCCGAAGAAAGCGTCTTGTCGATCGAGTCTGGCGACGGCTTCCATAATGTCCTGAAGAAAATTCGCGCGCTGGGTATTCACCAGGGCAATGATCTCGAATGGAAAGCACTGGCCCAGCAGATGAAAGTGGCCTCGCATATGCAGGTGGGCGATTACGCGATTACCTCGGGTTTAAGCCCGCGCACGATTTTGCAGCGGATCAAGGATGGCGACGTTATCCATAGAAAATTCGCCTTGATAGACGGCTGGAATATTCGTGACTTGCGCAAAGCGTTAAGAAACACCTTGCATCTGGAACACGTGACTGATGAACTCAGTGATGCCGAATTGATGGCGAGACTGGGCGCAAGCGGTGTGCATCCTGAAGGCCGTTTCCTTCCGGAAACTTATCTCTACAGCCGTGGGACCACCGATCTGGACATATTGCAACGCGCCTACGAAGGCATGCAAGACGCGCTTGATGAAGCCTGGGACAATCGTCAAGATGGCTTGCCGCTGACTTCGCCCGATGAATTATTGACGCTGGCATCGATTGTCGAAAAAGAAACCGGCGCTGCCGAAGAGCGACCGATGATTGCCGGCGTTTTTGTCCGTCGTTTGAATGCAGGAATGCGTTTGCAAACCGACCCGACCGTCATTTATGGAATGGGTTCTGCTTATGACGGCAATATTCGCAGGAAAGATTTGCAAACCGATACGCCATATAACACCTACACGCGTGAGGGCTTGCCGCCGACGCCGATTGCGATGCCCGGCAAGCCGGCACTGGAAGCTGCGGCGCAACCGGCCGATGGCGATGCCTTGTTTTTCGTTGCGCGTGGCGATGGCAGTGGTCGCCATGTATTTTCAAAAGATCTCGACGAACACAATTCGGCGGTTCAGCAATATCTGAGAAATACGCGATGAACGGATTTCTGATTTCGCTCGAAGGCGGTGAGGGTGCGGGTAAAACAACCGTGCTGAACGCCTTGCGTGAATGTTTGCTTGAACACGATTTTGAAGTGGTTTCGACGCGTGAACCTGGCGGAACTCTGGCAGGCGAAATGATTCGCGGCGTGTTGTTGAATCCGGAACTCAGCCTGTTTTCCGAAACGGAATTGCTGTTGATGTTTGCCGCACGCGCACAATTAGTACGTGAATTGATCCAGCCTGCAATTGCTCGCGGAGCAGCGGTGATCAGTGACCGCTTCACCGATGCCTCGTTCGCCTATCAAGGCGGCGGCCGTGGTCTGGATATGGGCAGGATAGCCGAACTGGAGCGTTGGGCGGCCGTGATCAAGCCCGACCTGACTTTCTTGCTGGATGTTTCGGTACAACAAGGTTTGGCGAGGGCGCGTTCGCGGGGTGGAGAACTGGATCGGATCGAACGCGAGCGCGAAGATTTTTTCGAACGCGTGCGCGCCACCTATTTGAATCGCGCCAATAACGAGCCAGAACGTTTTCGCGTGATTGATGCCAGTCAATCTCCGGAAGCCGTCGTCGTCGAAGTCAAAGAAAAATTGAACGCATGGTTGAGCGAGAGAAAGACAAAGTGATGGCTCCTTGGCAGCTGGAAGTACTCGATAAAACGCTGGCCACGGCTGCCGAAGGGCGTCTTGGTCATGCGCTTTGTCTGGTCGGGCCTGAAAAAATGGGCAAGCTCGATGTTGCACAACAGCTCGCCCGCGCCTTGCTTTGCCAAACATCACGGCCGAATAAACAGGCCTGTGGTGAATGTCGCAGTTGCGTATTTATCAAAGCCGGGACGCATCCGGATTTTCTGGATATCAGTTACGAGGCCAACGAAAAAACCGGCAAGTTGTACACCAATATCGTGATTGACCAGATTCGGCGATTGTCGCAATGGTTTTCGCTAACACCGCAATTCGGTGGCGCGCAGGTGGCTATCGTGCACCCGGCCGACGGTATGAATTACGCCGCGTGCAATGCTTTGTTGAAAACACTGGAAGAACCTTCACAGAATCGTTTTCTGATTCTGGTTACCGATAAACCCGGTGCTCTTCCTGCGACGATACGCAGTCGTTGCCAACGCATTTTGTTCCGCTTGCCCGAGCCGGCGCAGAGCCTCGATTGGCTCAAGCAACGAGGTTATGCCGCGGACATTGCGAGCCCGGCGCTTAGCGCGGCCCGCGGTCATCCGGGTCTGGCTCTGGATTGGCTCGAGCACGGTGGGCTGCAAATGCGGCGCGAGATACAGGCCGATATGAACGCGGTGGCCAGTAATCAAATGAGCCCGATCGAGCTTGCCCAGCGCTGGCTTGGAGACGATCAGGCTCCATTACGACTGCAATTTGCGGCCGATTTGAGCCTGGAGGCCGCTGGCCAGCTGCAGGGTTTGCCAAAACCCGCAAAATCGGGCTTGACCGCACCGCCGGATTTTATGAAGCTGTCACAATGGTACGATGCGTTGAACCGTCTGCGTTCGCAGATCGACAGCCCAATCCGCAGTGATTTGCTGCTGGCCGGGCTCTTGCGTGAATGGCGTTCAATGCAACAATAAACTTGCTTTAGAAGGGGAAGACACGTGAGCGGAGCTGCTGCTGCCAGACAGGGTATTTTGTCCCTGGCCATTAAAGACAAGGCCACGCTTTACAATTCCTATATGCCGTTCGTAAAAGGCGGCGGAATTTTTGTCCCGACACCAAGACGTTATTCGTTGGGGGATGAAGTATTTATTTTACTTTCCTTGCTTGAAGACAAGGATCGTTTGCCAGTCGCAGGCAAAGTCGTCTGGATTACACCCGCCGGCGCACAGGGCAATAGAGCCGCCGGGATCGGCGTGCAATTTGCCGAAAGCTCGGAAGCGGAAATCGTCAAAGGTAAGATTGAAACTTTATTAGCCGGTATTCTGGAATCGGATAAGCCCACACACACGATGTAGGGCGCCGCCCATTCCGACCAGGCTGAAAACATGCAGACGCGAATATTGACCGAGAAAAAAATCGATGTCGCGCATCTTGCCACCGGTATGTATGTTTATCGTCTGGATCGCGACTGGCTAGGTACCCCGTACCCGCTCGAAGGCTTTTACATTCAAACGCCGGACGATATTCAGGCGCTGCGTAAAATATGCGATTACGTGATTATCGACCTGAAGCGAAGCAATCTCAATTTTACGGTCAGCGAATATCACGAAAGCCCTCCCATCAAGAGACTGAAGGTTCGCGAATACGTCAATACCGTCAGTATCACCGATGAATTGCCACAAGCAAGAATCGCCCATGCAAATGCCTCGACACTTGCCAATAGTATTATCTCCGACATTCGTGCGGGCAAAAAAATCAACCTGGATGATGTGCGTTCTGCAGTAGAACCGGTCGTACAAAGCGTGTTGCGAAATGTCGATGCTTTTTTCTGGATCAGCAATTTGCGAAAACGCGATGCCTACCAATACAGTCATGCCATCAACTGCAGCTTGTTGGCGGTGGCATTGGGACGGCACATGGGCTTTGCCGAAGTGGTGCTGATGAATCTGGCCACAGGCGGGTTGTTGCTCGATATTGGAAAAACCGAATTTCCGCAAGCGTTGCTGGACAATTCCGAACCATTAAGCGATGCCGACATTTTACTATTGCGGGGGCATGTCGCTTTCAGTATGCAAATACTGGAAAGTTCAAATGTACACAATCATGACGTGATCGATATGGTACGTAGCCACCACGAACGCTTTGATGGCAGCGGCTATCCGGATCGATTGATCCGCAACCAAATACCGCTGTTTGGCCGTATGGCTGCAATTATCGATAGTTACGATGCAATGACCAGCAATCGACCCTACGGAAAGTTCATGTCGCCGCACAAGGCACTGCAAGAGATTTATCGGCAACGCGACGTACTTTATCAAAGCGAAATTGTTGAAGAGTTCATGCAATGTCTAAGTGTTTATCCAACGGGTTCGCTGGTGGAATTGAATTCCGGTGAAGTCGCGATTGTGATGGCACAGAATCAAGCCAGGCGACTGCGCCCGCGGGTCATGATATTGACCACGACGGATAAAAAATTGAAAGATTCATTCGAGGAGATTGATTTATTCGTGCAAAGAACTGGCGATGAAAACAGCCCGGCCTTGGAAATTACCGGCACCCTCGAAAATGGTGCGTATGGCATAGATCCCACCGAGCTCTACCTGACCTAGTGATGATCATTAGAACTCATCCTCAATGGTCTTATGGCGTTGTCGGGTCTCGGCATGCTTAGCCGGGAAGTTTTCTTTGCTGAGCTGGCAGTGAAAATGCAGCAGCAGCCGGCAGAGAAAAAGATGGGTCTGATATTGGCGAGGGTCCAGCGTTTCGGTGAAGTCAATATCATTTTCGAAAAAGAGCTGGTAGAAGCCGCACAGTCGCGAATTGAGAAAGCATTGCGATCAGGCGATGGGGTTGCAAGAATTGGCGAATGCGATTTCATTATTTACCTTGCGGATTTAAAAAATAATAACCACGCGGCTCTCGCCGCCAACAGCTTGGTGCGGGCTTTCCAGGAGCCTTTATTGCTGAATGCCGGCCCTGTGCAAACCACTATCGCGATGGGCGTTTCCATTTTTCCCGAACACGGGGATGATCCGTATATCTTGAGCAAGCATGCCGAAATTGCTTTTGCACAAGCGCAGCATGCCAGTGACCGTTACGTCATTTACAACAGTCACGAAGAGAAAGCGAAAATCCTGTATTCAGAGTTACTGGAAGCCGTCGGCAATAATCGGCTCGAAATTTATTTCCAGCCGTTGTGGGATTTGCGCAAGAAAAAGATTATCGGTGCCGAGTCATTGGCGCGCTGGAATAGCCCTGTGCATGGAATTGTCAGCCCCGATCAATTCATTCCGTTTGCGGAGCAAACCGGCTTGATAGGTGCGCTAACCCGCTGGAGCGTGAATGCAACCCTGAATCATTGCAGTCAATTACGACGAGATGGGCATGATCTGATGGTGGCGATTAACCTGTCGGCAAGAGTTTTTCACGAGCAGGGAATTGTCGAACAAATACTCGGGGCACTTAATGTCTTCGATGTTCCGGCGAATGCTTTGATATTGGAAGTGACGGAGAGCGCCATCATGTCGGATCTCAAGTTGAGCGCCCGTGTACTGGAAATTTTGCGTGATAAAGGCTTGCGTATTTCGATTGACGACTTTGGCAGTGGCTACTCATCGTTTGAATACCTCAAGCAATTCCCGGCGACCGAATTAAAAATAGACAAATCCTTTGTGTTCGACATGACTCGCAGTTCGCGTGCAGTACAGCTCGTCAGATCCATGATTGATCTGGCGCACCACCTGGATATCGTCACTATTGCCGAAGGTGTGGAAAATCAGGAAACTGCAGACATGCTCGGCGAAATGGGTTGCGATTTTGCCCAGGGTTATTTATATGGCCGACCAAAACCGGCAGAAGAGTTCATCACTGAAATGACGCGCATTCGAACGTAGTTAATAAAACGCTGATTGTTATTAAACGCTGTTAATAACCAATGGGGGAGTTATGAGTGATCTTACGAATGAACTAGTCAGACTTGGCGAGTTACGGGAAAAGGGATTGATTACGCAGGAAGAGTTTGATGCTGCGAAAGCAAAGCTGCTTGGTCAATCTGCAGACACTGGTGATGTTGGTGGGCTGCCGCCGGAAATGCCGCCTGCTGCTCCGCCCCAATCGCGGCCCAGCGCATTGCGTCCGCCGCCGGCCGATGACCTCCCGCCGGGAATCAAGGGTTGGTCATGGGGTGCATTCTTGTGGAACTGGATCTGGGCCATCTTCAATAACACCTGGATCGGGCTGCTCGCATTAATTCCGGGCGTGAATCTCGTAATGATCTTCGTCCTTGGTGCAAAAGGACGCGAGTGGGCCTGGAAAAACAAGAAGTGGGACAGTGTCGAGCATTTCAATCGCGTACAACGCAAGTGGTCATTGTGGGGCATTTGGCTGGTGGTGATCGGATTTGTACTGGCTCTGCTCGTCACCGCAGCCAGCATGATATTCATGGGAATGGCGGCTTCCCAAATGCCTACAACCGACTTCATGGAAGTGACGCCGGCAACTACCGACGGTACTGATTCGTCCGCACCTACGGAAGAAGCAGCGACTACGATGACTGAAGAGAGTGCTACAGGAACGGTTGCCGAAGATGCCGCGCCGATCGTGGCGGAAGATGCCGTGCCGACCACCACGGAAGGAGTTGATACCGCATCTGACGCCGCTACAGGGGACGCAGTCGTACAGGATGCTGCTGCTGAAGAGCAAGCGAAACGGCAGGAAGAGCTGGCGCAAATAAAGGCTGAAGCGGATGCTGCAAAAGCCGAGGCGGCAAGAGCCAGGAAAGAAGCCCTGAAGGCTGAGAAAGCTCTGGCCGAGCAACGGCGCCGACAGGAAGAAGAGCGGGAACGTCTTGCGCAGGAACAAGCTGAGCAGGAACAAATGGAATGCCCTTATTCAAGATCGCAACCATTGACGTGTTCCAGTCGACAAGGTCAGCCGGCTTATTGCGATTGGGATTTCAAGGCCTGCGGCAATCCACGTATATCAAAAAGGGAATCCAAAACCACTTGCGATGGCAAAGTGAGTTGGGACCCCGGCAATAACCAGCTAATCGTTATTGAAGGCTGTCGGGCACAATTCGTTCCGCAACAGTAACCGTCACGAAAAACGGCCCGAGAGGGCCGTTTTTTATCGAGCACGAAATAATCGATAAACGCATCAGAACAACAAAGATCGAATGACCATTGCAAAAATCATCGCACCGATCACACCAAGCAAAATCAATTTCGTGCGCAGCAGTTTCTTTTCCGGCGTCATTCGTGTCTGATCCTTGAACTGCAGGCCGGGAATGTAAGGGTTTTGAACCTTGTCTTCCAGTAGTTCCGCCTGATGCAGTATTTCACGAGCTCGGGTGTAGTCCTCGGCCCTGATCACCCAGACGGCGGGATATTGACTCGGATCCACCTGCCGTTTCTTATCGGCATAGCTATGCTCGCGCCGGCTATTGCCTTTGTAACTGCGGCCCTGGGTAATCTTGGTTTCAATGCCGGCTTCGTTGAGCAATTTATTGACACCTTCGACGTTTTCCAGTCGTGGTGATGAAAACATCTGTCGCATTACTTTGCTTCCTTCGTATCTTTTTCCGGTAGAACACGGATCAAGCCTTCCTGTGCCGTGGAAGCTACAAGAATGCCGTCACGGGTAAAAAATTGTCCGCGTGCGAGACCGCGCGCATTTTGCGCGGTCGGGCTATCGAGCGAATACAGCAGCCAATCGTCAACGCGAAACGGTCGATGGAACCACATCGCATGGTCCAGGCTCGCCATTTGTACGTTTGGCTGGTAGTAACTGATGCCATGCGGAAATGTCGTGGTGCCGAGCAAGTAAAAATCCGACGCATAGGCAAGCAGGGCACGATGCAGTTCCGGTGCGTCATCCACTTTGTCGATCAGCCGTAACCAGACTTGCTGATAAGGCGGACGTTTCGGCGGCTTGACGTCATCGCGCGGATAAATCGGGCGCATTTCGAATGGCCCCATTCGCGACAGCCAGCGCTGCATTTTGGCGGGCAGTTTCTCCATGACTTCCGGAGATGGCGCGACATTGGGTTCGACATCTTCCGGCATCGGCACTTCGGGCATGTGGAATTGATGCGATACGCCGGGCTCGTCATGTTGAAACGAGGCGGCGAATACGAAAATCGGTTGACCATGTTGAATCGCAGTCACGCGGCGTACCGAAAAACTGTGGCCGTCACGGGTTCTGTCGACGTGATAGATAATCGGCGCTTCAATATCGCCGGCACGCAAAAAGTACGCATGGATGGAGTGCACGGCACGTGCATCTTCGACCGTTTGCTGGGCGGCGGACAATGCCTGCCCCAATACCTGGCCGCCGAACACATATTTTGTGCCGATATCACGGCTTTGGCCGCGAAATAAATTATCTTCCAGACGCTCGAGCGTCAGTAGCGCGACCAGCTCTGGAACAACGGGATGGCTCATGGTGTCCCCTGTGTAATTTGTTTCAATTCGACCGCAGCCAATATTCTCTGCCAGGGAAATTGTGGTCCCGGATCGCGCTTGCGAAAAACTTCTTTGTCCGGATCGTCGCTGGCAGGAACTTTCGCGATGTCGAGATCTTCGTGGCCGGCAATAAATTGCAAATTCTGGCAGCGTGATTTTAATTGCAGCAATAATCTTTCCAGCGCAGTCATTTGTTCCGCCGTGTAGGGTTCACTCATCACCTGATTGTTTGAATCCAGCCAATTCGGATAACGACCGATGTTGACGAGTTCGATGCCGACCGAACGGGGGTTATAACCGCGCGTATGATGGGCGATACGCGACGGGTTCACGTATTCGTAAATACTGCCATCACGATCGATATAGTAATGACCACTGGCGCCAGTGCCTGCTTCATACAGAACGCGTTCGCCATACTCACGAGCCATCGCCATATCGGGTAATTCGGTGCAGTGCATCACGACTAAATCGATTTCTGCCAGGGACCGTTTTTCAAGCAGCTCTACATAGGGTAAAGGCTCTAGAATAAGGCTTGGATTCGGGGCGTTATCTAAGGTCATGCTCATCCGTACATGTTACCATTACAGCGCCTTTTTTAGACCCTGAACTGCATGAGCGCGCTCGCAAAATTGACATCGCAATTCCCGCGTGCCGGCACGGTGCAATGGATCGGTTTGCGACCGAAGCGCGATGTTCCGATGCTCGAAGTCGATGAAGTTGAAGCGATTGCCGGAAAAGGTCTGCAGGGCGATCGTTATGTCTCCGGTAGTGGCAAGCGTGGCATCACTCTGATTCAAGCCGAACATTTGCCGGTGATTGCCGCATTGAGCGGTCACGAAAAAATATCGCCTGCGACCTTGCGTCGAAATATCGTGGTTTCCGGTGTGCCATTGATTGCGCTAATCGGAAAAAAATTCCGCCTTGGCGAAGTGATTCTCGAAGGAACCGATGCCTGCGATCCCTGTGAGCGGATGGAAGCTGCGCTTGGCCCGGGTGCTTATAACGCAATGGTCGGACATGGCGGTTTATGCGCGCGCATTTTGCAAGGCGGGAAAATCAGTGTCGGCGACAGTCTGGTGCCAGTCATCGAGGAAATCGTTTGAAAGCGCACGTTATCATTTCGCATGGTCTGGAAAGCAGTCCCGATGCGACAAAGGCCACTGCACTAAGTCGTGTCGTCGAAGCCATGGGTTGGACGTCCGAACGGCCGGATTATCGCGATCGCGATAATGATCCCTCTGCAAAAAGTCGTCTGGGTGACGTGCATGGGCGTATCGAGCGTTTGAATGCATTGGCAAAAAAAGTGCAGGGGCCGCTGATTCTTGCAGGTTCCAGCATGGGTGCATTTATTTCGGCGCGGGTTTCCCTGGATGTCCCGGTCGCAGGATTGTTTTTGATGGCGCCGCCAACGCAGCTCGAAGGTTTTGACATCAAGCTCGAAGCCGCCGATGTCCCGACCTGCATTGTGCATGGTTGGGACGATGAATTAATTCCGGCAGCGGAAGTCGTGAAGTGGGCTCAGCCGAGTCGTAATCAATTGGTGCTGGTCAACGACTCGCATCGTTTGGCCGAGCATGTGGAATTTTGCGCGGACGTTTTCGCGCGTTTTGTGCGATCTTTATAATCGAGTCCGAAATGAAATTTTTTGTAGCATGCGCGAAAGGTCTGGAATATTTATTGGCCGATGAAATGCTGGCGCTGGGTGCCGAAAAGGCAACGGCAGCAGTGGCGGGCGTCAACGTCGAGGCGAATGATGAATTACCTTATCGCGCGGTACTTTGGTCGCGACTTGCCAGTCGCGTGCATCTGCCTTTGACCGAATTTGAATGTCCGGACGAGCAAGCGCTATACGATAACGTGCATGCAGTGAATTGGTCGCAGCATCTTGCCGCCGAAGGCAGTTTGCTGGTCGATGCCCATGTGTCCGGCACGGTGTTGACGCATGAGCGCTACGTTGCGCAACGGATAAAAGATGCCGTCGTAGATCGCATGCGTGCCGAGAACGGCGTGCGTCCATCGGTTGACGCGATTGCACCGGATTTGCGAATCAGTTTCGTATTGCGTAAAGGTAAAGCGGTCGTCTCGGTGGATCTGGGCGGCGGCGCATTGCACCGACGCGGTTGGCGTTTATCTCAAGGCGAAGCTCCATTAAAGGAAAATCTGGCAGCGGCATTGCTGATGCGCGGCCAATGGAAAAAAATTTACGACGAAGGCGGTGCCTTGCTGGATCCGATGTGCGGCAGCGGCACCTTGCTGATTGAAGGTGCAATGATGGCTGCCGACGTGGCGCCAGGTTTGCAGCGTAATGCCGACCAGGCTCCGAGCCGCTGGTTGCAGTTCGATACTGCGCTTTGGCAGCGCTGTTTCATGGAAGCGATCGAGCGTGAGCAAATTGGCCGGGCCGCCTTGAGGCCGGTATTTTTCGGTGCTGATATCGATCAGGATTCCCTGCGTTCCGCGATGTCCAATGCCGATCGTGCCGGTGTTGCCGACATGATTCATCTGGATCGAAAACCGATTTCTGCTTTGCAAAAAAGTAAATACGATCGCGGCCTGGTGGTCTGTAATCCGCCGTATAACGCCCGCCTTGCCGCCGACGAACCCTTGTATCGCGAGCTCGGAGATGCCTTGCGTGCAGCAGTTCCCGGTTGGCGTGCCAGTTTGTTGTGCGGTGATGAAGCATTGGCGCGTGCAACCCGAATCCGTGCCGATAAAAAATACACCTTGTTCAATGGTGCGCTGGAATGTACCTGGGTCATTGCCGATCCGGTACAGCCGCCGGAACGCGAAGTTCGCGAACCGCAGGCATTAAGCGATGGCGCGCAAATGGTGGCCAATCGTGTGCGGAAAAATATCAAGCATTTGCAATCCTGGACCAAGCGCGAAGGTATCAGCTGTTATCGCGTTTACGATGCCGACTTGCCGGAATATTCCGCTGCAGTCGATTTGTACCAGGAATGCGAAGGGGAAAAACGCCGTTTTCTGCATGTGCAGGAATATCAGGCGCCAGACACGATCCCGGAAGCCGATACCAAACGTCGTTTCGGCGAGTTGTTGAATGCGCTGAAGGAAGTATTCCAGTTGCCGAAAGAACAGATTGCGGTGAAAACCCGATCCCGTGGCAAGGGTGGCAGCAAATATGGCGTGATGGATCAACGCCATGAATTTGTCGTCGTGGAAGAAGGTGCCGCGAAATTGCAGGTGAATCTTTTTGATTATCTGGATACCGGTTTATTTCTCGATCATCGTCCGGTCCGCTTGCGTATTGCCAACGAAGCCCGCGGCAAACGTTTTTTGAATTTATTTTCCTATACCGGCGCGGCGACCGTGCATGCTGCTGTCGGTAATGCGGCTCAGACGACCAGCGTGGATTTATCCGCGACCTATCTTGATTGGGCGGCTGACAATCTGAAACTCAACAATGCCGGTGGCAGCAAGCATCGCCTGGTGCAGGCCGATGCCATTCGCTGGCTTGAAGCGGACCGTGGCGAATACGATCTGATTTTTTGCGACCCGCCGACTTTCTCGAACTCAAAACGGGCCGAAGATTTCGATACCCAGCGGGATCATATTCGCCTGTTGCGCGCGGCCGTCGAGCGTTTGTCGGATGATGGTGTGCTGATCTTCTCGAACAATTTTCGCCGCTTCAAACTCGATGAAATGTCGCTGTCCGAGTTTGCGCAGTTCAAGGAAATCAGCGCGAAGACTATTGCACCGGATTTCGAACGCGATGCAAAAATCCATCGGTGCTGGGAATTGAGAAAACTATAAGGCGCGCCTAGCGTGCACTTTATTCAGTGGTGGTTTTTTCGGCGGCAGGTGCAGATTTTTTCAGCTTCAGGCTCAACTTCTTCTTGTTCTGGGCATCATTGAAAGTTTGCTTGTCGATTTCCGTTATTTTCGAAATTCGGCATTGCTCGCGTTGCACGCGAATGGCATCAAGCGAGCCGCTGCAAATGCGGCCCGAGATCGGGTCGCCCTTGAACTGAAGGGTGGGGCTGATACTCATGTTAAAGCAGGTATTCAGCAAATTTACCCGGTATTTTTTCCGGCCCGCATCGAGCAATAGCGTTTCATCATCAATCACAATCCAGTTGCGAACCTGCTGACTGTCCAGGCAGGTTCGCTTTTCGGTCTGGGCCGCTAGCGGTGAGGCCAGGCTGATAGCACAAATTAGTATGTAACTGGGTGAAAATCGCATACGGGATACTCCCTTGGTTCATCATAGTGTAGTAAGGTTGTCTTAACCTAAGCTCAACCCAAAGCTCCGTGACGGCATGATAGACCCCAAGAAGACCGCGGAAAAAAACGACCAGAACTGGACCTTTTTTCGCCAATGGTTGAAGAACCCGATAGGGATGGCTGCCATATCGCCATCCAGCCCTCAGCTCGCACGACAGATGATGGCGGAACTGTCCGAAGACACGAAGCGCGTTATTGAATTGGGCGGCGGCACCGGTGTATTCACGCAGGCTTTGCTTGAGTTTGGTATTGAACCAAGCGATTTATTGGTGCTGGAGCTGAACGAGGAGCTGCATCAACATTTGCAGAAACGCTTCCCGGAAGCGCATGTGGTGTGTGGCGATGCCCGCGAAATATTCAACTTGGCAAAACCGCTGGGTTTTACCGAGAACAAGGCCGATGCGATTGTGTCGGGCTTGGGCTTCCTTTCGATGCCAAAACAATCGCAGCTGGACATCATTTCAGCCGCGTTTGATTGCCTGAAACACGATGGACGTTTTATACAGTTCACGTATGGTCCAGCCAATCCTATTTCACGAGAAGTACTGGATACTTTGGGGCTCTCTTCGAGACGCGCAAGTTTTACCTGGTGGAACGTGCCGCCGGCCACGGTCTACGTCTATAACCGTCGTGTGTCGCGTGCTATTCCAGCGAGACCGATGCGCTAACCGAGCTGGTTCGCGTTGTTTTGGCTTCAGTCATGCATTCGGATTTCAATAGACCGAGTATCACGCTATCTTGTAGTTCGCCATCGACTTGCCAGCGTTGACGCAAGTAGCCTTCGCGCTTGAAACCGACTGCTTCGAGCAGTTTCAGGCAGGCGGCATTGTGTGGATTGGCATCCGCTTCGAGACGACGTAATCCCAAATCGGTAAAAGCGTGTTTTATCAAGGTATTGACAGCTTCGCGGCCGTAGCCGTGTCCCCATTGGTCGCTGGCAATGGCTATGCCGAGATCCGCACGTCCTTGTGATGAAGAAATGTTGCTTAATGTGCAGGTGCCGATCAATTTCTGGCTGCCGTTCGGACAAATACCCCATTGAAATAATTTACCGTCATCAAAACCATGGTGAATGCTTTCGATATAGATATGCGCATCGTCTTGATGGATTAATGCAGGCTGGCTCAAATACCGCGTTACATTGGTATCCGAATAAATCTGATAAATGCTGGCGACGTCGGCGTGATCTATCCAGCAGAGATTGAGCCGCTGGCTGGAAAGAGTCGGCAAGCTGATCGGCTCGCCAATCCGGCGGATCCGATCGGTTTTTCGTTTAAAAAATGGTGGTAGCGGTAAAGTCATCTATTTTCAATCTCGACCTTTTAAACAGCACAACGTAGTAGCGTGTCAAAGCAGGACAGGATCTCTTTATTCCATCTCGGCAACAGTTGGTTGCAGCCAGAGCAGTAGTATCTGGTTTGGTTTGTACACATATTGCTCCCATGAAAAGGAGGTTACAAATGAACAGGCAATATAAATACCGTGGCATTCAGCAAAAGATCAGGGGCATGGCGACTTCGGATGGCGCAGGAGTGCGTTTGACGCGGGTTATCGGCAGCCAGGCCATGCCAATGCTGGACCCGTTCCTGATGCTTGACGAGTTTGGTTCAGAAAAGCCGGGCGACTATATCGGTGGTTTTCCGTCGCATCCGCACCGGGGCTTTGAGACCGTGACCTATATGCTGGATGGTCGTATGCGCCATAAGGACAATCATGGCAACGAAGGCTTGCTGACGCCGGGAAGTGTTCAGTGGATGAGTGCTGGCCGCGGTATCGTGCATTCAGAAATGCCTGAACAGGAACATGGCTTGATGCGTGGTTTTCAGCTGTGGGTGAATCTGCCCGCCAGTGAAAAAATGAGCGAGCCGAAATATCAGGAATTCAATGCTGAACAAATCCCTGAGGTCTTGTTGGCAAATGGCGCGAAAATAAAAGTCATTGCGGGCCAGGTAGGCGATGTGACCGGACCTGTTGTTCAACCTGCGACGCAACCGCTTTATCTCGATGTGTTGCTTGGAGCAGGTCAGGATTTCGAGCATGAGTTGCCAGAGACACACAATGCATTCGTGTATGTGTATGAAGGCGAGTTGAATCTTGTGGCAGAGGGCGAAAAACATCCGGTAAAAACCCGAGAGCTGATCAGTCTGGCGCCGGGGAATTCGGTGCGTTTCGAAGCAACCGAAAATGCACGTTTTATCTTCGTTGCGGGCAAGCCCTTGAATGAACCGGTCGCAAGATACGGTCCGTTTGTGATGAATACGCAGGCTGAAATTCAGCAAGCGATTACGGACTTTCAAGCAGGCAGGTTCTAACTCAACCTCTCGCTAGGGTAGTTAGCAAGGCCTTGGCAGTGCGAACACGCGAAGCGGCGTCGGGCAATTCAAGTTTTATTCGAAGCTTGTCGCCGCCTTCCATCGCATAAATTTTTGGTTGCGATTGAATCATCCGGATTACCGACATCGGATCGATGACTGGTTGTGCATTGAAATGAATGCGACCGCCTGTTGGCCCAAGTTCCAGTTTGCGAATGCCCAGCGGGGTAGCTTCCAGTTTGATTTCCGCGGTGGCGAAAAGTTGTTTGGTAGGGTCTGGGAGAATGCCGAAACGATCAATCATTTCGACCTGCAGTTCTTTCAGCTGATCGTTATCGCGCGCAGAAGCAATACGTTTGTACAAGGTCAAACGGGCATGCACATCGGGTAAATAATCATCGGGAATCAATGCAGGAATATGCAACTCGACATCGCTGCCGAAGCGCGTGCTTGGGTCGAGATCCGGCAGCTTTCCGGAGCGAATCGATTTCACCGCACGTTCCAGCAATTCGGTGTAAAGCGAGAAACCGATTTCCGCCATCTGGCCGGATTGATCTTCGCCGAGCAATTCGCCGGCACCGCGAATCTCGAGATCATGCGTAGCCAAGGTAAAGCCCGAGCCGAGCTCTTCCATCGAAGCCAATGCTTCAAGGCGTTTTTCGGCATCGCCAGTCATGGCTTTCTTGTTTGGCACGATCAAATAGGCATAAGCGCGATGATGCGAGCGGCCGACGCGGCCACGCAGCTGATGCAATTGCGATAGGCCAAAACGGTCGGCACGATTGATGATCATCGTATTCGCACTCGGAATATCGATGCCCGATTCGATAATCGTCGTACATACCAGCACATTGAAACGCTGGCGATGGAAGTCCAGCATGACTTGTTCGAGTTCGCGCTCTGGCATTTGTCCATGCGCAATGCGGATACGGGCTTCCGGTACCAATTCTTCGAGCTCGCGTGCTTTTCTCTCGATGCTTTCGACATCGTTATGCAGGAAATAAATTTGTCCGCCGCGTGCCAGTTCGCGCTGGAAAGCTTCACGCAATAAATTGGGGTCCCATTGCGCGATAAAGGTTTTGACGGCAAGTCGATGTGCCGGTGGAGTTGCAATAATCGACAGCTCGCGCAGACCACTCATCGCCATGTTCAAAGTGCGCGGAATTGGCGTGGCAGTCAGTGTCAATAAATGCACTTCGGCGCGCAAGGCTTTCAATGCTTCTTTCTGGCGCACACCAAAACGTTGTTCTTCATCGACGATGACGAGCCCCAGATCCTTGAACTTTACATCCGGTTGCAATAATCGATGGGTTCCGACGATGACGTCGATTTTTCCTTCTGCCACTTGCGCCAGCGCTGCCTTGATTTCTTTCGGCGATTTGAAACGAGACAACACTTCGACTCGCAAAGGCCAGTCGGCATAACGATCGCGGAAATTCCGGTAATGCTGTTCCGCCAGCAGCGTGGTCGGAACCAGAATCGCGACTTGCTTGCCTGCCGTCGCAGCAACGAAAGCGGCGCGAACGGCGACTTCGGTTTTTCCAAAACCGACATCGCCGCAGACGACTCGATCCATCGGTGTCGCCTTGTCCATGTCGGCAATCACGGCCTCGATCGCATTGAATTGATCGGGCGTTTCCTCGAACGGAAATGTCGCCGCGAAAGGTTCGTACATGCCACGGTCGATCGGTAATGCCATGCCTTGGCGAGCATGGCGACGGGCCTGGATTTCAAGCAACTCGGCAGCGACATCACGAACTTTTTCCGCAGCTTTGCGTTTGGCTTTTTCCCAGGCCTCGCCACCGAGTGAATGCAAAGGTGCGTGTTCTGGTGACGCGCCGGAATAACGGCTGACTAGTTGCAGCTGCGATACCGGAACATACAGCTTGTCGCCCTTGGCATATTCAATGCAGAGGAATTCGCCGGAAACGCCGCCGGTATCGAGCGCGATCAAGCCCTGGTAGCGACCAACGCCATGATCCTCGTGCACGATCGGCGAGCCAATCGCGATTTCGCCAAGATCGCGAATAATGCTTTCCGGGTCGCGGCCTACGCGTTTCCGTCGGCGGGACTGCTCGGCGCGTTCCGGAAATAATTGTCGCTCGGTCAAGACCGTCAGCATCGGCGAATCAATCGCAAAGCCTGCTTCAAATGCAGTAACGGTAATGCCGAGTTTATTGCCGGTATCTTTCAGGAATGCAGACCAATCGGCGACTTGATGAAAAGCGATACCGGCCGTGTTCAATAATTCCTGCAAGGCTTCGCGACGACCGGCAGAATCTGCTGCCAACAAAATCCGCCCTGGATAATGATTCAAGAAAGATTGGAGCGCGCTGCCAGGCGCTTCATTTTTCTGTGTCCACGGAAGATTGGGCACAGCTTGCTCTGCTATTGCTATCGATTTTGCGTATTGCGGATGTTGATCGCCGCAAATTTCGATACGAAGTCGCTGATTAAATTGCGAGCGCAATTCATCCGGGCTCAGGAATAATTGCGCCGGTGACAGAATCGGGCGTTCGACATCGTGACGACGCTGTTCCCAGCGCTCGCTGGTCTGGTGCCAGAAACTATCTGCCGATTGTTCGACGCCATCACCGGAAATAATCAGGCTGTTCTTCGGCAGGTGATCAAACAGGCTGGCAGTGTGATCGAAGAAGAGCGGCAAATAATATTCGATGCCATTCGGTGCAACGCCTTCTTTCAAATCCTGATAAATCGTGCAGCGGCGCGCATCGAATTCGAATTGTTCGCTCAGGTTTTGCCTGGCCTTCTTGGTGCCTGCGGCATCAAGCGGAAATTCGCGTGCGGGAAGCAGCCGTACCGATTCGACCGGATAATCCGAGCGTTGCGTTTCCGGATCGAAACTTCGCAATGAGTCAATTTCATCATCGAATAATTCGATTCGGTACGGTACATCCGAGCCCATCGGATAAAGATCCAGCAATGCACCTCGCACCGCAAAATCGCCGGGATCGTTGACTTGCGGCACATTGCGATAGCCGCTGGCTTCTAGTCGGCGTTTTTCCTGATCAAGATCGAGTTTCTGGCCTTTGCGTAAATCCAGTACATTGCCGGCGATCCATTCGGGTGGCGATACCCGTTGCATCAATGAAGCAACCGGCACCACTAAAATGCCGCGTTTTATCGAAGGCAATCGATACAGGGCTGCAATACGCTGGGAAACAATATCGGGATGCGGACTGAACAAATCGTAGGGAAGCGTTTCCCAATCCGGAAAATGCAGCAAGGGCAAATCGGCCGCAACAATCCGCAGATCATTTTCCATTGCGCTTGCACTATGCGTGTCTTTTGCGATCGCAAGTATCAAACCTTCGTGCTGGCGTGCTGCCTGAGCAATGGCCAGTGCCATCGCGCTCGGGCTATGCGGCGCACGCCAATAGGCGCGCTGTTGGCCGGCGCGGGGGAATGGAGGACAGGGAAGATTTGGATCAGACGACATCAGCCTATTTTAACCGATGTCATCAGTCGATATTTATATCGTCAGCACAATGCGGGTGATCCCGGGCGTGGTATGGCGTGATTCCTTCGTGAAGCCGAGATTTTCCGCCAGTTTCAACATGGCATGGTTGTCGTCGAGTACATCACCCCATAAATGCCTGATCTGGTGTTTTTCACACCATTCGATCAATCGTTGCATCAATATCCTGCCGAGACCTTGTCCGCTGACGAAGTGACTGACCAGAATGCCGAACTCGGCACGACCACCTTGTTCATCAACCGAAAGTCTTGCGACTGCACCAATCAATGCCGCCCCCGGTTCAAAAGGTTCGGCTGCGACAACGACGAAATCGGTTGCAGGGTTGGGCCGTGTCAATCGCAATAAATAATCGTCACTGAGTGCTTTGACGGGATGCAGAAAACGGCGACGAATTTCGTCTTCATGCAATAGATGGAAAGTACCTGCAATAGGCAGTGCATCGGCAGCTTGAATCGGGCGAATCCAGAGGGTGCGGCCGTCGGGCAATGTAATGGCTTCTTGACGCTGCCATTTGCCGAGGCGCTGAGCTTTTTTTGCTTTTGGCGACATGGCGCTAGCTTGCCATGAAAAGTCCGTGAGAATGCTCTAAATAAGCAGTGAAAATCAGCGTTATGTGAATCACTTCTGAATTATTTGGCTTCTTCTTTTAGCCATTGAAATGCCGAGCTGGCGCCTTTCTCTCCCAATAATCTCGCCAGCACCGGCAACACCGGTTTCAAGGCTTCATCGCAATGCCAGGGGGGATTGATAATCAGCATGCCGCTGCCGTTGAGTCGAAGTGGAGAATCGTCGGGGCGAACCAATACTTCCGCAACGAAGGCAGACTTCATCGGCAGTGCTGTCACCTTGCGAAAGAAAGACTGCAGGGTTTTGCGTTGCTTGATCGGATACCAAACGGCGTACATGCCGTTTGACCAGCGTTGTAAACCTTCTTGCAAGGCTTTCAGGATGGCATCGAATTCCGCTTCCTGCGTTTCATACGGTGGATCAATCAATACCAGGCCACGTTTTTCCTTGAACGGCAATTTGGCCTTGATGGCCGCATAGCCATCGCGTCCCACCAGGCTGACGCGTGCATCATTGGCGAACAGGGCTTTCAGCGGCTGCGCTTCTTCATGTTGCCATTCGCAGCACATCAATCGATCTTGTTCGCGCATGGCTTGTGCAACCAACAGCGGTGAGCCGGGATAAACAAGCAGGCCGCCGACCGGGTTGTCGGCCGCTACCGCTTGCAGATAATGTTTAATCGGCGCGGGCAGGCCATGCACGCCGATCAGTTGATAAATGCCGCCACGCGCTTCGCCGGTTTTCTCGGCTTGTTCGCCTTGCATGAAATAGCGACCCCGGCCAGCGTGGGTATCCAGTACGCAGAAGGGTGTGTCCTTGCGCTTCAGCGATTCAATCAGCTGCAGCAACACGATGTGCTTTAGCACATCGGCGTGGTTACCTGCATGGAAGCCGTGTTGATAATTCATGCCCTATCTTACTGCATCTGGGCGGCCAGCTTTGTTATTCTTGAGCCATCTTTGACATGGCTAACTCGGACGGCATATGAAACGACTTTTTCGCTGGGGCTTTCGGACATTATTGGCATTCGTGTTTTTGCTTATTTTATTCGTATTGCATTCCATTTATTTCAAACCCGTCCATATCCGCATTTTCTTCGAACGCGTTTTTGCCGAATATGCTTTTGAAGACCCGCAATTATTGTCCAGTTTGCGTATTCTGCCTTCGTGGATGGATTGGTATAGCGATGACTTGAGCGACCTCTCGCTGGCGCACGAAGAAAAGCTGAATCAGAAAGTACGGGACGACCTGGCCACATTGCATAGCTATGATCGCGAATCGCTCGATGTCGCCAATCAGCTTAACTACGACATGCTGGAATACTTTCTTGCGATACAGGTCGAAGGCCAGAAATTCCAGTATCACAATTATCCGCTGAACCAGCTTTTCGGATTGCAGGGCGAGATGCCCACTTTTCTGGCGACCCAGCATCCTGTGTCCAGTCAAAAAGATGCCGAAAACTACATAGCCCGTCTGAACAAGATTTCGCTCGCTTTTGCCGAGGCCCAGCAAGGACTGGATAAGCGCGAGGCACTCAAAATAATACCGCCGCAATTCGTGATCGAAAAAGTATTGACGCAAATGCGCGAATTTTCCGGTACGCCCGCCAATAAAAACATTCTTTACACCTCGCTGGAAGAAAAGCTCAATAAAGTGTCGGAGCAGGAAATCACTGCGGAACAACGCAAAAAGATTCTTGCCGATGTCGAGTCGAGTATTCAAAACAGCGTCTATCCGGCATATCGGGAATTCATTGCCTATTACGAAAAACTGTTGCCGAAAGCCAATGGCAATAACGGTGTCTGGGCTTTGCCGGAGGGCGATGCGTATTACCAGTGGGCGATCAAGCAGCACACGACTACCAATATGACGGCCGAAGAAGTGCATCAACTGGGCCTGAGCGAGGTTTCTCGAATTGAAGCCGAGATGGATGCGATTTTGAAATCGGAAGGTTTGACGGAAGGCAGCATCGGCGAGCGGGTTGACGAGATTTCAAAACGTGCCGACCAACTGTATCCGGATACGGATGCGGGTCGTCAACAAATTCTGAAAGATTTCCAGGCCATTATTAACGATATCGACAAAGGCCTGGGGCCTTATTTCAACGTGCGGCCTAAACAGGGCGTGAAAGTAGAACGTATCCCGGTGTTCAAGGAGAAAACTTCACCCGGCGCATATTACGACACGCCGGCATTTGATGGCTCGCGTCCGGGTATTTTCTATGTGAATTTGCGCAGTGTCGGAGAAATTCCGAAATTTGGTATGCGCACGCTGGCTTATCACGAAGCGATTCCGGGACACCATTTCCAGAAAACCATCCAGCAGGAGCTGAAAGATGTACCGACCTTCCGCAATCTTTTGCCGTTTACCGCATTTGCCGAAGGTTGGGCGCTTTATAGCGAACGCCTGGCCTGGGAAATCGGTTATCAGGAAAAACCGCTGGATAACTTAGGTCGCCTGCAAGCCGAGATGTTTCGTTCGGTACGCTTGGTGGTCGACACCGGCATGCATTCCAAGAAATGGACGCGCGAACAAGCCATTGACTATATGCGGAAGAAAACCGGAATGCCGGAAACCGATGTCGTGGCTGAAATTGAACGTTATCTTGTCATGCCGGGACAGGCGCTCGCTTATAAAGTCGGCATGAATACCATTGTGCGTTTGCGTGAAGAAGCCAAGACAGAATTGGGTGCCAAGTTTGATATCAGCCGTTTTCACGACATGGTTTTGACTGGCGGCGATATGCCGATGGCCTTGCTGGAACAACGCGTTCATCAATGGATTGCAGAAGAGAAAAAACGCTAATGGTGAAATTGCCTCGATTGGTGGTCTGCGAACAACACGGTACGCAAGGTATTGGCCTGGTGTGTCGGCATATCTTGCTGGCGAAAGAAACGCCGGTCGGATTTTTCTGGAGCGACGACAGCGACCAGGCTCGTCCGGATGCCTGGTGCAATGATTGCGAAGAAAAACTGGTGAAAGAAGAATTCAGTGAAGCCTGGTTCGAGCAGGCAGGGTTTCAGCCAATATGTGCCATGTGCTGGGATGCAGCCAAGGCGCGAGCCGAAGCCTCCGAGTCCGAAGAGTAATCACTATGGCCCGTATCTTGTTGGTTGAAGACGAAGCCGCAATTGCCGATGCGATCGTCTATGCATTGCAAACCGAAGCCTTCGAAGTAACGCGCGTAGGTCTGGGTCGCGAGGCATTGGGCTTGTTGCAATCGGAAAAATTCGACGTACTGATTCTTGATGTCGGCCTGCCGGATCAAACCGGTTTCGATGTCTGTCGCGAGTTGCGTAAATTCAGCCAGATACCGCTGATATTCCTGACCGCGCGCGGCAGTGAAATCGATCGTGTACTGGGTCTGGAAATGGGTGCCGACGACTATATGGTCAAGCCATTCTCGCCGCGTGAACTGGTCGCGAGAGTACGGGTCTGTCTGCGTCGCAACGCGATATCGGATAAATCTTTGTCAGCCGTCGCCAATTCCAGATTCAAGCACGACCCTGAAGGTCAGCGCATCGAATATGCAGGACAAGTACTTCATCTAACCCGATACGAATACTTGCTGTTGGCGACCTTGCTCTCAAGGCCGGGCGCGGTATTTTCGCGGACAAAGCTGATGCAGGATATCTGGGCCGATGCCCTGGAAACCGCAGATCGCACGGTGGACACCCATATCAAAACCCTGCGGGCAAAACTGCGGGCCATTGATCCTGCCGAAGTGCTTCAAACCCATCGGGGCATGGGCTATTCGATCAGCGTGCATCCGTGAAAATCAGTTATCGAATATTTCTGGGCTATTTCCTGATTGTCGGTCTGGCGGCCTACTTTATCTTGCAGGTGTTCGTTAATCAGGTGAAACCCGGCGTACGCCAATCGATGGAATCGAGTCTGGTCGATACCGCGAATGTGCTGGCGCAGCTCGCTGCCAATGATGTGAAGAATGGCGTTATCGCCGATGGCGAGTTTTCACAAGCGATCAAGTCGGCAAAAGTTTCGCGTTACAAAGCCGGTATTTCCGATTACATGAAGGAAATATTCAATTACCGCATCATTATCACCGATGATAAAGGCAAGGTAATTTTCGATTCCGACGACAACGATGTCGGCAAGGATTATTCGCGCTGGAACGATATTTACCTGACCCTGCGCGGGCAGTATGGAGCGCGTTCAACCCGCAGTAATCCCGATGATGAAACAAGTACCGTAATGTACGTGGCGGCACCGATTATGGATGGCGATAAGTTGATCGGCGTTTTGTCCGTGGCCAATCCCAATGCCAGCATCCAGCCCTTCATCGAGAAAAGCCAAAAAAATATCGTCAAGCAGGGTACGGTACTGCTTGTGGCTTCCTTTCTTATCGGTTTGGCGGTGACATTCTGGTTTACCAGGTCGATCGATAAATTGGGTAAATACGCGAAAGCCGTATCGGCCGGTGAACGTGCGGTATTGCCGGATTTGGGTCGCAATGAAATGGGCGACCTGGGCAATGCCCTGGATACGATGCGCAAGCAACTCGACGGTAAACAATACGTCGAGCAATACGTACAAACCCTGACCCATGAAATGAAAAGTCCGCTGGCCGCGATTCGCGGTGCTTCCGAAATTCTGGAAGAGAATCCAGCCGAAATCGATCGCGTCAGATTTTTGGACAATATCAAGACCCAATCCATGCGCTTGTCGGAAATGATCGACAAGATGCTGGCATTGGCATCGGTCGAATATCGTCAAAACGAAATTGACAAAAAATCCGTAAATCTTGGCGAGCTATGCCGAAAAGTAGTTGCCGGGTTTGAACAAGGCGCCAATAAAAAGCTCAATGACAGGAAAATCAGGATTCTGCATGAAAGTGCGAATGCCGATGTCCATGTCCATGTCCAGGGCGATGCATTTTTGTTGACGCAGGCGTTGCAGAATCTTCTGGATAACGCGATCGATTTTTCACCCGAGCATGGCGTGATCAAATTAAGCATCGAGTCAGACCAGAATCAATGCTTCATCAAAATTCGGGACCAGGGCGCGGGCATTCCCGACTATGCTATAGAACGCTTGTTCGAACGTTTTTATTCATTGCCAAGGCCGGATACCGGTCAGCGCAGCAGTGGTCTGGGCCTGAGTTTCGTGAAAGAGGTTGCCTTGGCGCATAAAGGCGACATCACGCTGGTTAACCTGCCCGAAGGTGGTGTGCTGGCCAGTTTCTCGGTTGCCAAAAGCTGACTTCACGCTCGCCACACACAGGCTGCATTCGCCGCACACAACGTGGACCTAATCTAGCCGGGAATTCAAACCCGGAGTTGTTATGTCTCAGCTTAGTTTTGTCCTGAAAGCGTTGATTGTCGGTTTCCTGACCTTATTGCTGATTATCCCGTTGAGCATCATCAACGGCACGATCAGCGAACGTCAAAATTACCGGAACGAAGCGATCACTTCGGTTGAAAGAAGTTATGCCGGCAAGCTGAAGTTTGCCGGCCCGGTTTTGATCGTGCCTTTTCGCGATGTCGAAACCGTCATCACCTACAACGATAAAAACGAACAGATGCAGCAAAAGGAAACGCGGGATAGCTTCTGGATTTTTTATCCGAAAAGTCTCGATGCCAATGGAAGCATGGTGCCGGCCATCAAAAAGCTAGGTATCCACGAAGTCCGTACCTATGAATGGAATGCCGCGATGAAAGCGGAATTCGATTTCAATACGTTCGATACCGGCAACCCATTGATTGTTCGCACACTTGGCAAGCCATATCTGAGTTTTCTGATGAACGATACCCGGGGTTTGAAAGGAACGCCGAAATTGAAAGTGGACGGCGAGAACAAGGAAATCATGCAAGGCGCCGGTTCGCACGGCATCACTGCAGAAAGTCGTGGTCTTCATGTCGATCTTCCTGAAATAGCGATGTCACAGCGGCAGAAATTCCAGGTCGAAGCCAATTTTGCACTGGGTGGTACTGAAAGCCTTTCGTTTGTTCCGATGGCCGATAGCAATCGAATCAATATCCAGTCGCCGTGGCCACATCCGAATTTCGGCGGTGATTTCTCGCCGAGAAATTCGCGAATCGATTCAAAAGGCTTCGTGGCGAATTGGGATATTTCATCGTTGTCTGCGAGTACGCAGACGCAGTATCGGACCGCTGCGGGGCTCGACCAATTGCAGGTGGTGCAGGTCAATTTGATCGATCCGGTGAATATCTACAGTCAGCTGGATCGTGCAAGTAAATATGGCTTGTTGTTTATCGTGCTGACATTTGTCGGATTCCTGATGTTCGAAATCATCAAGCAACTGGCGATACACCCGATTCAATACGGTTTGGTGGGACTGAGCCTGGCGATATTCTTCATGCTGCTGCTGAGCTTGAGTGAGCATATTGAATTCATCTGGGCTTATCTGACAGCAAGCATCGCCTGCATTGGCTTGCTGACCGTTTATGTCAGTTCGGTGCTGAAGAGTTTTATACGTGGACTTAGCTTTTCAGGCATGTTGACCGTTCTTTATGGCGCTTTATACGGCTTGCTGATTTCCGAAGATAACGCCTTGCTAATGGGGTCGCTGCTGCTGTTCACCATATTGGCTGCGATCATGCTGGCAACCAAAAATGTCGATTGGTATCAACTCGGCAAGAAGCAAACAGAAGCCGCATAATTCGCATGAATAACGAAGCGCCACCGAAAGGTGGCGCTTTTCAATGTAGCCCGGGTCATGGCTTCACCTGACCCGGGAACGTCTGCGAAAATTTTTATTAGGCGACTATGTGTCGTGGACAGTTGTTAGCGGCGAATTATATTTATGTCAATCTTCGCAATGGTCGGAAGTGTGCGGCAATTTGTGGCAAAAAAATCCCGTACAAATCGCCTATAACTACGCATTCAAGACGACCTCCATGAAAAAACGGGTTTCAAGTTTCACATCCGATGCGTCGGCACTTTATTTTGGTTGTTATAGAACCCCGGGTGAGATAAAGCCATGACCCGGGCTACATCAAAAAATGAAGAACGATCCCCATGCCAATACCGATCCAATCACGGTCGCGGCGAAAACATCGCTTGGATAATGCAGGCCAAGAATCACGCGAGACAAGGCAATGCTGATCGCGAGCGGCACCAGCACCGGTGCGAGTATCGGGTAGTAGGCCAGAGTCACCAGTGTGAATGAAACGGCATGCAAAGTATGGCCGGAAGGAAAACTGAATTCATCCAGCGGTGCAGTCCAGACATGAATGCGAGCATCTTTCGCAAAGGGGCGCGGACGTTTGGTCCATTTTTTTAATACGCGATAGAGCAGGGCAGTCGTTACCGCCATCACTGCCATATGCAGAAACACCGGAATACCGCGTTCGCGTTCTACCAACATGATCACGGCCATCAGCAGATACCAAACCATGCCGTCGCCAAGGCGGCTCACGGTTTGAAAATAACGCCGCACCAAGGTCTGTTCGGCCCAGGTGTTGGCTTGCACGCACCACTGTTTTTCCTGTTGCAGAAAATGCTTCACCCGAATGTTCATGCCACGCTCCTTAGGTCGGAAAGTTCATGCAATAAACGCGAGAATGCTTTTGCCACGGTTTCCGGATGCAGATGTTGAATGGATTCTTTTGCATCCTCACCCATTTTTTTCAGCTGTGGATGGGTGGCGAGTTCGACAAAGGCCTTGACGAAGGCCGGTTCATCGGCAAAGCCGACGGTCCTGCCATGCACGCCGTCTTTGCAATGTTCCTTTGCGGCGCCGTAATCGAATGCACAAACGGCAAGTCCGGAAGCCATAGCTTCCAGAGTGACGTTTCCGAAGGTTTCCGAAAGACTCGGAAAACAGAATAGATCCGCGCTGGCGTAATGCTGGGCAAGATCATCGCCGCGACGCATACCGGCAAAAATAAAATCCGGATTTTCCGATTGCACGCTGGCACGGTGTGGACCATCGCCGACCATGATGAATTTTGCATCGGGATTTTTTTCCTGCAACGCACGGAATGCCTTGACAGCCAGCGGCATATTTTTTTCCGGCGCAATCCGGCCCACATGCACCACCGCCAGATCGTCCGGCTTCAAACCCCAGCTGGCTCGCAATTCTTCGTTGCGCCAATGCGCATTGAACTGGCGCGTGTCGACTGCGCGACCCAAATGTTGCACATGATGGAAACCTTGCTGCGTCAGCGATTCGGCAAGCTCGGTAGTCGGAACCAAAGTCGCATCGCCACGATTATGAAAACGACGCAACCAGGCGAGTACCCAGGGCGATAAAAAGCCGGCGCCGTAACGACCGACGTAATCATCGAAGCGGGTATGGAATCCGGTCGCGATCGGAATGCCCAATTTGCGTGCGGCACGCATCGCAGACCAGCCTAGTGGACCCTCGGTCGCGATATAAATCGCATCCGGACGTTGCTCGTTCCAGCGCGCGAGTAAACGCCTGCGCGCAGGCAAGCCGAAGCGCAATCCGGGATAACGCGGAATCGGCGCACCTTCGACCAGCATCAAATCCTGATGATGGCGTGGCGATTCATCGTGCTGTTCCGGTCGTATCAAACCCACGCGATGGCCAAGATTTCGCAAGCCATATTCAAGCGCCTGAACAGTCAACGCCACACCGTTAATTTCGGGTGGATAGGTTTCGGTAATCAATTCGATGTGCTGGTAATTTTTCATGCGCGCAGTGTGCGCGGCATCTATGCCAACGGGATGTCATTGGCGTGACAAATTGATGACGCGTAGAGCCAATACTCTATAAAGCTCGAGCTCTAGCACGCGCATTAGAAGCTATGTAAGCCACACAGCCGCTTCAAAGATACGCGCTAGCCCAGTGGATACGGCATTGGAGCTTTTATCTCTAAATTGTCGGGTTCTTCACGGTTTAAATGTGTATAATTCCGCCTTTTTTGTTTTGGCCGTGTAAATGCCGGCTTCGGAGATCCAAATGGAAATGCCTACCAACGCCTCTAAGGTGCAAGCTTTAGTGCGCTCGAGCGATCAAAAACCAGTCGTTGAGCCGACAAATTCAAGCTTGTTTTCCATGAAGATCGTGAAGAAGATCCGCACTTCACCACTTCTACTTGGATTTGCAGCTAGCCTGCTTGCCGCACTGGCCGCAGTCAGTATTGCGGCGGGGCCGCCTAATGCAGCACCAACGCCACCGGCGCAAGTCCATGGTCTCGGTAGTTCATCACAGGTGGCATACCAGAATGGTGCATTTACTTCGAGCATGCAGATTGAAGTACCTCAATTCCATGGCGTAACCCCATCAATTGGCTTGAATTACAGCTCATCTGGCAGCAATGGTTTTGTCGGTGTAGGTTATTCCCTGTCCGGATTTCCGGAATTTGAAAGAGAGTACAAAGGCGGAACCATCGTTTATCGATACGATGGTGAACCACTGATTCTCTCCTCAGCAATGGGTGGTAATTACGCCACGATTCGCCAATCTTTCCTGAAAATTAATCTTTCCGGCTCTGTTTGGACTGTCACGCGTCCAGACGGCACAGCGATGACGTTTACACAAAGCTCCGTCAGCACTAACAATTGGCTCCTCAGCAAGGTTCAAGATATTCACGGAAACGTAGCGAACTACGCTTGGGCCTACGATTATATTAATCGTTCTGCATACCCATACACGATTACCTACGGCGTTACCGGCTATGGCAGAACCGTCGTGACCTTCTATAAAGAAACACGCACTGATATAGATTCCTACGCATCACATCCGAATGGATTGTCAAAGCGGACCTATAGACTGAAATCGATCGGTGTCAAAGTAGATACAAATCAATTGCGATCCTACAAGCTGACTTATGGCTACAGTGCTCGCACAGGTCGGTCGCTGTTAAAAAATATCCAGAAATTTGGTCGCGATGCAGCAGTTGACTCTACCGGCAAAATCACCGGCGGCGTCGGTCTGCCTCAAAGTACTGCTACCTGGTCTGACAACACGAACGGCTTTGAAAATGTCAGCGATATTTCAACGAGTTACGGACTGACTGCGGAAATCTGGTCCAAATCATTTTTTCACAACGGTGATTTTAATGGTGATGGCAAGGAAGATTTACTTCTCAGATATAACCCGGGCACGATAAACGAAGCCTATCTTCTGTTAGCTAACAATTCTGGCGGCTTTAATAATGCCGTCAATATTACCAACCTGTATGGGATGGACAGCTTTAAATGGAAATTAGCCGCGATTAATCCCGGAGATTATAATGGCGATGGGAAAACGGATCTATTGCTACAAGTGCCTCTCGCCGAAGTGCAGCTGGCACCCGCCAAATATAACGCCTACACGTTAATCGCCAATAATACCGGCGGCTTCACGCAATTAAACGACGTTACCAACTCGACAGGTATTGGCCAGTATGGCTGGGGCTTTACCGTTCGTACCGGCGACTTTGATGGTGACGGCAGGACGGATCTGCTGTTCCCCAATCAGAACAACGCCGACACCAGTGGTGGCAATACACCAATGGTATGGGCGGAGGTTGCCTACGCGTCTAGCTCCGGCAGCTTTGGCTCCGCCAGTGAAATTCAAAGCGGCGTTTTACAAGCGTGGCAATGGGAACACTCGAAACTGACCTTTGCTGACTACAACGGTGATGGACGCACCGACGTTTTGGCTCAAGTTCCAGGCCATTACAGCCCTTATCCTACCTATGTGCCGAACAAAGCCGTCCTACTGCTCGCAAAAGGCTCACAGCTATTCACTAGCGGAACGGACATTACGACAATCGGCGGTCAGTCTGCAGCCCGCATGGACGCAGACGGCTGGCTTTGCGCGAACGTAACTCCTGGTGACTTTAACGGTGATGGCAAGGTTGATGTCGTACTCAAGGCGTCAGTAGGTTGTTCGCATTTGGATTCCCCAAGACTTCTGTATGCGAATGGAGACCAGGGCGCTAGTTTCGCAACCCCAATAAACATTGCTGGCCTCTATGGAATAAGTGCTGCGAAATGGCAATACACATCATTGGATACTGGTGACTTTAATGGCGACGGTAAAACCGATTTGTTTGCGCGAAGCACGAGTGCTGTCACTACAGAAGAACATTTGATTCTTGAATCAAAGGGTGATGGATTCAAAGATGGCCGTGTTGTAACTACCAGCTATGGCATGACCAGATCGATGTGGGCATTCGTCGATCATGTCGGCGATTTCGATGGTGACGGCGACGACGATATTCTTCTCCATGAAAGTGATGCTGGCTCGAAAACCCCGCCGAAAATCCTGAAGGCGAGTGACTCCGTTAGTAACGTCATTACCGCTATCGAGAATGGTTATGGTAGTAAAACAACGATTACGTATAAACCGTCTTCGTTCTGGGGTGAAACCTCAGGCAATGTTCCGCGTACTCAAACCGTCAGCTCGATTAAAGTCGAAGACGGACGCGGCAATTTCGCTACGACCAATTACTCGTATACCGGTGCAGGCTGGGATCCCGTTGAAAGACGACACCTTGGCTTCCGATCGGTAACCGCAACCGACCCGACCGGTGCCTATGTCGAAAACTATTTCTACCAAGGTAAATATTACGGCCAGGGTCAATTGCTGGACAGCAAGAGCTTTAATTCGAGCGGCTGGTTAATGTCTCGTACGTACCGTACGTTAATCGGTTCGACGAGTGGTTCCGGTCCATGGGTACATTTGCTGGATAAGGAAGAGATTTCTGAATGCAATGGCGATGGTACCTGCAAAACACAGCAAAAAAATTATAGCTACGACAGCTATGGCAATGTCACCAATCTTGTTGAGCATGGCGATATCAGTGTCGCGGGTGATGAGCGGAATACTAGTTACACTTATTACCCCAATGTAACCACCTTCATCACGGGCTTGCCTGCGAAAGAAATCATGCGTGCCGGTACGACGACAGGCGGGCAAATTTTGCGTCAAAAACAAAGCTATTATGACAATGGCTTGTTGACATCTGCACCAACGAAAGGCGATGCCACCCGTGTCGAGCAGTGGCTTGATACCACCGATACCTTTATCGGTAACGATGCGACCTACGATAACTTTGGCAACAAGCTGACCGAAACCGACCCATTTGGTGCTGTCACGACGACCACCTGGGAAGCGACATATGGTCGCTATCCGCTTAGTGTCACCAATGCATTGGGTCACGTCAGCACAGTAACCTGGGATTACGTCTGCGGACAAAAAGCCACGGCAACCGACCCGAACCTGGCAGTGACGACCTACACCTACGACAATCACTGTCGTATTACCAAAGAATCGCGCGCCGATGGCGGTCATACCGATACCGCTTACGTGAATTTCGGTAGCCCGACTACCCAATACACCAGCACCACCGTTGACGACGGCGCCGGCAGTGTTCAGTGGACGGCGAGCTACTTCGATGGCTTGGGTCGTGAATGGCAGTCGTTTAATAACAATTCTGAGACTGTTGAAACTACCTATAACAGTCGAGGCCTGGTCGAAAAAGTGTCGGCACCTTTTGGCCTCAATGAAACTAAAAAGTTCACGACATATGAATACGATGCTTTGCAACGCGTTACCCGCAAAACGTTCGCCGACACCAGCTTCCAGCAATTTCTCTATGACGATTGGACTGTTACTTCTTGCGACGAATTGGGCAAACCAAGAACCCGCTATACCGATGCCTACGGCCAAATTCGCAAGGTTAGAGAATACGTTGGCAAGACCTGCGTAATTGCACCCACCGGCACGCTCGGCGTGGATATGTTCGACACAGTCATCAACTATGACCTGCTCGGACAGCAAATCGGCTTTACCAATGCGAAGGGCTATGTCAGCAGTTCGGTTTATGACTCGCTTGGTCGCCGTACCAGCCGCATCGACCCGGACATGGGCACCTGGACTTATCAATACGACGAAAAGAATCGTTTGATCTCGCAAACCGATGCGAAAAATCAAACCATTGATCTTGCCTATGATGACCTTGATCGCCTGCTGGTTACTTACGGCAACGGCGTTCAGTTGAATCGTTTTTATTACGATGTCAGTACAAACGGTATAGGCCGATTGAGTAGCAATAGGCGCGGCAACATTGGCAACTATAAAAGCAATACGACGGATAAGGAATTTACCTATGACATCATGGGTCGTGTGGTCGGGGAAAAGTTGGCATTCAATACCTGGCAAAAAGACGGCAGCTACCTGAATCTCATTCGCTCAACCGAATACAACACACAGAAAACCTATGACGGCGCAGGTCGCGTAAAAACCCTGACCTATCCGAGTGGCGAAGTTGTCACTTATGGTTACGACAGCTCGGGCCGCTTAAGTAGTATGAAGTCGAGTGTTTTTGAACCAAGCAATATCGCTATTGTTTCAGCTGCGACTTATAACGCGCGCGGCAATCTGGCCACGCGTACGTTGGGTAATGGCGTGCTGGAAACGTTCACCTATGACCCGAACCGTTTCTGGTTGACCGGTGTAAGTGCCTCGCTCGGCGCCACGCCGATCCATAGCGTGACCCTGCAGCGCAACACGCGCGGCGAAGTGACCAGCCGTACCAATACGCTCGAAAGCAATGACAACTGGTCATATATCTACGATGACCTGCGTCGAATGACATCAGCCACCAATACGAATAATGCGTTCTGGTCCGAGTCGTTTACCTTCGACGAAATCAATCGAATTACGTCCAGCAGTCGTTTAGGTGCCTACAACTACGCTGCACCGAATTCCGGTAAGCCTGCCTACGCACCCGAAACTATCGCTGGTGCCACGATGCAGTACGACGCCAACGGCAATATGAGTAGCGATGGTGTTACCACATTGGTATTCGACATTGAAAATCGCCCGATCAATGTGGGTGGTATTACCAGCGAGTACGACGCCGACGGCAAGCGTACCCGTGTTGGCGCTGTTACCACCGTTGGCGATATTGCCGAATATGACGGTGATACCGGCATCAACACCAATTATTATTTGTTTGGTGAAAGCCGCGTTGCCAGCAGCGCCAACCAGCAACTGACTTTCTACCACGGTGATCATTTGAATTCGGCCAGCACCATGACCGACACCTTTGGTGGCGTAATTGGTCGTCAGGTCTTGTCACCTTATGGTCGCAAGCTTTCGACCGGCGGTTATACCGGCCCGATTGGTCTGGCTGGCCAGCGTTTGGACATCACCGGCCTGTATCACATGGGTGCACGCGAGATGAACCCATCGCTCGCGATTTTCGTAACGCCCGACCCAAGCAGTGCTCCCGACCCGGAAAAACCGCAGACCTTAAGTCGTTATGCCTATGCGAACAATTCGCCAACCAATTTGGTAGATCCGACCGGTTATGCTGCGGAACCAAGCGGCTATGACAAATTCAGCTTCTGGGCACATTCTGGCTTAAGTGTCCTTGGTACGATTCCAGTAGTTGGCATTGTTGCTGATGGAGTTGATCTGGTTTACACATTAGCTGAAGTACCTGCCGGAAAATCCACCTGGGGCGATGTCGGCTTGGCTACTGCCGGTGTAGTTGCTACTGCCGTACCTGTGGTTGGTGATGGCCCTGCAGCTTTCGCAAAAATTGCAGCGCGCGCGGCGAGGTATGGGGATGAGGCGGCGGAAGTTGCTGCGCCGATAGCCAAGCAGGCTGAGAAAAGTGCTGGACGAGCAGCATCTCAAGTTGCTGAGAATGGTCCACATAAAAACTCCCGCGCCTTTGATGGAGAAACACATGTCTATGCTGTTCGTAATCCTGATGGCACAGTATATAAAATAGGCGAAAGTGCCCAGGGAACGAGAGTTCGAGACGGCGCATCAAAAAGGGCTGAGCAACAGGTACGGAAATTAAACCGCGAAGTTGGCCCCGGTCATACTTCAGAAATTAGAAAAACTTTCCCTAATAAAGATGCGGCTCGTACTTATGAGACAAATTTCATTGAACGTTATCGAAGGATGTACGAGGAAAGCGCTTTGCCAGGGAACAAAACAAATAGGTAGGGTTTAAAATGACTGATCAGAGAGTTTTACTTATAGGCGGGGTCTCCCTAATTAAGGGGCGCGTTAAAGAAGCTGGTATTGCAATGAAGGAGATTTGCGATGAGCTTGAGCCGTTGCTACAAGGAATCGGATTTGTAGAAAATGCGCCATTCAATACTGTCAGTATGATTATACGTTTTGGGGAAAAAACTGATTTAACCCCAGAATATGGTCCCATTAGCAAACGACACAGTGAACTTCCTGTGGCTGTTGAAATGGAGCTGGCAAGTTTAAGAGTGGCAAGTAAAGATGTTGTAAAAAGTGCTTTTGTAAAAGCTACTATTGATGTGTTACTTCATGTGGCAAAGAAATATGATTTACCTGTTGGGCCATTAGAGGCAATTAAAGCTACTTAACAGAATATTGAAAACAGGGATAGGTTCATTTAATTGAACCAATAACATCGCAAGTCGGGCATAAATGCTCTTGTAAGTCAGGTGCTGGCCCGAGGCTGTTTAGATGACGATAATGTTTGTGTCAGGCTTGGCCGGGCCTACGGTTACATCACTTTAATTTGCACACGAAAAGGTTTTATTATGTCAGCACGCCGCCCTTGGAAATTATATCTACTCGCCTTGCTTGGCATTGGCCTAGTGGCGGCTGTCTGGTTTTATCGCGGTGGCGAGAAATCGGACAACTCAAGCCAGTGGGCAATGCCGGAAACTCCGGCATCAACTGGCAATGTCAAAGACCCGTTTCCGCAAACCAGGAAAGTTCTGACGCCGGAAGAAATCCGTAACGGTGAATGGGGCCCGGAAACAAGCACTACGCCTGAAGAAGAAAAGAAATCGGAAAACCCCGAAGCGCAAAAGTAAGGTTTGCCTTTACCGATGTAATGGAATGACAATTCAAGCAATCGTCAAAACGTAATCGATCTCTTCCAGATATTCCTTCTCTGCTTCGAGATCCGATTGCGTCAACGGATGTGCTTTGAGCCAGGCTTTTTCCAGTTTCAATTTCAGGCTATTGCCGGTGACTTGCAGTTTTGGATCGGGCACAGCGTTACCTGCATGGCTGCGGTGCAGTAATACAGCTAGTCTCAGCAAAATCGCGCAACGCTGTGCCGATTTAGCCAGGCGATCGGGCAGTATTTGAATGCTTTTATTATTGAAGCCGCGGCGTTGATTGCGAATCAATGCTGCCAGGAATTGTTGTTCGGTTTTCGAAAAGCCGGCGACATCGGAATGTTCGATCAGATAGGCGCCGTGCGTGTGATACTGGCTGTGCGCAATGGCCAGCCCCATCTCGTGCAGCCGTGCTGCCCAACCCAGTAATCGGAATTCTTCGCTATCGAGCAACCAGTCTTCGGCAACATCATCGAATAATTTCAAAGTGGTACTTTCAACACGGGTCGCCTGCGGCATGTCGACCGCATAGCGGGCGCACAAGGCTTGTATCGAGGCCTCGCGCGGGTCTTTTTCGCTGCGGCGGCCAATCATGTCGTACAACACACCTTCGCGGAGCGCGTCGTCGCTAATATGCATGCGCTTGATGCCGAGTTCGGTAAATGCCGCGTCGAGAATCAGCAGGCCGCCGGCAATGACGGGACGACGGTCGGCTGGCAGCCCGGGCAATTTGATGTCGTCGATTTTGTCGGACTGCAGTAATTGCTCGCGTACCTTTTTCAGTGCAGCTTCGGTAATGACGTTTTGCGTCAATTTCATTTCGGTGCAAATCTCGCCGACGGCCTTGATCGTTCCGGATGATCCGTATACTTCCTGCCAGCCGCGTTCTCGATAAACCGTAGAAAACTGCTGGAATTCGGCGGTAATTTCCGTGAGTGCTTCTTTCCAGCGTTTCTTGGACAGCTCGCCAGTCGGGAAAAAGCGCTTTGTCGTCGCAACGCAGCCCATTTGCAGACTTTCGCGTTCGAGCGCTTCGAATCCTTCACCGATAATAAACTCGGTCGAGCCACCGCCGATGTCCATGACCAGACGGCGTTTTTCACGTGGCGGTTGGCCGTTGGCAACGCCGAGATAAATCAGACGGGCTTCTTCGCGGCCAGCCACGACTTCAATGCCATGGCCCAAGGCTTTTTCGGCCGGGAGCAAAAATATTTGCGGAATTTTCAACGCGCGCACGGTATTGGTCGCGATTGCCCGCACATGCTGCGAAGGGACGGTGCGTATGCGTTGGCCAAAACGCGACAAGCATTCCAATGCGCGTTCGATCGCTTCCGGATGCAGGCCGCCCATGCCGTCCAGTCCTTCGGCCAGTCGTACGGTCTCCTTGATGCGATCAACGATCCGCAGTTGGCCGAGCACGTAACGCGCCACGACCATATGAAAACTATTCGACCCGATGTCGATCGCGGCGAGCAAGTCGCCGTCTTTGAGTGGACTTTTCTGTTCAATCGGCATGACTTACCCGCAAATCTTCGCTAGCAGGGAACCCTGCGCCGAATAGGGCATTGCATCATCTTTTGGCACGAGCTTCACGTAACTGCCGTCGGATTGCAGTTGCCAGGCCTGCGAATTATCCATCAGATAATTGCCGAGCTCTTCTTCATACACGCGGGTCGCGAGTTTCGCATCGAGAATCGGAAAGCAGGTTTCGATCCGGCGAAGCAGATTGCGTTCCATCCAGTCGGCACTGGAGCAATAAGTCTCGATATCGCCATCGTTGAGGAACCAATACACGCGGCTATGTTCCAGAAAGCGGCCAACCAGCGAAACCACGTTGATGTTTTCCGACAGACCCGGCACGCCCGGACGCAGGCAACAGGCGCCACGCACGATCAAATCAATTTTTACGCCGGCTTGCGAAGCTTCGTAAAGCGCATTGATGACACCAGGTTCGTTGATCGCATTCATTTTCGCGACGATATGGGCGCGCCTTCCGGCCCGTGCATGTTTCGCTTCACGATCAATTTTTTTCAGCAGACTTTTGTGCAGCGTGAACGGAGATTGCAGCAGGCGTTTCAATTTGATCGTGGGTGCCAAGCCCGACATTTGCTGGAACAATCCGTGCACATCGGTCGTGATGTCCGGATCGGCCGTCATCAATCCGATATCGGTGTAAAGGCGGGCAGTGCCGGCATGGTAATTGCCGGTACCCAGATGCACATAGCGACGCAGTTTTTTGCCTTCGCGCCGCACGATCAACATCATCTTGGCATGCGTTTTGTAACCGACCACGCCGTACATGACCTGCACGCCGGCTTCCTGCAAACGATCGGCTAGATTCAAATTGGCTTCTTCGTCGAAACGTGCGCGCAGTTCCACCACGACGGTAACGTCCTTGCCGTTGCGCGCCGCATTGATCAGGTATTCGATAATTTTCGAATCTTTACCGGTGCGGTAAAGCGTCTGCTTGATCGCAAGCACTTGCGGGTCATTGCTGGCATATTGCAGCAAGTCCAGTACATGGCTGAAGCTGTCGTACGGATGGTGCAGCAAAACGTCGCCTTCGCTGATCGTGTTGAACGGATTGTCTTCGTCCAGCAAACCATGGCGCGATTTGAAAGCGGGAAACTTCAGCTCGGGGCGATTAACCAGTTCATATACTTGCGTCACGCGATTCAAATTGACCGGGCCATTGATTCGATAGACCGCGTTTTCCGGCAGTTTGAAATTCTCGAGCAAAATCTTGACGATCGGCTTTGGGCAGGTTTCGGCAATTTCCAGACGTACGGCGGGCCGGAAACCACGTCCGATCAATTCGTCTTTCAATGCGCTGGCCAGATTTTCGACTTCTTCTTCGTCGACGAATAATTCCGAATTGCGGGTTACCCGGAATTGATAGGCGCCCTTGACCGTCAAGCCGGTAAACAGATCCTCGATAAAAGCCGACAGCACGGCCGACAATAAAACGAAATCATGTTTGCCGCCGGAGACTTCCTGCGGAATTTGAATGATGCGCGACAGTGAACGTGGAGCACGCACGATCGCCATGCCGCCATTGCGGCCGAAGGCATCTTTGCCTTCGAGCACGACGACGACATTCAAACTTTTATTCAGGATGCGCGGGAAAGGATGCGCCGGGTCCAAACCAATTGGCGATAACACCGGCAGCACTTCCGCCTTGAAGTATTCGTGCAGCCAGCGGCGTTCCTTGGCGTTCCACTGGTCGCGCGGCATCACGCGAATACCGGCTTTCGTCAATTCCGGGCGCATGATTTCATTCCAGAATTGATATTGCGCCTGTACCAGCTCGCCTGCTTTTTCATGAATAAGTTTCAGCGCGTCGCTGGGGTGAATCCCGTCGGGCTGCAGCGGTGTGCCAAATTGCAAAGCTGTGCGAACCGTCGCAGCACGGATTTCAAAAAATTCGTCGAGGTTGGTGCAGGCAATACAAAGATAACGAAGCCGTTCGAGCAAAGGAATTTTATCGTCCTGTGCCTGCGCCAGCACACGGAAATTAAATTCCAGTTGCGATAACTCGCGATTGATAAACAGTTCGCTACTTGGTCTATCTGTACTCACGGTATTTATCTTTTTTTATGAGGGTATAAGGATAGCCGACACCGATACCGATGGGTGGGAAAATCTTATCTTATACGGCTGCGTGCACGGTCGCCGTTGAATATGCAGGAAAACCGGCTGCCTTTGCCGACTTCGCTTTCGATTTCCAGGCGGGCCTGATGCAGGCTGAGCACATGCTTGGCAATGGACAGGCCCAGGCCGGTACCGCCACTTTCACGGGAGCGGCTGGTCGAAACGCGATAAAAGCGCTCGGTAATCCGTGGGATGTGCTGCGCCGGAATGCCGTATCCGCTATCTTTCACGCTCAGGCGCAATGATTTATCGGCGCCTTGTTCAAAGCGAATGCTGATCTCGCCATCGTGTGGCGTGTAACGTACGGCATTGCTGACCAAATTCGAGAACGCGCTGTGCAGTTCTTTATGTGCGCCATAGATATCGCATTGTGCAGAGTCTTCGATGCTGATTTTATGGTGGCCCTGGCTGAGTGCTTCGGCTTCACGTCGAAGCGTCGTCAGCATCATTTGCATCGGTATCACTTCTTCGCGCAGCGAATCTTCGGCATCCAGGCGCGACAAGGTCAGCAGGTCTTCGACCAGCTGTGCCATGCGTGCCGATTGTTTGCGCATTTCTTCGATCATCGGCGCAAATTCCGGATTGTCTTCCGGCTCCATCATGTCCAGATAACCATGCACCACGGTCAATGGCGTGCGCAGTTCATGCGAGACATTGGCAACAAAATCGCGACGCATATGTTCAAGCTGCATCAGCTTGGTGACATCACGTACGACGACCAGGAATTGTTCGTTCGAGTAGGGCAGCAAGCGCAGACTCAAGCGAATATTTTCATCCTGCGGACAGGCAAGATCCATCAAGGGTTCATCAATATCGCCGGCCAGAAACCATTCATGCACGCGCGGACTGTCGAGATGAATCAATAAATTCGTGCCTAGGCTGCGCGGATAATTCAAACCCAGAAAACGTTTGGCGGCCTTGTTGAACCAGACAATCTGGCTGCTGTTGCGTTGCACGATCAATGCACCGTCATGCAAGGCCGCACCGGCCTGACGATAGGCGCGTAGAAGGCCAAGTAGGCGGCGTGCGCGTTGTCTCGCCGATAGTTCGCGATGCGCAAGATGATTTTCGAGTTGCTGGTAGATATCTTTCGATACCGTGTTATTAAAAGTTTCGTTGGCTCGCGTTCGCATGAGCAGATGATTCACTCGCCAGTATTGCCAGATGATGACAAGCAAGCTCGCAATTACCAGTGTAGGCAAGAAAAAGCCGGCAGCCCAGCCGACCAGTGCCGCAACAATCAAAAATAACAGAATGCGCCTGAGCGTTTGATGTTCACTGATATTGCTGATGACCTTGAGCATGCCGCAGTTTAACGCAAGGCAGAGAAGCGATAGCCCGCACCGCGTACGGTTTGCACCATGTCTTCAATCTTGAACGGTTCCAGTGCTTTGCGCAGGCGACGAATATGGACATCGACCGTGCGCTCTTCGACATACACGCTGCCACCCCAGACGTAGTCCAATAGCTGGCTGCGGGTATAAACACGATCGGCGTGGGTCATGAAGAAATGCAGCAGACGATATTCGGTCGGACCGACATGCACGCTTTGGTCGCTGGCATAAACGCGATGCGCGGCGCCGTCTATGCGCAGATCACCGACATTGACCGAGCCATCGTCTTCATCATCGCGCGAGCGACGCAGTACTGCCTTGATACGGGCCAATAATTCGCGGGCGGAAAAGGGCTTGATCACGTAGTCATCGACACCGGATTCCAGGCCACTGACGCGATCGTTTTCTTCACCGCGTGCGGTCAACATGATGATCGGCACGCTGCGGGTGAGTTCATCCCGGCGCCAGCGACGGGCAAGTTCGAGGCCGCTGGTGCCAGGCAGCATCCAGTCCAGCAAAATCAGGTCGGGGACCTTCTGGGCGATCGCTTCCTGCGCTTCGCGGGCATCACCGGCGTGTACCGGTTCGTAATTATCCTTACGCACCGCAAAAGCCACCATGTCGCGAATGGCGGGTTCATCATCGACAATCAGAATTCGTTTAAGCACATTGATACCGTGACAGAGGTCGGGGGTATGTGCATTAGATATCACTTTTATGACAGGGATGTGACTTCGTTAAGGCTGGGTCGGTCGGGCTCTGGCCCGACTTGGCTATATCACCGTAATTCGTAATTGTCGGGCCAAGGCCCGACCTACGGCCAATATGTCATTTTGGTTGCAGGCAGGGAGAGGTTTTATGGCTGTAATCCGAGCCCCAGCTTCGGTAGCCCTGGGTATCCAGATGGATTCGGCCGGAAGAGTAAAACCCGAGCCCAAGCTTCAAATCCGGACCCTGGGTTTTCCAGGCATTGCACAGGATTTCCAGCGAATCGGACGTTGTCTCAATGTCGAAATCCATCGCATTCAATTGAAGATGTTTGCTTTTCAGGCTGCCACCGGCGCAAACATTCAGTACCGGATCGCGATAAACCGAAGCGGCAACCGGATTGATCAGTACACCTTCGGCTTTAAATTTTTTGACGACCTGCAAAGTCGATACGATATTCGGCCAGAGTTCTTTCGGCGGTACCGTGAAAGGTTCTGCATTGCATTTTTTCCAATCGCGCGCCGATTTCAATAATTGCGACATGGGCACGATATCGCCGACGGCTTTTTCATCGAGAAATGCCCGGTAGGCAATAATTTCTTCGCTGTGGTTTGCCGCCCAAGCCAGGTATTCGTCGAACGTGGGTGATTCAACGGGGGTTGCGGAAATTAATTGCGATATCCGATGGGTGCAGCCTTGCAAAAAAAACACCGCACCGATCGATAAAACGATGAGAAAACCGAAAAGTCGGTGTTTTCCTGACATCAGACAATAAAGCCGGCAACGACTTTCCGTCCCTCGGTAGCCAGCACATTGAAAGTGCGGGCAGCGGCGGCGTTATCCATCACTTCAATGCCAATACCGCGAGTGAGGCATGCCGCCATCACGGCGGCTGAAGGAAATTGTTGGCGAGTGCCGGTGCCGAGAATCACCAGCACGGGATTCAAATCCAGCAAAGCCTGCATATCATCGGGAACGAGTTCCTGGGTGGAGCCAGGGCGCCAATCTTCCACCAGCTCATGAGGCGTAAGAATAAAACTGCGGTTCAGGGTTTTATCGTTGACCAGTACGCCGTCGGCGCTAACACCGCGTAATAAATAGCGGAAATCCGGATTTTCCAGCGTCAACTGCATGAATTCAGGCTTTAGGCAGAATCACGAAAGGTTTGTTTTTGCTGCGACGAAATAACACGGCGACATTGCCGATGCGTGTCACCAGGCCCGACTGGCTGGTTTGCACCATGGAATCAATCCAGGAGTCACGGGTTTCGCGGTCTTCGGCGGACACTTTTACCTTGATCAGCTCATGTTGTTCCAAAACTGCGTCCAATTCCGCAAGAAGTGAAGGCGTTACACCTTTGGCGCCGACCAAAATTGTGGGCCGTAAATCATGGGCTAAGCCTTTCAAATAGCGTTTTTGGGAATTGGTTAGGGAATTTGACATAAACATCTGGCGGGTTTTCTAGGGCGTACAGGTTATCATGGCAGCGTAGAGAAGGTTTTCGTATCGTCTGGTTGAAGGTCCATGGCACGCAGTAAAAGTAGCCAGCAATGGTTGAAAGAACATTTTGCCGACCCTTTTGTGAAAAAGGCGCAGGCCGAAGGTATGCGTTCGCGGGCGGCCTATAAGCTCGAGGAGCTGATCGAGCGCGATAAATTGCTGAAACCGGGCATGGTCGTGGTCGATTTGGGCGCCGCGCCCGGAGGCTGGTCGCAAGTAGTCCGTCGTGATTTGGGCTCAAAAGGCCGGGTTATTGCGATGGATATTCTGGATATGCCCGGTATTGCCGGAGTGGACTTCATTCACGGCGATTTCAGAGAGGATGAGGCAGTCTCACGACTGGAGGCCTTGATAGATGGGGCCAGCGTTGACCTTGTACTTTCCGATATGGCCCCCAATATGAGTGGTGTGGACTCCGTCGATCAGGCCCGGGCGATGTATTTATCGGAACTGGCGGTGGAATTCGCGGATAAGCACTTGAAGAAAGGCGGCAATTTTTTGATCAAGTTATTCATGGGTGAAGGATTCGATGCCTATATGAAAGATTTGAAAACCCGCTATACCAAAGTGATTACCCGCAAACCGGCGGCTTCGCGTCGTCGATCTAATGAAGTTTATGCGTTGGCCTTGGGCAAACGTTAAGGAAAAAGAATGAATGATCTCGTGAAAAATTTATTACTCGCACTGGTTATCGGCTTGGTCATGATGACGGTGTATCAAAGCTTCTCCGGAAAGATGGGCATTGGCACATCCGTGAAAGAAGTCGAGTATTCAAAATTCATCGATGACGTTTACGATAAAAACGTGAAAAGTGTCGAGTTCTCCGGCGAAAGCTCCGGTGCTGCGACCATTCTTAAATTCACCCGGAACGACGGTAGCGTCAGCACGACTACGGGTCCTTATGACCGTGATTTGGTCAATGATCTGGTCGATAACCGCGTTGAAATCATCCAGCAAAAACCGTCAGGCGGCCCTTCGCTGTTCTGGTCTGCGGTGATTAATTTCCTGCCGATCATTTTGTTCGTCGGCATCTTCATTTATTTCATGCGCCAAATGCAGGGCGGTGGCAAGGGCGGAGCGATGAGCTTCGGTCGTTCGCGCGCAAAAATGCAGGGCGAAGATCAAGTCAAAGTTACCTTTGAAGACGTTGCCGGTTGCGATGAAGCCAAGGAAGAAGTTGGCGAGTTGGTAGAATTTTTACGTGATCCGGGCCGTTTCCAGAAACTGGGCGGACGCATTCCGCGCGGTATCTTGATGGTCGGTAATCCAGGTACCGGTAAAACCTTGTTGGCGCGTGCCATCGCCGGCGAAGCCAAGGTGCCGTTCTTCAGTATCTCCGGTTCGGACTTCGTTGAAATGTTCGTCGGTGTCGGTGCAAGCCGCGTCCGCGACATGTTCGACCAAGCGAAAAAACATGCGCCATGCATTATCTTCATCGACGAAATCGATGCGGTCGGTCGTCACCGCGGTGCTGGTCTGGGCGGTGGTCATGACGAACGCGAACAAACATTGAATGCCTTGCTGGTCGAAATGGATGGCTTTGAAGGTGGCGAAGGCGTCATCGTGATTGCCGCGACCAACCGTCCGGACGTATTGGATCCGGCCTTGTTGCGTCCGGGTCGTTTCGATCGCCAGGTCGTTGTCGGCTTGCCGGATGTGCGTGGCCGCGAACAAATCCTGAAAGTGCATATGCGCAAAGTGCCGCTGGACGCCGATGTCGAGCCAATGACGATTGCACGCGGTACGCCGGGTTTCAGCGGTGCCGATCTTGCCAATCTGGTCAATGAAGCGGCTCTGTTTGCAGCTCGCGAAAATGCGAAAGATGTTCGCATGGAACATTTCGACAAAGCGCGCGACAAAATTTTAATGGGCGCCGAACGCCGTTCGATGGTCATGAGCGAAGAAGAAAAGCGTAATACGGCTTATCACGAAGCTGGCCATGCCATTGTCGGTCGCTGCGTTCCCGAACATGATCCGGTGTACAAGGTCACGATTATTCCGCGTGGCCGAGCACTCGGCGTCACGATGTATCTGCCTGAAGGCGACAAGTACAGTTTGAATCGTGCCGCAATCCAATCGCAGCTCTGCTCGCTTTATGGCGGCCGTGTTGCCGAAGAATTGATTTTCGGTGCCGACAAAGTCACGACCGGTGCATCGAATGATATTGAACGTGCCACGAAAATGGCCCGCAATATGGTGACCAAGTGGGGCTTGTCCGAAGAACTGGGTCCGATTGCGTATGCCGAAGAAGACAACGAAGTTTTCCTGGGTCGTTCGGTAACGCAAACGAAAAATGTGTCCGATGACACCGCGAAAAAAATCGACGAAGTCGTCCGTACCATTCTTGATACCGCTTATGCGCGCACCAAGAAAATCCTGACCGAAAACATCGACAAGCTGCATGTGATGGCCGAAGCGCTGCTGACCTATGAAACCATCGATGTCAGCCAGATTGATGCCGTGATGGAAGGCCGCATTCCGGGTCCGCCGCTGGATTGGGTGAAGTCGGGTAAAACATCGAAAGACGATATCGGCCCCGTTGCCGGTAGTTTTGGTGGCGCGGCTCCACAGACCTGAATTTGACTTGTCGCAGAGTATTGAAAAGGCCAGAATGCGTTCTGGCCTTTTTTTTGTCCGGTAATTTCGTATAGCCAATGAATAAAGCAACCACATCAACCAACTCGATAAAACAAAAGGATAAGCGATGAGAAAATTAGTATTGGCATTCGGCATTCTATGTTGCGGCGCTGTATTTGCAGGCGAGCCGATCACCATGCAGCGTCCTGTCCCGTATGCCGAGAATTCTGCAGTGGCCAGCAAGATCCAGAATGAATGCAAAATTCCCGAGCAATTGGCTGACTTTCTGAAAAAGGCAGCGGAAGATAAAGGCATGACGGTAAATTTCACCGATTCTGCCGTAGATACTTCGAAGGGCCGTGTACTGAAACTCGAAATTCTGGATGCCATGAGCATGGGCAATGCCTTCATGGGGCATGCAAAATCCACTGTCGTGCGCGGAGAGTTGTTTGAAGGCGGCAAGCGCGTCGGTGGTTTCATGGCACGACGCAATTCCATGGGCGGTATGTGGGGCGCCTACAAGAGCTCCTGCTCGGTGCTGGGTAGAACGGCCAAGACGCTGGGTGGCGACATCGCTGTCTGGCTTGAAAAACCATCCGACAACGCAAAGCTGGGCGATTTGTAGCAGCTTGTGACAAGGTATCGAAAAGGCCAGAATGCGTTCTGGCTTTTTTGTGGGTAATTTCATCCAATGTTCGATACAACACCCCAGCTAAACTGCGCCGGAAAAATTCTGAGTTTCGATATTGCGCGTGTGATGGGTATCGTCAATGTCACGCCGGATTCGTTTTCCGATGGCGGACAACATGGCACGACTGAATCGGCGATTGCGCATGGCTTGCGACTGGTCGATGAAGGCGCCGACGTACTTGATATCGGCGGTGAATCCACGCGCCCCGGCGCAAAGGAAATTTCCGAAGCGGAAGAATTGCAACGGGTTATTCCGGTCATCGAAGCGCTTGCCAAACAAATCAATGTCCCGATTGCGATTGATACTTCCAAGCCGGGCGTAATGCGCGCCGCAGTGAAGGCGGGCGCAAGCATCATCAACGATGTGTTTGCATTGCGGCGCGATGATGCACTCGATGTGGCGGCTGAATTGAAAGTACCGGTGATCCTGATGCATATGCAGGGTGAGCCTGGTTCGATGCAGGCTGCGCCGCATTACGACGATGCCGTTACCGAAGTACACAGCTTTCTGACGCAGCGAATTTTCGCTTGCGAAATGGCCGGAATTTCGAAGAAAAATATCGTGATCGATCCAGGTTTCGGATTCGGTAAATCGCTTGAACACAATCTGGCCTTGCTGGCGCAGCTGCCAAAGTTCGTCGAGCTTGGCGTGCCAGTGCTGGCGGGCTTATCCAGGAAGTCGATGATTGGTGCCTTGACCGGACGAGACATCGATGGCCGCGTTTATGGATCGGTAGCGGCTGCTTTAATCGCAGCGCAGAACGGTGCGAAAATTATTCGGGTGCATGACGTGGCTGCAACCGTCGATGCATTGAAAATCTGGAATGCAGTCTCTAAGCAAAACAAAGCGAAATTGAAATCGAATAAACCGGCCGGGATTGTTTGGCCGGAAGAGGACTAGCAGGGACGCTATCTCCAGCGTGAACTACGTAGGCGAATATTCTTTTCTTCGAGCCCCGCTTTGTGCAGAGCGCTAATCAGCGACATCGTGTCTTGATAGCTCGTATCGGCATCGATATCAATTTCGGCAATGATCCGATGATCTATGTGTTGTGGTGCAGAGGAAATCGCATCGGAAATTTCCGCATTCGTCATCGCAACATTGTCTAGTGTTGAGTTGCCACTGCTGTCGACGTGAACTTCAAGTTTGTGAGTGTGGGGGCCATGATACGGGCGGCAACTCCACGAATAATCATTATTATGTTTCTGCACCACACTAGGAAACCCAAGCATTATCACGACCAGTAACGCCGCGAACACGCCTACCAAGGGCACGATATTGATGTTTGATAGCATGCTGGGTTTTGCTTCGACATAATCATTTCGCATTTCATTCGCTCATTATTTAAATCAATTGTTCTTTGAATTTTAGTACCCGCGGGTCCATCACACGATGCCATAGCGGGGGACATAAGGCGAGCACGAACATCGCCGCATAGCCGCCCGGTAGCTGCGGCGAATCTTCGTGGTGCCGCAAGATCGCATAGCGGCGTTTCGGAAAGGCGTGATGATCGGAATGTCGTTGCAGCTGGAATAATAAAAGATTCGACAACGCGTAATCGGAATTCCAGGAATGCAGGTGCGTGGTGCGTTCGTAACGTCCATCAGTCAGCTTTCTGCGTTCCAGACCGTAGTGTTCGATGTAATTGATGATTTCCAGCGAACAGGCGGCGAAGAATCCCTGTGCAATAAAAAATGCCAGGCCGATCCAGCCCAGCATTAAATAAAACGCAATGCAGAAACCGATCCATAGAAAGGTCCAACCCAGCATTTCATTATGCCAATGAAAAATCGGCAATCCGAGTTTTTGCAGGCGTTCGGCTTCCAGCTTCCAGGCATTTTTCGTGTTTCGATATAAAGCTTCCGGCATGAAGGCCCAGACGCTTTGGCCGAAGCGGGCACTTGAAGCATCTTCTGGCGTCGATACATGCACATGATGTCCGCGCAGATGCTCGATCTTGAAGCCGAAATAGCCGACCGTCGTCAGCAAAATTCCACCGAAGGCTTTTTCCAGCTTTTCGTCTTTGTGGATTAATTCGTGCGCGGTATTGATCGCGAGAATGCCGCCGACGATGCCTTGTGAAAACAGCCAGCCGATAATTCCGGCCGGATTCAAATCCTGATTTGAAAACCAATATGCCGACCAGACCAATACGACACATTGAACCGGCAATGCCAGCAAAGTAAGCAACTTGAACCAGACTTGCTGACTGATCTTGCGTTCATCGGCTTGCGCAATATTGACCGGATCGTGGCCAAGCAGGTAATCGGTCATCGGCAGCATCACGAATAAAAAGAACAATGGATACCAGGCCATCAAATTAAGCCATCCGGTCTGCACGCCAAGCCAGGCCGCTGTCGGCAACGAGGCAGGCACCAGAAAAACGAAGAGAAAACCGAAGGCTTTGAATCTGTTCATTGCCGAATCATAGCGCGGGGTAGGAGCCGCGCAAGTGAATGTGACGCTGAATCTGTAAAATGCAGGAATGATCGATACACGACCTCTCGCCATTGCCCTGATGGGCCCGACTGCTTCGGGAAAAACCGCATTGGCAATCGAGTGGGCGCAACGTTTGCAGACCGAAATTATCAGTGTCGACTCGGCCCTGGTCTATCGCGGAATGGATATTGGCTCGGCAAAACCGAATACCGAAGAGCGGCAAGGTATTCCGCATCATCTGATTGATATTCGCGAACCTTCACAGACCTATAGCGCTGCTGATTTTGCGAAAGAAGCCTTGCCCTTGATGGAGCAAATGAGCAGGCAAAATAAAATTCCTTTGCTTGTGGGCGGTACCGGTTTGTATTTCCGGGCTTTGCTGGATGGCTTGTCGGATATGCCGGCCGCCGATGAAGAAATTCGCACGGAAATTCAGGCGCAGGCCGAATTGCTCGGCTGGCCGGCGATGCACGAAAAATTGAAGCAGGTAGACGAAGCCGCCAGCGTTCGCATCAAGCCGAACGATGTGCAGCGTATTACCCGCGCACTGGAAGTATTTCAACAAACCGGCAAGCCGATTACCGAATGGCAGCAAAACAGTGCTCGCAAGAAATTCCCGTACCGGGTTTTGCGGGTTTGTATTGCTCCGAAAGATCGTGCCATTTTGCACGACCGTATCGCGCGGCGTTTCGACATCATGTTGGAGCAGGGCTTTTTGACGGAAATGCAAAGCTTGATGGCGAATACCGCGTTATATCCCGATCTACCCTCGATGCGTGCCGTGGGATACCGGCAAGCATGGCGGCATTTGATTGGCGAAACCAACGCTGAACAATTTCGCGAAGAAGCCGTTGCCGCTACCCGGCAATTGGCCAAGCGGCAGCTGACCTGGTTTCGTGGCGAGCTTGATTTACGCTGGTTCGACCCCCAGATAGAGAAAAAGGAATTGAACGAAGCGTTGTCACTTTTCATCACTCGCTGATAACCGCGGATAGAGTTAAACTTGAACCTCGCGACCCAGGACCGTTGGTCGCAAACCACGCAAATGTGCGTGATCACAATAAGAAAGGAGTCCTTTATGACCAAGTCACAATCACTGCAAGACCCGTTTCTCAATGCATTGCGTCGTGAACGCGTGCCGGTTGCCATCTATCTGGTGAACGGTATCAAGCTGCAGGGCACGATCGAAAGTTTCGACCAATTCGTCGTGTTGTTGCGCAATACCGTCAGCCAAATGGTTTACAAACATGCGATCTCGACCGTGGTGCCTGCACGTAATGTGCGCATCGGCCCTGGTGGTGGCGAAGTAGTCGACGACGAGCCGCAGGATTCCATTGTTAGTTAATTCGAAGCTCGGCAGTACTCATGTTTGAACGTACCCGAAAGGGTGAAAACGCTCTTTTGATTCAGCCGTATCGCCCGGGTCTCCAGGATCCAACGCTATTGGAAGAATTCATCGAACTTGCCCGCTCGGCAGGTGCGACTGTGGTGGGTACTGTATTGGCGCGTGTAGAACGCGCCAGTCCGTCGCATTACATCGGCAGCGGCAAACTCGTTGAAGTCAAAGATGCTTGCGAAGCTACCGGTGCCGATTTGGTACTGGTGAATCATGCGTTGACCCCGGGTCAGGAACGTAATCTCGAAAAAGACCTTGGTCGCCGCGTGGTAGATCGCAGCGGTTTGATTCTGGATATCTTCGCGCAACGTGCGGCCTCGCATGAAGGCAAGTTGCAAGTCGAACTCGCCCAGCTAAAACACATGGCGACACGATTGATTCGTGGCTGGACCCATCTTGAACGCCAGCGTGGTGGTTCGATTGGTTTGCGCGGTCCCGGTGAAACGCAATTGGAAACCGACCGGCGCTTGTTGCAAAAACGTGTCGAGATGCTGCAATCGCGTCTGGAAAAGGTCGAAGTCCAGCGTACCCAAATGCGACGTGCGCGTTTGCGCAATGCCATTCCACGCGTGGCGCTGGTCGGTTACACCAATGCCGGCAAATCGACCTTGTTCAACACCTTGTCGGGTTCCGGGGTTTATGTCGCTGATAAATTATTCGCCACCTTGGACCCCACAGTTCGACGCCTGGATATCCCCGGTGGCGCGAGTCTGGTCTTGTCGGATACGGTAGGCTTCGTTCGCGACCTGCCGCATGACTTGATTGCCGCGTTCCGCTCGACGCTGTCAGAAGCCCGCGATGCCGATCTTTTGCTGCATGTCGTCGATGCGGCCGATCCATTGCGGGATGAACGGATCGAACAAGTGGACGCCGTGCTGGCCGAAATCGGGGCCGGCGATATTCCGCAAATACTCATTTACAACAAGATTGATCGCCTGGAAGACACTCAAGCCCGTCACGACACTCCAGGTCAAGGCCACGAGCGTTTCTGGCTGTCTGCGAAGACGGGAGATGGTGTCGAGCTGTTGCGCCAGGCCCTGGGCACTCGCTTTGCTCAGCAGCGATACCAGACGATGCTGCAATTACCGCCAGACCAGGGACGCTTGTATTCACGTCTTTATGCGGCAGGTGCGATCACCTCCGAACAAAGCGATGAACACGGCTGGCAGCTGGAAATCGATATGCCATTGGCTCAGGCAGAGCGTTTAGCGGTAGAGCCGGGCGGACATTTTTTGCAAGAGGCCTTGCTTGTTGGCCTGGTAGACCCCAATTACAATCCTTAATCACATAGAAATGCGGCTAAGACCGCAGCGAACGGAGTAGGCATGGCCTGGAATACGCCCGGTAAAGGCAGCGGTAGCCCCAAGAACAGCGGTAACCCGGTAGAAGACCTGTTGAATCGCGTCAAAGACGGTTTCAATGGTCGTGGCGGCTCGTCAGGGACGGGGCCGATGCCGATCATTATCGGTCTGTTGGTCGTACTGGTCTTGTTCAACAGCTTCAAATTGATCGACGAAAGACAGCGCGGTGTCGTATTGCGTTTCGGTGCTTTCAATCGCGTCATGCAGCCGGGTGCAAACTTCAAATTGCCTTGGCCGATTGAAACCGCTTATGTGGTTGACGCCACCAAAATCGAAGAACTCAAGGATTCGGTCAGCGTATTGACCAAGGACGAAAATATCGTCGAGATCGAGTTCAACGTTCAATATCAAATTAGTAACCCTAGATTGTATTTGTTCGGTTTCCGCGACAGCGTGGATGCCAATAATCAACAAGGCGTGGAAACCCTGCGTCATTCCGCCGAAAGCGCGGTACGTGAAGTTGTCGGTAACAACACGATGGACAAAGTATTGTTTGAACGCAGCCAGTTGGCAATCGAAGCGCAAAAACATTTGCAGGAAACCCTGAATTTATATAAAACCGGATTGACCGTTTCGCAATTCACCTTGCCGAACGCGCGTCCACCGGAAGAAGTGAAGCAGGCGTTCGACGATGCCATTAGTGCACGCGAAAACAAGAATCAACTTGAAAGCGAAGCCAAGGCATACGCCAGCAAGACCGTGCCGGAGGCCAAGGGCGTGGCAGCAAGAATCAAGGCGGAATCCGAAGGCTATAAGGCTGCGGTAGTGGCAAAAGCACAAGGTGATGCGAAGCGCTTCGGCCTGCTCGTCGAGCAATATCGCAAGGCTCCGGAAGTTACCCGTAAACGCTTGTATCTGGAAACCATGCAGGAAGTGCTTTCGAAAAACCAGAAAGTGGTTTCCGGTCGCGATAATAATGTTTTCTACCTGCCGTTAAACGGCACCGGCATGCCAAATGCTGAAAATGCCGCAACACGCATGGCACCGGTGCAGGCCGTGATTGGCAACGATGTTGAAAGTAAAGTGGAACGTTCGCCACGTCGCGAAGGCAGAGAGGGAAATCGATAATGCGCAATCTCACCAACATATTGATTTTTGCAGCGCTCGCGTTGCTGGTAATGTTCAGCAGTGTATATATCGTCAACGAAAACCAGACCGCTATCGTTTTGAATCTGGGCAAGATTGTCCGCAGCGGCATCAAACCCGGCCTGCATTTCAAATGGCCGATGGTCGAAGAAGTTCGCAAGTTTGATCGCCGTATTCTGAATATGGAAGACAAGCCGCAACGTTATTTAACGGCCGAAAAAAAGGACGTTGAAATCGATTTCTTCGTGAAGTGGCAAATCAAGAATGTCACCACGTTCTATAAAGCTTCCAGCGGTGGTGATGAAGAAGCTGCGAAACAACGCTTGCTGCCAATCGTGAAAAGCGCCCTGAATAATGAAATCAATCAGCTGACTTTGTCTCAAGTGGTGTCGAGTGGCCGTTCCAACTTGACGGGTCGTTTGCTGAAAAATATCAATGTCGGTGCCAGCACCCTGGGTGTTGAAGTACTTGATGTCCGCATCAAGCGCATCAACCTGCCGCAGGAAGGCGATATCCTGAAATCGGTATTTGACCGTATGCGTGCCGAGCGTACTCAGGTTGCATCGCGTTTGCGCGCCGAGGGTGCGCAAGGTGCGAACGCCATTCGCGCCGGTGCAGACCGCGACAGTCAGGTGATTCTGGCCAATGCCGAACGCGAAGCACAAACCCTGCGCGGTGAAGGCGATGCGCTGGCAGCCGAAATCTCGGCCGGTGCCTACAATCAGGATGCAGAATTTTATGGTTTCTACCGTAGTCTGGAGGCCTATCGCGCCACCATGGCCGACGGCAAAACCGTGATGGTGCTCGATCCGGATTCCGAGTTCCTGAAATACTTCGGTAACCAGCGCAAGTAAGATGCAGTGGTCGGATTTACTGGCCGCGCTGGCCTTTGTGCTGATTCTGGAGGGGCTGCTCCTGTTTGCGGCCCCGAAAGCCTGGAAGCGCATGGTGGCGCAATTATTGCCCCAACCCGAGCGTCAGCTCAGTGCCGTAGGCGGGTTTATGCTGATTGCAGGCTTGATAGCACTGTATTTCATCCGCGGCGGCTGACACGCTCAAAATAAAACCTGCAAAAGCCGACAAATTAAAGGATAATTTCACAAAGCCGGGGGCCATCCACCGGCTTTTTCTGTGTCTGGGTGACGGGTTCGCCGTATTCACAACATCGGTCGCGGCTTCCGTCGCTCGAAAAAGCATTTTGGAGAATTTTTATGGGTCAGTCGGTAGTGGTATTGGGCGCTCAATGGGGCGATGAAGGCAAAGGCAAGATCGTCGATTTGCTCACCGAGAAAATTGGCGCAGTCGTGCGCTTTCAAGGTGGCCATAATGCCGGCCATACCTTGGTGATTGGCGGCAAGAAAACCGTTCTGCACCTGATTCCGTCCGGCATTTTGCGTGCCGACACACTCTGCCTGATCGGCAATGGCGTGGTGTTGTCGCCAGCCGCACTGAAAAAAGAAATCGCCGAACTCGAAGCCACCGGCGTCGACGTACGTTCGCGTTTGAAAATCAGCCCGGCAACGCCGCTGATCATGCCGTACCACATTGCGCTCGACCAGGCTCGCGAAAAAGCGGCTGGCGGCAAGGCAATCGGTACCACCGGCCGTGGTATCGGTCCTGCCTATGAAGATAAAGTTGCGCGTCGCGGTATCCGCGTCGCGGATCTGAAATACCCGGTAGAACTCGCCGAGAAATTGCATGCTGCGCTGGATTATCACAACTTCGTGCTGACGAAATATCTCGGCGTCGAAGCGGTCGATTTCCAGCAGACCTACGACGAAGCCTTGGCCTTCGGCGAATATGTCGAACCGATGAAGACCGATATCGCCGGTCTTCTGCACGACTTGCGCAAGCAGGGCAAGAAAGTGATGTTCGAAGGTGCGCAAGGTTCGTTGCTCGACATCGATCACGGTACTTATCCGTACGTAACCTCCTCGAACACCACCGTCGGTGGTGCACTCGCCGGTACAGGCGTTGGTGCCGATTCGATCGACTACGTGCTCGGCATTGCGAAGGCCTACGCTACCCGCGTCGGCGGCGGTCCATTTCCAACAGAATTGCATGATGAAACCGGCGAAGACATTCGCAAACGCGGCCAGGAATTCGGTGCCACTACCGGTCGCCCGCGTCGTTGTGGCTGGATCGATATCGTCGCACTGAAACGTGCGGTCGCGATCAACGGTATTTCCGGCTTGTGCATTACCAAGCTCGACATTCTCGATGGCATGCCATCGCTGAAAATGTGCATTGCCTACAAGTACCACGGAAAAACAAGCGAATACGCTCCATTGGATGCACAGGGCTGGGATCAATGCGAACCGGTCTATCTGGAATTCCCGGGCTGGAGCGAATCGACTGCAGGCATTACCGAATGGGAAAAACTGCCGGCCGCTGCCCGCGCCTATTTGCGTGCACTGGAAGAATTGTCGGGTTGTCCGCTGGCGATCGTGTCCACCGGTCCGGATCGTGACGCTACCATTATCCTGCGTGATCCATTCGCCTAAAAACAGGCGGCATTTCGACCAACAAAAAAACCGCGCATTGCGCGGTTTTTTTACTGACGGAAGCTGGAATACATTTTTTCAGTGATTTCGTCTTTGCGACTCATGCTTTTTATGCTCGGTTTCGGCAAGCACCTTGAACTGGTTCAGGCGTTTCATCCACAGTTCGTTCTTGCTGCTTTCTTCTTCCAGCGCGACATCGGGTATTTTGTTGAATGAAATCCGCATCGGCGCAGAATCCAAAGCTTGCTGCATGCTGCCGAAATACATTTTGTTGTTGCCGTATTTTTTATTGATGTTATCCAGCAATTTGTTCAGTGCCGGATTCTCTTTCATTTCGGCAAACAGCGGTACACAGGTTCCTTCGCGTTCCATCAGGCCGGTCAAGGTTACCGATACGGCCAATGGCTTGTGATTGTCTTTGCGTTTATCCAATAAACGAATCAGACGATGCAACAGAATTTTCGAATCATCGGTCGGGTCCATTTTTTCGGCCGTCTCCCAGGAATCGCTGCCGAGATATTTCACGCGAACGTATAAACGGCTGGCGAGCAGGTCGTAGCTGCGAAGTCGCATGGCCGCTTTCATCAACAATTTTTTCAGAACGGCGTTCACTCCCGGCGTGTTTCTGAATTCCGGCGCCAATACGTGCGAATGTCCGACCGTGCCTTTCTGGCTTTCGGCTTGTTCAACCACTTCACCGTGCAAGCGATCATAAAAACGTTCGCCTTCGATACCACCCCAGACTTCTTTCAGTTTCGTACGCGAAGCAAAACAAAGTTGCTCGACGCTGTGAATGCCGGAATGGCGCAAACGTTTTTCCATGTTGTAGCCGACGCCACATAAATCGCCGATCTTCAATCGAAACAAGGCATCGGGAAGATCTTTTTCTTCAAGCACGACCAGGCCGTCGGGCTTTTGCATGTCACTGGCAGTCTTTGCCAGAAAACCGTTCGGTGCGATGCCGATGGAACAACGAAGCCAATCGCCGGTTTCCCTGATGCTTTGCTTGATGCGATGGGCAATTTCAATCGCGCGCTCGGGTTCGCGTTCGCGCCCCATCAGATGGCATTCGGCTTCATCGATCGATCCGACTTTATAAATCGGGATGCAGTTCCTGATCGCATCCAATAAGCGATGATGATAGTGAACGTAAAGGGCAGGGTGCGCCAGAACGAGGGTTAATTCCGGGCAGCGTTCTTTTGCTTCGGCAACCAGGGTGCCGGTTTTGACGCCATATTTTTTTGCTTCGATGCTGGCGGCAATACAGCAGCTCGAATTCGCCATGACGGGTACAACGGCAATCGGCCGGCCGCGCAGGGCAGGGTTTTCCTGCTGCTCGACCGAAGCAAAATAGGAATTGAAGTCTACAAACAGGCTGCGTAGCGTCACGATGGTTTCCTCGACGCGGGCGATCTATTTTACTCGCCGCGTCAAAAATAAGCGGAATTCATCGTGATTTTTAAATCATTGATGTCTCAATTATCGAGACGATATTTCTCATGAAACATTGAGCCGTGGAACCATTGATGAATAAAAAACGCGGGGACGGCTTGAGAGCGAAAGCGCGTCCCCACGTCTAGACGACTGGTGAAATTACAAAACCCGGAATAAGCGCGTGTTGATCGGCGAAACATAACTCGTTTCCCGGCGTATATCGGCTTGGCGTCTCCAGGCTGCTTCGTAAGCGACATGATTCTGCCAGTCGGTCAAAGGCGACTCGGAAGGGTTGTCCAGACGATAGGCGGCGAATTCACGATATTCATCGACGGCATCTTTGAAAGTCGGCCAGCTCAATTCAATCATCAAGGCATCATCCAGATGGCCAAATAATTCACGGCCGTCGGGAATCAGGTCTTCGTGTTTATCAAGGTATGCCAGCAACAGGCGTGCACGTACCCGCAATTTGGAATCGACAATCCAGTCCTTGTCGGCAGTCATTCGGCGCAATGTTTCTGCGCGCGAGATGCGTTCGGCAATCATGTCGGCGACTTGCTCGGTCGGCAGTTTTTGCAGGCCGCGAGCGAGACTGACAAGCGAGTCGGGGTTGACGGATTCTGCTCTGCGATACAGGGTGCGCAACAGTGCATTGAAATGGACGATGGCATCGGCCTTCAAAGGCTTGCCATTCAATTCATTCCGGCGTGCAGCGCCATACGACACCGGCAGACGCAAGCTTGCGACATTGTCAGCGTAAACGTAGGCGTTCATAAAAAATCTCCTTGATGGGTTGGTATAGGTTTTGATGCACGATCAGTTTGTATGGTTGCAAAGTTTTTTACGCGTGGCCTAAGTCCTAATGACCATCGTCATAGCAATTAGTCGACAGCCATGCCGGAAGTCATGTAGTTTCGTTTTCAAGTCACGATAAAGTCACGTGACTTCTGTTCTAATGGACCTATGAAAGCCGGTAAACATCTAGCGCTCATGTTTTTCCTGTCGGGATTCGCCCAAACGGCATGTGCGAAGCCGGTAATCACTGCGGATAGTCAGCTCGTCTTTGCCAATTCGCGTTACGTGCTGGTGGACGACGTCCGCTTGCATGTCCGCGATTGGGGTGACAAAAATTCGGACGCCTGTCCGATTCTGCTGATACATGACTTTGCCGGTTCGACATTTTCATTTCGCGAATTGGCACCTGCATTGGCAAATGCCGGTCATCCGGTATTGGCGATTGATTTGCCGGGATTTGGCTATAGCCAGCGCAGTGCATTTAGCGGAACTGCGCCGAATGCCATATGGCAATTGCTCGAGCAGGAAAGACCAGACCAATCCTGGTGCTTGTTGGGGCATTCGATGGGCGCAAAACTGGTCGGGCAAATGGCCGCTCTGAGGCCGGACCGGATTCAGGCAATCGTGTACTCCAACGGGTCGCCGTTGGAGTCTTCGGAACGCCGGAAAAAATGGTTATCCGGTTCCAGCATCGTCCGTAAAGCCGCCATCAGTTGGGTTGAGAAGTTTTATTTGAACGAGAAAAAAACTCATGAATTCCTGAGCCGTGCTTACGGCCGTTCGGCAAGCAGCGCCGAAGTTCAAGGGTATCTGCAACCGCTGTTGATGCCGGGCAGTGTAAAAGCCGCATTTTCCGGTTATTCAAAAGTATGGTCGAACGATACCAAGGCCATCCAGATTAGTACCGTGCCGAGTCTGGTTATCTGGGGCGATAAAGACGTCTGGAACAAGGTACAAATAGGTCAAACGCTGGCAAAAAGCATTACGGGTGCGAAGTTTTATATGATCCCGGGAGCGGGGCATTGCCCGATTGAAACCCACTTCGAAAAAGTGTTGCCTTCGATACTGCAAAGATTTTCGGAACCCCCTAAAACAGCGCAACTCTAAAACAGCGAAAGATCAATAAGCTCGCGCACCGGGGCAAAACTGCGACGGTGCTCGGGGCAAGGACCGTGCAGCCTGAGTGCTTCAAAATGTGCTGCCGTCGGATAGCCTTTGTGCTGGGCGAATTCGTATTGCGGAAACTGTGCGTGCAATTTCAACATGTAGGCATCACGTGCCACTTTGGCCAAGATGGATGCAGCCATGATGCAGGTTTCCCTGGCATCGCCTTTTACCAATGCCTCGGCCGAGCAGGGCAGCCCTGGCGGGATTTTATTGCCATCGATGAGTGCATGCTGCGGCCGGATTATTAATTCGCTGACGGCGCGTCGCATGCCTTCCATCGTGGCTTTGAAAATATTCAGGCGGTCGATGTCGGTAGCTTCGATAAAAATGATTTTCCAGGCTAGCGAATATTGCTGGATCAATGGGAAAAGCTGTTCGCGTTTTTTTTCGGACAAAGCTTTCGAGTCGCCAAGGCCGGCGATGGGGCTGGCGGGGTCGAGGATAACGGCGGCACATACGACCGGTCCTGCCAGCGGTCCACGACCAGCCTCATCAACACCGGCAATCAGACGATGATTTTTGCTCATTGCTTTTCGGCGAGTTCAAGTACAACGTCCGCGGCCAAATGATTGGCGTCGCGACGCAAATCCTGGTGGATCTGGATAAATCGCTGCATCAATGGCCGGTAGTTTTCGGGTGAGTACAGCATCGGCTTGATCGCATTGTTGATATTGTCGGCGGTGCAGTTGTCCTGCATCAGTTCCGGCACGACCGCTTCATTCGCCAGTACGTTCGGCAGGCTGTAATGGGTGATTTTCATCAAGCCGAAAGTTTTTACGATGAAATAGGTCAGCGAAGAAATGCGATACGCCACGACCATCGGCCGTTTTGCCAACAAGGCTTCCAGGGCTGCCGTGCCGGAAGCAAGCAGAATCGCATCGGCAGCAATCATCGCCTCATGCGATTGGCTGTCGATAATTTTCAGATTGGAAATGCTTTTGTTTTTCAGCAAGATCTCGATGCCATCGCGGCAGGTGTTGTTGGCTGCCGGAATGACAAAGTGAAGTTCTGGATCATTGGCTTGCAACATCGACATGGCATCGAGAAAAACCGGTAACAACCGCTGAATTTCGCTCAAACGGCTGCCTGGCAACACGGAAAGAATTTTTTTATCCGACGGAAGCCCCAATAATTCGCGAGCTGACGCCTGATTCGGATGGATTTCAAATCGGTCGGCAATCGGGTGACCGACGAAGTCGGCCGCGATTTGATAATGCGCGTAAATCGGTGGTTCCATCGGAAATAAACATAGGACGCGATCAGCGGATGCGCCTATTTTCTTTGCTCGCGATTCGCGCCAGGCCCAGACCGAAGGGCTGACGTAATGCACGGTCTTGACGCCTTTGCGCTTCAGTTTTTTTTCGAGACCGAGATTGAAATCCGGTGCATCGATGCCGATAAAAACATCCGGCTGCCATTCTAGTATTCGTTCAAAAATACTATGGCGAAGGCGTAGCAGGCGGGGCAGATGTTTCAATACTTCGACCAATCCCATGACCGCCAATTCCTGGCTGTCATGCCAGGCTTTGAGGCCGGCTTGACGCATTAAATCGCCACCGATACCGACAAATTCGGCATCGGGGTAACGGGATTTGATTTCTGCAATCAGACCGGCACCGAGTTGGTCGCCGGAAGCTTCACCTGCTATCAAGGCAAATCGAAGGGGCTTTTTCGATGTGGTCGCTTCGCTCACAGCCTAGCGAAGAATGCCGCGTTCGCTACGGTTGATAAATTCCAGCATCAAGCCGACATCGGCGGAAGTCGCCGCGCTTTGTGCAAGCTCTTCCTTTACGTCGGCCATCGGTTTGCCGGACATAAATACGGTGCGATACGCTTTTTTAATCGCACTGATGCGTTCGGCATCGAAGCCGCGACGCTTCAAACCTTCGGAATTGATACCGCGGGCCTCGGCATATTTATCTGCCACCATCACGAAAGGCGGTACGTCGGCATTGATCAAACTGCCCATGCCGACGAAAGCATGCGCGCCGATTTTGCAGAATTGATGCACGCCGACAAAACCGCCCAGAATCACCCAGTCTTCGACAATGGCGTGGCCGGCAAGCGTGGCGTTATTGGCGAAAATCGTATGGTTGCCGACCTGGCAGTCATGCGCGATATGCACATAGGCCATGATCCAGTTGTCATTGCCGATACGCGTGGTGCCACCGCCATCGGCGGTGCCGCGACTGAGCGTGGTGAACTCGCGAATGGTGTTGCGGTCACCAATGATCAAATCGGCATCTTCACCGAAAAATTTCTTGTCCTGCGGATCACCACCAATAATGGCGTGCGAATAAATTTTATTCTCGCGGCCAATTTTAGTCGGCCCCTGAATGACGCAATGCGAGCCAATGCTGGTGTTGTCGCCGATTTCAACGCGAGCACCAATGATGGAATATGCGCCGATAGAAACATTGGCGCCAATTTTTGCGCTGGCATCAATCAGGGCAGTCGCGTGAATCATCAAGCTTTACCTTCTGCGCACAGAATTTCGGCGCTTGCCGCCACTTGTCCATCCACGCGTGCCACGCACTCGTACATCGCCATATTGCGGATGGTGCGTTTCAGGATAACTTCCATATCCAGTTGGTCGCCAGGCACTACCATTTTCGAAAAACGAGCATTGTCGACTTTGACCAGATAGAACAGTTTTTCGGATTTTTCCGGTGCATTTTCCAGAGATAGTTGCGTCAACAATCCGCCGGCTTGCGCCATGGCTTCAACCACCAGAACACCAGGCATGACGGGGTGGCCCGGGAAGTGGCCCTGAAAAAATGGCTCGTTAATCGTGACATTTTTGATGGCACGAATGCGCTTATGGGGTTCCAGTTCGATCACTCGATCAACCAGCAGGAACGGGTAGCGATGCGGTAATAAGGATTGAATCTTGATGACGTCGACGGGCAGGGTGATGCTCATGATTTATTCTTCTTTCGGGTCTGTTTTACTTTGCTTAATTTTACGCGCCATTTCGTCCAGATGCTTGAATCGCGCAGCATTTTTTCGCCATTCGCGGCTTTCCTGCAATGGCGTGCCGGAGGTGTATTCGCCAGGTTCGGTAATTGAATGCGTGACGAGGCTGAAGGCATTGATCCGGACTTTGTCGCAAATCTCGATATGGCCTACGATTCCAGCAGCGCCGCCAATCAAACAGTAGCGGCCAATCTTCGTTGAGCCTGCAACGGCTACTGCACCCGCCATCGCTGTGTGCGCGCCAATTTGCACGTTATGGCCAATTTGAATCTGATTGTCCAAACGCACGTCTTCTTCCAGTACCGTATCGCCTAGCGCGCCGCGATCAATCGTGGTGTTGGCCCCGATTTCACAATCATCGCCGATAACAACGCCGCCGAGTTGCGGCACTTTCAACCAGCGACCGGCTTCCATCGCAAGACCAAAACCCTCTGCACCTAACACTGCTCCGGGGTGAATCAAGACGCGTTGTCCCAACTTTACGCGAGCGACCAAAGTGACGCGTGCTACGAGCTGGCTCAGTGCGCCAATATGGCAATCATCACCAATAATACAACCCGCACCCACTGCCGCACCTGCTTCAATCCGAGTATTCGCGCCAATGCTGACAAAGGGGCCGATACTGGCCGTTGGCTCAATGACTGCGGACGAGTCGATAACGGCACTTGGATGAATACCGGGTTTCGCAACCGTTTTGATTTCGAACAATGCCGAAATCTTGGCGAACGCGACATAGGGATCTTGTGCAATCAGGCATGGAACCGCCGCCAGTGATGCATCGGCTTGACGCAAAATAATCGCACCCGCTTGCGTCTGCGATAACTGTTTTCGATACAGCGAATTCGCCAGAAAACTGATCTGGTTTTTATTGGCGCTTGCTAAAGGAGCAACGCCGATAATTTTCGTATCGGCGTTTCCAATGACTTCGAGGTCAAACTTCTTTGCGAGTTCGGCCAGCGTGAAGTGAATGCCTGACATGACAGGCACCAACTTAGAACGACTGACCGAAGCTGAATTGCAGACGCTCGACTTTATCGCCTTCCTCACTACGCAACGGCACAGAGTAGCTAATCGAGATTGGACCAACGGGGGCCTGCCATTGCAGAGCAACACCTGCCGAAGCCCTTAACTGACCTGCGTCAAAGTCACTTGGAGTTGCGTAAACATTACCGAAGTCCAGGAATGCGGAAAGGCGGGTGCCGCGTGATTTACTGAAGAGTTTCGGGAACAACAGTTCAACGCTGCCTAACGTTTTCAGGCCGCCGCCGAGTGGTTGACGGAAATCGCCTTGCTGAATGAATGGACCCAGGCTGTTTTGTTCGAAACCGCGTACCGAGTTCGGGCCGCCAGCGTAGAAGTGCTGGAAGAACGGAAGACCGCATGTATGTTCTGAACCCGGGACAAGAACTCCCGAACCATTGTAATCGGCGCACTGGAATTCACTGGTTTTTCCATAGCTGTCGCCATAACCAATATCGGTACTCAGCTTGAGTATCATCCATGAGCTCAGTGGTCTGAAGTGCTCGAATTGATATTGCAGCTTGTAGTATTCCAAATCGCTACCGGGTAACACGATTTCCGCACCGATGCGATGGTAGGTACCACGAGTAGGCAACAGGAAGTCGTTCCGCGTATCGCGAGACCAGGAGGCACGCGCTCGCCAGGCATTGATATTCCATTGACGGGTGTCGCTGCAGCCAAAGAGGCCAGCTGGCGTGTCGCAGTCTATAAAGACAGGTGTGTCGGTAGTCGTTGGATCGGCATCGTCGTTTGAAGAATCCGTGGCGGTATTGGCGTCATCATCCACGTGGAATAATGGAAAACGCTGACGATCCCCCAGAGTACTCACAAGATAGTTAATCAAGGTGTCGGGTGTGGAGCCGTCCACCGTCGTAATTTGATTGCGATCGATACCGATTGCAAATTGAATGGTATCGGTCTCGGTTATCGGCACGCCGAAGATGGCTTCACCGGAAGCAATTTTCCCGTTGTAACGGGTAAAGCCGTTTTCTTCGTTAGTGTTGCTGGTGCCTTGGTTGTTGTCCGAATAATTGATGTTGTAGCCGACACTGATGCCGTCATCGGTAAAGTACGGATCAAAATAATTAAAACTAAGGCGATTGGAATAGGCATTCGTCTGGAGAGTGACGCCCAAGCGGTTACCCATGCCAAGGAAATTATTTTCATTGAGCTGGATATTGGTGGTCAGGCCATAAAGACCTTGATAGCCTAGGCCGAAAACAAAGCTACCCGAGTTGCGCTCTTTAACGGTGATAACGACATCCACTTGGTCGGGATGTCCGGCTACTTCCGGAGTTTCGATATCGACTTCATCGAAGAAGCCCAGACGTTGCAAACGGATTTTCGAACGGTCCAATGCAGCCTGGGAATACCATGAGCCTTCAAACTGACGCATTTCGCGACGCAGAACTTCGTCGGATGTTCTTACGTTGCCAGAGTAACGAATGCGGCGAACCTGGACGCGCGGGCCCGGATCGACAACAAAGTTGATGCCAATGGTTTTGTTTTCCCGGTTGATTTCGGGTACCGGATTTACCTTCGCGAAGGCGTAGCCAATATTGCCCAAGGTCGAGGTGATGCCTTCGGAAGTATATTCAAGACGTGCACGTGAAAAAGTATCGCCTTCTTTTATCAACAGGAGTTTGTTGAGCTCTTCCAGAGGCAATATCGTGTCACCGGTAATCTTTACGCTGGATACTTTGTAAATGTCGCCTTCAATCATGTTGGCCGAGAGAAAGATATCCTTGCGATCCGGCGAAATGGCTACCTGGGTAGACTCGATGTTGAAGTCCGCGTAACCACGGTCAAGGTAAAAGTTGGATAGCTTTTCCAGGTCGCCCGATAGTTTTTCACGCGAATATTGGTCATCGCGGCGATACCAGGAAAGCCAGTTGCTGGTACCCGATTCCCATGATTCGCGAAGCTCGGCATCAGTGAACTTTTCGTTGCCGACAAGATTGATGTCACGGATGCGTGTCGCCTTGCCTTCGGTAATTTTAAGCGTGATGTTGACCCGATTGCGGTCCAGATCAGACACTTCGGGAACCACCTGGGCATTGTATTTGCCGCGATTATTGTATTGACGATTCAGTTCCTGGGTGACCCGGTCCAGATTGACCGGATTGTAGGTTTCACCTTCGGCGATGCCGACATTCTTCAGGCCCTTTTGCAGCTCCTCGCTCTTGATGTCTTTGTTGCCGATCAAGGTGACGGCATTGATGGCAGGGCGTTCTTTGACGGTAATCACCAGAATGTCGCCTTGGCGTTCCAGTTTTACGTCGGTGAAGAAACCCGTCTTGTACAAGGCGCGAATCACGGCGGCCGACTGGCTTTGGCTCATCGTTTCGCCTTTTTCGACCGGCAAATAGCTATAAACCGTACCTGCAGAAATACGCTGCAAGCCTTCGACCCGAATATCGCTGACCGTGAAAGCATCAATCGTTTGTGCGCTTACGGGGCCAGATAATGCGGCGGCGAGAGCGAGGCTGAGGATGTGGCGGCGGGCGATAATAGGTCGCTTCATTGATTAATCCAAAATGGAGGCGAGGTTATCGCCAAAGTTAACGGGTAAATTCTTTATTTAATTCAAAACTGTGTCAAAACGTCAATTCGCAAATAGACGGGCAAAATCATTGTAATGCGCAAGCAACATCAAGCCGGCCAGAAGAGCCAGGCCGATAAATTGCCCCGCCATCTGTATGCGCTCGCCCACAGGATGCCCCGTGACAAGCTCAATCAGGTAATACAGTAGATGTCCGCCGTCCAAAACCGGAATCGGCAGCAGATTCATAATGCATAGGCTCAGCGAAAAGAACGCCAGAAACCCCAAAAATGAACCGACACTCGTACTGGCTTCCTGATTAGCCACCTGTGCGACCGTTATTGTACCAGAGACGTTTTTAGCTGAGGCTTCCCCGGTAATAAGCCTCTTGATCATGGCAAAGGTGGTTCGGGTCGTTTCCCAGGTCTGCTGAAATGCTTTCCCGACCGATTCAACCGGTCCGTAACGCAACAGGGTCTGTTTCGGAACGATCGGTGCCGTGCCAACGCCAATTTGCCAGACAGCAGGCAGTTTTTTGACTTCGAGACCTAAAAATTCCCTGATTTTATCCACAATGCCCAATTCCGGCGTAATGAGCTTCGGTTGAATCATCACTTGTTGTGGTTGGCCTTGGCGTTCAAAAATGACACTCAAGGCTTGATCTGCTTTGGCTTGTTTGATGACGGCGGGAGATAGCTGTGCTGCATCGGTAATTTCGACCGAGCCAATTTTCAGGATCCGGTCGCCAATTTGCAGGCGATCGACCGCTGCGCCACCGGGCGCAAGCAAACCGACAATAGCGGGTCTATTTATCGAAGCCGCTTTGATGCCGACTGCCTTGAATATTTTAGTCTGGTCAAAATCAGCCGGTAATTGGCTTAGTTTCAAAGCACTGTTTCGTTTTTCGCCCGATGGATCCTGCAGGGTGATTTCGACGTCGCGCCGGTCGATTGCAGCCAGCATGAGTGGCGGTACAACTTGAGTCAGCGTCGGTGTATCCGTGCCGTCGATACTCAGCAAGATATCGCCTTCATGAATACCGGCTTCTGCGGCGATGCCGGTGCCTTCGCCCATCACCGGCACATAATCGGGCTTGCCTACAACGAACATTCCCCAATAAAACACCAGGCAGAGCAGTAAATTGGCGATCGGTCCGGCGGCAATGATGGCGATGCGTTTACCAACCGGTTGTTGATTGAAGGCAAATTGACGTTCTGAAGCGGGTACCGAATCGTCGCGTTCGTCGAGCATCTTGACGTAGCCACCCAACGGAATCAGGGCGAGGCGAAATTCGGTGCCGTGTTTGTCCGTACGGGACCACAGGCTTCTGCCAAAGCCGACGGAGAATCGGAGCACTTTGACGCCACACCAACGTGCAACGATGTAATGACCAAATTCGTGAAAGGTGACCAACACACCGATCGTGACGATCAGCCACCAAAACGATCCGACGAATTCGTTCATTGGGTCACCATCTTGTTCACGAACTCCTGAGCCCTTGCGCGGGCTTGATTATCAACGGCCAGTAGGACATCGAGATCGCGCACAGGTTCCGCAGAAATTGCAGAAAGTGTTGCTTCAATGACATTGGGTATGTCGAGAAAGCTTAATTTTTCGTTGAGAAAAGCAGCCACGGCAATTTCATTCGCTGCATTCAAGATGGTTGGAGCGGTGCCGCCAAGCTTCAAAGCGTTGAAGGCCAAAGCCAGACACGGAAAAACGTCGGTATCGGCTTTTTCGAAGTCGAAACGTGACAATGCAATCAAGTCGAGCGCCGCGACTCCCGAGTCGACACGGTCTGGCCACGCCAATCCATAGGCAATCGCAGTACGCATGTCCGGGTTGCCCAATTGCGCCAATACCGAGCCATCAACGTAATCCACAAGAGAATGGATAATGCTTTGCGGATGAACGACGACTTCAATTTTTTCCACGCCGATATTGAACAGATGGTGCGCTTCGATAACTTCGAGACCCTTGTTCATCAAGGTAGCGGAATCCACCGAAATTTTTCTTCCCATCACCCAGTTCGGGTGGGCGCAGGCTTGGTCAGGCGTGATCGAAGCGAGTGATTCGCGAGTGCGGCCACGAAACGGCCCGCCGGATGCGGTCAACAATAAACGACGAATCGCATGATGCTTGCCATCGGTTGGCATGCATTGATAAATCGCGTTGTGCTCGCTATCGATCGGCAATATGGTCGCGCCATTTTCGCGTGCTGCACGCATCAGGATTTCGCCGGCAACGACGACCGATTCCTTATTGGCCAGCAACAGGCGTTTTCCGGCAGTGGCTGCGGCAAGCGTCGATGGCATGCCCGCTGCACCGACGATCGCGGCCAGTACCGTGTCGAACTCGGAAGCCGCGGCAATATCGGTTAATGCCTGGGCGCCGGACATTGCCCGTGTAGCAAGGCCCAAATTTTTCAGGCCATCACGAAGAGCGGGGTAGCCGTCTGGATCCGCTATTACGGCAACATCGGGTTTGAACTTCGCGCAAAGATTTAATAATTCATCGACTTTTGAATGCGCACTTAGCGCTGCAGCGCGATATTTATCTGGATGTCGTGCAATCACATCCAAAGTCGATAAACCAATCGAACCGGTCGCACCGAGTAGCGCAATATTTTTTATAGATCCAGCCATGATTTGCCAATGACGAAAATCGGCAATACCGCCAATAAACTATCCAGGCGATCCATCAGGCCACCGTGACCTGGAATCAAATCACTGGAATCCTTGTAACCAGAATGGCGTTTCATCAAGCTTTCAAATAGATCGCCGACGACTGAAAATATCATCGTGACAAGTGTCAGCAGTGCAAGCCAGCCAAGTTCGGACCAGAATAAACCCAGCCATGGCGTGGCCGCGACAGCGAGCAATAAAATCGCTACGACGCCGCCGATGACGCCTTCCCAGCTTTTTCCGGGACTGATGCGTGGCGCCAATTTATGCTTGCCATAACGGACGCCGGCAAAATAGGCTCCGGTATCAGCAGCCCAGGCAATCGCGACGGCAAACAAAGCCCAGCGAGGGCCGATTGTGCTGCTGTTATGAAGCCATGCGAGTGCGCACCAGGCTGGAATGACCGACAAGCTGCCTGCCAATAATTTGATGCTTCTGTTGAGTGGCGTATCGGCTTTGGCAAAATCGAATTTCCATAACCAAAGGCAGACGAATAGCCACCAGGCAGCACCAATCAAGCTGATTAAAATCAAGCCGAATAGGCCGCGGCCACTTCCCCAGGACAGTGCAAGCATCATCAATGCATTGCCGGCGACATAAAGCGCACGAGGAATTTTTTCCGTGAGTCCCGCTAATGCCGACCACTCCCACAAACCGGCCAATAATATGGCTGCAACAGCCGCAGCCAGATAGGGTGTGGGTAGGTAATAGACCGCTGCAATGGCGACCGGTGCCATCAACAGGGCGGCGATGATGCGCGTTCTTCGTGGACTCATGCTGCCGCATCTCCAGGTTTTACTTGCGCACTGGTTAAACCAAAACGTCGTTCGCGATTTACAAAATCATCAATGGCTTGCTGCAAGGTAGTTTCATCCAAATCTGGCCAAAGGGTTTCAGTAAACCACATTTCGGTATATGCCAATTGCCACAGTAAAAAATTGCTGATGCGCAAATCACCGCCTGTGCGAATAAACAAATCGGGCGGGGCCTGGTTTGCCAACGACATTCTCGAGGCGAGCAGTGCTTCATCAATACTGTCGGCGGTGATTTTTCCATCGGCGACGTCTTGCGCCAAGGAGCGTGCTGCCTGCGTGATATCGGCACGGCCACCGTAACCAGCCGCGATATTCATGTTCAATTGACGGTTGTTTTTAGTCAATTCTTCGGCGCGCAGCATGCGTTCGCGGATAACTTCGGAAAAGTCCTTGCGCTCGCCGATGAAAATGATGCGAACACCGCGACGATGCAACTCTTCCACTTCGCTGTCGAGCATATGCAGGAAAAGTTTCATCAATGCGCCGACTTCTTCGGCAGGACGATTCCAGTTTTCACTGGAAAATGCAAACAAAGTCAGGCTGGCAATGCCCTGCTTGATGCAAAATTCCATGCAGACCCGAACCGCTTTTGCACCAGCGCGATGGCCAAGACTGCGTGGACGATGACGACGTTCGGCCCAGCGGCCATTGCCGTCCATGATGACGGCAAGGTGTTTAGGCATTTGTTGGGAAGAAGCATTCATGCGGTCGGCGAAGCCTTAAACCGCCATCAATTCTTGCTCTTTCGCTTTCACCACTTCGTCAATGTCCTTGACGGCTTTATCGGTGATTTTCTGGATTTCATCTTCGGCGTGGCGAACTTCATCTTCGGTCGCGGTTTTTTGTTTCAGCATTTCCTTGATGTGCTGAATCGCATCGCGACGGACATTGCGGATCGCGATTTTCGAATCTTCACCATCGCCATGCACTTGCTTGGACAACGCCTTGCGGCGTTCTTCGGTCAGCGGCGGCAGGTTAATGCGGATAATTTGACCGGCCGTGTTCGGGGTCAGGCCCAGGTCGGAGGCCAAAATGGCTTTTTCGACCGCAGCCACCATCGGTTTTTCCCAAGGAGTAATGACCAGCGATCTTGCATCGGCTACGGCAATCGTGGCGACCTGGGAAAGCGGCATTTCTGAGCCGTAATAGTTCACTTTCAAATGGTCAACGATGGCGGTGGTGGCGCGACCGGTGCGTAATTTGGTCAGATCCTGGCGCAGCGCTTCCACGCTTTTAGTCATGCGGGTTTGTGCGTCTTTTTTGATGTCGATCAGTGACATGGGGCTTACCTAAAACGTTGAATACGGTCGATTATAGCCGCTGAAGAGCGGCTTGGGGGTGCTGAAAAGGCCCGGAGAGGCTCTTAAGCGTGAACCAGAGTACCGATTTCTTCGCCCCGAAGAATGCGCATCAACGCGCCGGGCTGCATCATGTCGTAGATACGCAAAGGCACGCGATTATCGCGGCAAAGTGCAAAAGCGGCGGTATCCATCACCTGCAGATTGCGGGCAATGACTTCGTCATACGTCAGGTTTTCGAAACGTTTGGCGTTGGGGTTCTTTTTCGGGTCGGAATCGTAAATGCCGTCGACTTTGGTGGCTTTCAACAATAAATCGGCACTGATTTCAGTAGCTCGCAATGCAGCAGCCGAATCGGTCGTGAAAAACGGATTGCCGGTGCCGGCAGCAAAAATCGCGATACGGCCTTTTTCCAAATGACGAATAGCTCTGCGACGGATGTAGTCTTCGCAGACTTCGTTGATCTTGATGGCACTCATGACACGGGAGTAAGCACCGTGCTTTTCGAGGGCGTCGGCCATGGCGAGTGCGTTGATGACAGTTGCCAGCATGCCCATATGGTCGCCGGTGACCCGATCCATGCCATTTTCGGCCAACCCGGCACCGCGGAAAATATTGCCGCCACCAATGACCAGACCGATTTGTGCGCCGGCTTTTTGCGCTTCGATGATGTCTTTGGCCATCGCATTGATCACGACAGGGTCAATGCCGTAATTCTCGTTACCCATCAGGGCTTCACCGGATAATTTCAGCACGACGCGACGGTATTTCAGGGGCGAGGGGCTCATTCAACAGACTCCGGTGTGGGCAAACAGCCGAAGTTTAGCGGATTTGGCCCCGGGCTGTCGCGGCCAAGTTTACTTTTCCGGCTGCCGTTCGAAGATTACATAAATCTTTTTTGCGGTTTCGAGGGTTTCCCATGTGCCCGTGAAGCCTGCTGCAATCACGAAATTATCGCCGGGGCCAACGGTAATACTTGTGCCGGTATCGTCGGTAATTCGAATTCGACCCTGCAAAATATGGCAAAACTCGTTTTCGGTATAGCTGACCCGCCATAGCGCGGGCGCTCCTTCCCAGATCCCGCAATGGAATTCATTGCCGGGGTCGGAAAACATGTTCAAGGTCGATTGACGGGTGTCGCCGCGAATCAGTTTTTCGGCAGCGATGTGGTAATCGGTGCGTTCGGCATTTTCGGTTGCGAAAGGAACGAAATATTTTGGTGTCATCGGGCAATCCCTGGTTTGTACGCCGAAACATATTCAAATATATCGCGATAGCTGGGTTATCGGAGCGATCCCGGGCAAGCTATCATCCTCGCTCCTATCTGATCACCATACGCAGGAAAAATAATGGCCATCAAATCATTGAAAGAATTTCTTGATACCTCGGTACAAAAAGATCTGAGTCCCGAGGTTTTCGAACTGGAAAGCTCGCATCTCCTGGAAATCAAATTGAATGGCCGCGTCTGGTCAAAGGCCGGTTCGATGGTTGCGTATCAGGGCGCGGTTAAATTCATACGTCAGGGCGTGATGGAGCAGGGCTTGGGTAACCTGCTGAAAAAAGCACTTAGTGGTGAAGGTATGCAACTGATGAAAATGGAAGGCAACGGGCGCGTCTATGTTGCCGATGCCGGCAAGAAAATTACCTTGCTGCGCTTGAATGGCGAATCGATTTTCGTCAATGGCAATGACGTATTGGCGTTCGAAGATGGTATCGAGTCGACGATCACGATGATGAAACGCATGGCAGGCATGATGTCGGGGGGGTTGTTTAACGTAAAACTCAGTGGCAAGGGTGTCGTGGCAATTACTTCGCATTACGAACCGTTGACCTTGCGCGTCAGTGCGCAAAGCGGACCGGTATTTACCGACCCGAATGCAACGGTCGCCTGGTCCGAAGGAATGACGCAGGATTTCGTCACCGATATCTCTCTGGGTACCTTGCTTGGCCGCGGTTCCGGTGAAAGCATACAGCTTAAGTTTTCAGGTGAAGGCTGGGTGGTGGTGCAGCCTTACGAAGAAGTTTATATGCAACGAGCACATTAAAAGTCCGGATTAAATGAAAGCCCGCATTGGCAATAATGCGGGCTTTTTTTCATCCGGAATAAAATCAAATATGCCGGCGAGTTGATTCCTTGTCCGGCAAGTCAGGCAAGCTGTCATCGCAGATAATGACTTGATTTCGCCCTCTTTTCTTGGCGGCATACAAGGCCTTGTCCGCACGTTCAAACAAGGCGTCGGCATCGTAGCCCAGTTCCGGATTTGCCTGCGATATCCCCATGCTCAAGCTCAAGCCGGTCATTGCCGGTTGTACGGTATTGGCTTCATGTTCGAGGCTGATGCGAATTTTTTCGGCGAGTGCATACGTAGCTTGAATCGGTTGGTCGGCACAGGCAATAACGAATTCATCGCCGCCAAATCGCGAGAATAAATCTTCGCTGACCAGGTGTTGACGAACAATGCCCACGACCATCTTCAGGGCATTGTCGCCGGCAAGATGCCCCTGCTTGTCATTGATCGATTTGAAATGATCAAGATCAAACACGATTAAATTCATCGTGCGACTGAACTTCGCCAAGTGATCGAGTGATTTGCGAAAATCCTGTGCAAATGCCTGACGGTTCAAAGTGCCCGTCAACGGGTCGTGCATCGATAGCTCGCGCAAATGCTCGGAATGGTGTTTTAAATGCTGATGTGCAGATTTTAATTGCCGCTGGTTGCGCGCCAAGCGTTCGGTTTCGTTTTCAAGATGTGCGGTTCGCTTATTGCTGTACCACCAACCTAAAAAAAGGATCACGCTGGCAGTCAAGACTAGCCAGGGCCAGCGTGCGGCTGGCTCTTTTACCAGGATAACTTTTGTTTCTGCGGGAGGAGAAATTCCTGCGCCGACGCTATCGACCTGATTTTGCGATTGGACGATAGGTAACGGTGATGAGTTTTTTGTCCGCCATGCTTCGGAGTCACTGCTTTTATCCTCCTCGGGTTGGGGCGACAGAGGGCTGGCTGCAGGCAAGTTTGGAGCGATCTCGGCCGGTTTCAATTCTTGCTGCGTCTGCATGGGAGCTTTCTGCATTTCTGGCGGAGGCGGCGGAGGCGGTGGCAGGCCCTGCGGAGGTGGCGGACGCATGCCGGGCGGTGGTGGAAATGGAGCATTGGGCGGTGGCGCAGGAGGCTGACCGTTTTGCGGCTGCATTCCCGGTCTCGGTGGTGGCGGTGGATTCTGTGCGTCGACGGGAAACGATGCGATCAATACTCCGAACACGAATGCATTAAGGGCAAGCTGAAATTTATTTTTTATATTAACGGCCATTGATAAATTCCATCTGGGTGATCGTCATCTTGGTGTTTTTTCGGGTTCGCATTTGCGCACCGTAAACGCAAAACACTCGCAATGCGAGTGTTTTGTTTTGGTGCATTTTTGCGAAGCGTTTAATTCATCAAATTCCGCGTTTTAACGGCTGCCCAGGCGATAAAGCCAAAGCCAAGCATCCAGCCGATATCGATCGGATGTCCCGTTGCGTAGGTTTCCTGGCCGACCAGATAGGTGTAAGCCTGATTGGCGACAAAGTAAAGCAAGATTCCGATCACGACATACCACCAGGCTTTGCCGACCTCGCCACCGCTAAACGAGGATGCAGTCAGGATGGTGACCGCCAACAAAATCGGATCAAGCACCATATAGCCAATGGCTGCCACTTTCGTTGCCGGATCGGGATCCATCACGCCTTCCCAATTTGCCTTGTAGGCAAAATATCCAGAGACCAGCAGCAAGACCAGAGCCAAAGCCTTGCCCCAGGCGGGAGACTCAAGTCCAAGCGAGCGCTTGAAGATCAGCAGGCCGGCAATGATGAACGGGTCGGTCAATAAATAGCCGATGTCCGAATAATAGGGGTAAGGTGTTTCGGCGCCGCCATTGAGCAGTGGATAGGCGCCAAAAATAGTGGCGCCAATCCCCCAGGCCAAGACACCTGCACCGATCGCGCCCCAGACTTTTCGCAGCGGACTCTGATCGGGAAATGCGCTCATCGCGCTGAAACAGAGAAATGCCGCTATCAAACTGGATAATGTTTGCAGGGCATTGGAATAGTAAAGACGGAATTCCGGATCCGTTCCCATCGATGGAAAAACCAGCAACATAAGGGTAACCCCCACCCAGATAACGGCCCCTAACTTTGACATTGTGCTCATACAAATCTCCCCCAGAAAATTACGATATGAAACATGATGCTGCGTTAAATCTTCGATCTTTGAAAAATCCTGATATTTATTTGATGTGCCGGCTTCAAGCCAATCTGTCATAAACCGGTTTGAATAGTTCATCTGCTTTTTTCGGCCCCAGCATCATACTGGCGTGCTGTTTGCATTTGTCCAGGAATTCGACTGGATATTGATGCGGTGGCGATGTGAAGGCAATTTCTTCCACCTTCTTCGCCGCACTTGAGCCATAGAGAGTTTCGAGCAACTGGGTAACGTCCTGTTGCATGGCGACATGCGAATAAAAGACGTGCGGCTTCACGGGGGCAACAGGCTCAACTTCATGTGAGGCAGCTTGGGCAACGGGTTCCGGTTCAGGAGTCGCAACTACGAAGTTATCGGGGTTGAGACGGTCAAGTACCTCATCCATCGAACATGTGCCGGAAGCTTCGTTCGAAAGATCCATTTGGGTTGCGGGCAGCGACATGACCTTGGTGATGCGGAGTTGTGGAATCTCGGCCAGGGCATCACTCGTCGATTTGTCCTGATAGTGGATAGCGCATGATTCTCCCTGGTTAATCGAAAAAAACCCGGAATGCATCTGGTTATCGTCTTTGCTTGTGAAATAGAAATAAAGTTTGGCTGACTTGCTGCCTTGCTTGATAGCTTCAAGTGCTTTGTGCAGTTCATTTAGGTCAGCCATGACTAGCTCCTTTAAACGCTACAGATCAAGACATTCGTTTTGAGTGTTGCAAGCCGACTGTTCGCCGGATAAGGCCCATTGCAGAACTAGAGTGCCTGAATTATGAACCGTTTGCCAGTAATGCGTGTCCGGTATTTGGTGGCTTAGGTGTTGTCTGCATGGACAGACATGTAAACTCTTGTAAACGCAGATTGCGCAGGCAATTGATCGTAAGCCATCGCAAAGGATTCGCATTGAAGCCACTGGATTTCGACAACCGTTTTATCCGCGAATTGCCTGCCGATCTGCAAGATGGTCCCGGAACGCGGCAAGTTCAGGGTGCCGCCTATTCATTGGTTAATCCGACACCCGTTTCCAATCCCGACTTGTTGGCTTACTCGCCTGAGGTCGCCAAGCTGCTGGATCTCGATGATTCCGATATCCAGTCGAGCGAGTTCTTGAACGCATTTGCCGGCAATGCCTTGTTACCTGGTATGCAGGCGTATGCAGCGAATTACGGCGGCCATCAATTCGGCCATTGGGCCGGGCAGTTGGGTGACGGCCGTGCGATAGGTTTGGGCGAGCTTGTTTCGAAAGATAATCAACGCTGGGAATTGCAGCTCAAAGGTGCCGGACCGACACCTTACTCGCGCCATGCAGATGGTCGTGCAGTCTTGCGATCATCGCTTCGCGAGTTTTTATGTAGCGAAGCCATGCATCATCTCGGCGTTCCGACGACGCGCGCGCTTTCCCTGGTTACGACCGGTGAAGAAGTCGTGCGCGATATGTTTTACAGTGGTGATCCGAAACCCGAGCCAGGCGCGATTGTATGTCGTGTATCTCCCAGTTTTATTCGCTTCGGTAATTTCGAACTACCCGCTTCGCGTGGCGACATGCGGTTGCTGGAACAATTGGTGCAGTTTTGTATTGACCGCGACTTCCCGCATCTACGAGACCGCGGTGAAAACAAAATCAGCGACTGGTTTACCGAGATTTGCGAAAGTACTGCGGTGCTGATGGCCCACTGGATGCGGGTCGGTTTTGTCCATGGCGTGATGAATACCGACAATATGTCGATTCTCGGCTTGACCATCGATTATGGTCCTTACGGTTGGCTCGAGAATTTCGATCCGGAATGGACGCCGAATACTACCGATGCCCACGGTCGTCGTTATGCCTACGGAAAGCAGCCAAAGATTGCGCAGTGGAATCTGAGCCGGCTTGCCGGTGCGATTGCGCCTTTGTTGCCGGATCATGAGGTACTGCATGCCGGATTGAATCGTTACGGCGATGTATTCAATGCAACGCATCGCGCAATGAATACGGCGAAGCTCGGTTTTGCTCAATCAAACGAGAGTGACACTGTACTTGTGCAGGATTTGTTCCGGCTTATGCAGCAAACGCAAATTGATATGACATTGTTTTTTCGAAAACTGGCCGATATCGATTTGAATGCAGTTTCACTGGAACCGTTCGCATCGGTTTTCTATGACGAATCGTTACTCGATGAGCACGGCGGTGAATGCCTTGATTGGCTTGTCCGCTATGCGATCAGGATTAAAGAGCAAGACGAGCCCTCTGAAATCAGGCGCAATCGAATGAATGCGGTGAATCCGCTTTTTGTGCCGCGAAACTGGCTCGCACAACAGGCCATTGATGCAGCCGAGCAGGGAGATGCAAGCGAATTGCATACTTTGATGGACGTGTTGCGTAATCCTTATCTGGAACAAGCTGGGCGTGAACGTTTCGCTCTGCCGAGACCCGAATGGGCCCGCAATCGTGCGGGCTGCTCAATGCTGTCTTGCAGTTCCTGAGTGTTGGCGTTGCGGGAATAAGCCCAGCTAGAACGAAATCCGGCCTGCCATTCGGTAACGACAGCCTTATTTAATGAATATTTGTTTTTTTCTGGCCGTTTAGCGCGGCATCCGCCGTAAATGAACAATAGGGCGTATCCATTTGGCAGAGATACGCCTTGTTTTTGCCAGCTGGTGCATACTGCCAATGCGATATCTAGTCATTCTGGCTTACCAGGGAGGCGTCCGATATGTACTTTGCAAAGGCTTTTCTGGTTTGTGCATTGCTTGTTGTTGTGTCAACGCAGACAAACGCCGAGTCCCAGTCCACAACCGCTGCCGTTACGCCTGCCACAACTTCGGCAAGGCTTGATTTTCAAATTGAAATTCCCAAGATTTTATTTTTGCGCATTGGCGCAGGCGCGGATTACGCAACCAATGCAAATGTCGACTTGATTGCTTTCCAGGTGAATGCCGCCAATGTTGGCGATGGCTCGGCCGTTGCAGCCACTGCGGCGTCCGGTGACCTTGGTAGCGGTGCAGTGACTGCGAAGGTCGTGGGCAATAACGGCATCATCACGTTTACGTCGACCACCCTGGGTGCTTTGCGGAATGGGTCAGGCGACAACATTTCTCACGGTCAAATTGTCGCTACCGTTACTCCTTTGACCTCGGTAGCGGTTTTGGCGCACCCTGCATTTGTCGATGGGGGAAGCACGACAGTTTCTTTGACCCCTGCGTCCGGCAAGCTGATCAATCGCGATGCACGCTGGACATTTTCCTATTTAAACCAGAATACCGTTGCCCCCGGCACCTATGGTGGCGTAAATACCAATAACAGCCGCGTCACTTACACCGCATCCATGCCTTGAGCGCTGGGATGAAATAGCGAGTATGGGCAGGCGTAATAATCGAACCCGTTTTTAAAAGCATAAAGCCGATATCCCGGATGTTGGCTTTTTCTGTGTGGTCATGAGTTGCTGCCGTTGCGCGAACATATGTGTCATATCGTACAGACAGCCTGCCGGTAGAATTTCGATACTACAAATTCTGAGGTCTCCAGTAGAGGCCAATAATGAAGCGACTGGCTCTAATTAAAAAAATCCGGTCGAGTGACAACAAGCTTTGGGCGGCTTTCTGCTAAAAAACATTTTTTTAACGTTTGGAATCGGGTTTATGCGATGAACCGAACGATTTTTGTTGTCAAAGTCTTTTTCCCGATCTCGCCACCTATTCGCACAGGCTTGATCTGTTAAAAATTCGTTTGCATTTTACAAGCTGTAACGGCATTCTCGCGTTTCGCATTAGTTTTGACCACTTGTCACATCTGTGGCGATGAAACTGTGACGTAGTAGCCGTAATTCGATATTGCCGTTACCTACAATGCGACCTCGATTCAGACCGTCCTTTCCTAATTGGAGATTTATTGCATGCGCTTTACAAAAACTTTATTGGCAACTGCCTTTCTCGCTACCTTGCCAATGATGGCAAATGCAGAGTCACAATTTTCGACGGCTGCTGGCCCAAGCTCCGCTTCGGCAAAACTTGATTTCCAAATCATCGTTCCGAGAATTCTGTATTTGCGCGTTGGTACCGGTAGTACCTTGGCCAACAACACGAACGTCGACATGGTTACTTTCACCGTGCCGGCTGCAAACGTTGGCGATAGCACATCAGTAGCAGGCACCGGTGGCGACCTCGCTCCGGGCGTGACTGCACGAGTGGTAGCGAATGCCGGTGTTGTAACGCTGAGTTCAAATACTCCGGGTGCACTGACCACGGGTACTGCTGGCGAAGTGATTCCTTATACCCAGATTACTACTACTTCGGCTGTATTGACTTCGGCCACCGCATTGCCGGCGCCTGCGCTTGCAGCATCGGGTTCGACATCGGTTGCATTGACACCGGTTAACCGGGTTACCAATCAAGATGCACGCTGGACATTCAATTACTTGAATGATGCAGTTGTTGCGGCCGGTACCTATGGCGGCACGGTTGCCAACAATGGCCAGGTAACTTATACCGCGGCGATGCCTTGATTTAAGTTCATGTATCAGCACCAATGTTGATATGATCGAGCTGGTCCGGACTGATTAGCTTTTAAGAAGCCGACTCTCATGACGTCGGCTTCTTTTTATTTATGGAGGACAACATGATGAATAAGTTTTCACGGTCTTCCTGTCTGCTCTTGGCACTGGTCGCATTTCCCGCTTCTCCTGCCTATTGCTATACCGTGACCATTACTGCCGGGCCGCGCGCAATTTATTTGCAAGTCGGCAACGGTACGTTTACCGGTTTTTTCAGTTCTGGCGGCATTCCGGGAAACAATACAACCGTCAACCTTGTTTCCGTTACCGTACCAGCGGCGCAAGTCGGAAGCGGTACCCCGTTGACGATGACAACCAATAGCACTGCCACGGCAAGCTTCTGGGATGGATTTACATTCTGTACGGTGCCTGCTCAAGTCTACATCGGTGGTTTTTTCCGTCGGCCAGGCAACGCCGCGGGAACCGCAACCTTGACGGTCAACACGCCGGCGACACTGACCACGACCGGATCGAGTATTCCATTTACTAAGATTAGTTGGGTGAGCTCGGGGATTGGTGATACCGGCGTGCAACCCATACCCAGTGGCACTTTCACCGGTGGCACCCAAACTCTCGCCACCTTTCCGGTAAATACCTGGCGCGAAAGTTGTCATGCATTCTCGTATCTCAATGATCAGGTGGTAGGGTCGGGTACCTATACGGGTCGTGCGACCTATACCTTGAGTGCGCCGTGATGATTCGTCGCCTGTTCGCTTTTTCGATATTGATGGTAGCGAATGTTGCGGTCATGGCCGCGACCTACCCTGTCGATGACCGCGGCACACGTGTTCATCAGCCGGTAGTGCGCACGAAATGGTTAAGTACCGCGCCGACACGTCAGGCAAGTGCGGTAATCACCGGTACCGTCGTGGTCGATGTCCAGCTTGATACTGCAGACTGGAAGGGTAAGCCGGGGAAAATTTACATGGTGTTGGCTCCTGCATCTGCGGCAGGTCCGATTCATGCCAGTTGGACCGTACAAAGCGAAGTCTTGCTGCCCGGCAATATGCAGTCGGGTGATCGCGTTCTTGTATATGACGGTGCGATTGAATCGGATCAATTGCGCGATACGCTGACAATGACTTTGCGTGCGGATGGAAATCGCGTTCTGCGCCCGGAAACAATTAACTTCACTTTCGAGATCGATATTCCATGACTTTGCATCGCATCGCCTTTTTGTTGCTATTGCTGGCGTCCTCTGCCGTGAATGCCCAGGGATTCTCGGCCTTGGTGTCGCCGCCACGTTTCGAGGGCTCGGCAAAAGCCGGTACTACCTATCGTGAAGTCATCGAAATTACCAATGTGTCCGACGCCAATGCCCACTTCAATATTTATACTGCCGACTGGACCCTCGATGCGAACGCTTCGGCAGTATTCGACAATAAATTGGCAGCCGATAGCTGCCGTCCATGGGTCGGTATCGAAGCCAAGGAAATTACCGTCGGCCCACGCGCCAAACGCCGTTACCGTTTTGAAGTCGCTATTCCAAAAGACGCAGCGGCACGCGAATGCCGGTTTGCCATCATGATTGAAGGTGATCCGGAAACCGTAAAAGGGAAAGTGGCCGTACCAGTGTCTGGCCGTATCGGAGTCATTGTTTATTTGGGCGTTGGCGATGTTGTCGCAAACTTGAAAATACTGACGACCAGCATAAAAAACGTGAATGGAAGTCGATTGCCGGCAGTCAAGGTCAGCAACACGGGCAATGCTCATACCCGTCTGGAAGGCTATGCCGAGCTGGTTGATGCACAAGGCAAACGCTGGACGATGGTTCCTGAGAATTTCCCGATATTGGCTGGTGAAACTCGTTTGATTGCCTTGATTCCTCAGGTTGAAGAGAACAAGCCAATTCCCGAACTTGCCTATCCGGTAAAATTGAGTGGAAAGCTCGATGCAGGCAAAGACCGTGTGCCTCTGGATTACGTTATCGGCCCATGAGAAAAATTGTAAGTTCGTTGGTATGCGTCTTGCTATCCAGTCCGACAATCGCTCAAGACATTTCAGATACAGGCACTGCAACATCAGATTATGTTGATCGAGTGATTGCGCCCGATCAGCTGCCCGTTATCGATGATGAAGAAAATACCGAGACGTTCGACGATTCGGGCTTGCCTCGTGCCTGGCAGATGGAGTTGGGCGCGGGTATTACATCGAATGACGATGCTACCCAGCACGAGGGCGGAATTTCGGTCTCGGGTTATTTCGAAACTGCCGATTACGGTGCATGGTCCTTTGACGTCGATGCCAATCGAAATAATGTCGGCGAAAACGTGATCGGCCGCTTGACGGTCTTTCAACGTGGCATGGCCATGGGGCAAGGCTGGCTGATGGATAACAGCTTCGGTACGCTCGGTACACCGATGCCGTCAATGCTGCGGCAGCAATATCGTTTTGTTTTGCCAACTCCCGCCTTACTGGGGGTCAGCAACGAAACAAGGAATATCGATGGGCGAATAATGAATGTCGCGATCGGTAGAGCGGCTAGTCGGACAGCAGGGCGTTTCAGTAATTTCGATACCAGTGGCGGAAACATTGCGGAAGTAGGTCTACAGACGCGGAAAGGACCCATTCAGGCCGCTGCCACTGTGGTTTCCTCGGAAGACGATGATGGCAGATCACAGGTTTCGGCATTGACTGCCATTGCCTGGTCCGAAGGCAGTCATGCCGTTCAAGGCAATGTATTAATTAACGACAATGGCAACGGTGCCTGGATTGATGCCGTCAGCAAGCCAGATCGAATCGAACATCGGTATGGGGTATTTCGGTTTGACCCTTTGCTGCAATGGGCCGGACTCAACATGCAATCGGATGTCCAGGGATTTTATTATCGTGCTGGATCTAGACAGGCGCGCTGGATTTGGTCAGGTGGCTTGGACCATGTACAAACCGTATCGGGCGTGTCACCCAGCATCAACTATTTCACGGCAGAAGGTCGTTACCAGCTGACAAGCCGTTGGGGTTTCGGCGGTGCTGCCAGTGCAAGAATGACGAGTGGCGGAGCGAGTTCAAGTTTGCAGGCATTCGCGGATCAAAGGACAGCGACCGGATCACGGCGTCTCTTAATAGAGCAGGCACGTACCCAAGAGCTTCGGTCCGAACAAATCACATTCGACCAATCATTCGCGAATGCCGACAGTTTTCAATGGTCCGCCAAATTCGGTTTCATGCAACAACACGATCGCTTTGATCGCAACGGACAGGAATGGTCGGCAGCCGTTTACGGCACACGCGATCTAGGTTCGCACTTTAGATGGGACGGCATGCTTCGCTACGCCAATGGTACCGGGCCTCTGGGGCAGTCAGGCGTAGATGCGAATTTGGGCGTGCATTGGAATATCACTCCGGCTTGGTCATTGTCGGCCACTTATTTCCAGAATCAGGGGCATCGTGAATCGGTGTTTAATCTGGATCCGCTATTGGTACTCGACGAAATCGATGAAAATGCCCGGTCGTTTTTCTTGACCTTGCGCTATGAACATCGTGCAGGTCGAGCTGTCGGCGTGATCGGGGGCGCTGCCGGAAGCGGTGCAGGAAATATCGTTGGCGAAATTTATCTGGATACCAATGCCGATGGTCAGCGAAATGCCGATGAAATACCGGTCGCAGATATCGTCGTGCTGCTCGACGGCCGTTATCCTGCACGAACGGATGCCAGTGGCCGTTTCAGTTTTGATCGTGTCGCTGCCGGCACGCACACTTTGTTAGCAGTCAGCGATAATTTGCCATTGCCGTGGCAGCTGCCGAGTGAGCCGAAGACGGTTGAAGTAAAAGTGCGCAGTACTGTGCGTTTGAGCATCGGCGCGTTGCAACCAACGAAGTAAAACAGTGAAGAAATCCCCTCTTGCGTTCCGGTATCCCGGGTGAAATAAAGCAGTGAAATGCTACACTTTGTGCCTCGTATTCAGTCCTGAGGCACCGTCACTGCCATGACCGCAAAACAAGCCAGCGCTTACCCAACGCCTTACGAACTCGGCAATCAAAACCAGACAACGACATGGCAGCAATGCATTGCGTTCTATGAAAAGTTGGTGGCAGATTTTCCGTCGGTGTTGCGGTTTGAACAAATCGGTGTGTCGGATACCGGTGTTCCAATGCACGCTGGTGTAATCACCGCAGATTCGGTATTTGATCGCGAACAAATAAAGCGCGAAGGCCGTCCGGTGTTTTTCAACAACAACGGTATTCATCCCGGCGAACCGGAAGGTATCGATTCTTGCATGGCCTTGGTCAGGGATTTCTGCACACAACCGGATCGGTTGGCTGCACTGGGGCGCACGGTATTTTTATTTATCCCGATCTATAACGTCGATGGTTGTTTGAATCGTCAAAATACTTCGCGCGTGAATCAGGACGGCCCGGAATCATTCGGCTTTCGTGCTAACGGCCGTAATCTCGATTTGAACCGTGATTTCGTCAAGTGCGACAGTCTGGCGGCGCAAGTCTTCAACCGTTTTTTCAGTGCCTGGGATCCCGATGTAATGGTGGATACCCATACTTCAAACGGGGCGGATTATCTTTACACGATGACCTTGATTCAAACCCAGGCCGACAAGTTGGGTGTTGAGCTTGGCGGTTTCCTGCGCGATACCATGCTGCCAAAAATTTACCAGGATATGGAAGCGCGTGGCTGGCCGACGTGTCCTTATGTCAATCCGGTCAAGGTAACACCGGATGAAGGCATCGAAGATTTTCTGGAAGTGCCGCGGTTCTCGACTGGCTACGCATCATTGCATCACACGATCGGCTTCATGCCGGAAACGCATATGTTGAAACCGTTTGCGGACCGCTATGCTTCAATGCGTGCACTGGTTGAAACGGTGCTGGAATTTACAATTAATAACGCCGAGAAAATCCAGGCTTTACGCAGTTCGGCCAAAAATGCTAAACGAACACATTGGCCGGTGCAATGGAAAGCCGATTACAGCAAGCCATCGACATTTCGCTTCAAGGGTTATCAGGCCGTTTATTCGCCGAGCAAAATCGGCAACTACACGAGACTGTCTTACGACCGTAACCAGCCGTGGGAAAAAGACATTGCCTGTTACGACCATTTTGTCGAAGACGTGGTGATTGCTGCGCCCAAAGCCTATCTGATTCCGCAAGCCTGGCGCGAAGTGATCGAGCGCCTGCAATGGAATGGCGTAGCGTTGCAAAGATTGTCGGAAGATAAAAAACTGCAAGTCCAGACATATCGCATCGACAATGTTACTTCGCGCGCTTCGGCGTACGAAGGTCATATGTTTCACGATGATGTCGAATTAACGACGCGGGACGAGACCGTTCTTGCGCGTGCCGGTGATTACTTGCTTGTGCTGGACCAGGCGAATGCCCGCTATGCAGTCGAAACCCTGGAGCCACAGGCGCACGACAGTTTCTTCCGCTGGGGATTCTTCAATAGCGTGCTGGAAAAGAAAGAAGCGTTTTCCGATTACGTTTTTGAAGACAGTGCGTTTGAAATGTTGCAGGACGAACCGGAACTGAAAGAAAAGTTCGAACAGTGGAAAAAACTGAATCCGGAATTATTGTCGGATCAAGCCGCCGTATTGAATTTTATTTACGTGAACGGAAAACGATTCAACGAGCCCGAATATCGGCGTTATCCGGTGTTTTCTTTGTTTTCGGTATAAGGCAGGTTACGTGCTCGCGACAAGTGCATGCTCACGAAGCTGATCGAGGCTTACCACGCCAAGTGCATTCAAATGCGTCGCTTCCAGATCGACTTTGGGAGCTTTCCCCGCTGCGTATGCCTCCAGCCAGCGTAGCGCACACAGGCACCAGCGGTCACCCGGTTTTAATCCAGGAAATTCATATTCAGGCATTGGAGTGGAAAGGTCATTGCCTTGCGCACGACTGAAACTCAAGAACTCGGCAGTCATCACCACGCAAACAACGTGCAGCCCACGATCTTCCGGGGCGGAGCGACAGCAGCCATCACGGAAGTAACCGGTCATTGGTTTTGTACTGCAGCTGGCGAGTGGTTTCCCGAATACATTGAGTGGAGTACTTGGCATGGCGTTTCAAATCTCCTTCGGTTTAAGTATAGGTTATTCCGATTCGACTCCGGCCAAATCCAATACCCATTTCGGTACTTCCGGTTCACCGGCATAAAATGCTTTCGGTTTTTTCTCGGTCAATGCCCAGCGGTGCAGCCAGCTGGGTCCGAAACGACCGGTGAACGTGTCGGCACGCTGATAGGCCGGATCGCGCATCGCTTCTTCCAGTGAAACAAAGCGATAGCCGCGAGCACGAATGGCTGCAGTCAAAGCGCCATAAGTATCGGCATTCAACTCGTTGGCATGCATCAACAGAATTTGCGGCAAGTTATAACCAAGCAAATTTATTGAAGCGTGTTCGTAGAAATCGACTTTCGCGACCATGTAAGGCACGTATTCACGGCGCAGGCGGGCGAGTGTTTCCTTGCCACTGCCTTTCGCCAGGGTTTTCCTGTATGCGGATGCCCAAACCCATTCGCCGTTATCTATCGTCACCGGTGCAATTTTGTAGCCGTGTTCAGTCAGAAATTTCTGCAATGCGGTTTTATCTTCCAGCGTGCGCCCCGCGCGCAAATAGGGATGCCGGAACCATTGCGGTGTTTGCCCATAGTTTGCCAATAGCGGCCGTAATTCCCTCTCGCCCTGTAAAATGTTTTCTTCGTAAGCCTGCAGTTCCACGTCATGCATGCTGACATGACCATAGGTGTGGTTGCCCAATTCAAAGCCGGCTTTCAACCAGTCGTTGAGCATGTCAACACGATTTTTCTGTTTGTGCCCGTTCGAATAAAGTTTGCCCTCGTTTACAAAGCCGACCACGGGAGCCTTTGCTTTTTTCATCGCACTGATTAAGCGCTTGTGATGTTTTTTAATATTACGTGCGGAGAGAGAGTTTTCATCTTCCCAGGCCTGGTCGTTGCCGGAGACCCATGGCAAATCATCAATCGTGATGCTGATGCGGCGGTCCGGTGTTGCGATATCGCCAGTATGGGCGAATAGCGGTTGTGACAAGCTTATAAAAATCAGTATCAATGCAATGCGAAACGAATGGACGATCATGTTTGTTATCGCGAGAGGGAATGTTGGCAGGTTAGCGCAACGAGCTCCGTATGCCAAACCGATATTCAATCTGGCCTGTGTGGTAACTGCGTTACGTGTAATGTGTAACAGTCGCAAACAAGGTTGGAAAAGCATGCTTTACGATGACTACGAGTTCCGCGCCAAACAAGTCGCCGCCTATGTGGATGAAAATAAACACAACGAGGCGCTGAAGGTCTTGCAATCCTTGATGGATAGCGACATCTCGGATCTCGACAAGTCAATGATGAGCATTAACATGGGTGTGGTTTACGGCAAAATGAACCAGCCAGAACGGGCGCTTGAATGGTACGACCGCGGCATTGGTTATGAAGCCGTTTATCTGCGTTTTTTTGTTCTGGAAAGTAAAGCGTCTTATCTATACGAGCTGGGTCGATTCAGGGAGTGTCTGGCTATCTATGAAGAACTGTTGCCGCAATCATTTTTGACCGAGGTCGATAAGCTACGTATTCGGCAATATGCGGACGCCACAAAGAACGCGATGAAATAAGATCTTTATAAACAAAAAACCCGCGATAAACGCGGGTTTTTCGTGAGTCGAGTAATGCGATTAGACCTGCATCGCCTTCGCGACTTCGGCAGCATAATCTTCAACGACTTTTTCGATGCCTTCACCAACGGCAATGCGCTGGAAGCCGATCACGTCTGCGCCGGCAGCTTTCACTGCAGCTTCAACGCTAAGGTCGGTGTTCAGCACATACGGTTGGCCGTACAAGGTGACTTCGTTGACGATCTTGGCGATTTTGCCGCCGATGATTTTTTCCAGGATTTCGGCAGGTTTTGCCTTGTCCTTGTCGGTCATCTTGGCCATTTCGATTTCTTTTTCCTTCGCAACGAAATCGGCCGGTACATCGGCTGCCTTGTTGTAAGGAGGATTCATCGCGGCAATATGCATTGCGATACCGCGAGCCAGATCCATATCGCCACCTTTCACTTCCACCAGTACGCCGATGCGGCCGCCGTGGATGTAGGCTGCCACATTATTGGCCGAATCAATTTTTACCATGCGGCGAACTTGCACGTTTTCACCGACTTTCGAGATCAATGCAGCGCGGGTTTCTTCAACGCTTGCACCGTTGATGGCAACTGATTTCAGTGCTTCAACGTCAGTGACACCTGGATTGAGTGCAGCATTGGCAACCGCTTGCGTGAACGACAGGAAGTTTTCGTCTTTGGCAACGAAATCGGTTTCGGAGTTGATTTCGACCAAGACTGCCTTGCCGTTTTCGGATGCCATTGCAATGCGGCCTTCGGCGGCAACGCGGTCGGCTTTCTTGTCGGCCTTGGCCAAACCTGTTTTACGCAGGTATTCCATTGCCGCATCGATATCACCAGCATTGACCGAAAGTGCTTTTTTGCATTCCATCATGCCGGCGCCGGAGCGCTCGCGCAGTTCTTTAACTAAACCGGCTGTAATTTCCATGTGTTTCCTCTCTAATTTCTATAAGGCAACACGGCAGCCGAAGCTGCCGCGTGCGTATGTGACTAATTCAGAACGAATTACTTGGCGTCGCGTTTGTCAGCGCGTGGGGCTGCATCGCGGCGTGGTGCGCCTTTCTTGGCTGGAGCCGGTGCACGACGTGGTGCGCCTTTCTTGTCTTCCTTCGCAACCGGATTGCCTTCGGCATCCAATTCAACGAATTCGTCATCGCGGGCAGCCATTTGCGGAGCAGCGGCCTTGCCTTCCAGTACACCGTCGGCAGCAGCGCGGACATACAACTGAACGGCGCGGATGGCGTCGTCGTTGCCCGGGATTGCATAGTCGACGAGGTTAGGGTCGTAGTTGGTATCAACAACGGCGATAACCGGAATGCCGAGTTTCTTGGCTTCCTGAACGGCGATGTCTTCGTGGCCGATATCGATAACGAACAGGGCGTCTGGGAGACGGTTCATATCCTTGATGCCGCCCAAAGAGGCTTCCAGTTTGTCGCGTTCGCGACGCAGGCTGAGCACTTCGTGCTTGACCATTTTTTCGAACACGCCGTTGGTTTCATTGGCTTCCAGTTCTTTCAAACGGGCAACCGATGCTTTAACGGTGCGGAAATTGGTCAGTGTGCCGCCCAACCAGCGCATGCTCATATAAGGCATGCCGCAGCGGGTTGCTTCTTCCTTGATCGATTCGCGAGCCGAACGCTTGGTGCCGACGAACAGAATGGTGCCGCGCTTTTGGGCAATGGCCGAGATGAAATTCATCGCGTCATTGAACAAAGGCATGGTTTTTTCGAGATTGATAATGTGAATCTTGCCGCGGGCGCCGAAGATGAACGGGCCCATTTTCGGATTCCAGTAACGGGTTTGGTGGCCGAAGTGAACGCCGGCTTCCAGCATTTGACGCATAGTGACCTGGGGCATGAGATGCTCCTAAATGAATGAAATCAGGGCGGTCAGGCAATGATTTCGGGGTTGGGCCTCCACATAGGCTCCGTTCCGAACCTGGTAAACCAGGCACCCCGGGACGGGAATCTTCCATGTGTGTGAATTCACCGATAACGTTCGGCGTCGACGGCTTCAGGGCGAGCCCCTAGCAAGCCCACGATTATATAGGGCTGGCCTAAGTGCTTGCAACTATTAGATAATATGGCCCTATGAAAATCACCATCAAAACCCCCGAAGATATCGAGAAAATGCGCGTTGCTGGCCGTTTGGCGGCCGAAGTACTGCAAGTCGTGGCGCCATACGTTAAACCAGGCGTCAGTACGGCCGAGCTGGATCGCATTTGCTACGAACACATTGTGAACGAACAGAAAGCGATTCCGGCCAATGTCGGCTACAAGGGTTTTCCCGCCACGATCTGCAGCTCGGTCAATAACGTGATTTGTCACGGCATTCCGAGCCCGAGCAAAATCCTGAAAGACGGCGACATCATCAATATCGATGTGACGGTGATCAAAGACGGTTTCCATGGCGATACCAGCCGCATGTATATCGCTGGCGAACCTTCCGTCATTGCGAAGCGACTCGTCGACGTGACCCGCGAAGCCATGTTCAAGGCGATTCGTATCGTGAAACCAGGTACTACATTGGGCGATATCGGTCACGCGATTCAAACGCACGTCGAAGCCGAACGTTTTTCTGTTGTTCGTGAATACTGCGGTCACGGCATCGGCCGTATTTATCACGAAGATCCGCAAGTGCTGCATTACGGCCAACCTGGAACCGGCGTGATGCTGAAACCGGGCATGACTTTCACGATCGAGCCGATGGTCAATCAGGGAGCGCGCCACACCCGTCTTATGCCGGATGGCTGGACCGTTGTGACGAAAGATCGTTCGCTATCGGCGCAATGGGAACATACCGTTGCGGTAACCGAAGATGGCGTGGAAATTTTGACTCGCATACCTGGTGACGACAACGATTTATGAGCGTGATTATTCGTTCGGCCAGCGAATCACAGGCCGAGCGTTTGGCTCAAGCAAACACGAGTAACGAATGGCGGGATACCGCCAGGCAAATGCTTGCCGAGCATTTGCAGGATGTGCGTGCACGTTTTGAAAAAAACGAAGCCATTGAGAAATTAATCGCCGCGCGTTGCGCCATTGTCGATGCCATCGTGCAGTCGGCCTGGCACCGCTGCTTCAAGGACAATGTCGATATCAGCCTGTTGGCAACCGGAGGTTATGGTCGTACCGAAATGTATCCGCATTCGGATATCGATTTGCTGATCACTGCCGACAAACGCCAACAAAAAAAACATGCGAGCAGCTTGTCGAGTTTCTACGCCTTGCTATGGGATTGCGGATTGGCCAGCAGCCATGCCGTGCGTTCGATCGACGAATGCCAGCAGGCAGCGAAAGAAGACATCACGGTACTGACGGCATTGATGGAGTTGCGTCTGCTTGCAGGGCCGGACGTGATTCCTGGTTTGAACAAGCAGTTGTCGACAAAAAATCTGTGGACGGCAAAAGCTTATTTTGCCGCCAAGCGGGAAGAGCAGCGTACGCGTCATGCGCGCTTCAACGACACCGCCGATAACCTTGAGCCAAACCTGAAAGAAGGTCCCGGTGGCTTGCGGGATTTTCACACGTTGAACTGGATGGCGATGCGTTTGTATTCTGCGAGGAGCTTGCGCGATCTGGTGCCGATTGGCGTTCTGGGTGAGGACGAATATCAGACTCTGGAACGCGAATGGAGAGTGCTTGCACGTTTGCGTTTTGGTCTGCACCTGATTTCGAAACGCAAGGAAGAGCGTCTGGTCTTCGATCACCAAAAAACGCTGGCGGCTCTGATGGGTTTGCAGGATGTCAGTGCCGATAATCTAGCCGTCGAACAAATGATGCAGGGTTTTTTCCGCAGTGCTGCCTTGATGCGTCGAATCAATGATCGTTTGCTGCAGCGCTTTGACGAGCAATTGGCAGTCAAGGTCAAGGTCGTACCCGTGGCGAACGGATTTGAATTGCGCCAGGGTTATTTGGCGATGACCAATCCCGCCAGCCTGCAGAGTGGCATGATGAATGTGCTGCATTTATTCGAAGTTTGGGCGTCACAAAAATCCGATTGCGGATTACATTCGGAAACAGCACGCGCGTTGGCAGAGACCCTGCCGATGATTCGGGCCTATGCAGAAGAAAGCCCCGAAGTTCACGAAAAGTTCCTGCATCTGCTGCAGCAGGAAACCGCAGTCTTGAGTTTGACCAGAATGGCAAGGCTCGGGGTTTTGTCGCGTTATCTGCCGGCCTTCGGAAAAGTCGTCGGTCGCATGCAATACGATTTGTTTCATGTCTATACGGTTGATCAACACACGCTGACCGTGCTTCGAATCATGGACGGTTACATGCGCGGTCCGCTCGAAGGCTTCTCGATGGCGCACGACGTCGTGCCGCATTTGCGCAAACCCTATCTGTTATTGCTCGCCGGTTTATTCCATGACATCGCAAAAGGTCGTGGCGGCGACCACGCTGTCCTGGGTGCTGATGATGTCCGTGATTTTTGTATTGCACACGACATGTCCAATGCGGATACCGAATTACTGGCGTGGTTGGTGCTGGATCATCTTGTGATGTCGGTGACCGCGCAGCGCCAGGATATTTCCGATCCGGAAGTCGTCACGCGCTTCGCGACTCGAATGGCCGACCGCGAACGTCTCGAATATTTATATCTGTTGACCTGCGCGGACATTGCCGGCACAAGTCCGAAATTATGGAATGCCTGGAAAGATCGTTTGCTGGCAGATTTGTACACCGCTACGCGATTTGTGCTGCGGCGTGGCCTGGAAAAAAAACTCAACGCCGAAGATATCATCAGCGACACACGCGAGACGGCATTGGCAACCCTGATGGATCATGGTGTCGACGCCGATGCCGTACTGGAAATCTGGAAGTCGTTCCCGAACGAAGCGTTTCTGCGTTATCGCCCAGATCAAATCGTGTGGCAAACCGATGGAGTCTTGAAAAATCTCGTGCACCCATCGCAAATCCTGGTCCGTGGACATCAGGCTGACGGCAGTCTGGAAATATTCGTCCGTACGCAGAACCGTGATGGTTTGTTTGCCGCGTTGGTAGCCACAATTGACCGATTGGGCATGAGTGTTCTTGAAGCCCGCATTCTGAATTCCAGCGATGCCTATGCGCTCGATAGTTTCCAGGTGCAGGCTGCCAAGGATGATCGTCATACCCATCAGGATATTATCCGCGCCATTGAAATCGCCTTGCGCGATCCGACTCGCGTACATCCTGCGCGACGCATGGTGCCAAGGCATATCAAACATTTCAAAGTGCCGACACGGATCGATTTTTCAGCGTCACCGGATGGTATGCGAACACGTTTGAGTCTGGTGTGTACCGATCAGCCCGGCTTGCTCGCGAAAGTGGCTGCAATACTTCGTGGACACCATTTACGTGTACATGATGCCCGTATCGCGACATTCGGCGAGCGCGTCGAAGATTTTTTCCTGATCAGCGACGAACAAGACCGCGCTATCGTTGATGAACAGATTCTGGAACAATTACAGCTTGCCTTAACTGCCTGTGTCGAGGGAGACATACATGCCAAACATTGAAACACTGCGACCATTTATCGAAGATGCCTTTGAGCGTCGTGCATCCTTGAGCAATGAAGAAATCAACAGCGCAGTGAAACCGGCAGTCGAGCAGGTAATGTCGTTGCTCGAATCCGGGCAGGCACGCGTTGCCGAACCCATCGCAACAGGTTGGCAGGTGAACGAGTGGTTGAAGAAAGCGGTGTTGCTGTATTTTCGCTGCAACGATATGCAGGTGATGCAAGGTGCGCCGGGGCCGTATTTCGATAAAGTGCCTACGCGTTTCGAAGGTTTCGATGATGCTGCGTTTCGTGCCCTTGGCGTGCGAGTGGTACCGGGGGCAGTCGTTCGTCGTGGCGCTCACGTCGCCAAAGACGTGATCCTGATGCCGAGCTTCGTCAACATCGGCGCCCATGTCGGCGCAGGCACGATGGTGGATACCTGGGCAACTGTTGGCTCCTGCGCGCAAATCGGTGCGCGTTGTCATTTGTCCGGCGGTGTCGGCATTGGTGGTGTGCTTGAGCCACTGCAGGCATCACCAACGATTATCGAAGACGATTGTTTTGTCGGTGCCCGTTCCGAAGTAGTCGAAGGTGTTGTGGTTGAACGCGGTAGCGTGATCGGAATGGGTGTTTTCATCGGTCAAAGTACACGCATTTACAATCGTGCGACCGGTGAAGTTTCTTATGGTCGTGTGCCGGCAGGCAGCGTTGTGGTGTCGGGTTCCTTGCCGTCGGCCGATGGTAAATATTCCCTGTACTGCGCCGTCATCGTGAAACAGGTTGACGAAAAAACCCGCAGCAAGACTTCGGTCAATGATTTGTTGCGCGGGGCGGTGGAGTGAAAGTTATTTCCTCAAGACAAACCTTTTTCATAAAAAAGGTTTTTCCGGCCGTATGGCTTGGTTTTGTTGCAGTCGGCTTGATCAACAGTCTTGTTTCTGGCGGCTTCAAGGAAGCGCCGGCATTTGTATTGGTTCCGATCGCCATGTTGATATTCGGGTTTTTCCTGTTCAGGCATTTCGTTTGGGATCTGGCTGACGAGGTCAAGGATGCCGGCGATTATTTGATCGTTCGCAAAGGCAGCGTGGAAGATCGAATTCCATTGCACGACATCATGAATGTCAGTATGAGCATGGCTACCAATCCGCAAAGACTCAGTTTGCGCTTGCGCAAAGCCGGTAAATTAGGAAGCGAAGTGGTTTTCTCTCCGGCCAGAAATTTTTCGTTCAATCCTTTTGCCAGAAATGCCATCGCGGAAGACCTGATTGTTCGCGTGGACCGCGCCCGTACTTCGAAATAATTTCCCTGATGGGTGACACATTGAATACTCTCTACGGTCTGAATAATTGCGACACCTGCAAAAAAGCGCGCAACTGGCTGCAACGCTACGATATCGAATTTCAATTTATCGATTATCGCGACAACCGAATCGAAGCAGCGACTTTGAAGCAATGGTCAAACCAACTCGGAAGCTGGGACGCGCTTCTCAACAAGGCCAGTACGACTTGGCGACAATTGCCGGAAGCCCGTAAAAGACCGGGTAGTGATCCCGAATGGCAGCTATTGCTAAAAGAGTATCCGGCTTTGATCAAACGCCCTGTCCTGGTCACAGGTGATAATGTAGTCTCGGTAGGCTTTACCGATAATGCATACAAACTTCGTTTTTCAATAAAAAAGTAAAAAAAACCATGAGCGAAATAATAGAGCTGACTTCAAATCTGATCTCGCGTGTTTCGGTTACGCCGGAAGATGCCGGCTGTCAGGACATGCTGAGCGAACGCTTGCGTGCAAAAGGCTTTGATTGCCAGCAACTGGATTTTGTCGATGTCAAAAACCTTTTCGTGACGCATGGCGATGAACGCCCGGTAATGATTTTTCTAGGTCATACCGATGTCGTACCGCCTGGACCACGCGAGCAATGGCAAAGCGACCCGTTCGTTCCTGAAATACGCGATGGCTATCTGTACGGTCGTGGCGCCGCCGATATGAAAGGCAGCGTTGCCGCATTCGTATTGGCGATGGAAAAGTTCGTCAGGAAACATCCGAATCATCCTGGTACGATCGGCATGTTGATCACTTCTGATGAAGAAGGCGATGCCATTCATGGCGTCCGCAATGTCGCCGAATTTTTCAAGACGTCCGGACAGAAAATTGATTACTGCATTACCGGCGAGCCTTCATCGATTGATAAATTTGGTGATTTATTGCGAGTCGGGCGCCGCGGTACTTTGTCAGGCACTTTGAAAGTCAAAGGCATCCAGGGTCATGTCGCCTATCCGGAACGTGCTCGCAATCCAATCCACGATGCCATGGCACCATTGGCAGAATTGGCCGCAAGGGCCTGGGACGATGGTTATCCGGAATTTCCGCCTTCCAGTTTCCAGATTTCCAATATCAATGCCGGTACCGGAGCGAATAACGTTATTCCCGGTGAATGCAGCGTGGTATTTAATTTCCGCTACAACCCGGGCTGGAAAGCCGATGAATTAATCAGCGAAGTCCATACCGTTTGTGATTTACATGGGCTTGATTATGAAATCGAGTGGCATAGAGGTGGCGAACCTTTCTTGACGCGTGACGGCAAGCTACGTAAAGCGGTCCGTGAAACAATTATTGATCGTCTGGGCATTACGCCTTTGGAAAATACCGGTGGAGGCACATCCGATGCACGCTTTATCGCGCCACTCGGTGCGGAGGTGGTGGAGATGGGGCCGATTAACGCCAGCATTCACAAAGTGAACGAGCGTGTCGCTATTTCCGAACTCGAGCAATTGCCGGATTTGTACTGTGAATTCGCCGAGCGTTTGCTGCTTCTAAGGTAGTGCATCGGTCCAGTTGGACCACCAATTTTTTGGGTGTGACGGCATCAAATCCCACCAATCGTTTATCGCGTGGATATTGCCGGCGATCCACGCAGTGCGGTGTTTTTCGTCATTTCCGGATGTCTTCAATGCTTGCGCCAAGCGTGGATAGAGCGCTCCCTTCGCCAGATATGGGTGTTGAGTCAACAGGCTGAGCAATGTGAATGCATCAGCGTCTTGTGCTGCTTCGGCAACAACTGCGGAAGCGGCCAATGACTCGTTTGACGTTGTTCCGGATGCCGTGATTGTTCGTTCGAGTGTATGTACTGCATTGGCAAAATCCGGCGTGGTTTCGGGACGTATCGGCGTGAATGGGCGTTGTGCATCGAATTTCATTTCAAATCCGGCAGGCACCAAAACTTCGTGCTCCGCAATTTCATAGGCCACCCAGCCGCTACGGACATACACGCGTCCGCTTCCATCGCTTTTTTTCCAGAGATCAAAATCGCAACCAAGGTCGATGAGTTCGGCATCTCCGTTGGCAATACCAAAGTATCCGGGCGGTGCCCAGATTTTTGCACGCATATGGCCGGTTTCCAGGCTGACACGATGTTTGTTTGATCGTGTTGTTATCAAGCGCAATTTCGATTTTGGCGACAGGGTAATCTGGCCGATGCGGGCAACATCGATAGTCAGCGATTGCTGTTTACCGGTTTCGAGCATGCTGCCTGGAGAAAAAATAGCCGTTGCATTATCGCTATTTGCTTGCGCAGTCACTTGCCATGGCTGACCTTCGTTCCAGCTAAGCCGATAGATGTGGCCAACGTAAAGCAGAAGGCTTGCTGCCAAACCGGCAAAAATAATTTTCGCGAATCGCGGGTATTGTTTTTTTTGCGATGTCTGGCTTGGTGTCCATTCATCAAGCCCGCGCGACTTGGCGCTGTAGGGTGCCAGCAATGTTTGCAGGCGTTGCAATTCTGCATCGCCTTTGAGATTCGGATCCCAAAGCGTATCGTCGTGTTCAGACATTTCGATTCTCCATAGACGCAGCGCGGCCATTGGGCATGTGCAAGGCATCACGCAGTTTTTCCATGCCCCGATGCAAATTGACGCGAACCGATTCCGGCGTAAGTCCGGTGAGTGCGGCAATTTCAGATCCGCTCAGTCCTTCTACCAATCGCAACAACAGCGTTTCGCGATATGCCTCCGGTAATGACGCGATGGTTCTCAAAATCTGTTCGGCTTCTGTTTTTTCCTCTGGCGAGGACGTCGTAGATTCCATTTCCGGTAACGCATCTGCCTGTATTTCGCGAGTGGTATCGGGAGCTTGAATACGACGTGCAATCGTGGCGATCCACGGACCAAACTTGTGGTCATCCTTGAGTTGCGACAGGCGCTCGAAAGCGGTCGCGAAACAGTCCTGGGTCAGCTCGTCCGCAAGCGCTGGTCGGAAACGGCCCAGTAAAATGCCATGCACGAGTGGCGAGTATCGACGATAAAGTTGCGCGAATGCCGGCTGCGCGCCAGCCTTGGCATCGCGGATCAAACGCACCACCTCGAATACTGTCATTGGTTCGTTGGCAGAATCGCGCAATGGAAAGTCCTTGTTGATTCAAAGGTAGACGGGGTGACAAGGCGTTTTGTTAACAAGGGTTTCTGAGTTAACACTTTTCGCGAATGCGCACTCTTAAGGTAACAAACCCCGCAGGAGATCACCATGCGCTACTGGATTTGCTTCATTTTTCTTTTGCTTGCTATTCCGACCCAGACCGAAGCAGGCATCCGGCGCTGGGATGCGCTGCCTGCTGTTGATGTTATGCATTTGCAGGGACCATACGCAGGACGAAACGTTTGTCCAATATGTCAGCATGGCTACGATGCCGGAGTATTGATGTTCTTGCCATCGACAACGACACCGGTTAACGCGAGCCGGATTGCTCGCGCACTTCAAGCCACGGTTTCGAAAGTCGACGACACCCGGTTTCGACCGTTCTTGATTTTGACCGGCGAGGCACCTTCGAAAGAGTTGCTTGCTGCAGTGAAAAGCAGCCATTCCAATTGGTATGTGGCTCATTTGCCGACGCAGGCGCTGACAGTCGCATCGCGGGATTTCAAGCTGTCGTTGGCGGGACAATCCCATGCCTTTGTGTTTGCCCAGCGGCGTCTGCTTTGGACTTTCGTGCCGCAGGATTCAAGTTCATCCTGGCTATCCGAACTGCCGAAATATGCCGACTACGCGATGACGTTTCTGCGTTCGACCTACGCCAACCCGGTCGCAAGCAATAATCCGGACACGCCAAAAGGCCGATTGTGGACGGCTCCGGCGAAACTTTCGGAAAAAATTATTTTTACCGAGTCGTCGAAACAGGGCGTTACACGGGTGTGTTTTTCCGATCAAACGCGCACGCGCCAGCTCGATGCTCTTGTAGCGCTGACTTCAACTGGTTCTGCATCGCCGAAACGTGCCTGGTGGGCGAGAACCGATCACAACGGTTGTCTCTCACTTGTTAGACCGCATCAGGCGATGCAACTCCATGTTGAAGTATTCAGAGCGCTACGAGCGGTAGTGACGGCAGGTATCGATACACGAAGTTTTCAGCCAGACAAACATCTTGAAATCTCATTGCAATCTGCCGGCGTTATTGCAGTGACCGGGAAAGAGCCGGTTGTGGGCCTTCCATGCGATGGTTGCGAAGCAGTGTTCAAGTGGATGCCGGACCGATTTTCAACATCGGCCAGGTTGGTGCCCACATCGGAGCCCGGTGAGCCATTGCTGATTTCCGGCACAGTGAAAAATAGTGCGGACATTCCTCAAGCCAACGTGATCGTGTATGCCTATCAAACCGATCGACGCGGAAGTTATCCTCTCGGCCTTACCCGTCATGGACGCTTGCGCGGATGGGTCCGAACCGGCCTTGATGGCAAATACAGTTTCAATACGATCAGGCCTGGCAGCTATCCCGGAAAAGACATCCCACAACACATACATATGCACATCATCGAGCCGAACCGTTGTACCTATACCGTGGGCGATATCTTGTTTGCCGATGATCCTTTGCTTACCGCAGCACACCGATCGAAAGAGCGAAACGCACGCGGTGGCAGCGGTATCGTGCATCTCGCTGGCAACAAAAAGATTGGCTGGCAGGCAACGCGTGATATCACTCTCGGATTGAATGTGCCCGGTTATAGCGCGTGTTCATAGTGAGCCGGTGCAGGCGACTTCATCAATGCATGCTTGTTTGGCTTCTTTGTGCAAGGTTGGAGCTCATTGCGCTTTGCTACAGGCATCTAGGTCTTTAGTAATGTTTACAATACTAAATGTAATATATAGTATACATTTTGTCAGCCCTATGAGACATTTCAATGCTAAAGATTCTTGGTGTGTGCCTTACAGCGTTAGCCTTCGGCGCTTTACTCAGCCTCAATTCTTTTCATCTGCCGATACGTCCCGGCCTTATTGCTGCCATTCTGATGGTCGCTGCTGCGTCATGGGTAAAGCAATATTGGAAACGTCGAGCCCTTGTTGCAGGTGACGAGCCGAATGCCGCCGAACGTAGCGTTTGGTTATGGATGGTGGGCACAGCGCTGATCACCGGTTTTGTGGTCAGCGTTTTATTCCAGCCGGGTTCGGAAGTGCATACACGAACAGGCGATACCGGTGGTTATGATTCCTGGCTGATTCTGGTCGGAATGGTGATTGCGTACTCCATTTTGCGTGATCCAAATCTGCAGCGTGATGAACGCGATATCGCTATATCGAACTTCGGAACAAAAGCCGGTTACTGCGCCCTGATCTCGCTTCTTGTCGTCTTTCTGTTAGCGCTGGGTTTCGCGCCGCATGAGCTGATGCAACGGTTTACGCACTGGTTGATCGCCAACGTGCTGCTCACTTTAATCATGTTGTCGTGCCTTGTGCAGTATGTCGCACAACTCATCAGCTACTGGCAGGACATGCGTAACTTGCGGGCAGACTCATGAGCAAAATCGGCAACCATATCCGGCGCCTGCGTTTCGACAATGGTGAGATGACGCAGGAAGCGCTGGCGCAGGCGCTCGGTATCACCCGGCAAACCATTATCGCGCTTGAGGCAGAGCGCTATGCGCCATCACTGGAGCTGGCAATGAAAATTGCCGAAGTGTTCGACAAGAAAGTCGATGAAATCTTCTTTCGTCGATAGGAAGTAATAGAAAAATAAAAGGGCATTGCGGAAATGAAAATATTTTTGAAAATGGTCAAATGGGCAATGGTTTCGGTGTTGGCTATCGTCATCCTGTTGTTTGCCTACACGTATTACGTTGTAAAAAGTTTCGATACCGAAACCTTGCCGGTTAATCATGGCAAGGTTAATGCCGAACTATTTGTCGGCAAGGGTGAAAAACAGCCTTTGATTGTGGGGCTGGGCGGTTCCGAAGGTGGCAATGCCTGGGCCAGCGATCATTGGAAATCACAACGCGATAAATATCTTGCGCAAGGATATTCAGTTCTTGCAGTCGGCTATTTCGGTATGGAAGGTACACCGGAAAACCTCGATCGTATTGCGCTGGAAGGCATTCACGACGCGATTACCAAGGCAGCTGAAAACCCCAAGGTTGATGGACGATGCATTGCCGTGATGGGTGGTTCGAAGGGCGGTGAATTGGCGTTGACCCTGGGCAGTCATTACAAAGACATCAAGGCAGTCGTCGGCATGGCGCCGGCCCATGCTGTCTTCGCAGGTGTGACCGATGCTTTGACCACATCCTCATTTACCTATCAAGGTAAACAACTGCCTTTCGTTCCAGTGCCCTGGAGCACAACGCCAGCCTTGCTGAGCGGCGATCTGAGAAAAGCGTTCGAAATCATGCTCGAAGATAAAGCAGGTGTAGAGCAAGCCACGATCAAAGTCGAAAATATCAGCGGACCGGTATTTTTAATTTCCGGAACCAAAGACGAATTCTGGCCTTCTTCCGAAATGTCGGACAAGGTGGTTCAGCGCTTGAAAGAGAAAAATTTTCCATATCATTATGAACACCTTGCCCTTGACGGTGGACATGCGGAGCCTCTGAAACACTTCGACAAGATTGACCAATTCCTCGATCAGCATTTCAAGGCAGGCCAGGAAAGCGGTTGTGGCCGCAGGTAGAGCCTCAAGCCAGGCTATCGATATTCAAAATGTGGTTAGACACAATCAATTGAGGAACGCCCTGATGATTTCACAACGGACAATCGGTTTTGCCGCTGTATTCACACCACTATGGTTTCTGGCTATTTATTTGGTCATGTCCGATATGCGACCAGAATACAGTCACTCCAGGGATGCGATCAGTGAGCTGGGAAGCTTGGATGCCCCGAATATCTGGGCCTGGAATATCTTCGGCTATATCCTTCCCGGACTTGTGATCGCACTTCTCGGCACAGGACTAAAACGGGAGTTCTCGCCGTTAGGTCGTGTGGCAACAATTCCATTTGTTGCACTGATGGCGTCGGGCTTGTTCATGACATTGTCCGGTGTGTTCCCTGCAAACATGGCTGACTTCGAGTCAGTCACCACGGTGGTTCACATCATTGGCAGCACGGGGTGCTTCATTGCGTTTCTAGTTGCGGGTTTTTGGCTTCCTTTTTGCTTCCGCAGGAGGATTTCCTGGCATTGGCTTGCTTGGCCGTCGCTCGCATTAGTTGTTGGATCAATTGTTACAGGTTTCTTGCGCTCCGGTGATATGGGTGGTGTCGGCCAGCGCCTAACCTTTTCCTGCTTTTTCCTTTGGGTGGCGCTTCTCGGGTTCGCATTGTTGCGCACCAACGAACGCCCAGGCGTCGTATGACAATTCGTTCAAATCGAAACCGCCTCACGATTTAGCTTTGGCATTGGATAACAGGAGAAAACGCAATGAAGATTTCGTACATCAATGTTTTCGTCAACGATCTCACACGCGCCATAGAGTTTTACGAAGGCAAGCTCGGCCTAAACCTCCAGTTCTCATCAGCGGAACATGGTTATGCCTCGTTTTCTGTTGGCGACGTCAAACTCGGAGTCGCGGTACCTACGGATGATAAGGAGCTCATAGGCAGGCACACAGGTATTGGATTGGGAGTGTCTGACCTACAGGCAGAACATGTCCGCTTATCTGCACTTGGAGTCAACTTCACGATGCCACCGACCAAGCAGCCATGGGGTGGTTTCATGGCGCTTGTCGCTGATCCAGATGGCAACGTCTTCTATCTCGATCAGGTTTCTGTTGCGCACAGCTAATGGAACATTGCGTGATTTCAGATTGTTGCCGGATTCCTGAGCTCTAAAATGGGTGTGCTCGTAGCCGATGGGCGCGAGCCTTTCCATTTCCAAAGCATGATGATGAAGGTGAGATCCACTATCACTGCAAACACGCTGGCTTCGGGGCCAAAATCGCCGCCGGTCAGCCATTCGGCTTTGCCCTGGAATAGCGGATGAAACCATCCGGTATGATCCAACCCGCTTACGCCGAAACCAAGTAGGTATCCCTGTGACCAGTTCCATCCCAAATGTATGCCGACTGGAAGTGCGAGACTGCGAGTACGAATGTAGGCAAGACCTAGCATGATTGCTCCAAGCGCAAGATCGAGCGAAGCCCATAATTTAGTGGCTCCATCCATGCCGGGGTTATCCCAATGACCCAGGGCGAACAAGAGCGCGAGCGCGATTTGTGCAACCCAGATACCGGCGCCATCTAGAAGCCGTTGAAAGATAAATCCCCTGAACAAGGTTTCTTCAAAAAGCGCCACGAAAAGAAATACGTAAAAACCGTAACTCAGCGCGCTGAGGCTGCGAGCCGGGTCCAGTTCAAAACGTACGCCACCGATTGCCCAGATCAGGCCTGTGATTACGAGGATCAAACCTGTTCCAACCAAAGTACCGAAGAAAATTTCTTTCACCCAGCGCGAATCAATTTGGAATCCAACACTGGAAAGCGGTTCTTTTCTAAGACGCGTACAGGCCCAGGTTGCAAGCAGGATAAAAACGAACGCAGCTGGCTCAAGCCACTCGGCAGGGGCGCCAAGTTGCCTCATTTCCTTGGTAATCGGTCCATAAACCATTCGGGTGGCGGCAACAAATCCGATGAAGATCAGGATCCACCAGCCATTGCGAAGGCGGTTGTCCATATTGAAGAATATTTTTTTCACGGCACTTTTCCGGTTGGTCATGGGCGGTTTCGCAGAGTATTTAGCTTTATGTCATTTAACTTTATGTAAAGATATCATGACTTTTATGCGGCCGCATAGAAATATGCCAGAGGTACTGCATTACCTCTGGCTGAGTGCACCGTGTGCAAAATGGGTGATTAATTTCTCAGGTGGTCTGCGAGAAAATATCTTCAAGGCTTGGCTTGGATTTTATAAACCGCCGCTCCAGGCAAGAACGGCGTCGCTTCGCCTTTCACCCAGGCAGAATGTCCCGCACCCCAGAACGGCGACATCGGGTGTCCACTTTGTCCGCCAGGCATATGGATAATGCCGTCGGCTTCGTGGCCCGGCGATACCACCATGCGTTCACTGGCACCGAATCCCGGTGCAACAACACGCGGCATATTCATGTCGCCATCGAGTTGATCTGGTGACATGCAGAGCCAATCTTTGGTGAAGGCGGGCAGGGCACCTGCAATCGGATGGCAGATAGCGGCGGTATTTCTTTCGCCCCAGGTACGATCTTCCAATGGACCCATTTCTTTTAGCTGGTCATACACTTCCTTGGCGGCGTCGCTAAGCAGTACGTCCCAGCTGGTATATCCATGAGGCAATAAATGTTCAGGTTGTTGCGTGATCAATTGCCAGGTCACACCCTCGATTTGCGGCAAATCCGGCATCTTGAAATCTTCGCCGAGCTTCACTTGTGCCGGTGCCGTAAGCCCGTCTTTTACCCGATCAATGACGGCAAGGCGCCAGGCGCGAACAAAGCGATAGCTTTTTGCATCGACGGAGGCACGAGCATCCCATTTTTCTGTGGCCGCTCGAATCTCGTTGAACATGACATCGTTTTTATTCTCGCCGAGCTTGCGAAGTTGTTGCCACCAGCGCTGCAAAAACAAAGTGCGATCATCGAGTTGTACGGCCAATAAGTCCTTTTCCGAAAATTGTTGCTTTGAAAACAAGTCATCGCGAATTTGTCTGGAACGTGCGCCATTGGCGTAACCGGCATCGCCGATTTGCCGGAGCATCTCACCATCGGTGACGCGGGCATTGGCGCTCCATAAACGATTTGAATCCGGTGAAACGACTTGCGGATGTAAATAATCCGGCGTGAGTGGCGCGGCAAAACAGGCGGCATCGGCGGAATTTCTTTCATCCAGTGGTTCAGTGCGCTGGCAGCCGGGATCCCAATATTTTTGCAGACCGGTCAGCTTCCACGAAATCTTTCCGCTGCTGTCGCCGAAAACGGCATTCTGATGGGGCATGCCTGTTTGTTGAAAAAGCGACAAAGCTTGGTCGTTGTCCTTCACGCTGGCCAGCGACATTATTTTTGTACTTAAAGACCCTGGAGCATGCGCGACCCATGACAATGCAAGCTCGTCGCCATTGATATCTTTGGCCATGATTGGTCGACCATTGCTCTCGCGAATCTCGAATTCGACGGGTGTCGAATCTTTGACGAGAATTTTTTCCTTGTAGGTTTTGATGAAATCGGTGTCGGTATGCACGACATACCAATCGAGCCAATCGCCATAGGAATTGGTAAAGCCCCAGGCAACGTGTGTGTTGCTGCCGACGATCACCGCCGGAATACCGGGCAGGGTGAAACCACTGACATCCACTTTGCCGCCGGGTGCAGTGGCATCCTTGTATTGGAGGCGGGCACGAAACCAGATATTCGGTGCGCGTAAACCCAGATGCATATCATCGGCAACAATCGCGCGGCCATCTTTGGTTAAAGCGCCCGCGACAGCAAAATTATTGCTGCCCGGTGCAGCCGGTTCGGTCTCGCCATAACTCGTGCCGGCAGCTGGGGCGGGCAGCTTTCTCAAGTCAAGAACATCGGCGCTCGGCAATGCGACATTACCGCGTGGTTCGCCCATCAATGGCGCATCCCATTCGGTGCCGTCGGCCGCGAGTAATTGATAAAGTGCATCAGGTACCGATTGTTTTATTTTCCATAATGCCAATTCGCGGGAATTGCTTTCATCCTGCAAATCAAAAAACATTGCATAGCCGACCATTGCCGAGTCCGATGCAGTCCAGGCTTTCGGCTTGGCTTGCAGAAGTAAATATGGCCATGGTCTTACACTCAGAGCGTTTAAGCCCTGATTTACGCCATCGGTATAGGCATTGACTACTTCGAGTTTGTCGCCGGCGAACGCTGCCATGTTTTGTTCAACGCGAGCACGCAAACGATGTACGCGCGCGGACTTATCTTTTTCAAGGGCTTTATCGCCGAATAATTCGGAAAGCTCACCGGCAGCGGATCGGCGCAACAAATCCATTTCGAAGAAACGCTCTTGTGCATGAATGTAACCAAGCGTGCGTGCCATATCGGTTTCGTTTTCGGCATGAATGGTCACGGTGCCGAGGGCATCACGTTCGATTTCGACCGGTGCCGACAAATTCGGAATGGAAATCTCGCCATCCAGTTTGGCGAGGCTGCCGCGTAGCAAATACCAGAGGATTGCCATCGCCAGTAGCAGCAATACCAGAATCAATACCAAACCGCGTTTCAGCCACTTGAACATCGTGAACCCCTGAGAGTGAGACTCTTTAAGTGCATGACAATAAACGATTTTGTTGTTTTCGTCCTGACTTGTGTTGACCGCTCCAGAAAGCTGGGTTATGGTCGAACCATGATGAACATCAACACCAGCAACAATAATAATCGACTGCCCACATTGCGGGTCGGCGACTAGCTGCTTTTTGTTCCTAGTTTTCATACGACGGCCCGCCACAAAGCGGGCCGTTTTTATTTTCGGTACTTAAAAAAGAGAGAAAGCCATGTGTTCAATTCTGGGAATTTTTGATTTAACGGTCGGTACCGATTTACCGGCATTGCGAAGTCTGGCTTTAGCGCAATCTGCCAAGCAGAGACACCGCGGACCTGATTGGAGCGGTGTTTATACCCATCCTGATGCCGTGCTGGTACATGAAAGACTGGCGATTGTTGATCCTGTCGGTGGCGCGCAACCACTGCGTTCGGCCGATGGTCATCTGGCTTTGGCGGTCAATGGTGAAATTTATAACCACCGTGAACTTGAACGCGATTTGAAAATGCCTTACGAGTTTCAGACCGGTTCGGATTGTGAAGTGATCAATGCCTTGTATGCACAGGAAGGCTCCGCGTTTTTATCGAAGCTCAACGGCATCTACGCTTTTTGTCTCTGGGATGCCGACAAGAAATCCTATCTTGTCGCACGCGATCCACTCGGCGTCTGTCCTTTGTATCAAGGTCGCGATTCACTGGGCCGCTTGTGGATCGCCTCGGAAATGAAAGCCTTGGTCGATGTCTGCGACCAGATTGAAGTGTTTCCGCCGGGCCATTATCTGGATAGCAAGGAAGGTGAAATAAAACCATTCTGGCAACCGCAATGGCGTGATTACGAAAAAACAAAAGGTGTAAAAATTTCGCACGAAACATTGCGCAGCAGTTTCGAGCAAGCCGTGCATCGCCAGATGATGACTGACGTGCCATACGGTGTGTTGTTGTCTGGCGGCCTGGATTCATCTTTGGTGGCCGCATGTGCGATGCGTTTTGCCCGGCAACGTGTGGAGGAAGACGATAAGACCGAAGCTTGGTGGCCACGTCTGCACTCGTTCGCGATTGGTCTGGAAGGCTCGCCGGACTTGGCTGCGGCACATGTGGCTGCAGAAGCCATCGGCACCATTCATCACAGTTTCAAATACACGGTACAGGAGGGGCTGGATGCAATTCCCGAAGTGATCCGCCATATCGAAACCTATGATGTCACGACGATTCGTGCCTCGACACCGATGTATTTGTTGGCTCGCCGTATCAAGGCGATGGGCGTGAAAATGGTTTTGTCCGGCGAAGGTTCCGATGAAATTTTCGGTGGTTATTTGTATTTCCACAAAGCGCCTTCGGCATTCGAATTCCATCAGGAGACCGTTCGCAAAATCGATGCGTTGCACTTGTTCGACTGCGCCCGCGCCAATAAAGCGATGGCAGCCTGGGGTGTCGAAGCCCGAGTGCCGTTTCTTGATCTGCAATTTATCGATATCGCGATGTCGTTCGATGCCGCCGAAAAAATGGTCAAGCCAGGCGGCATGGAAAAACGCGTATTGCGTGAAGCCTTCGACGGTGCGTTGCCGGATTCGATTTTGTGGCGGCAGAAAGAGCAATTCAGCGATGGCGTCGGTTACGGCTGGATCGATTCTTTGAAAGCGTTGGCCGAAAGCAGCATCACCGATGCAGAACTGGAAGCTGCGAAATTGGGTTATGAAACCAACCCGCCGCAGAGCAAGGAAGCCTTGATGTATCGCCGATTATTCGATGCACAATTTCCGAATCCAGCCTGTGCAAAAACAGTGCCGGGTGGAAAATCGATTGCCTGTTCATCACCGGCGGCGATTGCCTGGGATGCGAGTTTTGCGAATGCAGCCGATCCGTCCGGTCGTGCGGTGAAAGGCGTACACGAACAGGCCTTGTGATTTATCCGTAGGTCGGGCCCTGGCCCGACTTGAGTATTTTCGCAATTTGTAAAAGCGTCGGGCCGGGGCCCGACCTACATCATCTGGCTAATGATGCCCCAGAAGCTCATGATGAGCAGAATAATTTGTGCAAGCGCGCTAACCAGGAATCCCATGCTGCGTTTTTTCGCATCGGCAATATAGCCGAATACATACCAAAGACGACCGACCAACCAGGCGTAGCCGAGATAGGCGGCATATTGTTCGTTCGAGTAAACCGTCGCCAGCCACAGAAGCGGCAGAAACATCACGGTTTGTTCCAGCGTATTTTGATGTGCGCGGAATGCGCGTTCAAAATCGGGATGTCCGGTAATGGCCGGTGCATGGATCTGGAATTTGCCGCGCGCACGGCCGACGAAAAACATGGCAATGGAAATTACGATGACAGTCAAAGCGGTAATCAAAGCGGCTTGCAAATGCATATCAAGGTCCCTAATGCGCCGGAGTGGCGTGATGGAGTACTCTAAGCGCCAGGCAATGCAAAGCCAAGAGTCAGAACCGCCATGAATGACAAAAATCCGGACACCATGATTGCCGAGATGAAAAACTGGCTTGAAAAAGCGGTTATCGGTTTGAATCTGTGTCCGTTTGCCAAAGCAGTGCACGTGAAGGAACAAATCCGTTACGTGGTATCGAATGCTCAGAATGAAGAAGAATTACTGGCTGATTTACTGGAAGAATTGCAGCTGCTTTATGATGCCGACGCCGAGCAGTGCGAAACCACTCTGTTGATACATCCCTATGTTCTGGCCGACTTCCTGGATTACAACGATTTTCTGGAAGTGGCGGATGCTGCGGTATCCGAACTGGCATTGGACGGCGAAATCCAGGTCGCCAGTTTTCATCCGGATTACCAATTCGCCGAAACGCGTTATGAAGATGTCGAAAACTACAGCAATCGCGCGCCTTATCCTTGTCTGCATCTGTTGCGGGAAAGCAGCGTAGAAAAGGCGGTCGCTGCATTTCCCGAAGCGGAAAAAATCTACCAGAAAAATATTGATACGCTCAAAGCATTGGGCGCGGATGGCTGGAAGAAATTGTGGTTGTAGGTCGGGCCCTGGCCCGACGCTGTAATTTGTGATGCCGTAATTTGTCGGGCCAGGGCCCGACCTACGCAAATATAATCAATCCGGTTGCCACGCGTAGCTTAATTTCATGAATAAGGCGCGACTGGTGGCGAACATTTCCGGGAAATCATCGTCGGAATACTGGCCTTCCGAGTAGCCGGCATAGAACGCCGTGCGCGGATTGATTTTGTAGGAATAAAGTAGTTGCGCACCCAGATCGCTGCTTTCGGAGTTGTAATTGGCGGGAAGATTGTAAAGAAACAGATCCCGGATCGTATTGCCGTACTGCAATGCAAGCCGCAAACGTTGACGTTGATTCATCTGCCAGCCAAGACGAATATCGCTCAGGTTGGCGACGAATACATCGCCACTGTCGCGCGAAAGAGCCATATAGGTATGATCGATACGGAAGTTCACGCCTTTGCCAATATTGAGGCTGACGAAAGGCTCAAAATTGGTGATGTCGGCAAGGCGGGCATTGGTGTAGTCAATTTGTTCGCCTTTTCGCATGAACGCGCCCAGGCTCAATCTTGATGTGGGAATGATTTCGCCATACACCGATCCCCAATGTTCACCAAACATCTGGCCTGCCCAAAAACGATCACGCGACAATGCACCTATTTGCAAAAAGCTTTGCATCGGTCCGTTAATCGAAAAGTAGGCTTCCACTTCGCGTTCAAGCAATTGGCCGTCTGATCGATGGGTAATATCCCAATCGCCATTCAAGCGCATCCTGGTGATTTTGGCTCCATCTTCGCCATGCCAGGTATGCGAGCCACCGATCACGGATTTGTCGTAATCGACTTGACCGATGAAACCCAGGTCTGCACGAAAGCCTTCATCGAAGCGGGTATGCGATGCGTATGCACCCCAGTTACGATTGCTGAAGTCGTAGGAAACGGTAAGAGCGTCGCCTTCTTGTTTAGATGGCAATCCAAATGCCACCGGATTTTCGGATTCCGATGTCAACCATTGCGCAGTCACTGTGTGACCTTTGGTTTGCCAGCGACCGTCGATTCCGATGACGGTATTCGAGTAGTCATCGCCGCTTCGTAATGTTGAAATCAAACCAACACTGGTTTGGTTGTTGATATCGAAACGGTAACGACCGGCAGCCACCAGCGACTCTTGCTCGAGGCTTCTAAAGCCGGAACCCAGTGCACCGGGAATCAAAACTTGTGTCACTGAATCCTGTGCGGCAAAAAAACCGTACAGGTGTTGGCCATTCCGGCCCGTTGCGCGCACGCCATAATCAGGATCTGCTACCGAACGGGTATAAAGAATATTGAGCGGTGTCGTGAAATAGTCGGCACCTTCGAGAAAGAAAGGACGCTTTTCCGGAAAGAACAAGGCAAACGTAGTATTCAAATCCAGTTGCGCCTGATCACTTTCGACCTGCGAGAAATCCGGATTGATCGTGCCATTTAAAGTGAGGTTCGAACCGATTCCCCATTTAACGTCAACACCCAATTCATATTGGCCGCCATCACTCTGCCAGGCAGAATTAGGTGTCTCTCTTGTTTGCGCGTAACCGGCAGTGAAAGTCGGCGTGACTTCCAAATCGCGTCCCGGGTTGGCGTTTGCAAAGCCCTGCAATTTGGCTAGACCACACAGATAGCAGTTGTCGCCGCGGATCAATTTGTTATTGGAAATGCGATAACGATTGTCGCGCGGACGGAAACGCAGAAAATCGACGCCCCATTTTTGTGCAACACCATTGGTTTTCTGAAAACGCAGGGTCGAGTAGGGAATACGCATTTCAACCGTATAGCCATTCGCATTTATCTTTGTAGCGCTATCCCATAGACCATCCCAGGAAGCGTCTTCATTACCGGTAGCGCCATCGATGATCAGGTCGCCTTGAGCACCTAACGGGTTTACGTAAAATTCGTAAGCACGACGCTGGTCATTGAAGGTATCAATCGTGAAGCCAATAAAGTCGTCATTCCAGAGGCTGTCGCGATCACGCAAGAACGCTCGAATTTGTTTCGGATCCGGGTCTTCGGCACGGAATGCCAACAATACTTCGCGTCCATTGTCGGCAATCAGTGCCGTGGTTTTTACCGAAGCCGGCGCATTGTCGGCTGGCTGTGTTTCGTAAATCAGCTCGACGCTGCGAGCCTGCGACCAGAATGCTTCGTCTGGAACACCGTCAAGGACTATGTCACCGGAAAGCGTGGGGACATCAATGATTGTGTTCTTATCGGCATAGCTGGCTTGGCTGGAAAGAGAGGCAGCAACGAATAAAGCTGCAAGTGTCCGGAAATCCATCAATTATTACTTCCTTGTAATGAATACTTAAAACTCTAGAAAAATTCAGCCTCCAGATCCATGATTGGAGCTGCGCCACTTTTAATGACTGCAACCAGCGAAAGTGTCTCTGGAAGCAGCTTGCTATAGTAAAACCTCGCGGTCACTAATTTCGCATGATAGAAGTCATGGTCACTGCTTTTATTTTCAATTGCATCCATCGAAATGGCCGCCATGCGTGCCCACAGCCACGCATAACTCAAGTGTCCAATCAAACGCAGGTATGGCACCGAGGTTGACCCGATCTCGTCCGGATTGCTTTGCGCCTTGATGGCAATTTCCCGTGTGATCGATTGCACGGATTGCACACATGCGGACAGTGGTCCGATAAATTCCTGCATCGCGGGATTCTCTTTCTGATCCGTGATGAACCCGTCAATTAACTTGATAAAGATGGATAATTTTTCGCCTTTGTCAGCAAGCACCTTGCGGCCGAGCAAATCCAGTGCCTGAATGCCGTTGGTGCCTTCGTAAATCATGTTGATGCGGGCATCGCGAACATACTGGTCCATGCCTGTTTCCTGGATATAGCCATGACCACCGTAAACTTGCAGACATAAATTAGTGGTCTCGAAAGCATTGTCGGTAATGAAAGCTTTCACGACCGGTGTTAACAGGCTGACGATATCTTCGGAATGTTTTTTGATCTCGGCATCCAGTCCCGATTCTTCCTGATCGAGCAGCAGAGCAATCCAGGTAGTCAGTGCGCGACCAGCTTCGGTATAGGCACGTGAGGTAAGTAACATGCGTCTTACATCAGGATGAACCAGAATACTGTCGGCCGGTTTGTCCGGGTTTTTTACGCCACTCATTGAGCGGCCTTGCAAACGGTCTTTCGCATAAGCGGTGGCATTCTGGTGTGCTGTTTCTGCCAGGCCCAAACTTTGCATGCCAACGCCGAGCCTGGCCGAGTTCATCATCACGAACATCGCTGCCAGACCTTTGTGAGGCTCGCCAATCAACCAGCCGCGGGCCGAGTCCATATTCATCACGCAAGTGGCGTTGCCGTGAATTCCCATTTTGTGCTCGATCGAGCCGGCAAAGATGGTGTTGCGCTCACCGATGTTGCCATTCGCGTCCGGAATAAATTTAGGGACCAGGAAGAGCGAAATACCCTTGCTGCCTGCCGGCGCATCCGGCAGGCGTGCCAACACCAGGTGCAAAATATTTTCGGCAACATCGTGTTCGCCGGAAGTGATAAATATTTTTGTGCCGCTGATGCTGTAACTACCATCCCCCAACGGTTCCGCCTTGGTTTTCAATAAACCCAGATCGGTTCCCGAGTGTGGCTCGGTCAGACACATGGTGCCGCTCCATTGGCCAGTAATGATTTTCGGCAGATACAAATCTTTCTGTTCTTCGGTGCCGTGGGCAATCAGGCATTCATAGGCGCTATGCGATAAGCCGGAATACATCAACCAGGCCTGATTTGCGGAATTCATCATTTCATACAGGCGATTATTCATCAGACGCGGCAGACCCTGGCCGCCGTAGCCGACATCACAACTCAGTCCGGGCCAGCCGGCTTCGGAAAATTGTTCGTAAGCCTCTTTGAAGCCTTTGGGCGCAGTAACCACACCATTGCCATGATAGGTGCAGCCTTCAAGATCGCCTGATTGATTCAAGGGGAAGGCAATGTTTTCGGCAAACTTGGCGCCTTCTTCCAGTACGGCATTGATCGTATCGGCATCGAGATCAACATACGCTGGCATCTGATTTAGTACGGTCTGTGCATCCAGCAATTCAAACATGACAAAACGCATATCGCGTAAAGGCGCGCGGTAGGAAGGCATAAGGTATCCAGATTAAAAAACTGGATCGAAAATAACATTCAGACAGTTAATAATTTGTCAGATCGCAAGTCCGGCAGCATGGCCGCAGGCCCAGGCCCATTGGAAGTTATAGCCGCCAAGATGGCCGGTGACATCGACTACCTCGCCGATAAAGTAAAGGTTCGGCACCAGGCTGGATTCCATTGTGCTTGACGATAACTCGTGTGTATCCACGCCACCTAGCGTCACCTCGGCTGTGCGATAACCTTCGGTGCCACTTGCAACGATTGGCCAATGATTCAACACGTCGGCAATGCTCTTTAATTGCTTTTCGTTGTATTGCTTCATTGGCTTGTTCTCGAACTGTAGCTCGCAGAGTCGATGCGCCAAACGTTTGGGCAGAACATCCGCAAGACAGTTTTTCAATTCTGCCGCCGGATGTTTTGCCTGCTGCGCTTTTAAAAATTCCAATGCATCCAAATCCGGCAATAAATTTGCGTGCAAGGCCTGGCCTGGTTGCCAGTAGGATGAAATTTGCAGAATGGACGGGCCACTCAAGCCGCGATGGGTAATCAACATCGCATTCTTGAATTTCGTTTTGCCGCAGGTCACTTCCACCGGCACCGACAAGCCGCTTAAATCCGCTAATTGTTCTTGCGGTTTGCCGGTCAAAGTCAGCGGGACCAGACCGGCACGCGTCGGTAAGACTTTGTGGCCAAATTGTTTTGCAATTTCGTAGCCGAAGCCGCTGGCACCCATGCTGGGAATAGACAAGCCGCCACTGGCGATCACGCATTTTTTAGCTTGCACGTTGCCTTGCGAAGTCCGTAGCAGGAAAAAATCGTTTTTCTTTTCAATGCTGTCTACAGAGCAGGAAATATTGATGCGAACACCGGCCCATTCGCATTCATCGAGCAGCATCTTGACGATTTGCTTCGATGAGTCATCGCAGAATAATTGTCCGAGTTCTTTTTCGTGATAAGCGATGCCGTGGCGTTCCACCATGTCGATGAAATGCTGTGGCGTGTAACGCGCCAAGGCCGATTTGCAAAAATGCGGGTTGTTGGAAAGAAAGTTTGCCGGCGTGGTGCCGGTATTGGTGAAATTGCAGCGGCCGCCGCCGGACATCAGGATTTTTTTGCCACAGCGGTTGGCATGCTCGATCAGCAAGACTTTCTTTCCGCGTTGGCCTGCGACTAGCGCGCACATCAAGCCAGCCGCTCCGCCACCTATGATCACGGCATCGAATATCGTGTTGTCAGCCATGAGCAAGAGGTGCGAATTTCATTCCGGCTATTTTAACGGCTCCCGATGCCGTTTCACGGTTTTTTTTCGTATAGTGGCGGCTCGTTCCCCGGAGAAGCATCATGAAAAAGTGGCTGATAGGCTGTTTGGTTACCGGTTTGATATTGGTGGTGGTGGTTTGCGGCGCTGCCTATTGGTTTGTCTGGCGACCTATATCTGCCGCCGGTGGCGATATCATGGGCCAGGCCGAGGATATGGCAAAAATTGGCAAGGCAGAGCAATCGGTTAAAAATAAATCGTCGTACACGGCGCCTGCCGATGGGAAACTTTCGGCCGAACAAGTCACGGCATTTGTCGCCATCCAGCAAATCATCTCCGACAAAATGGGGCCGGACTTTGCCTTGATGGAAGAAAAGTACAAGAAGATGAACGATCAGGAGACCAAGCCTGAAGATGTGGATTTGAAAGAAGCGATGGGTGCATTTGCCGATGTGACCAAGTTGATGGCCAAAGCCAAGGAAGCGCAGGTTGTCGGTTTGAATGCACAAAACATGTCGATGGAGGAGTATCACTGGATTCGTGATCAGGTTAGTGCGGCACTGCCTTACTTGTCAGTCGAGATGCCTGCTCCCGCACCGGTCGCCGGTAACGAGCCGGAAGTTTCGAGTGTGCCTTCTCATGAAAGCAACAAGGCAGAAACAGGTGACGCCGAAGCAGCTGCGGTAGAAGAAGCGGTCGAGAAGGCAAAAGAAGCGGCAGAAGAATCCATCAAGCAAAACATGCCGGGTGGACAGCAAATACAAGACATGATGAATGGCCCGGACAGCGAAGCGGTTCGCGCGAATGTCGAATTGCTGCGGCCTCATAAAGAACTGCTACTCAAGACGATGACATCGGCCTGGTTGGCAATGTAAGGGACGTGCAGGAAACAAAAAAGCCGGATTTAATCCGGCTTTTTTGTAGGAGGGCCTTCTAGGCCCGATAAGCATGCGGACAGTCGGGCCTACTATTTCTACATCAAATTTTCACCAGCTGCTTGCCGTAATTCTTGCCGGTCAAGACGCGGCGCAATGCTTCCGGAAAATTTTCCAGACCTTCGACGATATCCAGTTTGCTTTTCATCTTGCCCTGGGCCGTCATGGCACCAAGAGCTGCGATGGCTTCCTGTGCCCGATCGAGATAGTCGATGATCACGAAGCCTTCCATTCTGCCGCGGGCCGAAATCAGTGACAGATAATTCGCCGGGCCGCGCGCATCCTTGCCGGCGTTGTATTGCGAAATGCCACCGCACAATACGATGCGGGCTTTGAGTTTCAAGCGTTTCAAGACCGCGTCCAGCGTTTCGCCGCCGACATTGTCAAAATATACGTCGATACCATCGGGGCAATGCTCTTTCAAAGCATCTGCAATATTGTCGTTTTTGTAATCGATGACTGCATCGGCGCCGAGTTCGTTTTTCACGAATGCGCATTTGTCGGGGCCACCGGCTATACCGATCACGCGGCAACCAAGATTTTTCGCGATTTGTACTGCGGTCGAACCCACTGCACCGGCTGCTGCCGATATCACGACGGTTTCGCCGGCTTGCGGTTTGCCAATTTCGGTCAGGCCAAACCAGGCGGTTAAACCGGTACCGCCGAAGACACTCAGCGCCCAGGCCGGGTCGGGCAATTGCTTGGCATCGAATACCTTCATGCCTTTGCCGTCGCTTACCAGACTGTTTTGTACGCCCATCATGCCGGTGACCCAGTCGCCGACGGCATACTTTTCATTCTTCGATTCCGAAACCACGCCAATGGCCGATGCACGCATTACGGCCCCCATTTCAACCGGTGGCCAGTAGGATTTTTGTTCGGTCATCCAGATGCGCATGGCAGGATCGATCGAAATATAGCGAACATCAATTCGAATCTGGCCATCACTCAATGGCACATGATCTTGGGTTCGTAGTTCGAAGTCGCTGTCTTTCGGTTCGTTTTCCGGCCGTGCGGCCAAGTGAAGTGCCTTGTGTTGAGCGCTCATGTGAAATCCTGGAGGGTGGGTTAGGAGATTCTAATCCGGACTCGCTCCAAACTCGTTAGTTACTTGTGAAGTAATTAGGTAAGCATCTTTTGCAATTCGTGTGCCAGACTATGCGCATCACCGGGCCAGCGTGCCGACAAATAATGATTGTCACGCAACACAAAGCCGGGCTTCAGGTTTTTATCGTTATCACGCGTCAAAGGCATCGGGCCCTCGATAAAATCATTCGGGTTTGCCAGTGCGGCCGTAACTTCTGCCTGTACGCTTTGTTCGTAAGTCCGATAATAATTTCCCAGCCATGCACGTGTAATCTGCCAGGCCAGCATCTCCTGTTTTTGCAGCAGGGCGGTGCTTTTGAAGCCGTGCAGGATGGATTTTCCGTCTGCGCGAAGAGTTCGTGCCGCCAGCAGCACGCCATGGCAAATGGCCGCAGTCGGTTTTTCTGCAAGAAAATGTTCGGCGATGATGGTTTGCAATCGCGACGATTCAAGATACGGCTTCATGCCTTGCGCATGGCCGCCTGGAAGCAGTATCGCGTCGAATGATTTTATCGAGATATCGTCGTAGCTAATAGGCGATTGAAATTCCGTTGATTGCTGCATTTCGGCATAAGCCGATCGACCATTTTTATCGGCAATAAAAAACGGCCTCAGTATTCCGAGACCGTTTCCGTCAATCATTCGTTGATCCGCCTGCGCCGGTTTTGCATCCGGGGTGGCAAACACAAACTCATGTCCATGTTGTTTCAAAAATCGCCATGGCACTGCACTTTCGGTCGGATCGAAATCCATCGACGGCAGTGGCATGAGGATTCTTGCCATTGCGCTTAGGAGCGTGGGCCTTTGCGATGTGCGCCCGGTTTGCCTGATTTAAACGGGCTATCGCCGAAATCACGTTTTGGTTTGAACGATTTTCCACCCGGACGTTCCGAACCGAAGCTTTTCTTGCCACCGGATTTCTTGCCTTCGGTATCCGGTTTTTCGCTGTCCTTGGTGATGCGCAATTGCTGGCCTGCACACCAAACCGTTTTCAGATGCGTAAGCACATCTTTCGGCATGCCTTCCGGCAAATCCAGAATGGTGTGGTCTTCGAAAATTTCGATGCGGCCGATGTGTTTGGCATCCAGACCGGCTTCATTGGCGATCGCACCAACGATATTGCCCGGTTTTACGCCATGGTCGTGACCTACTTCAATGCGATAGGTTTCCTTGCCGACATCGGCATCGCGTGCGACGCGTTCTTTCTTCGGCATCGCAGGGCGATCACTGCGTTCAAAGCGTTCGCTGCGTGGACGTTTTTCTTCATGGGCAAATCGGTCGGCACGTGAAGGACGATCGCGAGGCGACACTTCCGGTTTTGGTTCGCGCTTTGGTTTTTCCATGACCAGCGGAACTTTTCCGCGCGCCATTTTCGCCAGTGCTGCAGCAATTTCAATGGCGGGAATATTTTTCTCGCGTTCGAAATCTTCAACCACCGATTGGAACAAACTCAGGCCGCCGGTCGCCAACGTTTCGGCGATCTGGTTTTTGAATTTGGTGATGCGAACGGTGTTGACGTCTTCCAGCGTCGGCAATTCCATCTGCGTGACGGGCTGCTTGGTGTGACGCTCGATGTTGCGCAATAAACTTTGTTCGCGCGGTGTGATGAAAATAATCGCATCGCCACTACGTCCTGCACGGCCAGTGCGGCCGATACGGTGCACATAGCTTTCGGTGTCGTACGGCACATCGAAGTTGACGACGTGACTGATACGGTCAACGTCGAGACCACGAGCAGCAACGTCGGTCGCGACCAGAATATCGATCTTGCCGTCTTTCAGGTTTTGAATGGTGCGTTCGCGCTGCGCTTGCTGGATATCGCCATTGATCGCGGCAGCCGAGAAGCCTCTCGCCAATAATTTTTCTGCAAGTTCTTCAGTGCCCAATTTCGTGCGTGCGAAAACAATCATGCCGTCGAAAGTTTCAGCTTCCAGGATGCGGGTCAAGGCATCGAGTTTGTGCAAGCCGCTGACCATCCAGTAGCGCTGGCGGATATTGTCGGCAGTGCGGGTTTTCGCTTCGACGGTAATTTCCGACGGCGATTTCAAATAGGTTTGCGCAATACGCTTGATTGCCGACGGCATCGTTGCCGAGAACAATGCCGTTTGACGCACGGCCGGCATTTTTTTCAGGATGCTTTCGACGTCGTCGATAAAGCCCATGCGCAGCATTTCATCGGCTTCATCGAGCACCAGTGTTTTGATGTTCGACAGGTCCAACGTGTTTTTGTCCAAATGATCGATAACGCGACCAGGTGTGCCGACAACGACATGAACGCCGCGTCGTAGTGCAGACAATTGCGGGCCATAACTTTGGCCACCGTAAATCGGCAGCACATGGAAGCCGGGCATATGGCTGGCGTATTTCTGGAATGCTTCGGCAACCTGGATCGCCAATTCGCGGGTAGGTGCCAACACCAAAGCCTGCGGTTTGGTTTGTTGAATGTTGATCTTGTTCAAGATCGGCAAGGCGAAGGCGGCAGTCTTGCCGGTACCTGTTTGCGCCTGGCCGATGATGTCGCCGCCTGCAAGAATCAGCGGGATGCAGGACGACTGAATAGGGGATGGAGATTCGTAGCCGATTTCCTTGAGAATCCGCATTAGCGGCTCACTCAAATTCAAATCGGAAAATAGGGAAATTGGCGCTTCAGACATGGTGTACTCACTGTTTCGTTCGAGTCGCCCAATGCGATAGAACGCGGCGCATAGTTTACTCTCTTATCGGTGGAGCCGCGGCTCCATTTGCGCTTGTGGCATCATGTGACAAGGTACTTAAACGCTTCGGAGAGCTTTAGATGGCGTATTTCTGGGTTAAATCGCTGCATTTGTTGTTTGTGATTGCATGGCTGGCATCGGTGTTTTACCTGCCTCGCATACTGCTCAACATCAACGAATGCGCAGGTCAGGCAACAGTACAGGAGCGTTTGGTACTGATGGGCATGCGCCTATACCGTTTCGGTCACACGATGTTTGGCATTGCCGCGGTTTTCGGCGTGACGCTTTGGCTGCATTTTGGAATGAAAGGCGGCTGGCTGCATGCCAAACTTTTATTGGTCGCATTGTTGCTCGCGTATTTCATCATGACAGGCAAGATGCTGAAACGTGCTGCTGCAGGCGGAAATTTAATGTCGACGAAAGCATTGCGTTGGTATAACGAATTGCCGATCTTGCTCGCGCTCGGTGCGATCTATCTGGTGATCGCGAAACCGTTTTGATTGCTGTTTTTTTGTGGGAGCGGCTTTAGCCGCGATTGATAATTCAGAAGATCGCAATCTGAAAAGTCTTATCACTGCTAAAGCAGCTCTCACAACAATAAAAAAGGCCAGCTCTATTCAAGCTGGCCTCGAGTGCATAAGCAACTCAAACCGTTACGGAATGACGTGGTTCCCCGGGTCAGGTGGAGCCATGACCCGGGCTACATCAACCGCGTTGTGCAGATGGATCGCGACGCTTCGGACCATTGCTGTTGCCGTGCTTTTTAGGGCCGGCGTGTGCATGCGATGCCGGCTGACCGGTTTTACCCGGTGCAGCGTGCGGACGACGACCGCGTTTTTGCGGAGCGCGATCACCGCTTGGACGCGGATTGCTGTTCGCAGGACGACCGGAATCATTACCCATACGAATTGCACGGCTGGCTTCGAAGCCCGGCACGGTGATCATTTCGATATCGGCTTTCAATACGCGATGAATCGCACGCAGCAATTGCGCTTCTTCCGGAGCAACCAGAGAAATCGCTTCACCGCTAGCACCGGCACGGCCGGTACGACCAATGCGATGGATATAATCTTCGGCGACCATCGGCAAGTCGTAATTGATCACAACCGGCAATTGCGGAATATCGAGACCACGCGCAGCGACGTCGGTAGCGACCAAAACGCGGGCTTTGCCGGATTTGAAATCATTCAATGCTTTCAAACGTTGTGCCTGCGATTTGTTACCGTGAATTGCTACGGAACGAATGCCGGCTTTTTCCAGATGCTCGGCCAGACGGTTGCAACCATGTTTGGTTTTACCGAATACCAGGATTTGTTCCTGATAACGTTCGGCCAGCATTTGCGTCAGCAAATCACGCTTGCGACCGGTATCAACCGGATGCGCGCGATGGCTGACCGAGGTAGCAACGGCGTTTTGTGCCGAGACTTGAACCTGGGTTGGATTTTTCAGGAAATCGATGGCGAGTTTCTTGATTTGTTCTTCGAACGTTGCCGAGAACAACAATGTTTGACGCACTTTCGGCAAATAGGTCAACACGCGGCGGATAGCAGGCAGGAAGCCCATATCCAGCATGCGGTCGGCTTCGTCGAGCACCAGCATCTGGACGTCGCCCAATTGCAATGTGCCTTGTTCGATGTGATCGATCAGGCGACCCGGTGTTGCGACCAGAATATCGACGCCGCGGCGCAATGCGTCGATTTGCGGACTCATGCCGGCGCCGCCGTAAACGACGGTCGAAGGCATGCGCAGATATTTACCGTACTTGCGGATGCTGTCGTGTACTTGCACGGCCAATTCGCGGGTAGGGGTCAGGATCAATGCGCGTGGACGACGTGATTGACGTGGTGTAGTCAATTCGCTGATGCGTTGAAGCATAGGCAGAGCAAACGCAGCCGTTTTACCGGTACCGGTTTGTGCGCCGCCGAGTAAATCGCGGCCAGCAAGAATAAGGGGTATAGCTTCGGCCTGAATCGGCGTGGCAGTGGTGTAATTACTTTCGGACAGCGCGCGCAGCAGCGCGGGCGATAGCCCAAGCGTTTCAAAAGACATGTGTAGCTCCGTTGTACCCGGAGCGTTCCCTGAAACCGTGCTCGGAGTTTGATATGTCGCCTTGGAATGAAATCAGACTAGGCGGTTTGCGCGACGAAACGTACGGGAGGGGTGGCTTGTTCGGTCCTTGGACCGCCGGCCAGCCAAGGGGACAACGAACCCGGAGCAGCAAACGGAGCGAAGTATGCACGACAAGCCAGCCATTTGCCAGCTAAATATTGATTATTAAACGAGTTTTTTGTGATGGAAGGGGTGGTTTATGAACCACCCCTTCATAAATCATGTAAATAAAGGCAGCAAAAAGGCAAAGAATGCCCCGATCGCAAAGCACACCACGGCGAAGCCATAGACCCAAACACCTGTTTTCCGGATGCGATTGCAGACGCGGGCAAGTTCGGGGTCTACTGGACAGGGCAGGATGCGCGCATGCCATTGGCCATATCCAGCCAGAAGCAGTAACGCAGCCGCCACGCCGAAGACCATTGCCTTATTTTCCGATAACCAGATTAATCCCGGCACATTGCCGACGATCCCGGCCAGCGTCGCACCTGCACCCAGTGCCACAAACAACGCGGGTAATGCGCAACAGACCAGAGTACCGGTGCTGGTAAACAGCGATAAAAACGCAAGGCCGGTTCCACGCTTTATCGCGCGGATTTCATCATTCATGATTTCACCTTCGTACGAATATCGCCGATGGTTTTCTCGCTGCGCTTGATACCGACCATCGTGTAACCGGCGTCGGTAATTGCTTTCTTGAGTTGGGCATCGCTAATGTCCTGGCCATTTTTCAGTGAGATGGCCACCAGTTTGTTTTCCAGGCTGACCACCACGTCTTCGGTAGCCGGGAATTTGCGCATGGTTTTTTCGATTCCCTGTGCACAAAAAGCACACACGAGTCCATTGACTTCCATTTCGATGGTTTTTGCCGCTGCGAAAAACGGCGTCAATAAGAAAGCCAATGCAATAATTACTTTGGAAAAGGTTTTCATAAATAATTCCTGAAAATAATGAATAGTTAAAAATTGAACATCGCCATCGCTTGCAGTTTTTTCTCATTGGTTACACCGGCTTCAATCCAGGTGCCTTTTTTGAAAAAACGCAGCAGCAATGCCGTTTCAACGCCGTCGTATAAATGACGGTCATAGGTTCTGGCCTGAAATACCACCCAGGTCGCCAAGGTGTCGTAATCATGCTGATAAGGTGCAATGCCGAATTGCAGTGTATTGGTGTGATGCTTGAAGCTATCTGCATCCTGCCAATCGGTTCGCAACGAGGCGTAGATACGTCGGGTTTCATAGTCCGCCTGTGCGCCGTAATTCCACGCCGTTTCAGAGCCCTGAAAGGCATTGCTGCGGGCCTGTCCAACGCCGCCCCAGACGAATACATTGGCTTGAGCGGCAGGCATGTTCCAGCGTTTTGCCAGGCCGTTGACGCGTAGATAGGTAATGCTGTCTTGCCCACTGCCATCTGCCAGGTCAAAGCTTACGTCGCCAACACCGGCAGACCACCAGTATTTCGGCGCATAGAAAGCCTGCACTTCGGTCATAGTGCCGCCGCCGTACTCCAACATCACTGTGCTACCTCTGGCGAATGAAATAGGCTTGGCTTCGGTTGTCTGACTGGTAATTGCAAATAGCAATCCGCAAGCGAGTGCTTGCTTGAAAAGTTTCATGATATTTCTCCGGCAAAAAGAACGGATTCGCACTTGCGTGCGTGTGCTCGGAGATTAGGAGATCGGTGGCCGGATAGGCGGAGTAGGTTTGATGGAATGAATGCCATGTGTGTTCGAGATAAACACATCGCTTGAAATTGGCATGAAAAAAATCTGTGCACGTGCGATGAAACAGGTGCCTGCAGGCATCATGCAGTCGGCATCGGTGCAGTTGCCGTCATCGCAGCACGGCATCGTCGGCATACTGTCTTCGTGGTCCGATATATAGGGCATTTGCATGTCTGCCATATCGTGACATGGCGGCATATTTTGTTCTGCAACTGCTTCCTTTTGAACTGGAAATGTCATGCTCAATCCATGTGCTGCATAGCCGATGCTTTGCACGCACAACAGAAATACCAATAGCAAGATTGGCAATTTTTGGCGGCTACGATAGCGGATAGTGGCTAGCATCTTGGATGAATCTGTTGTGCCTTGAAAGCAGGAATAAATCTTAGCATTTCTACATCAGCAAGCGTTTTGCCCCGACATAGAACTTGGTCCAGTAGGGTGTATTCAGGTGGTCGATACGCACCACACCGCCGGAGCTGGGCGCATGTACGAAACGGTTTTCGCCGACATAGATACCGATATGGCTGACACGGCCACCTCGGGAGTTGAAATAAACCAGGTCGCCGGCCTGTAAGTCATCACGGTCGATGGCCTTTGCTTCTATATCAATCAGCTCGCGAGTCGTACGGGGTAGCTTCATGCCCGCAGCTTCATGGAAGACAAAGCCAATCAAGCCGCTGCAATCAAAACCGGTTTCCGGCTGGGTTCCGCCGTAATGGTAAGGCGTGCCGACCAGGCTAATGGCGCGAAAAATCACTTCGTTGCTGACCTGGCTTAGATCGCGTATTTCACTACTATCGGCGTCTTCCAGGCGATGGGTTTGCGAGCTTTCGTAGGCCGTGCGCGGCGATTGGGTGGTGGCACAGGCACTTAAGAAACACATTAATAATGCTGAAGTTAGCGCTAAAAACCGTGATTTTGCTGGTAATAAAGTCATGCTCTGGGGATAATGCGCGTCCGAATTCAGGTCAGAGTTTGCCTTAACTTTGGTCTTCACGTTGATAAATTAGGGTTAAAAATGAAAATTGAGAAAAATTCCGTCGTGCATTTCCATTATTCCGTGTCCCAGCCGGGCATGCCGCAAATGGAAAGTTCGCATGATCGTGACGCGATGGCCATCTTGATTGGTCACGGAAATATTATCCCCGGTCTTGAAGAAGCGATGATCGGCCGCGAAGCCGGCGAAAAATTCTCGATTACCGTCACACCGGATCAAGCCTATGGCGAACGTCAGGACGGATTGAACCAGCGCGTGCCACGCAAGCATTTCAAAAATGCGAAAATCGCGCCCGGTATGCAAGTGGTATTGCCAACCAGCATGGGCCCGCGCCCGATGACGGTCCTGAAAGTCGGCGTAAGCGTGGTTGACGTCGATTTGAACCATCCGATGGCGGGCATGACCCTGGATTTCGAAACCGAAATCGTGTCGGTTCGGGAAGCCACGGCTGAAGAACTCGAGCACGGCCATGTGCATGGTGATGGCGGCGTTCAGCACTAACGACAAGAAAACAGGAGATTTTCGGCATGGATAGCAGTGAAATTACCCCAGAAGTTCCAGCCGTAGCTCCACCAAAAAAACTAGCCCGCATCGAAGTGCTTGATGTTCTGAGAGGCTTTGCCTTGCTCGGTATTTTTTTGATGAATATCGAGTATTTCAATCGGCCATTCCAGGAATTTGGTCTGGGCATCCCCGAAGGTACCGCTGGTTGGGATTATGCCGTCGCCAGGCTAACTGAAATTTTTGTCACGGGTAAATTCTGGGTGCTGTTTTCCATGCTGTTCGGCATGGGTTTTGTCGTGATGCAAACGCAGGCACAGTTGGATGGTCGCCCATTCACAGCGATTTATTTGCGCAGAACCGGCGCCCTGCTGATTTTTGGTTTGCTGCATATCGCCTTGCTTTGGTCGGGCGATATTTTGCATTCCTATGCCTTGGTGGCGTTTGTGCTTATGTGGCTGCCGATGACTTCCGTGCGTGCTTCGATCTGGATCGGTACGGCGATGTATACCGCGCCGGCATTCCTGTCCTTGATGATGGGCATTGTGATGAGCTTTGCTCCCAAGGAAGCCTTGGAAAAAATGACTGCGCATTCGGCCGAAAACGCGCAATCAGCCGCCGAAGTCGCCAAAATTTATTCCAACGGAAGCTATCTGGATACTGTCCAGCAGCGTGGAGTGGATTTCCTGCATTTGCTCACATTCGAGCCCTTCGTATTCATCAGCGCCTTCGGTGTTTTTCTGCTGGGTGCTGCAATCATGCGTTCGGGCCGTTTGCTCGATTTGAAAGCCAATCGTGCTTTTTTTCTTAAAGCGATGCTCTATTGCGGCGTGTTGGCGATAGCTTTTATTGGCCTGGCGAATGTATTTCATGGCCATGGCGCGATGGAGCCGCAAGGCATGATTGAGCAGGCCCTGATGATGATGGGTAATCTGCCGTTGAGCTTGTTTTATCTGAACACCATTGCTTTTGCGATGTCGCATATCGCCGGCAGCAAAATGCTGGGCTTGCTTGCGCCTGCAGGAAAAATGGCATTGACCAATTACCTGATGCAATCACTGATTGGTAGCCTGGTGTTTTACGGTTATGGACTCGGTTTCTGGAAACAATGGGGCCGCGCTGACCTGGCATTGTTTGTCGTGTCGGTATTTATCGCGCAAATTATCTTCAGTCATGTCTGGTTGCGTTATTTCCGATACGGCCCGATGGAATGGTTGTGGCGTGCACTGACATATTGGTCATTGCCCGAGATGCGCCGTTAATACGAGCAAAAAAGCAGCATTAAAGATAAAATCCGGCAATGCAGAAGAATATGCCGGATGTCTTGATATTGGGTGGCGGTGTCATTGGCCTGGCCAGTGCCTATTACCTGTTAAAAGCCGGTCGTAGCGTTTGTATTCTCGAGCGCGATTCGATTGGAGCCGCTACTTCGTTCGGTAATTGCGGCACGATTACGCCCAGCCATATTCCACCGCTCGCCGCTCCGGGTATGGTCGCCAAGGCCATGAAGTGGATGTTGACCCCCGACGCTCCGTTCTATGTCAAACCGACGATTGATCCAGGTTTGATTTTTTGGTTGCTGAAATTCGCGCAGCGCTGCAACAAGAAAGACTGGCATGCCAGCTCCCTGGCAAAAATGGATTTGTTGCATCACTCGCGTCGTTTGCTTGAAAGTCTGGTCAAGCAGGAAAACCTCGATTGCGAATTTGCCGCGACCGGCATGCACAACGTTTTCAAATCCCAAGCAGGCTTCGAAAAAGCCGCTATCGAAGCCGAAGCTGTCCGCGAATTCGGTCTGGAACCGCAAGTTTTATCGGGTACAGCACTTGCCCAGGATGAGCCGGCATTAAAAGCGGGCATGGCAGGCGCGGTGCATTATCCGGGCGATGCTCATTTGCGTCCGGATCTTTATACGGCGGAATTAGCCAGGCTTGTTCGGCAACTCGGTGGTGAAATTATCGAACAATGCGAAGTGATCGGTATTGAAACCAGTCACGACAAAGTGCAGAAAATCACGACATCGCTCGGTGAATATCAGGCGCAGGATTATCTTTTTGCCCTGGGACCCTGGTCTTCGAAAATGCTGAAAGCCATCGGCATCGATTTACCGGTGCAGCCCGGCAAAGGATATTCGATTACTTACACGCTCCCCAGCATTACTCCGAAACGTCCGATTGTTTTGAAGGAGCGCAGCGTATGCGTGACGGCTTGGGGAAGTGGTTTTCGCTTGGGCAGCACGATGGAATTCTCCGGTTACGATGCGCGCTTGAATCGCCGTCGTTTGGATGCACTGGAACGTGGTGCTGGCGAATATTTGCACGAAGCCGTTGGCCCGTTAAAAATTGAAGAGTGGTATGGCTGGCGACCAATGACCTGGGATGATTTGCCGATCCTTGGAGTAACGCCGAATTACAAAAATGCCTGGATCGCAACAGGCCACGGTATGCTGGGTGTCAGCATGTCGACGGCAACCGGGCATTTGATGGCAGACTTGATCTGCCAACGTGCGCCAATATTTAATCCGGCACCTTATTCCATTCAACGATTTGTAGAGTAATGCAAAACGATATTTTCCAGATTCATCCAGGTACAAGTCCGCTGTTGATCAGCTTGCCGCACGATGGCAGTGTGATTCCCGAAGCGTTGCAGGCACGCATGCAGCAGAGTGCCCGATCAGCTCCCGATACTGATTGGTATGTGAGTCGTTTATACGATTTCGCCAAATCGCTTGGCGCCACGATTTTGCAGCCGAAATATTCGCGTTACGTGATCGATTTGAATCGTCCGCCGGATGACGTCAGTCTATATCCGGGGCAGAACACTACCGGTCTGTGTCCGACACGGCAATTCAGCGATGAACCCGTTTATCTCGAAGGTCATTGGCCTAGCGAACATGAAATACAGTCACGGATAAAACACTACTGGCGGCCATATCATCAGGCGCTGAAAGAACAAATTGCCCGCCTGCATGCGGAGCATGGCCGCGTATTGCTATGGGAGGGTCATTCCATCAAGTCGCAGGTGCCATTTTTATTCGAGGGTAAGTTGCCCGATTTCAATATCGGAACGATGGCAGGGGCTAGTTGCAAAGCCAGTACGCAAGCCGCAATCGAACAAACCCTTTCCGGCCAGTCGCAATTCAGCTGGGTCAGTAATGGCCGCTTCAAAGGCGGCTACATCACGCGTAATTATTGCGATGTGGCGAAAAATATTGAAACCGTACAGCTGGAGTTATCGCAATCCACGTATATGAATGAAGATAATAATATGTACGATGAATCTCTTGCACTAGTTACCCAAAAACAAATCCGGGCTCTATTGGAGGCTGCATTATCATGAAAAATTCCGATCCAAAAACACACAACATGAAATTTGGCGGTTTTTGGGACCGCCTGCTATCGATTGGTATTCTCGCGTTTTTTCTGTATCTGATTTATCTGGCGATCAATGGCAACCTTGATTCCGAAGTTAATCAGTTCGCCGCCTGGCTAAAGCGTTTGTTTAGCTGATTCCGTGGGAGGGCCTTCTAGGCCCGACTGTCGGGCCTAGAAGGCCCTCCAACAAAAGCATGGAAAATTAAATTTCCAGCGACGCCATATCGCCTTTCAATTCCAGCCAGGCTTTGCGATCACTGGCTCGCTTTTTCGACAGCAACATATCCATCAGCGATTTCGTTTCCGCTGCATCGTCAACCGTCAGTTGCACGAGACGACGGGTATCGGGGTGAATCGTTGATTCACGCAATTGCGAGGGATTCATTTCGCCAAGGCCTTTGAAGCGGGTAACATTCACTGCGCCACGCATTTTTTCCTTCTCGATGCGTTCCAGCAAAATGCGTTTTTCTTCTTCATCCAGTGCATAGAAGACCTGTTTGCCCACATCGACACGGAATAAAGGCGGCATCGCGACAAATATATTGCCGGCCTTGACCAATGCCGGGAAATGTCTGAGGAATAGGGCGCACAACAAGGTGGCGATATGCAAACCGTCGGAGTCGGCGTCGGCCAGAATCACGACCTTGCCGTAACGCAGGCCATCGATTTTATCGACTCCCGGGTCGCAACCAATCGCAACGGCAAGATCGTGCACTTCATTCGAAGCCAGCACGCCGCCGCTTTCCACTTCCCAGGTATTCAGGATTTTTCCGCGCAAGGGCAGGATCGCCTGGAAGTCTTTGTCTCGCGCTTGCTTGGCCGAGCCGCCAGCGGAATCACCTTCGACCAGAAATAATTCGGTGCGCGATAAATCCTGCGAAATACAATCGGCCAATTTGCCGGGCAGGGCAGGGCCCTGGGTAATTTTCTTGCGGACGATTTGTTTTTCGGTTTTCAGTCGTGCCGTTGCGCGTTCGATCGCAATCTGGGCAATACGCTCGCCGAGTTCGGTGTGGGTGTTCAACCAAAGCGAAAAGGCATCATGCGATGCGCCTTCGACAAAACCGGCAGCTTGCCGTGAAGACAGTCGTTCTTTCGTTTGACCGGAAAATTGCGGGTCGGTCATTTTTACCGACAACACATAGCTGACGCGATCCCAGACATCTTCCGGTGCCAATTTCACGCCACGCGGCAACAGGTTCCGGAAATCGCAGAATTCACGCAGTGCATCGGTAAAGCCGCTGCGAAGTCCATTCACATGCGTGCCGCCTTGTGCGGTCGGAATCAGATTGACGTAACTTTCTTGTACCAGCTCGCCTTCGGGCAACCAGGCAACGGCCCAGTCCACTACTTCGGTATCCTTGCTCAGATTGCCGACGAATAATTCATTTGGAATATATTCGCGATTGACCAGTTCGCCACGTAAATAATCACTCAAGCCATCTTCGTAAAACCATTCGTTACGTTCGCCGGTCGCTTCATCCAATAATTTGACGGTCAGGCCTGGGCAAAGCACGGCTTTGGCGCGCAATAAATGTCGTAATGCTTTAACAGCATATTTAGGAGTGTCGAAATATTTTGCATCGGCCCAAAACCGTACGCGAGTGCCGGTATTGCGCTTGCCGACCGTATTGATGATTTCCAGTGGCGAGGTACGATCGCCGTTCTGGAACTCCATGCGATATTCATTGCCATCACGCTTGATGAACACTTCGACTTTTTTCGATAGCGCATTGACTACGCTGACGCCGACGCCATGCAAGCCGCCGGAAAAGGTGTAGTTCTTATTGGAAAATTTTCCGCCCGCATGCAAGCGCGTCAGAATTAATTCAACACCGGGAATTTTTTCTTCCGGATGAATATCGACCGGCATGCCGCGGCCATCGTCGCTGACTTCGCAACTGCCGTCGGCATAAAGCGTCACTTCCACCGTTTTTGCATGTCCGGCCAGCGCTTCATCGATTGAGTTATCGACCACTTCCTGCGCCAGATGGTTGGGGCGAGTGGTATCGGTGTACATGCCAGGGCGGCGTTTGACCGGATCTAGCCCGGATAAAACTTCAATGTCGGCGGCGTTATAGCGTGAATTCATCTGTTGATTATAGTTGAACAAAGGTGTGCAGGATGGCCTTGGGTGAAGAAATGGTCAAGAAGTTAACGTATTTTTCTGTTGCGGACTCTGCGCAATGCAGGGCGATTTTCATAACCCCGCTGCGAAAAGCGACATTATTTTCGAAAGAAAATAACGTGTTCATGCTTTGGTTATGTTGATCTTGAAAGCCTTGAAATAGAAGGGATTTGAAATTTGCATGAATGATTTTTCCATCCATGTCTGATGGTTTCTACCTACGCCGCTTCTGTCTGTTTGCTGAATCAAACAACAGAGGTTCACAAGAAGTTTATTTTTTCGGTTTTATGGTGACTTCGTTGCTGATGCAACTGTTCTACGGTTTATTCAGACATACAGGAGAAACATTATGCGTAAACTTATTCTCACAACATTGATTACTGCTGTTATCGCAACGCCTGCCGCCATGGCTCTCGGCCTTGGCTCCGGAGTTGGAGGCGGCCTCACCGGTGGTGTGGGTGTTCCTAATCCGACCATTGGCGTGGGCGGTGGAGTTACCGGCAATGTAGGCTCTACAGTTCGTACTGATACGGTAACCGGCCAGGTTGACAGTGCTACGCAGACGGCGAGAGAAGAAGCGCGAGCCGCAAAGAAAGCCGCCAAGGCAGAGGCCAAAGCGGCTAAAGCAAAAGCGGCAGAAACAGCGAAGTCTGCCAAGGCAACGGCTGCTGGCACAGCAGAGTCCGCAAAGGCAACAGCCGCCGCAACAGCTGACACCGCCAAACAAGCTGCTGCAAATGCCCAAGGCAGCGTCAATGCCAGTGCCCAAGGTAGCGCCAGTGCTTCCGGTCAATCGGCCCTTGTCACAGACGGCTCGCAAACAGCTGCCCAGGCAGCCGGTAGTGGAAATGCCTCTGCACAAGCCAATGGCCCGGGTCTGGCTGTAGCCGCCGATGCCAATGCCAAGGGTGACGTGAAGGCTGAAAAAAATGCTGAATCGGCAGATCAAGCCGCGCAATCGGACAAACCTTCGAAAAAATCGACAAAAGGCAAGAATAAAGCAGCCGACCAAGACGATAATGGTTCTGGCCAACGTCGCTAACAAGACTAGGTAATTACTGGTCTTCAGCCAAAAACCCCGGAGGTTTTCCTCCGGGGTTTTTCATTGCAAATGAAATTATCGGTCGCGGACCAGCCCTCAAGTCTGTAAAATGAAGCTTTCCAGCGCCAGGTTCAGCAATGACGCGTTTAATTTTTGTAACAGGTGGTGTGGTGTCCTCGCTAGGCAAGGGCATTGCGGCCGCATCTCTCGCAGCCATACTCGAGGCTCGCGGTCTTAAAATCACCATGATGAAGCTCGATCCCTATATCAATGTGGATCCGGGCACCATGAGTCCATTCCAGCACGGCGAGGTATACGTCACCGACGATGGAGCCGAAACCGATCTGGATCTGGGGCATTACGAGCGCTATGTGCGCACCCGTTTGACCCGGAAAAATTCGATTACCACCGGTCGCATTTATGAAAACGTGATTCGCAAGGAACGTCGCGGCGATTATCTCGGCGCTACCGTCCAGGTCATTCCGCATATTACCGATGAAATCAAACGCTGCATTTTCGAGGCCACCGACGGTTTCGATGTCGCGCTGGTGGAAATTGGCGGTACCGTCGGCGATATCGAATCGCTGCCATTCCTCGAAGCCATTCGTCAAATTCGCAGCGATCGCGGTCGCGAGAACGCGATCTTTATGCATTTGACCCTGGTGCCGTACATCGCGGCGGCGGGTGAATTGAAAACCAAGCCGACCCAGCACTCGGTAAAAGAATTACGCACGATTGGTATTCAGCCCGATATTCTGCTTTGCCGCAGCGAGCGTCCGTTGCCGGAAGGCGAACGCAAGAAAATTGCCTTGTTTACCAATGTGGACGAGCGCGCCGTAATCAGCTGCGTCGACGTCGATAACGTTTACAAACTGCCATTCTGGTTGCATGAGCAGAAGCTTGACCAGATCGTGATCGAACGTTTGCGTCTGGAAGGCATGGCCAAGCCTGCCGATCTGTCGGAATGGGCTGCAGCGGTCGATGCCGCCGAAAATCCGATTGATGAAGTTACCGTTGCGGTTGTCGGTAAATATGTCGATCACCAGGATGCTTATAAATCGCTATCGGAAGCCCTCAAACATGGCGGCTTGCGTCAACGCACGCGCGTTAGATTGAAATGGCTGGAATCCGAACAAGTCGAAGCAGACAACGGTAAATGCTTGAGCGATGTCGATGCGATCCTGGTGCCGGGTGGCTTCGGCGATCGCGGTTTCGAAGGCAAAATTCTGACTTCGAAATACGCGCGTGAAAACAACGTACCGTATTTCGGTATTTGCTATGGTATGCAGGCAGCGGTGGTCGATGTTGCACGTCATCTGGCCGGTTTGCCGCATGCCAATACGACAGAAAATGACAAAAACTGCATTGATCCGGTCATCGGTCTAATCACCGAATGGCGCACCGCCAGCGGCGATATCGAAAAACGTGGCGAAGATTCCGATCTTGGCGGCACCATGCGTTTGGGCTTGCAGGAATGCCGCCTGAAACCCGGCACCAAAGCGCGCGCCATGTACGGCAAGGATGTCGTGGCAGAACGTCATCGTCATCGTTATGAATTCAATAATCGCTATCGCAATCAGCTCGAAGAAGCCGGCTTGGTTATCTCGGCAAAATCGATGGATGATTTGCTGGTAGAAATGATCGAGCTGCCAAACCATCCATGGTTTGTTGCCTGCCAGGCGCATCCTGAATTCCTGTCGACACCACGTGACGGCCACCCGTTGTTTATCGGTTTTATTCGCGCGGCGCGCGAACACAAGGCCGGCGGCAGTTTATTGAAAGAGGTGAGCGCATGAAGCTCTGCGGTTTTGAAGTCGGTTTGGATAAACCATTTTTTCTGATCGCAGGTCCGTGTGTTATCGAATCCATGCAATTGCAAATGGATGTGGCCGGCAAGCTGAAGGAAATTACCGGCCAACTCGGCATTCCTTTTATTTTCAAATCCAGTTTCGATAAAGCCAACCGTACATCCGGCACCAGCTTTCGCGGTCCGGGTTTGGAAGAAGGCCTGAAAGTACTGGCCGAAGTGAAAAAACAAATCGGCGTTCCGGTCTTGACCGACGTTCATGAATACACGCCGATGGACGAAGTGGCCAGTGTCGTCGATGTGCTGCAAACGCCGGCATTTTTATGCCGCCAAACCGATTTCATCCAGCGCGTGGCAGCGACCGGCAAGCCGGTCAATATCAAGAAAGGCCAATTCCTTTCGCCATGGGAAATGAAACATGTTTCCGCGAAGGCACAGGCGACCGGCAACCAGCAAATCATGGTCTGCGAGCGTGGTGCCAGTTTCGGCTACAACAATCTGGTTTCCGATATGCGTTCGTTGGTCGTTATGCGCGATACCGGATGCCCTGTTGTATTCGATGCAACGCATTCCGTGCAATTACCCGGCGGCATGGACGGAAAATCAGGCGGTCAGCGCGAATTCGTACCTGCACTCGCGCGTGCCGCGATGGCGGTCGGCGTCGCGGGCGTATTTATGGAAACCCATCCGGATCCTGATAAGGCCCTGTCGGACGGCCCGAACGCCTGGCCGCTGGACAAGATGAAAGGCTTGCTGGAAACCATGATGGCGCTAGATGCGATCAGCAAGAAAAATGGTTTTTGAATTTTCAAGAAACGCAATTTCACCTTCAATTAAAGAATAAAGAAAAATGACCACTATCACCAAAATCATCGCTCGCGAAATTCTTGACTCCCGCGGTAATCCAACCCTCGAAGCCGAAGTGACATTGAGCTCGGGCCATACCGGTCGCGCCGCCGTGCCATCGGGCGCTTCGACCGGTAGCAAGGAAGCGGTGGAATTGCGTGATGGTGATAAATCACGTTATCTCGGCAAGGGCGTGAAAAAAGCGGTTGCCAATGTCAACACGACGATCGCCGATACCTTGAAAGGTTTTGATGCCGCCGATCAAAAAGGTTTGGACACAAAGCTGATCAATCTCGACGGTACCGATAACAAAGGTCGTTTGGGTGCAAATGCTTTACTGGGTGTTTCGATGGCGAATGCGCATGCGCTGGCGGCTTCGAAAAAAATGCCGTTGTGGGCACATCTGGCTGGCGACAAGGAAGTGACTTTGCCGGTGCCGATGATGAACATCATCAACGGCGGCGCGCATGCCGACAATAACGTCGACATGCAGGAATTCATGGTGTTGCCGGTAGGCTTTGATTCTTTCAGCGAAGCCTTGCGTGCCGGCACCGAAATTTTCCATTCGCTGAAATCGGTTTTGAAATCGCGCGGCCTTTCCACGTCTGTTGGTGATGAAGGTGGTTTCGCGCCGGATTTGCGTTCGAACGAAGAAGCGCTGGAAACCATTCTCGAAGCCATTGGCAAAGCGGGATACAAGGCCGGCGACGATATTTTGTTGGGCCTTGATGTCGCCAGTACCGAATTTTACGAAAACGGCAAATACAATCTGGTCGGCGAGGGCAAGCGTCTGTCGTCCGAACAGTTTGTCGATTTCATGGATGGTTGGGCGAAGAAATATCCGATCATCACGATTGAAGACGGCATGGCCGAAGACGATTGGGATGGCTGGAAATTATTGTCCGATCGTCTTGGCAATGCCGTGCAATTGGTAGGCGACGATTTGTTCGTGACCAATCCGAAAATTTTCCAGGAAGGCATCGATAAAAAAATCGCGAATGCCATCTTGATCAAGGTCAACCAAATCGGCACGCTGACTGAAACCCTGAAAGCGATTGCGATGGCCGATGCAAATCGCTATGCGGCGATCGTGTCACATCGTTCCGGCGAAACCGAAGACACGACGATCGCCGATATTTCCGTTGCAACAACCGCAACGCAAATCAAAACCGGCTCGCTTTGCCGTAGCGACCGTGTCGCGAAATACAACCAATTGCTGCGCATTGAGCAGGCTCTTGGTGACAAGGCGCGTTACGCCGGTCGTAATGCATTCGTGAGCCTGAAACACTAAGCCATGTCCGTATTGAAACGCTTCTGGCCCTTTCTGCTGCTCGGCATTTTGCTGTTCTTTTTACAGTCGAAGTTATGGTTTGGCAGCACGGGCTGGCGACAAGCAGGCAAGCTGGAAGAAAAGGTGACTAGCCAGGCGGCAGACAACACCCGTCTGCAGCAGCGCAATGATGCGTTGGCTGCCGAAGTGGAGGATTTGAAGTCCGGCGAAGCCGCAGCGGAAGAACGTGCCCGCAACGAACTCGGTATGGTGAAACCCGGCGAAACTTTTTATCGCGTGGTTGATCCGAATGCTGCAAAAATCCAAGAGCCAGCTTCCGCCGATGAGGATGCAAAATGACCTGGGCAGTCGTGCCGGCAGCGGGGCGCGGCACCCGCTTTGGTAGCGAAACGCCAAAACAGTATTTGAATATTGCCGGTAGACCGCTGATCGAGCACAGCTTGCGTTCCTTGCTGGCACACCCGCTGGTCGATGGCGTGATGGTGGCGATTTCTCCGGACGATCCTTACTGGGGTGGTTGGCGCGAAATGGAAGGCAAGCCGATTTACACCTGCCGAGGCGGCGCTGAACGCGCGGATTCCGTGCTTTCCGCATTGCAGGCATTGCCGGCAGTCGTGCACGAAGATCGTTTTGTGCTGGTGCACGATGCGGCCCGACCTTGTCTGCGTGCCGTCGATTTATCGCGCTTGCTGGCCATGGGCGAAGCCCATTCAATTGGCGCGATTTTGGCTGCCCCGGTCCGCGACACGATCAAGCGAAGCGAAGACGGCCAACATATTTTCAGTACCGAGCCGCGCGAAAAACTCTGGCGTGCATTGACGCCGCAAATGTTCAGGCGTGGTGGTTTGACACGTGCAATCGAAGCCGCGATGCGAGCAGGTTTGAATGTCACCGATGAAGCGATGGCGATGGAACGTCTTGGCTTCAAGCCGCTATTGGTTGAAGGTTCGGAAGACAATATCAAGGTAACGACGCCGTCGGATTTGGCTTTGGCAGAATTTATTTTAAGTAAAAAATAAGTCGCAGAATCGTAGGGTGGGCATCGCCCACCAATTGTGCGATTGATGATGTTTTGGTGGGCGATGCCCACCCTACGTAAGGGATTTTTATGCGGATCGGGAACGGTTTTGATGTGCATGCATTCGGTGATGGCGACCATGTCATGTTGGGTGGCGTGCGTATTCCGCACACCCAGGGCCTGGCAGCACATTCAGACGGCGATGTTGTGCTGCACGCGCTCTGCGATGCCATTCTGGGTGCTCTGGCATTGGGTGATATCGGAAAACATTTTCCGCCAAGTGAAGAGCAGTGGCGCGGTGCGAATAGTCGCGATTTATTGCGGCATTGTTTTTCCCTGATCCAGACACGAGGTTATTTGCTGAATAACGCCGATATCACGATAATTTGCGAGCAGCCAAAAATCGCCCCGCACGGCGAACAGATGCAAAAAAACATTGCCGAAGACTGCCAGGTAAGAGCCGACCAGATTTCCGTCAAGGCCACGACTACCGAAAAATTGGGTTTTACCGGACGAGGCGAAGGCATTGCAGCGCAGGCGGTGGTGCTGCTGGTGAAAGCATGATCCTGCCACGTGCCTACGGTCCAGCCGTATTGAAAGGAAAGTTTCGCTGCAGCCCGGAAGATTTTATCGTTGAAGAAATTAATGCATTCGAAGCCCATGGCGAAGGCGAACATTTATTGCTCACGATTGAAAAGACAGGACTGAATACGGCATTCGTCGCCAAACAGTTATCGCTGTGGGCCGGCATCAACGAGATGGGTATCGGTTATGCCGGCTTGAAAGACCGCCATGCCGTGACGACGCAGCGGTTTTCGGTGCATCTACCAAAGAAGATCGCGCCGGATTTCGACAGCCTGAATATTGAAGGCGTGAAATTACTCAACAAGCAATGGCATCACCGCAAACTTCCACGCGGCGCCCTTGCGGGTAATCGATTCACCTTGTCGCTTCGTGAAATAACGGGCGAGAAAACCGCCATCGACAAGCGCCTCGAAAGTATCCGTGATTTCGGTTTGCCGAATTATTTTGGCGAGCAACGTTTTGGACGTGAACGCGCAAACGTCGGCATGGCGCTGAAAATGTTTGCCGGAGACCGCGTGAAGCGCGAGCAGAGATCGATTTACCTGTCGGCCGCACGTTCCGAAATTTTCAATGCGGTCTTGGCATCGCGTATTCAAAACAATAACTGGCTAAGCGCGCTGGATGGCGAAGTCTGGATGATCGACGGTTCCCACAGCATTTTCGGACCAGAACCCCTGAATGACGATTTAAGGACAAGAGCCGAAACACTGGAAATCCACCCAACCGGCCCGATGTGGGGGAAGGGTGAATTGCGATCCCAATCGCTCGTCTTGGCCTGCGAAACGGCGGTGGCCGAGGCATATCCGGAATTGTGCCGGGGCCTGGAAGCCGCCGACCTGAAACAGGAACGCAGGGCTTTGCGCATTCGGGTCCAGGACTTGGAATGGGAATGGCCCTCGGACGACCAACTGCAGTGCCGTTTTTCCCTGCCGCCGGGCGCTTATGCCACGGAATTATTGGCTGAGCTGGGTGAGTTGACGGAACCCGCTTGACGGCATGTGTCAGGCACGCGACAGGCACTTGCAAGCGGCTATGGCAGGAGTAATCTGAAAACTCGTCCATGACCAGGAGAAATCCCATGAAACGAGTAATAGCAATCTGCCTAATGTGCGCTTTGAGTGCTTGTGCAAGTACCGGCTCAAGCAACTACCAATCGAAGCATGTGTCCCAACGTCAATTGAACGCCAGCGGATATGACGAAGCTTATATGGCAAGAGTCGAAAGAATTGCCGGTCAGCGCGGTGTCGTTATCAAATGGGTCAACCCGCCTAAGGCACCAAAAGCCAAAAAAGACGGCCCGTAACTGCTGAATTTTTTTGCTTTCTCACTGGCGCGCCAGTAAAACTAGGACTGCGCCAGTGCCGCCTTGCGCCTGTGGCGCCGAGTTGAATGCCAATACATCGCCTCGGTGGCGCAATACCCGGTCGACAAGTGCCTTGAGTACCGGAGCATTCTCCGAGCGTAAACCTTTCCCGTGAATTATGCGGACGCAATAATGCGCTTCTTCGCGTGCCTGATTTAAAAATTGCTTCAGGAAAATTTCGGCATCGGCCGCACGGCAATGATGCAGGTCTAATTCATCTTGAATGCTGATTTGCCCGCGCTTTAATTGTTTAAACCATTTTTCCGGAACTTCCGGTCTGCGATAGCTAAGTTCGTCGTCAGAACTCAAATAAGCCTCGGATGCCGTTGCCGAACGTGAATCACGCAGAGCTTCGGCTTCATCACGGCGAAACATTTTCGAATCGGCTACCGGTTTCGAGCGCGGGATGCCTTGTTCGCTGATTTCGATGCGGCGCACTTCGCCGATAGCTTCGCGAAACAAGGCAGCATCATCTTCATCGGGCTGATCGGCGGCAGGAGGTTTGATTTTCATCGTTGCATGGTATTCGCAGCAACACTGGAAGTGTTAACAGGCCCTAGTTCCGTTATCATGAGCATAATGAATTGAGGTAGCAATGCGAATTTTGATAAGTAATGATGATGGCGTCGACGCGCCGGGTATCAAACTGCTGGCGCAAGGCCTGCAAGAGGCCGGACACAACGTCTTCGTAGTAGCACCAGACCGGGATCGCTCCGGCGCGAGTAACTCGCTCACCCTTGATATGCCAATCCGTGCCAAGACTTTGAGCGAAAACACCTGGAGTGTCGCGGGCACCCCGACTGATTGCGTTCATCTGGCTTTGGCGGGGCTGCTGAAATCCGATCCGGATATCGTCATTTCAGGTATCAATAACACATCAAATATGGGCGACGATGTCATTTATTCGGGCACGGTAGCCGCCGCGATGGAAGGCCGGTGCCTGGGGTTTCCTGCGATCGCAATGTCGTTGGCGACGCAAGACCACAAGGCGAAGCATTATGAATCCGCCGTAAAAGCGGCAGTATCGATTACCGAGCGCCTGCTGGCCGATCCTTTGCCTGCCGATACGATTTTGAACGTCAATGTGCCGGACTTGCCCTGGGACGAAATTCAAGGCTTCGAAGTCACTCGTTGCGGTCATCGTCACCGAGCCGAGCCTTGCATTGCACAAACCGACCCTCGTGGCCGTACGGTGTGGTGGATTGGTCCGCCAGGTCCAGAACAAGATGCCGGGTTAGGCACTGATTTTCACGCAGTCAGGAATGGCTATATTTCGATCACTCCGATTCATGTCGATCTGACGCGTTATCACGCACTTGAATCGGTTGGGCAATGGATTTCCGGCCTGAGCGCAGGAAAAAAACAAACCGCATGATGTCGCCTTTTCTCATCAAGCCCGAAGCGAAAGGTTTGGGCATGACCTCACAACGTGCACGTGATCGCATGGTGGATCGTTTGCGCGGTGAAGGCGGTATTCGTGATGAACGAGTATTGAATGCACTTCGCGTATTGCCGCGGCATTTGTTTATCGAAGAGGCGCTGGCTTCACGAGCTTATGAAGACACCGCGTTGCCGATTGGTAAAGGCCAAACGATCTCCCAGCCCTGGGTGGTTGCGCGTATGACCGAAGCACTCATTGAGCACGGCATGCCGAAAAAAGTGCTGGAAATCGGCACCGGTTCCGGATATCAGGGTTCGGTATTGGCGACGCTGGGTATCGAAGTATTTACGGTCGAACGCATTGAAGAATTATTGCGGCAAGCACGCCGCCGCTTCAGAAACCTGGGTTTGAATATTCGCAGCAAACATGTGGATGGCCATATCGGCTGGTCCGAATACGCACCGTTCGATGCTGTCATCGTGACCGCGGGCGCCTCTGCGATCGTGCCTGAATTACTGGAACAATTATCCGAAGGCGGCACATTGATCGCTCCCGTGGGCGGCGCGAATGTGCAGAAATTGTTGCGTCTGCGGAAAACATCCGAAGGCATCACGCAAGATGATCTTGGCAATGTGGTTTTTGTGCCTTTGGTAACGGGAATTATTTGATGAAGATTTTTCAACCGCTGTATGACAAAGCCATACAGTGGGCGCAACATAAATATGCCACTGGCATCTTGGTTGTGTTGAGTTTTTTCGAGGCTTTTATTTTTCCGGTGATGCCGGAATTAATGCTGGCGCCGATGTCTATCGCGCGTCCGAAGCGCGCACTGTGGTACGCCACTTATAGTCTGGTCGCGGGTTTGGTGGGCTCTATCGTCGGCTACGAGCTGGGCGTTTATGCATACGAGCTCGTGCGACCGCTACTGTCCGATGGCATGCAGACAGGTATAGCCGAATGGGTGACGAAGCTGCAGCGGATGATGAAGGAGCATCCAGGCGCGCTGCTGGGCGCGCTGCTGATGGCCGCGATCCAGCCAGTGATCCCGATGAAGTTCATCACCTGGGGTGCAGGCATCGCTGGTGTGCCGATGTTCGAATACATTGTGTGCATGCTGGTTGGGCGTGGCAAGCGCCTGTATTTAGTCGCGTTCGCAATCCGCGTCGGTGGCGAACGTGCCGCGAACGCGATCCAGAAATACATCGAGCCGATTGGTTGGGTCGCACTCGTTCTGCTCGCTGGCGGCGGGATCTGGTTATGGTTGCGCGGGGGGCTGACATGAAGCGCTCCTCACACTCGCAAGCGCTGGATCACGAAAAAGCGGAAGCGACTTTAATGAAACCCCAGGGCGCATGAAACATCATGAAAAATATTTCTCTATTCACGTGTTCCGTAATGACTTCGATAATGGTGTTGAGTGCCTGCGCGCAAACTTCGGTTAGCGTACGGCCTACATACCAATCCGACGATAAGCCGGCAGCGAAGCAAACCATTGTCACAACAAGACAATACGATCCGATATCGCGGGATGAGCCTTATACCGTGCAGGCCGGAGACACTTTGTACGGAATATCGTTTCGTGCCGGCTTGAGTTATCGCGAAGTGGCGACCTGGAATAATATTCCCGAGCCTTATACCGTGAAAATCGGTCAGCGTATTTTATTGCGACCAGCCGATGCCTTGATTGTTACCGATGTCAGTCCTGTATCAACGCCCGCTACATCTGCCGTCAAACCTGCGGAAACCAAGCCCGCCGCAGAGGTGAAACCGCCGGTCGTGATTGCGACTGCGCCTGTTGAAATCGTCGCGCCAATCGAAACGCCCGCCACAAAACCCGTTGTTCCGACAACAAGTGCCGGCACCACTGAAAAGCCAGTTGCAGTGTCCGTCATCGCGAATACTACTGCAATGAACTGGCGCTGGCCGAGTGATGGCACGGTTATCTCACGTTTTGTTCAAGGTGATCCAACCCAGCAGGGCATTAATATTGGTGGCAAGAGCGGGCAGGCCGTTAAGGCCTCGAGTGATGGCACTGTGGTGTATTCGGGTGCCGGATTGGTTGGCTATGGTGAATTGATCATCATCAAACACAATAACGAATGGTTGTCGGCCTATGCACACAACCGGCGTCGCCTTGTCGCTGAAGGCAGCAAAGTAAAAGCTGGCGATGTCATTGCAGAAATGGGGCGTACGGGCACCATGCGTGACATGTTGCATTTCGAGATTAGACGCAACGGCAAGCCGGTTGACCCGCTGCAGTTTCTGCCGAAGCAATAAGAATATTTCGCAGGAGGGCCTTCCAGGCCCGGCCTGCAAATGCCTCAAGACCTATCCGGTGGTTGCTCCGAGGCTTTGATACCCTGTCGGCGCATTTCCAACACCTCGGGTGTAATTGCAGCCATGCGTGCTTCCACGCGAGCCCGTTGCACATAATCAATATTTTCTTTCTTCAGCAGGCTATCCAGCTGCTTCAACGCATCTTCAGGACGTCCGTTTAGATATGCCGCTTCGGCATAAGCTTCGATGGCACGATTAATATCGCCAGCCAACTCGCTTGCACGGCCAAAAGTTTTTTGGAAGTTGGGGTCATCGAAACTGCGGGCAAGCAAAGGACGCAATACAGCCTGAGCACGTCGGCCAGCTTCGGCGCTGCCAATTTCACCGAGTGCGCGCGCGTAGGTGAGACTGACGGCAAGATGCTGGGGATATTTTTTCAGCAGCGATTCAAATCTTTGTTGGCTCAAAGAAGCATTTTTCGCACGATGGGCATTTTCTGCGTAACCCAATTCGATCCAAAGGTTATCCGGGTACTTCGATTTCAATTGTTCAAAAATCACTTCTGCAGCACCGGGTGATCCGCTTTGCATCAATGCCAACGCATAGCCATAGCGTTGCGGATCGCTTAATTTGCTGGCTGAAATACCGGAAGTCATTGCTTTGAATTCATTGACGGCATGCTGCGGGCTGGCAGCCGTCAGCATCCGCAGTCGTTCACGCGCCCAGTCAAATTGCCTTAAGGGCGAAGAGTTGGCGCTTGTCTGTGGCTGAAGATTGAATTGACTCGGAATGAGCGGATTCAACTGAGAGACAGAACTGGTCAAAATGGGTTTTGCTTCTTTATCGATGCGGGCCGCTCGTTCACGAGCTTCGCTGATACGAGTGGTAGTCACCGGATGCGATCGCAGGTAGTCCGGAACTTGATAACCACCGGAGTTGCCGCGGCTGGCGGTCGCCATGCGCTCAAAAAAGTCTGCCATCGCAGTTGCCTGATATTGGGCCCGATGCAATGTCTGAATGCCGATGCGATCCGCTTCGGCTTCGCTAGATCGTGTGTGATTGATCTGTCGTTGCAACATTAACGCTTGCCCGCCCATGACTGCTGCACCAATCGCATCATCGGCACTATTACTGTTGCTTTGCTGGGCGGCCACAACGACCGCCAACATGCCCAGGAGAATAGGCAATTGGTCTTTCTGGCTGCGTTCAACAGACCGCAAAATATGGCGCTGGGTAACATGCGAAATTTCGTGCGCCAGTACCCCGGCTACCTCATCTTCTGTTTGCGCGGTCAGAATCAATCCGGCATTCATCCCGATATAACCGCCAAAAGTGGCAAAGGCGTTGATTTGCCGTTCTTTCAGCAGGAAAAAGGTAAATGGCTGCTCGGGTCGATCCGATGAAGCGCCAAGACGATGCCCCATGCCTTGCAGCCATGCATCCAGCAACGGATCATCCAGCACATATCCGTAATTTCGTAGCTGATAAAGCGTGTAGGCACCAAATTCGGCCTCCTGTTCCGGATTAAGCAATTCGGCAGCAGAGGAACCCATGTCGGGCAGGTTGGTGTTTTGTGCTCGCGAGTCCGTTATGAAGCCGAGACCAAGCACGAGAGCGGCAGCAAGTGGCAGTAAACGAGGCACTTTGAATTCCAATTTTCAGATAGGTGAAGCATGCACTATGCGGATGTCTATTGAGTGAATCGCTAGTTAAAATCATCTAAATAGAGACTAGAAAAGACCGGCAGTCGCCCCCATAGTTCCGCTACAAGGAGAAAATTAGTGTCCAATGTCATTATCTACAGCACGGCCATATGCCCTTATTGTGTGGCGGCCAAGAATTTCTTGAAATCGCGCGGGGCTTCATATTCCGAAGTTCGTATCGACACCGATCCGGTCGCACGTGCCGAAATGATGTCAAAAACCAAGCGCACATCGGTGCCGCAAATTTTCATCAATGATACCCATGTGGGCGGCTATGAAGACATGGTCGCACTGGATCGCGCCGGTGGACTTAAGCCATTATTGGAGGCGATACCGTGAGTCATCTTGAAAAAGACAACGTAGAAAAAGATCGAGTTGCAGAATTCACGGAATTCCGCCAACGCATGAACGAACGCATTCTGGGCCACGACAATCAGGTCATACGCCGTTTTTTTGCGCTCGATACCCAGACCTACAAAGACGGTGCGCTGGATCTTAAAACCAAGGAGCTATTGGGTTTGGTGGCTTCGATGGTCTTGCGTTGCGATGACTGCATCAGTTATCACATTGCCCAATGCAAGGAAGCCGGCGTGAATCGCAATGAATTGTTCGAGACTTTCAGCGTCGCTCTGGTCGTCGGTGGCTCGATCGTGATCCCGCATCTGCGTCGTGCGGTTGATTTCCTGGATCAGCTCGAGGGCGAGGGCGTACATGCCAAGGCAAGGCCCGAGCACCAGCACAGCCTTTGATTTCAAGGCTGTGGCGGCTGTCACAGCCATATAAACACTGCTTTGTGGCATAATACGACCCCTCGCGCGATGCTAACGCGCTGTTTTTGAAGATATTTATGACACAAACAATCGCAGTGATCCGCGGCGACGGCATCGGCCCGGAAATTATGGATGCCACGCTTCATGTGCTTGACGCCATGAATTTGGGCCTCAGCTATGAATTTGTCGAAGCCGGGATGGCCGCTCTGGAAAAACACGGCGAGTTGTTGCCGGCTAGCACGGTCGATGCGATTCACCGTCATCGCATTGCCTTGAAAAGCCCGCTCACGACGCCAGTCGGCGAAGGTTTTTCTTCGATTAATGTCGAACTCCGCAAACGCTTCGATCTGTATGCGAATGTGCGACCAGCAATCAGTTTTCCCAATACGAAATCCCGTTATCAAAATATCGATTTGATTACGGTACGTGAGAACACCGAAGGTGCCTATATCGGCGAAGGCCAGGCAGTCACGCCCGATGGCGAAACTGCGACGCTTACTCAGCGCGTTACCCGCAAAGGTTCAGAGCGTATTGTTCGTTATGCTTTCGACCTGGCACGCAAAGTCGGACGCAAGAAAGTAACGGTATTGCACAAGGCGAATATCCTGAAATCCACTTCCGGCCTTTTTTTGAAAACCGCGCGCGAAGTGGCGTTGCAATATCCCGATATCCAGTGCAACGAGATGATTATCGACAATGCCTGCATGCAGTTGGTAATGAAACCGGAACAATTCGACGTGCTGGTTACCACCAATTTATTCGGCGACATCATTTCCGATCTATGTGCCGGCCTGGTCGGTGGCCTGGGTTTGGCGCCAGGCGCCAATATCGGTACTGAAGCCGCTATTTTTGAAGCGGTCCATGGTTCGGCTCCGGACATCGCCGGCAAGGGCATCGCCAATCCGTGCGCACTGCTATTGGGCGCAGCGCAGATGTTGGATCATCTGGGCATGCCGGAACGCGGAAACGCGCTTCGCAAGGCTATTCGCGACGCGATGGATGCAAATGATTCGCTGACGCCGGATTTGGGTGGCGAAGGTACTACGATGAGTTTTGCCAAAGCGATTGCGGCGAGAGTAACGGCGTAATTACCGGTTATAACGGACACAAAAAACGGAGCCAACGGCTCCGTTTTTTATTGTTGCGATGATGAATAATCAGTCGCGCAGTTTTGACAATAAGCGCAGTAGCTCCAGATATAGCCAGACCAGAGTGACGACCAAGCCGAAACCGGCATACCACTCCATATATTTTGGAGCGCCTTGTTCCGCACCTTCTTCGATAAAATCAAAATCCAGCACGAGGTTCAGTGCCGCAACTACGACAACCACGGCGCTGAAGCCGATTCCCAACCAGCCGCTGTCATGGATAAAGCCAATCGAATTGCCGAAAAAGCCCATCACAATATTGATGATATAGAGGATGGCGATGCCACCGGTTGCAGCAACTACCCCGAGTTTGAAGTTCTCGGTGGCTTTGATCAGGCCTGAACGATAAGCCATCAATAAAGCGCCAAGGGTTCCGAAAGTCAGGACTACGGCTTGCAGCACGATGCCAGGATATTGCGCTTCATAGAAAGCCGAAATGCCGCCAAGGAATAAGCCTTCCAGGCCGGCGTAAAGCGGTGCGGTAACAGGCGACCAGGTTTTCTTGAAGATCGTGATGATGGCAACGATGAAACCGCCTATGCCGCCGCCGATGGTCAAAGGCAGGGCGGACGCGATGCCGTCGATACCTTGTGCCTGGCTCCAGGTATAAAGCGCGGTCATGACCACAATCGCCAGCAACATCGCCGTCTTGTTGACGGTGCCGTTGATCGTCATGACCTCGGAATTGTAGTTTTCTAGACCTTCAAAAGTTTTTTGGTTTAAAGCTGGATTGCCGGAACGCATGCAGTTCTCCCGTGTAAGTCGGTGAATATTAAGCGATAACTAAGCTGATTGTAGAAATTTTTGGTAAAAAAGGGTTCGGCGATCAATTGACCTGCCATTGCCAAAAGTGCTCAAGCACCGCGACTTTGCCCTTGCCCGGCTTATAAGCGTGTATGAGTGCGCCATGTACGTAATCGGTTGCGGCTGCGCATGCTTGCGGCAGGGTTTTCCCCAGGCAGATGTTCGCAGCGATAGCCGAAGCCAGGGTGCAGCCGGTGCCGTGACCTTCCAGCTTTAGTTTGTTGTGGATGAATTCCGCAAATAACTCACCATCGTCATATCGATCAGTCATGGCCTTGCCGGACAGATGTCCACCTTTCAAAAGTACGGCACGAGCACCCATTGCCAGTAATTCAACCGTCGCGGCATCGGCGGCATCGGCATTTTTTATTTTATGGCCTAGCAGTAATTCGGCTTCGGGAATATTCGGTGTAATGATGCTCGCCATGGGGAGTAATAGTTCACGCATGGCTTTGAGTGCGGAAGATTCCAGCAATGTGGCGCCACTGCTCGCGACCATCACCGGGTCGAGTACGATATTTTTCACCTTGTGTCTTATCAGTGCTTCTGCAACGGTTTTGATTACACGTGCGTTGGCCAGCATGCCAATTTTTACCGCGCCAATCTTGAAGTCGCTGAAGCATGCATCAATTTGCGCATTCAGGAATTTTATCGTGGGCACTTCCACAGCAGATACTTTGCGTGTGTTCTGAGCTGTCAAAGCGGCGATAGCCGACAAGCCATGCACCCCATGCGCTGCAAAAGTCTTCAGATCGGCCTGGATTCCGGCGCCGCCGCCGGAATCGGAGCCCGCAATGGTGAGTGCGCATAAGGGTGTTTTCATACGTGGAATCCATTTATTCAATAAGGTGCGCTTGCGCGCACCTTATATTCTTCTGCGTGGCGACAGGGCGGGAATGTCCCGCCCTGTAATGAAGTTGCGAATTACAACACTTCCGATGCGTAATCGGCCAAGCGTGAACGTTCACCACGACGCAGCGTGATATGTGCGCTATGGGCCCAGTTCTTGAAGCGATCTACCGCGTAGGTCAGACCCGAAGTGGTTTCGGTCAGATACGGTGTGTCGATTTGTTCGACGTTGCCCATGCAGATGATTTTCGTGCCGGGACCGGCGCGGGTAATCAGGGTCTTCATCTGTTTTGGCGTAAGGTTTTGCGCTTCGTCGACTATCACCCAGCGATTCAGAAACGTACGACCCCGCATGAAGTTCATCGAGCGAATCTTGATGCGACTGGCAAGCAGATCATTGGTAGCACCACGCCCCCAGGTACCGTGATCATCGGTATGGGTAAGTACTTCGAGATTGTCGGTTAATGCGCCCATCCACGGCGTCATTTTCTCTTCTTCGGTGCCAGGCAGGAAACCGATATCTTCGCCGACACTGACCGTTGCACGTGTCATGATGATTTCACGGTAGCGTTGGCTGTCCATCGTTTGTGCCAAGCCTGCTGCGAGGGCGAGCAATGTTTTGCCGGTACCGGCAGTGCCAAGCAGAGTGACGAAATCGATATCCGGATCCATCAATGCATTAAAGGCGAAATTCTGCTCGCGGTTACGGGCATTGATGCCCCAGACCGAATGCTGCGTCGACCGGAAATCATCGACGATTTGCAACACGACTCGATCCTCTTCCAGTCGTGCGACTTTCATTTCGACTTCGTCCTCGCCTGGGAGGTACAAAAATTGATTCGGGAACCAGCCGTCATCAGCCGTGCGTTTTACTTCGTAATAAGTCCGGCCTTTTTCGGTCCAGGAACGCAAATTGCCTTCGTGCTTCTCCCAGAAATCGGCGGCTAATTCGGTTGCGCCGGTAAACAGCAAATTGAAATCATCGAGCGCTCGGTCGTTTTCATAATCTTCCGCGACCACGCTGCAGATCGAGGCTTTGATCCGCAGGTTGATGTCTTTCGAAACCAGCACAACAGGGACGTTCGGATTGTCTTCGCGTAATTGCAGAATGGCGCCGAGAATTAGGTTGTCCGGCAGTACCGTGCCAAAGCGCTTGCCGGTTTCCACCGGTTTCAACTGGAACAATAATTTGCCGACGCTTTCTTCGCCACGCAGATTAAGACTTTTCGGTTGTGCGAGCGAAACCCCGCCTTCAACATTATTGCTGCCATGCGCTTCGATCAGGTCGTTAAGAAAACGGCTGACCTGGCGGGCATTGCGACTAGCTTCGGAGTGACCTTTCTTTCCGTTATCCAGTTCTTCCAACACCATCATTGGAATAAAGACATCGTGTTCCTTGAATTTGAACAGCGCGGTCGGGTCGTGCATGAGCACGTTGGTATCAAGCACATAAATTCGCTTGCTTCGGGTCATAGTCGCCTCGGATTAAAACCAAACAGCAGAAAGCCACCAACAGCTGCTTGCAACAGCGTAGTGGGATGGGAAAAATGGGGGGCGTGCACTGAGAATTAGTTAAGTAGCGCGGTGGTGGATGCGGCTGTCGAATGAAAACCAGCTGGCAGATGTGAAGCAGTCAACACGGAACGTCGTTCGGGCATTCAACTCTCCTTTAAAACTTCATCGGATCCATGATCGCATCTAAATTCAATGCATCGCAAAATTCAAGAAAATCATCACGTAAAGCCGCAATATGAGTATCGGCCGGTACGCCGATAGTCAGTTGTGCCGTAAACATTTCGGCGCCGGTTTGCATGGCGCGGTAGCGGGAGCTGTGCATGTTTTCAATCGTAATACCCTGGCGGTCGAAAAAGTCGGCCAGATTAAACAAAATTCCCGGTTTGTCGGCTGCGACCACTTCGACGATATACGGCAGCAAATTCGATTGGATGGCTTTGGGGCCGGTGCGATACCAAACCAGCTTGAGGCCTTCTTCGCGCTCGAGTTTGACCATTTGCGCTTCAAGCTTGGCGATCGCATCCCAGGAGCCGATTGCCAATGCCGTCACCGATACATCACGACCGACGGTCGTCAAGTGAGCGTCCACCAGATTACAGCCGGACTCGGAAATTCGTCTTGTCACCAACAACAATGGCGATTGCGGATGCGTGGTGTAGGCGCTAATCAATAGATGATTTTCGTTTGCGGTGGGGCGTGGCGTTGGGTCAACAGTCAATGCAGGTGTCCGGATGCGTCGCATGAGTTACAGGCGGCTGGAAAGATGACCCAGCATACTGTCCGAATGTTGCTGCCTGCAAGTTATAAATTACTGCCCCAAATATCGTCACAAGTCGCTACAATATCGCCTCTCACAATCACGAGGCCGCCATGCAGCTATCTGGCAGCATTACTGCGCTAGTTACTCCCTTTGATGCCAATGGATCAGTCGATTTCGCCGCCTGGCAGCGTTTAATCGAGTGGCAAATTGCCTCTGGAATCGACGCCATCGTAGTGGCAGGTTCGACTGGGGAAGCTGCAGCACTTAGTGATGATGAATACAGTGCGCTAATTCGTAGCGCGGTAAAGCAGGTAGCAGGCCGGATTCCGGTGCTCGCGGGTACCGGACAATCGAACACTGCCAAAACCATCGCGCAAACGCGGCTTGCGAAAAGTTGCGGCGCCGATATTGCGCTCGTTGTCACACCACCCTATGTCAGGCCAACCCAGGCGGGTTTGGTCGAGCATTATCAAATGGTGGCTGATGAAGGTGGATTGCCTGTTGTCCTTTATAACGTGCCGGGACGCACGGGTTGCGATATGCAACCTGAAACCGTAGCCAGTCTCTGCAAACATCCCAATATCATCGCTTTGAAGGAAGCGAGGGGGGATGAAGAGCGCTGGAGTGCGCTGTACCCGCTGGCCTCTGCCGGTTTTTCGTTGCTGAGCGGTGATGACCCGACGTTCGTTCGCGCAATGCGTGGCGGAGCGAATGGCGTGATTTCAGTGGCTTCCAACGCCGTGCCAGGAACTTTCAGCAAGATTTGCCGTCTGTTGCAGGCTGGCGAAGTCGAACAAGCACGCGCTTTGGATGAGCAGTTGCAAGGCTTGTACGAATTTCTGGGTTGCGAGCCTAATCCTATCCCGGTTAAGGCTGTTATGGCTCATATGGGGTGTGGCATTGGCCTTCGTTTGCCCCTGTTACCGCTATCGGCGCCATATGCTGAAAACGCAGAAAGCATGACAGTGCTCTGTAAAGCGTTAGAATTACCCCTAGTTTGAGTTTAGTTTCGAATTGAAAATAACGGCTTCGTGCCATCAGGAGAAGAATCCAATGATCGTTTCACCACGCGTTACGCGCCCGCTAATCTGGCTTACATTGGCCGTTGTCATGGTGTCGATTACGACAGGCTGCGGCTGGCTCAAAAAACGCGTCAGTTACGAAAACAGCAAACAAACCAACCGTCTGGAAATTCCACCCGGTTTGGATGCCCCCAGCACTAGCAATGCTTTGATCGTTCCAAGCATTGATGGCACCACTGCCCAGGGCCAGGCTTCAGTAGAGACTTTCACGGTGAATGACACCCTGGAAAGCACCTGGCGTCGTATGGGGCTGGCTTTGAATCGCATCGAGGGTGTGACCGTCACCAACAGTGCACAAGCTCTCGGTAGCTATGACGTTCGTTATCAGGGTTTGAATTATTTGATTCGCGCAGAAGCTGCAGGCGACTCAACGCGTATAACCGCCTTCACTTCCGAAGGCCCGGCTGCAGCAAATTCCCCAGCTGCTCGTTTGCTGGGTATTTTGAAATCGCGTCTGGAATAATTTCACTTACCATGAAATAAAAAAAAAGCGCCTTCGGGCGCTTTTTTTGTACTCAGCCACCACTGAACTGTATCAGCGTATACGCCGGCAATCCTGCGGCCCGGCATTTATCGCTTCCGCCCAATTCCGGCAAATCAATGACGGCGGCGGCTTCGATTACTTCTGCATCGATCCGCTTCAGTAATTTGTAGGCAGCAAGCAAGGTGCCGCCGGTTGCAATCAAGTCATCAATCAATAAAACCCTGTCCCCTGGCTGGCAGGCATCGATGTGAATTTCGACTTCAGCCGTGCCGTATTCCAGTTCGTAGTTTTCCGACAGGGTTTTGTACGGCAATTTCCCTTTCTTGCGTATCGGAATAAACGACACATTCAATGCATGGGCCAGCACAGAGCCAAATACAAAACCGCGCGCTTCGATGCCGGCAATCGCATCAATTTTTTTATCTCTATAGCGTTCGGCGAAATGCGCGATGATCTCTGCCATCAATCCGGGCGACTGGAAGACCGGGGTGATATCACGAAAGTGAACCCCCGACTTTGGCCAATCCGGAACTGTACGAATCGTGGACAGCAGTTTTGACTGCAGTGATTGCGTATTCACAATCAACGTTGCAGGAATTGAAGCTTGCCGGTTTTGCCATCCCATTCGGCGGCATCTGCCAAAGGTTCGCTGCGTGTCGTAATCACTGGCCATTCTTTTGAAAGCTCGGCATTCAGCGCGATATAGTTTTCCTGGCCTGCAGGTACGTCATCTTCCGGATAGATCGCCTTTGCCGGACATTCCGGTTCGCACAAGGTGCAATCGATGCATTCATCCGGGTCGATCACCAGAAAATTCGGGCCTTCATGAAAGCAATCCACCGGGCAAACTTCTACGCAATCGGTGTATTTGCAGCGGATACAGTTCTCAACAACGACAAATGGCATGGTTTGTATTCCGATCGTGGGCCAAGATTCCGGCCTAAGTATTTGATTTAAATAAGCACAACGCTTCGTTCTTCAGGTTTTAGCCTGCTTGCATAGCCTCGCGTCGGCACAGTCGGTAGTATAACGGGCTTGAATAGCAACGCCCAAACGGCGTCCAAGACCGGAAGGATTCCGGTGTCGAGCAATCTTAATGGAAGAAACCGCACATCCCAGCCCCCAGCTTGATCCACGCGTCATTTCGCGGGACGGCCACGGCATTTCCCGTAAAGACATCAGTCCCAATGCTTTGCGTGTGCTTTATAAATTACGCGAAGGCGGGTTTGATGCTTATCTGGTAGGCGGTGCCGTTCGCGATTTGTTGATTGGCGGTCATCCGAAAGATTTCGATGTAGCGACCAGTGCGACTCCGGATCAGGTTCGCAGCCTGTTTCGCAATTGCCGCTTGATCGGTCGGCGCTTCCGTCTTGCGCACATCATGTTTGGCCAGGAAATTATCGAAGTCGCGACTTTCCGCGCCAATTCCGACGATGGCAGCGGCGATCGCGAAACCGAAGACGGCGGACGTCTGCTGCGCGACAATGTTTACGGCACGATCGAAGACGATGCGATTCGTCGCGACTTCACCGCGAACGCCCTTTACTACACCGTCGATGACTTTTCGGTGCGCGATTACGTCGGTGGTTTTGAAGACGTCAAAGCCCATGTGCTGAAATTGATCGGCGATCCGGATGCACGCTATCGCGAAGATCCGGTACGGATGTTGCGGGCGATTCGTCTAGCCGCGAAGTTGAATTTCCGGATTGATGAATCCGCGGCCGAACCGATTTCTCGACTTGCGAGTCTGGTCAGTGACGCACCGCCGGCACGCTTGTTCGATGAATGCCTGAAAATGTTTTTATCCGGCCATGCCGAGAAAAGTTTTCTCGGCCTCGAAAATCATGGCCTGTTGAACGTATTGTTTCCGGAAACCGCAAAAGCGCTGAACACCAATAGCAGCGGCGCCTTGCGCGCGATGGTGTTGCAGGCTTTACGCAATACCGATTCGCGTATTGCCGAAGGCAAGCCGGTAACGCCGGCGTTCCTTTTTGCTGCATTGCTTTGGCCTGCCTACTGCCGCGAATTGGCGATACTGCAGAAAACCGGCGTTGATTTGACCGTTGCACAACAACGGGCGGCAGATCGCGTGACTTTGCATCAGGCAGAACGGATTGCATTGCCGCGCCGTTTTTCGCTGCCAATGCAGGAAATCTGGTTGCTGCAATCGCGCTTCTCGCAACGCGTTCGCAAACGCGTTTTCAGGTTGTTGTCGCACCCGCGTTTTCGCGCCGCTTTCGATTTCCTCGAACTGCGTTTAAGCGGTACGCCGGAAGTGGCCGAAGATGTTGCATTCTGGCGCGAAGCCCAGATCCAGAGTCCGGAAGCACTTGCATCACGACTTGAATCGAAACGGACTTTGCATAGTTCCGAACCGGGAGATTTATCGGCTGCACCGAAAAAACGTCGCCGTCGCAGACCGCGTCCGGCCTCGCAGGAACCAAGCGTATGAATGATCCAAAACGTGTATTTATCGGCCTAGGCGGCAATATCGGCGAAGTGGAAGAAACGCTGATGGAAGCCTTGTTCGCGTTGGATGAACTCCCGCAAACCACCTTGCGGCGGCAGTCGAGTATTTATCGGACACCGGCCTGGGGCAATACCGAGCAGGACGATTTTCTGAATTGCGTGGCCGAATTGCAGACGCGTTTAAGCCCGACCATCCTGCTGCAAAAATTGCTGGAAATCGAAGAACGCTTCGGTCGTGTTCGCAAACAGGAAGAACGCTGGCAGCCGCGTGCCCTGGATCTGGATATTTTGTTGTTTGGTGACGATGTTATCCGGGAAGAAAATTTGCATGTGCCGCATCCGCATATGCACGAACGTGCTTTCGTGTTGGTGCCATTGGCTGAATTGGTAAACGAGCTGGAAATCCCGGGGCAGGGCAGTTTGAAAGACTGTCTGGCAAAACTCGACACTTCCGGTGTCCAGGTTTTAGAGTAGCGCTGACTAAAGAGAGCATTCATGTACGCAGATCAATCAAAGCCCGCGAAACGTCCGCAGCTCACTGTACCGAAATTACGTGAAATGAAAACGGCTGGCGAAAAAATCGTGGCGATCACGGCGTATGACGCGAGTTTCGCGCGCGCAATCGATGCAGCAGGACTGGACGTGATCCTGGTAGGTGATTCGCTTGGCATGGTCGTGCAAGGTAAAAACAGCACACTGCCGGTCACGGTAGATGACATTGTTTATCACACCGCATGCGTTTCGCGCGGTCTCCACAACGCCTTGTTGATTGCCGATATGCCGTTCCAAAGTTTTGCAACGCCCGAACGCGCGCTCGATGCTGCAACTTTGATGCTTGCCGAAGGTGGCGCAAGCATGGTGAAACTTGAGGGTGCCGGCCACGTGCTTGAGGTCATTTCGTTTTTGGCGGAACGTGATATTCCGGTTTGCGCGCATCTGGGATTGACGCCGCAATCGGTCATGAAACTTGGCGGCTATCGCGTGCAAGGTCGCGAAGGCGAAGCCGCGAAAAAAATGATTGCCGATGCAAAAGCCGTTGAAGCTGCCGGAGCCGATTGTCTGGTGCTGGAATGCGTGCCAATGGGTTTGGCCGAAGAAATTACCCGCAGCATCAAAATTCCAACCATAGGTATCGGTGCAGGCCCGCATTGCGACGGGCAAATCCTGGTGTTGCACGATATGCTCGGGATGAATAGCGGTCATCGCCGTCCACGCTTCGTCAAGGATTTCATGGCGGAAGCCGGCACGATTCAAGGCGCGTTTGAAGCTTATGGAAAGGCAGTGCGTGAATCGACATTTCCTACTTCGGAACACAGTTACGAATGAAAACTTTTAATTCGGTAGCCGCTTTACGTACTCAAATCGCCGATTGGAAAAAAGCCGGATTGAAGATTGGCTTTGTTCCGACAATGGGTAATTTGCATGCGGGCCATTTTGCCCTCGTCGAGCTCGCGAAACAGCATAGCGACAAAGTTGTCGCCAGCATTTTCGTGAATCCAACCCAGTTTGGTCCGAACGAGGATTACGCACGTTACCCGCGTACGCCGGACAGCGATATCAATGGTCTCGCCGGAAAAGACTGCGATGCCTTGTTGTTGCCATCGGTCGAAGAAATGTATCCATTCGGAACGATGGGTTGCGTGCAAATGCATGTGCCGGGCATCACCGACATTTTGTGCGGCATGCATCGCCCCGGCCATTTCAATGGCGTCGCCCAAGTAGTCGCGCGCCTGTTCAATATGGTGCAGGCCGACGTTGCCGTGTTTGGCCGCAAGGATTACCAGCAACTGCAGGTCATTCGCTACATGGCAACGGAAATGAGTTTCCCGACACGCGTCATTGCGGCGCCGACCTTACGGGAAGCAGATGGCCTGGCAATGAGTTCGCGAAATCAATATTTGCAAGGCGATGAACGTCAAACTGCAACATTTATCTATCAAACTCTGAACTTCATGAAAGACCAGGCCGCCTTGGGTATGCCGATTCATGGTATTGAAGCCGAGGCGAAACAACGTCTCGAAATGATGGGGTTTGTCGTGGACTACGCAGAAATTCGTCGCAGTGATTTATCGCGTGCGATCGAAACAAACGAAAAAAATCTGCTCGCCTTGATTGCCGCACGATTGGGCCGTACTCGCTTGATCGACAATCTCGAGTTTGAGTTTGCATGAGTTCGAAATATAAAAGCGCAGCTTGGCATCGACTGCTTACGAATGGCCGCCGCTTAAAAGATTTTCATCTGCGCGATGTTAGCCAAAGCCATGAACGGGCGGAAAAAATGTCGCTGCGGGTCGGACCATTGCAGGCGAGCTTTGCTCGCCAACGTCTGGATGGCGAAGCGCTGAAGTCATTATTTGACCTGGCCGAAAGCGCGTCAGTTTCTACTGCAGCACACGACTTGTTTGCAGGCGTAAAGGTCAACCAATCCGAACAGCGTGCGGCATTGCATACCTCCTTGCGAAGTCGTTTGGTGGATAGTGCAGAAGCCAATGCGGCGCATGAACTTGCATCAAGTTCGCATCTGAAAATGGCTGACTTGATCAAGGAACTGGAAGCGAGCAATGTAAGCGACATCGTCAATGTCGGCATCGGTGGTTCCGATCTCGGGCCGCGTTTGGCGGTGGATGCATTGCGGGATTTTCATGCCGGTCGTTTTCGCATTCATTTCCTCAATAATGTGGATGGCAGCAGTGCACAGCATCTATTGAAGTCGCTTGACCCTAAAAGAACGGCGGCCATTCTGGTGTCGAAAACATTTGGCACGCAGGAAACGCTGCTGAACGGGAAAATCATCAAGGAATGGTTGCAGGATGATTCGCGCCTGTATGCAGTCAGTGCAAATATCGAAAAGGCGACTGCTTTCGGCGTGAGCCCGGAACATATATTGCCGATGTGGGATTGGGTGGGCGGCCGCTATTCGCTTTGGTCCTGTGTTGGGTTCTCTTTGGCCTTGGCGATCGGCTTGCCGAAATTTTCCGAGATGCTGAAGGGCGCTGCTGAAATGGATGCCCATTTCCTGAATGCCCCGATGAAGGAAAATTTGCCGGTTTGGCATGCCTTGATCGGTGTCTGGAATCGCAATGCGATGGGTTTTGCCACCCAGGCGATCATGCCGTACGACGAGCGTCTGAGTCATTTGCCTGCCTACTTGCAGCAATTAGTGATGGAAAGCCTGGGCAAATCCGTCGGGCCGGATAATCAGCATGCTGAACAAGCCACGGTCCCGGTGCTTTGGGGCGGCACGGGTAGCAGTAGCCAGCACAGTTTTTTCCAGGCGATGCATCAGGGTAGCGACATTGTGCCAATGGATTTCATTGGTGCGATAAAACCCGCGCATGACTATCTCGAAAGCCATCAGAACTTGTTGGCGAATTTATTGGCACAGGCAGAAGCACTGGCAAATGGTTCGGTCGGTAATGAGCCGCAGAAAAATTACCAGGGCAATCGACCTTCCAGTTTATTTCTGCTGGACGAACTGACTCCGCATAGTTTCGGTATGTTGCTCGCGCTCTACGAGCATAGCGTTTATGTACAGTCGGTCATCTGGGGCATCAATGCCTTCGATCAATGGGGCGTCGAGTTGGGCAAAAAATTGGCTATCGGATTACTGCCGGCTATTGCCGATAAAAACACGAGTGCCGGCGATGCCATTACCCTGTCACTATTGAAGTTGATGCCTTAATTCATTTCAGGCAATTTCGGACGCCTGCATCACGCGATTACGTCCGGCATTTTTCGCGGCATATAAAGCGCGGTCGGCATGACCCAATGCCGCGTTAACATTGGGGTGCGAAGTGTGCCATTCGGCGACCCCGATACTGATACTGACGTTCACTTCCTGAAAATTGTATTCATCGATCGCATTGCGTAGTCGTTCGGCCAATTCGATGCCCGTTTTTTCTGTGGCGTCGTCTAGAATGATCGCGAATTCTTCGCCGCCATATCTAAACAGGGGTATGCCGGGATCGAGTGCGCGTCCGAGTTCCGCCGCCACTTGCGTGATGATGCGATCGCCGACCAGATGGCCATGCTCGTCATTGATCGCCTTGAAATGGTCGATATCAATCAGCAGAAAAGTACAGCGTTTGCCCGTGGCTCGCGAGCGCGTCAATTGTTCCAGTGCTTCATTGAATGTTCGGCGGTTAAAGCAATTGCTCAACGCGTCATGGTCGGAATAGTAGCGCAGCATTGCCGATGCACGTTCTTCCAACAGGGCGTAGGTGTAGATGAAACACACTAGCAAGCCATAACCGCTGGCGAATCGCACGACATCAATCAGGGGAATCAAGGGTCGTAATGTAAAAACTACGTAGATGCCATAGAGCACCATGCCGACGAGCGCGGGTCGTGAGCGAATCAGGAAGACCAGAAGCGGCGGAAAAATATAGGCCCAATGCTGCATTGGTCTGCCGTGATAGAGACCGAAAGCCGGTACGAAGACCAGAAGCATCGTGACTGCAGTGAAAAAAACGGTACCGCCTACATGCCGCGGCGATAGCACAAGACCCAATACGCTAATGCCGGACACCGCCAGCACCACCCATGCAAGCTGTGCCGTATCCTTCAGGCCGAGTTGAGTATTGAGGGCGCCGAGCGCAACCATCAATATCATCACCAGTACGCCCAGCACCAAACCTACGCGCCAGCGCATATTTGCCCGAAAGTCGGTGAATGAATCGCGACGAATTGGCATTAACCATATTTCCCCGGAGTTGATCACAGTCTAGCGTGAAAAAATAATGGACATTTGTGCCCGGCATCATGGAACTCGTTAATTCTTGTTTCATCGAGTGCAAATGCCTGAAATGCAAGAAGCCCGGATGGATACCCGGGCTTCTTTTTGTAACGGGTTCGCTTTTTCGCTTATTCTGAAACCAGGCTTACTGGTTCGAATGGCACCACCGGATCGACTTCGGCTTCGTAATTGACTCCCGACACGCCAAAGCCGAACAGTTTCAGAAACTCTTCCTTGTAGCTTTTGTAGTCGGTTTGCTCGAACAAGTTTTCAGTGGTGACATTTGGCCAGATTTCCATCACCGTCTTCTGGACTTCGTCGCGTAATTCCCAATCATCCATGCGAATACGTTGCTGGTCGTCGCGACTGCTGTTTTTACCGTAAATCTGCGTGCGGAACATGCGATCGATTTGTTCAATCGTGCCTTCGTGCAGATTCAGGTTTTTCATGACTTTGAAACACAGCGAAATATAAAGCGGCATGACGGGAATGGCTGCAGAAGCTTGCGTCACGACACTCTTAAGCACGGCAACATTGGCACTGCCATGCAACGGTGCGAGCAAGTTGCGCAGTGCGGCAGCAGCGCGGTCCATGTCTTCTTTCGCTTTGCCAAGCGCACCATGCCAGTAAATCGGCCAGGTAATTTCAGTACCGATATAGCTGTAGGACATCGTTTTAATGCCATCGGCTAGAACACCTGCATCCAGCAATGCTTGCATCCACAATTCCCAATCTTCGCCGCCCATCACGGTAACGGTATCGGCAATTTCCTGAGCAGATGCTGGTTCTACTTCCGAATGAATGATGCGATCTTTGCTGGTGTCGATTGCGGTCGATTGATAGGTTTCACCGATGGGCTTCAATGCCGAGCGTACCAATACTCCTGAGTCCGGCAGCTTGCGAACAGGCGATGCCAGCGAATACACCACCATATCGACCTGGCCCAAATCCTGTTTGATCAATTCGATCGTCTTGGCACGCATCTCATGCGAGAACGCATCGCCATTGATGCTTTTGGCGTACAAGCCGGCAGCATGTGCCGCTTTTTCGAAAGCTGCCGAGTTATACCAGCCGGCCGAGCCGGGTTTGTTTTCGGAAGCGGGCTTTTCCAGAAACACACCGATAGTGGCTGCGTCAGACCCGAAAGCTGCGGTAATGCGCGAGGCCAGGCCGTAACCGGTCGATGCTCCGATGACCAAAACTTTTTTTGGACCGTTTTCAATCTTGCCTCCGGCTTTCACCACGGCAATCTGCTCGGCGACATTCGCGTAACAGCCTGTTGGGTGCGTTGTGGTGCAAATAAAGCCACGGGTTTTCGGTTGAATGATCATGCAGGTGTTCCTAAGGGTTCGATCAAAGGTGAGTATGGTAACGCGATATGCTTTCCCTACGACATCGTATGCTGCTCAAGTGCCCAGAGCGCATGCTCGCGGACGATTTCGGATTCATGGTCTGAGCGCTGCTGAAGGGCTGAAATAATGTCCGGCGAGCTTGGTGCGTTGCCAAGTGCAATTGCTATATTGCGCAGCCAGCCTTCATAACCGGTACGACGTATTGCCGAACCTTCGGTGCGGGTCAGAAATTCTTCTTCAGTCCAGGCAAACAAGTCGAGCAGGGTCGCATTGTCCAGATTGTTTCTAACGCGAAAATCCGGTTCGTCGAATTTCTTCGAAAATTTATTCCATGGGCAGATTAGTTGGCAATCATCACAACCGAAAATCCGGTTGCCAATCGGTTTGCGAAATTCCTCCGGTATCGAACCTTTCAATTCAATTGTCAGGTAACTGATACAACGGCGGGCGTCGAGTCGATTCGGCGCGATGATGGCTTTGGTCGGGCAAATATCGATGCAGCGCATGCAGGTTCCGCAATGCGCATCGGCAGGTATATCTACCGGTAACGGGATATCGACGAAAATCTCGCCGAGGAAAAACCAGCTGCCGGAATTTTTATTGATCAGGCAAGTGTTTTTTCCGATCCAGCCCAGTCCTGCATTACGCGACAATGCGCGTTCAAGCACCGGTGCCGAATCGACGAACACGCGATAACCCAGTGGAGAAATTTCCGCCTGGATGCGATCGCTCAGTTTTTGCAGGCGAGCACGCATGACTTTGTGATAGTCGCGACCCAGTGCATAGCGTGCAACATAGGCTTGGGTCGGATCGTTGAGGGTTTGCCAGGCTGCAGCATCGTCGCCGGTACCGTAATCCATACGCACGGAAATCACTCGCAAAGTGCCCGGGATTAATTCGGCTGGCCGTGCGCGCTTTGTGCCATGCGCCGCCATGTACTGCATTTCGCCATGCTGGTTTTCGGCGAGCCACTGATCAAGGTAGTGCTCGTCTTCGCCAAGCTGCACGCCGCTGATACCGGCATCGGCAAAACCCAATTCCCGACTCCAGTGGCGAATATTTTCGGCGAGTAGCTTGTAATCGTGCATGCGAGATTTATTCAAGGACAGGCTCTCAGTATAGAATCAACGCGATGAATTCTCCGCTGCCTCTTTACCGCACCGAACAAGTACGCGCCATGGACCGTCTGGCCATGCACGAATATGGCGTGACTGGTTATGAGCTGATGTGCCGTGCTGGCGCGGCAGCATTCAACTTAATCCAGAAGCGCTGGCCGAAAGTGGATACGGTCGGTGTCGTCTGTGGATTGGGCAATAACGGCGGCGATGGCTATGTCGTAGCACGACTGCTCAAAAACGCTGGAGTCAACGTAAAGGTTGTCATTCTGCCCGGTGGAACTCCACGTACAGCCGATGCCGGACAAGCCTATGCTGCCTGGCGGGAACTGGGTGAACGTACCGAATTGTTCGATGGCCATTTGCCGAATGTTGAACTTTGGATCGATGCACTTTATGGCGTTGGCTTGTCGCGTCCGCCGGAAGGTGCAGCACAAACCATTATCGAGCGAATCAATGCGACTCGTTTGCCGGTGTTGGCGCTCGATGTTCCATCGGGCATCGATGCCGATGCCGGACATGCGATCGGCATGTGTATTCGGGCGACCCGCACGATAAGTTTTATTTCCGCCAAACGAGGTTTGTATACCGGGTCGGCGCGTGATTACTGCGGCAAGGTCCAGCACGATCTTCTCGGTTTGCCGGAAAGTATCCAAACCAGTTTTGAACCCGCGGCTTACTTGCTGACGCCGGAACATCTCGCTGCCGGCCTGGCGCCAAGACATGCCAATTCGCACAAAGGCGAATATGGTCATGTACTTTGCGTGGGCGGCGAAGTCGGGATGGGCGGAGCAGTGCGCTTGTGTGCCGAGGCTGCATTACGTGTTGGTGCCGGTCTGGCCAGCGTGGCAACACGTACTGCTGGAGTATCGGCGTTGGTTGCGGCAAGACCCGAGGCCATGACTCACGCGGTTGAAGATGTAGAAGCTTTGCTGCCATTGATCGAAAAGGCCGATGTTTTGGCGGTGGGGCCGGGGCTTGGACAAAATGACTGGGGACAAACCTTGTTCGATTGCGCGATAGCTTCCGGAAAAGCATTGATTCTCGATGCCGATGCATTGAATTTGCTGGCAGAAAATCCGCAACCATTGCCGCAAGCGATTCTGACTCCGCATCCTGGCGAAGCCGCGCGCTTATTGGATGTCAGTAATCAAGACATTCAAGCCCACCGTTTCGATGCGATGGATGCATTGGTGAAAAAATATCAATGCGTTGTGGTGTTGAAAGGCGCTGGTACTTTGGTAGGCGCTCCTCGTGAAGCCACCCGAGTGATTGACGCAGGCAACCCGGGTATGGCGACCGGCGGCATGGGCGATGTGCTCACCGGGGTGATCGCTGCACTTTATGCACAGAATTTATCCTTGTTCGATGCAGCAAGTTTGGGCGCTTTATTGCATGGTGCCGCAGGTGATGCCGCCGCTAAAATTGGCGGTGAGCGGGGTTTATTGCCTTCGGATTTATTTCCGCATTTGCGCAGACTGGCGAACCCGGCATGAAAGTTATCCTGGATAACCCGGAAGCGACTGAGACCCTGGGCCAGATATTGGCGCAGGCAAGGCCCAGCATCGGAGTCTTGTACCTGCATGGCGAGATTGGCGCTGGCAAATCTACTTTGGCGAGGGCCTTGTTGCGCGAATTGGGTGTGACCGGCCCGATAAAAAGTCCGACGTATACCCTGATCGAACGCTATCCACTGGCCGAGGGCGAGGCAGCGCATCTGGACTTGTACCGGATCGCCGCCGCTGGGGAACTGGATTTTCTGGGCTTGGACGAAGTAGCGGAAAACACCGTGCTTTGGCTGGTCGAATGGCCCGAGCGAGGTCTGGGGGCCTTGCCGAAGGCTGATTTACTACTGGATTTGGAGTCGCATGGCGAAGGTCGGCTGGCAATTTTGCGCTCAGAGACTGAAACGGGTGCAGCTTGGTTGGCACGAACCAGCAAAATGGCGGGTTTCCGGGCCTCTTCTTAAAAATTTGCGAAGAATAGTGCCCAGGTATCGGATTTTTAAGGGAAAACTATTGCAAATTGCGTGATGCGGTGGTTCAATCCCGACCATGCGCACCTCTGCCCCATCGCGAAACTTCTGCAAAACCGGCTTGCTGCTGATGTTGGCCCCGGCTTTTGCGAGCGCCGCGCAACTGCAAGACCTCAAATTGTTGGCGATGGATGGCCAGACTCAGGCGGAATTGAGCCTCAGCGAAAAATCCACTTACAAGGTTTTTACTCTGGCCAATCCGGAACGGCTGGTAGTGGACCTACCTGCAACGGCGACTTCCGGCAGCTTCAAATTGCCGGGAGCCAATGGTGTGATCAGTAAAGTACGCACTGGCCAGCCGACGCCAGGTACTTTGCGAGTCGTGTTCGATTTAAGCGAAAGCGTGCAAACCAAATCACGGATCGAAGGTTCGGGCGCAAATACGCGCTTGCTTATCGAGCTGATTAGTCCGAACGCAAAGCCGGTAAATATTTCTACCGTTGCAACGAAAACGGCTCCCGTTAAAGCACCTGAAAGCAAAGTCGCAGATATCAAGGCGGCGATGCAGGACGTGCTTTCTCTCGATCCGAAAGTCGAAGTGACGCCTGCCGTCAACGACACTCGTGAAATCGAACAAGCCGACGTCAAAGTAGAAAACAAATCTTCGGCACGCTTTCCCGCGACCAAAACCGTGCAAAGCGTTTTGGGAAATAGCCAGCGCGACTTGATCATTGCGATTGACGCCGGCCATGGCGGCAAAGATCCAGGCGCCATTGGCCCGACTGGCGTCAGGGAAAAAAATATCACCTTGGCGACGGCGCGTGAGCTCGCCAGACAGATCAATGCCGAGCCTGGCATGAAAGCTTTTTTGGTGCGCGATAACGATACTTTCGTTGTCTTGCAGGACCGCTACATGCGTGCGCGTAAAGCGCAGGCCGATTTATTTATTTCGATCCATGCCGATGCTGCATTGAATGGGTCGGCCAATGGTTCTTCGGTGTTCGTGTTGTCGTTAAAAGGTGCATCCTCGCAAGCCGCACGTTGGTTAGCTGACAAGGAAAATGCCGCTGACCTGGTCGGCGGCGTTTCTCTGGATGCAAAAGACAAGAATCTTGCTGCGGTACTTCTCGATTTATCGCAAAGCGCGACCATGCGTGTATCGGAAGATGTGGCCGACGAGGTTTTGGGTTCGCTGAAAGACCTCGGCAAGGCGCATAAACCGAATATCGAGCACGCCAACTTCGTGGTGTTGCGTTCGCCGGATGTACCATCGATGTTGATTGAAACCGGCTTCATCACCAATCCAAACGAAGAACGGAAACTCTCGGATCCAGCACATCGCGAGCGACTTGCATCGGCCATCGTGAGCGGTATTCGCGGTTATTTCTCGGAACAGGCGCCTCCAGGTACCTGGTTCGCGGCACGTCAGGAACGTAACGACGACAATGCACGCGGTGTGCAGTATGTGGTCAGTCGCGGAGAAACCCTGAGCCAGATCGCCACGCGTCACGGCGTGCCTATGGGCACGATTTTGCTGGCCAATAACAAGCGCAATGACGATGTGCGCGTCGGTGAACGTTTGATTATTCCAGTGGTCGCATCAACGCCTAAATAAATGCTTGCGGCTGGTATCATGTAAGCCCCGTTGTTCGTGGTTGCCTTACGTGCCGATTCGCCAATTACCCAATATTCTCATTAACCAGATCGCTGCCGGTGAAGTGGTCGAACGACCTGCATCTGTCGTCAAGGAGTTGGTCGAAAATGCGCTCGATGCCGGAGCCAAGCGGGTTGATATCGAGCTGGAAGAAGGCGGCGTTCGCCTGATTCGCATTCGCGATGATGGCGGCGGTATTGCCGAAGCCGAATTGCCCTTGGCGATTCAGCGTCATGCCACCAGCAAAATTTCTTCGCTGGAAGATCTTGAAGAAGTATCTACCCTCGGTTTTCGTGGTGAAGCCTTGCCATCGATCGCTTCGGTCTCGCATTTTTCGATCAGCTCGAAAACCGCGAATCAGGCGAATGGCGCGCGCATCGAAATCACCGGTGGCGAAGTGCACGGTGTCGTGCCGCATCCTCACCCGCAGGGAACAACAATCGAAGTTCGCGATTTGTTTTTCAATGTGCCGGCTCGCCGCAAATTCATGAAGGCCGAGCGTACCGAACTCAATCACATCGAAGACTGGCTGCGTTCATTGGCCTTGGCCAAACCATTGGTGGAATTGCGAATTTCCCACAACGGTAAATTGATCAAGCACTACCGTCCGAACCAGGATTTAGCCGAGCATCATCAGCGAATTACCGAAGCCCTGAGCGAAAGTTTTACCGAACAAAGCATCGCGATAGATCACAGTGGTGCCGGTTTGAGTTTGCAGGGCTGGGTTGGATTGCCGACGGCTTCGCGTTCATCGGCAGATCAGCAGTTCTTTTACGTGAATGGTCGTGCGATCAAGGATCGTTTGGTCGCACATGCGGTACGGCAGGCCTATTCCGATGTGCTTTTTCACGGTCGCCATCCGAGCTTTGTCTTGTTTCTGACGCTCGATCCACGGCGCGTCGATGTCAACGTGCATCCGGCGAAACACGAAGTGCGTTTTCGCGATGGTCGCCTTGTGCATGATTTTATTTATCGCACTCTGCATGAAGCACTGGCCGGCGCGCGTGCCGGTGCGGTAGCGAGTCGTGTCGAAACCATTGGCAGCTATGCCCTCAATGATTCTGCGCCTACACAGTCGGGTCTGGGTTTGCCGGTACGAGAGACGCCAGCAAATTACCTTTCACAATATGCATCGCTCTATCGAGCCCCGAGTTCATCCAGTGAACCCATGCGGATTCCGGTGGCGGATGAATCCGTGGCGCCACCACTCGGTTTCGCGCTGGCGCAATTGCACGGAATTTTTATCCTGTCGGAAAACGAGCAGGGTCTGATTCTGGTCGATATGCATGCGGCGCACGAGCGCATTACCTATGAGCGCCTGAAGGCGGCCAAAGATGCCGAAGGTATTCGTTCGCAAACATTACTGGTGCCGTTGGCCATTTCGGTTAGCGAACGTGAAGCCGATATAGCCGAGCAACATCATCAAGCGCTGGCTGAGTTGGGTTTCGAGTTGCGTCGGAGCGGGCCGCAGGCCTTGAGTATTCGCGCCGTACCCACACTTCTAGCCGACCTGGATCCAAAAGCCATCGTGCTCGATGTACTGACCGATTTACGTGAACACGGCAGCAGTCAAACACTTGAACAGACCCGGAACGAATTGTTATCGACCCTGGCCTGTCATACTTCGGTGCGTGCCAACCGACGTTTGACGATTCCGGAAATGAACGCGCTGTTGCGCGATATGGAAGCTACCGAGCGTTCGGGTCAATGCAATCACGGTCGACCGACCTGGGTGCAATTGACGAAGACAGAATTGGATAAACTTTTTTTACGTGGTCGTTGAGGAAATTATGAACAAGCTGATCAATATAGGTTTGATTTCGTTATTGGCCCTGGGCTTGAATGCCTGCAGCAACGAACCAAGTCCGGAAGAATTGCAAGCCAATGCTGCTTTGAAAGCGGCCAAGCAGGCTTACGAAAAAGAAATCAGAACATACCGCAACGAGCGTCTTGAAAGATTGCAGCGGCCGTTTGGCTGGTTGTCCCTGGTTGGGATGCACTGGATTGAAGTCGGAACTACCCGCGTTGGTAAGGGTGACGATAACGGCACCCAACTCGCCGTTGGCCCTGATCGCATCGGCATGCTGACTTTGACCAAGGAAGGAAAAATCACGCTGCAACCGGAAAGCGATGCCGATATTACAATTGACGGCAATCCTGCGGTCGGTACCGCAACATTAATTTCCGATGCAGACGGTGAGCCCACCGTTGTCGGTTTCAACGGAGGTGGTGCAAGTTTCATCGTGATCAAACGCGGTGACCGCTATGCACTCCGTGTACGCGATTCGCTTGCACCGACCCGCACGCAATTTCCCGGCATTACCTATTTCGATATCAGCAAGGATTATCGATTCCAGGCCCAATTCATTCCGCACGAAGCCGGAAAGAAAATCGAGATCATGAATATTCTAGGCATGGTCGAGCAGATGGCAAATCCTGGCCAAGTGGTCTTCACCAAAGACGGAAAAGAATTCCGGATGGAAACCGTGGATGAAGGCGATGGACGCCTATTCATCATTTTTGCGGACCGTACCAGTGGCCATGAAACCTATGCAGCGGCGCGGTTTTTGTATGCGGACAATCCCGGACCAAAAGGCGGCATCACCGTCGTGGATTTCAACAAGGCATATAACCCGCCATGTGCGTTCACGAGCTTCTCGACTTGCCCAACGCCGCCGCTGCAAAATCGTTTGGACTTGCGCGTTGAAGCCGGCGAGAAAAAACCGATTAAATCGAATATTTGATTTTCGTATATTGAATCGTAGGGGCGCAGCAAGCAGCGCCCCTACGCGGTTAATAATTCCTGCCGATTATCTTCCAGCGGAATCAGATCAATACAATCCATCGGGCAGGGCGGGATACATAATTCGCAGCCCGTGCATAAATCGGCAATGATCGTGTGCATCAATTTCGGTCCGCCGATAATCGCATCGACCGGACAGGCTTGAATGCATTTGGTGCAGCCGATGCATTCGGGCTCGCGAATAATCGCTAGCATCTTCGACTTGATGACGCCGTTTTCCGGATTGATTGGTTTTATCTCGCGGCCAAGCAATTCGGCCAGTGCTGCAACACCTTCGTCGCCGCCCGGCGGGCATTGATTGATGTCCGCCTCGCCCTCGGCAATCGCTTTGGCATACGGCTTGCAGCCAGCGTAATTGCACTGGCCGCATTGTGTCTGCGGCAACAAGGCATCGATCTGCCGGATGAGTTCTTCACCTTCGGCAAGACCGGGTTTCTTGTTGCGCGTGAACATGGCGAACAGGTTTTTAATATCGGCTTACTTCACCGGCATGCCGGCTTTGCTGCCTGAATCAACATCGAGCAGGAACAAATCATCGCCACCACTGCCGGCCGACAGAATCATGCCTTCGGAAATACCGAAACGCATTTTTCTCGGTGCCAGATTCGCAATGAAAACGACACTGCGGCCAATCAATTTTTCCGGTTCCTGATACGCCGCGCGAATGCCGGAAAAAATCTGGCGTTCACCAAGATCGCCGGCATCGAGCTTGAAGCGCAACAATTTGTCCGAGCCTTCGACAAATTCGCATTCCAGAACTTTTCCGATGCGAAGATCGAGTTTGGCAAAGTCTTCGATACCGATATTGGCGGGACTCGGGACTGGGGACTCGGGACTGAGGGCTGTTGCAGGAGGGGCCTTGGCTGCGACCTTCTTGACGGGTGCAGCAACAGGTTCCGTCGGTGCAAGTGAATCTTTCGATGCTTCAATCATGGTTTCAATATTCTTTGGATCAATTCGGGTTAATAGGGATTGGTACTCGCCAATTTGATGCGACAGCAATGGTTTTTCGGCGTCATGCCAATGCACGATCGGTGCATTGAGGAAACGCTCAGCTTGTTCGGCGACATTAGGCAATAGCGGTTTCAATGCAGCGGCAAGTAAGCGGAATAGATTGATGCCTTGCGAGCAAACGGCTTGAAGTTCCGCGTCAGCGCCTTCCTGCTTGGCAATCACCCAGGGTTTTTTCTCGTCGATATATCGATTGGCTTCGTCAGCCAAAGTCATGATCAAGCGGATCGCATGATTGAAATCACCGGATTCATAGGCTTTTTGTATGTCGGCAAAACCGGCATAGCCGCGCTCGTACAAGTCGGCATCGGGCAATTGTGCTGCGAGCTTGCCGCCAAAACGCTTGCTGATAAAACCCGCACAGCGGCTCGCGATATTGACGAATTTTCCGACCAAATCGGCATTTACGCGCGCCGTGTAATCATCGAAATTCAAATCGAGATCATCGACGCCGGCGCTGGATTTCGCCGCGAAGTAATAACGCAATGCTTCCGGATTTAATCCGGCATCAAGATAGGTGCGGGCTTGAATAAAAGTGCCGCGAGATTTGCTCATCTTCGCGCCGTTGACAGTCAGGTAACCGTTAACGTGCAAGGCAGTCGGCGCGCGCATGCCAGCACCATGCAATACCGCAGGCCAGAACAGACCATGGAAATTGACGATGTCCTTTCCGAGGAAATGATGTAGTTCGGTTTCACCGTTATTGTTGCGTGCGGCATCCAGGAACTGGTCGAAATCAATGCCGGTTTTCGCGCAAAGATTTTTGAAGCTGGATAAATAACCGATGGGGGCATCCAGCCAGACATAGAAAAATTTGCCGGGTGCGCCGGGAATTTCGAAACCGAAATAGGGCGCATCACGGGAAATATCCCAATCACGCAGGCCGGCGTCGATCCATTCCCGCAGTTTTGCTTTCACACCGCTGTTGGCAACATCGCCTTTCATCCAGTCGCTCAGGAACTCGGTGAACTGTCCGAGCTGGAAGAAATAATGTTCGGAATCACAAAGTTCCGGTGTGGCACCGGAAACCACCGAACGCGGGTTTTTCAGATCGGTCGGCGAATACGTCGCACCGCAGTTTTCGCAATTGTCGCCGTATTGATCCGGTGTGCCGCATTTCGGGCATTCGCCCTTGATGTAACGATCAGGCAGAAACATCTGCCGTTCCGGATCGAAAAGTTGCTGGATGCTGCGCACGGCAATGACGCCACGCTGCTGCAGCTTTGCGTAGATTTCTTCGGTCAGTAAGCGATTGGCGGCCGAATTGGTGGAATCGTAATGATCGAATTTCACGCCGAAAGCATCGAAATCTCTTTCGTGTCCGGCCTGAATATCGGCAATAAATTGCTCGGGCGTCATTCCGGCTTTTTCGGCGGCCAGCATGATCGGTGTGCCGTGGGTATCGTCGGCACAGACAAAATGCGTGGTGGCTCCGTGCATGCGGCGCGCGCGGACCCAGATATCGGCCTGGATATAACCGACCAGATGGCCCAGATGCAGGGGGCCATTGGCGTAGGGAAGGGCAGTTGTTACAAGGGTAGGTATCGGTTTCATCCGGCAATTATCGCAGACTGCGGGCAGTTTTGACCTGTTTCAATATCCATGCAGGCCGCCCGTCGCTACAATATGCGGATGAGCCTAAGTACCGAAACCGTGCGCGCCGCGTTGGCGCAAATTCAAGACCCCTACACCCAAACCGATTTAACGACAGAGATTCGCGGTGTTGGCGTAGATGCTGGCCGGGTCGCGATTGAAATTCAGTTGGGCTATCCCGCAAAAGGTTGGCACCCTGTTTTGGAAGCCATGATTCGTGAAAAAGTTGGCGAACTGGCCGGCGTTGAAAGCATGAGCGTCAGTATCGGCACGAAAGTTTCGGCACACCGCGTGCAAAAAGAACTCTCGCCGCTACCGGAAGTAAAAAATATTATTGCAGTGGCATCCGGCAAAGGCGGCGTTGGCAAGTCCACGACAGCCGTCAATCTGGCGCTGGCCTTGCAGGCCGAAGGCGCGAAGGTCGGCATCATGGATGCCGATATTCATGGCCCCAGTATTCCGATGATGCTCGGTCTGGACGGCAAGCCGGATTCACCGGATGGCAAATCCATCCACGCCAAAATCGGCCATGGCTTGCAGGCGATGTCGATTGGTTTCTTCTTGAATGAAGACACGCCGACGATCTGGCGTGGCCCGATGACAACGCAATATCTACAGCAATTGCTGACGACCACTTTATGGCAGGGTCTGGATTATCTGATTATCGATTTGCCGCCGGGCACCGGTGATATTCAATTGACCCTTGCGCAGCGTGTGCCGGTTTCGGCCGCCGTGATCGTGACAACGCCGCAGGACATCGCGCTGATTGACGCGAAAAAAGCGCTGAAAATGTTTGAAAAAGTCGAAGTGCCCGTGCTGGGCGTCATTGAAAATATGGCAGTCCATATTTGTACCAATTGCGGCCATGCCGAACATATTTTCGGTGAGGGCGGTGCCCAGAAGATGGCAGCGCAATACGAAGTTCCGGTTCTGGGTTCATTGCCTTTGCAATTATCGATACGCGAACAAGCCGATAGCGGTACGCCGACAGTCGCAGCCGATCCGGAATCGGCCAATGCACTGATCTATCGCGAAATTGCCCGCAAAGTCGGAGCGAAACTGGCGCTGCAGGCCAAGAACAAGTCGATCAGTTTCCCGAATATCGTGATTCAAAATACCTAATGCGTGCCCTGGTTTTTGCAATCTTGTTGTTGCTATCGGGCGTTGCGTTGGCGCAAACGGGCGACGCTCTGAAAGCGGTGGCCGCGGCTCGTTCGCAGATAGGCGTTACGACTGCCTATGACCCGGCGTACAGCCGCATCGCCTATCCGATGGGAGATGTGCCAATGGAACGTGGTGTATGTTCGGACGTCGTGATTCGTGCATATCGAAAAGCCGGTGTCGATTTTCAGATGTTGGTGCACCAGGACATGAGGTCGCATTTTTCCCTCTATCCGAAAATATGGGGTCTGAAAAAGCCCGATAGGAATATCGATCATCGTCGGGTGCCGAATCTCGAGATGTTTTTCAAGCGGCGGGGCAAGGCTTTAGATACTCCGGAAGTTTCCGGTTATTACAAGCCTGGCGATATCGTCAGCTGGCGCCTGGATAACGGACTGGCACACATCGGCATTGTTTCCGACAAGAAAAGCCTGTTCGATAGCCGACCTTTGGTGATTCACAATATCGGTCAAGGCACGCAGGAAGAAGACGTGTTGTTCTCCTGGAAAATCGTCGGGCATTACCGCTGGTTCAGCGCTACCGGAACCAACCGCTGATGTCGATGACATTGGATGCACGCAGACGGCTTCGGATCGTTTCCATTATCGACATCATTAAAGGTGTCGCGATTTTGTCGGTCGGACTGGGAATTCTCCATGCACAAAGCCATGTGCTGGAGCATGGCGGGCAGGTATTGATCAGGATGCTCGACTTGAATGAAAACCTGGGCGCGCCGCATAAATTTATCCAGCTTCTGCATGCCGCGGACATGAAGCATGGCTTGTTGATGGTATTTGCTGCAGCTTATGCATTGCTGCGTTTCGTCGAAGCCTACGGTCTATGGTTCGCAAGAACCTGGGCGCGTTGGCTTGGGCTGTTTTCGGCGGGCATGTATGTACCCGTTGAGTTGTATTATTTTATTAAAAGTCCGGGCTGGACTACATTTGGCGTATTGAGTGTCAATTTAATCGTGGTATGGCTGCTTTGGCCGAATAAAAATAAACCAGAATTTTCCTATAGTGAGTAGTTATGAGCATCAAGTCTGACAAGTGGATTCGCCGTATGTCCGAGCAACACGGCATGATTGAACCGTTCGAACCCGGCCAGGTAAAGCATGGTACCGACGGGCATCGAATTGTTTCATACGGAACATCCAGTTACGGCTATGACGTTCGTTGTGCGCGCGAATTCAAGATTTTTACCAACATCAATTCTACGATTGTCGATCCGAAAGCATTCGACCCAAGCAGTTTCGTCGACGTGGTCTCGGACGTCTGCATCATTCCGCCGAACAGCTTTGCGCTGGCGCGTACGATGGAGTTCTTCCGCATCCCGCGCGACACCCTCGTAGTTTGCCTTGGCAAGAGCACTTACGCGCGATGCGGCATCATCGTGAACGTCACGCCGCTGGAACCGGAATGGGAAGGTCACGTAACACTCGAGTTCTCGAACACGACGCCGCTGCCAGCGAAAATTTACGCGGGTGAAGGCGTTGCGCAGATGTTGTTCTTCCAGTCCGACGAAGTTTGCGAAACCAGCTACAAAGACCGGGGCGGTAAATACCAGGGGCAAACTGGTGTGACATTACCGAAAACATGATGAGCAAGGTGCGCTCAAGCGCGCCAAGAATAGATGAAGTCGAATATCAACATGGGAGTGTGAAATGCAAGATCAAAATTCAAATCCATATGCCAGCCCTAATGCACCGATTGCAGACGTTCGGTCTGAGGGGCCGGAATTGGCTTCTTTCTTGTTGCGTTTTCTTGGCGCGTTAATCGATGGCTTGATCATGCTGATGTTGATTGCACCGTTGATGTTTGCAACAGGCTACGTCAGCGAGATTATGGCAGGCAAACAACCGGATTTTTTTGATAATCTGAAAATGGGTACGCTGGGCTTTGTCGTTTTCCTGCTGGTTCAAGGTTATTTCCTGAATGCGACCGGCCAGACCATCGGAAAGAAAATCCTGGGCACGAAAATTGTCACGCTTGACAATGAAAAGCCTGAGTTCGTGAAGCTGATACTGATGCGTTACCTCACTATTCATGCGATTGGGCAAATCCCGTTTTTGGGCGGAATATTCGGTTTCGTGAATGCCATCTTCATTTTCTTTGGCGACCAACGCCAATGTTTGCATGACAGATTCGCGGGAACGAAGGTCGTTATGACGAAGTAGCTTTCAAGCTGATGGATAAGAAAAAACGCCGCAATGCGGCGTTTTTTTTGGATGATTATTTGAAATCGGGCAGCAGGCTTAATTTAGTCACTAGACTGGCGAGATCGTCTTCGGAGTAAGCCCGCGCTTTTCCTTGTCCCCAAACAGGACCCGGCCAGGCGTCATCTTGCGAAGTGCGGGCAATCACATGCACATGCAATTGACGGACGATATTTCCCAGTGCGCCGATATTGATTTTTTCGCACGGAAAATGCTCGCGCAGAATTTTTCCTGCGGTATTGATTTCGGATAAGAGAATTTGTTGCTGATATTCCGGCAAATCAAGCCATTCGCTGGCAGCCGCAATTCTTGGCACCAATACCAGCCATGGATATCGCGCATCGTTCATCAAACGAAATTGCGAAAGCGGACCATCTGCTATAAAGACTGAATCGGTTTCGAGTCTTCCATCAAGATCAAATTCGGAATTCATCTGTCCGCGTGAATCCGGTTATTCCAGATGCGTTTCTAAGAACCGCAATGTGCGCTGCAGGGCTTCGGCAGCAACGGTCGGGTTGTAGTCGGCACGCTGTTCGCAATTGAAACCATGGCCGGCCGGCCAGACGTTAATCTGGGCATCGGGTAAAGCGGCACGATGCTTGGCGACATCCTCGGCAGAAATCAGCGGATCGTTTTCGCCGAAGTGCAGCATCAGTGCGCCACTGGGTTTTTCATTCAAATACGGAACCGTCGCGCCGCCGTAATAGCTCACTGCCGGCAGACCAAGGCGGGCGCAGGTAAGGTAGGCAATGGTGCCGCCCCAGCAGTAGCCGACAACACCGACGAATCCTTCGGCTTCCACTTCTTCCATCGCGGCACGCACGCAATCGAGCGCGCGCTCCATGCCGAGTTGATCCCTGAGTTCCCGGCCACGTGCAACATCGGCCTCGGTGTAACCCAATTCAATATCATGCTCGATCAGGTCAAACAGGGCGGGGGCAATCGCGATAAAGCCGTGCTTGGCAAAATTATCGACAACGGAGCGGATATGGGAATTCAGGCCGAAAATTTCCTGAACGACAATCACGGCTCCTTTTGCGGGAATAGCGGGGTCGGCGCGCCAGCCACCTATCGTGCCATGTAACGTGCTGATGCTGACATGATGCCCCATGAAAACTCCCCATTATTGTGCGTTCTACAACGTTCTAAAAGAAATTGTGAGGTCGGGGGCCCCGTATAGACAGTATAATTGCACAGAGTTCATTCTGGCGACCATTTATGTCCACCGCACAACCAAAAGTCGGCTTTGTAAGCTTGGGTTGCCCCAAGGCTTTAGTCGATTCTGAGCGCATCATCACACAATTGAAGGTAGAAGGTTACGATATCGTGCCGACCTACAACGATGCCGACGTCGTGGTGGTGAACACCTGCGGATTTATCGACTCGGCCGTGGCCGAATCTCTTGATGCGATCGGCGAAGCTATGGCCGAAAACGGCAAGGTCATCGTGACCGGCTGTCTGGGTAAGCGAGCCGATGTTATTCGCGAGGCGCATCCAGGCGTACTGTCGATTTCAGGGCCGCAGGACTACGCGACGGTGATGAATGCCGTTCATGCCAGCCTGCCGCCGAAACACGATCCGTACCTCGATTTGGTGCCGCCACAGGGCATTAAATTAACGCCCAAACATTATGCCTATCTGAAAATTTCGGAAGGCTGCAATCATCGCTGCAGTTTCTGCATTATTCCTTCGATGCGTGGCGATTTGGTCTCGCGGCCAATTGATGAAGTCTTGCGTGAAGCCGAAAAACTCGTGATGGGTGGCGTCAGGGAATTACTGGTGATTTCGCAGGACACCAGTGCTTACGGTGTCGATACAAAATACGCCGAAGCGATCTGGCGCGACAAGAAATATCAAGCCCGCATGAAAGATTTATGCAGCGGCCTGTCGGAATTGGGCGTGTGGTCGCGACTGCATTATGTATATCCGTATCCGCATGTGGACGACATTATTCCGTTGATGGCCGAAGGCAAGGTATTGCCGTATCTCGATATTCCGTTGCAGCATGCGAATCAACGCATCCTGAAGTTGATGAAACGCCCGGCTGCCGCCGAGAAAAATCTTGAACGTATCCAGGCCTGGCGCAAGACCTGCCCGGACATCACGTTGCGCAGCACGTTTATTGTCGGCTTCCCCGGCGAAACCGATGCCGAATTCGAAGAGCTGCTCGATTTTATCGATGAAGCCGAACTGGACCGCGTCGGTGCATTTGCCTATTCGCCGGTCGAAGGTGCGAAGGCAAATGATTTGCCCGGCGCCGTGCCGGAAGAAGTGAAGCAGGAACGTCTTGCCCGCTTCATGGAATTGCAAGCCGAAATCAGTACCGAAAAGCTTGAACGCAAGGTCGGTAGCGTACAAAAAGTATTGATCGATTCGCTCGATGGCGAATTGGCAATCGGGCGTTCGATGGCCGATGCTCCGGAAATCGATGGCTTGGTGCAAATCCAGAATGGCGAAGAGGCCGGTCTGAAGGTTGGCCAGTTCGTCGATGTCACGATCATGGGCAGCGACGAACATGATTTGTTCGGTCTGGTTGAAAACTGATTTGCAAAATGAAGGCGCCCGCTAAACCCAAACGCGTTTTTATTTCGCCAGCCCGTGAATGTGTCAACAAGAATATTTTCAAGCACCCGGTTTTTCTTGATGTTGCCGAGTTTCTACCGTGGGCCGAAAGCGAGCAGTGGCCGAGTGTAGAAAGCCTGAATCAATCACCCAAGCCTTTGCAGCATGCTTATACCTGCATGCCGCTGGCGTTTGAAAGGCAGACTGCCGAACTGGTGCTTGACGGCCTGCATTACGAACAGCGCATTTACCAACGCGGCCAGATCGCGACGCGCGAGAATAATTGGCATGATTTATTCAATGCCATGATGTGGTTGAAATACCCCCGGATAAAATCGGCCCTGAATGCCCGGCAATGGAATGATGTTCGGCAGCATGGCTTGAAAACCAGAACGCCCGGGCAGTGTGCAATGACACTGTTTGACGAGGCCGGAGCATTTGTTGTCATGCCCGGTGAAATGCTGGAATGCTGGAAACTGCACGATTGGCATGGCTTGTTTATCGAGCATGCCGATGCCTGGCGTTCGGGGCGGGCACGGGTTGCCGTATTCGGCCATGCCTTGCTCGATCATGCCCTGGTGACCGAAACATTATTGGTCGCGAAATGCATTGTGCTTCAAGACAAATGCGACTTGTCGTCGCACTTCGATAATTTGGCCGATGCAATCCATTCGGAAAATATATTGCGAGGCAATGGTGAACTGCGTACCCTGCCTTTATGCGGCATTCCAGGCTGGCATTCAGCGGCCGATAGTGCCGAGTTTGTAAGAACAGCAGCCTGTTTTTCACCCTTATCAGCCAGGAAAAAAGCACTCGTCTGACATATCCAGAGGTCGCCATGAAATGTAATTTCTTGAAGTTGTTATTGCTGTTTCCATTTTTGACACCGCAAGCGCAGGCAGCAAGTTTCAATTGCAAGTTGGCGAAATCACCAACGGAAAAAGCGATTTGCAGTGATCCGGCCTTGTCGCTCATGGATGAGAAATTGAATGTCGCATTCAAGGCGGCACGCGAACAATGGCGTAGCGCCGCGCGAGAATACGTGTTGAATGATCAACGTGCATGGCTGCTTGACGTGAATAGCGAATTCCAGGGGCAGACCGATCGCGCATTGGCGATGAAACAATTGAAAGAGCGCTATCGAAAGAGAAACCGCCATCTCAGCAGCCCTGCTTATCCATTGACGGGTGTTTACAATAAAGCCAATGGCGACAAGCTGGTCGTGTATCTGGATGAATCGGAACGCCTCGGCGTGATGGCTTTGAAAAGCGACTTGAACATCGTGCGGTCATCAGGCAATGCGACAATCGAAGTCCCAATAGGTAGTGTTCAGCTCAATGTAAATCTTTCCGAGGGTGCAAAAAATGCGCTTGATTTATGTTCGTTGCGATTAAGCTTTTCGGCAAACAAGGTAAATGTAGGGCCCAAGGGACAGTGCAGCGGCGCCAGCTATGCCGGTGGTTTTATCAGAGATCAGAAGGATAACGTCGGGAATTACCAGATCGACAATTAGCGTGAATTTTCTCCGGACGACGAATTAATTTCGTATACGGCCAGTTTTTTCGTGTTACCCAGAAAGTGCGCTTCCATTTTGTAGTGGCCAACGGCTTTGAGGAAGTCCTCCTTGCGATTGATAGGCACCAGGAAATAGCGGTCTGGTTCCGGTTCAAATAATTCGGTTTTAAGGTCCTGGTCGTACTCTGCATCGGATGGCAGCTGCGTTCCGATCAAGTTCGCGATGCTGATTTTCTCGATCTCCGCACCCAGATAATGATGGGCGCCATAGGACGCCTTGGTATCGATAAATACCAATTCTTTCGGTTTTCCGGGTAGTAACGATGCAATTTCGTTTGAAAACTGACGAGCATCCTGATCATTTGGAGAGTAGGCCAGAATCGCTTTCGCTCCGATAAGTGCGAGTACCCATAACACTGCAAATGCGAGATGGGTTTTCCTGATTGGAACATCTTGCAGGCTTTTGGCCAGTAAAAGCGAAATCGGCACGATCAATGGCAATACATAGAATGGAAGCCGTGACTTGGAAACGAAAAAGACCAGCAGTGGAATACACAACCATAGCCACAGAAATTGTGAATTATTTTGACGAAGAATATGGGCAGGTATTTTCCTGCGCTGCCAAATGGCAAAGCCGACCCAGGGCAGTGCTGCAATAAGCAATGTCGGTAAATAGACCACAAAGCCGCCATACCATTGACTGTTGCGGTCATGGGTAGCACTGGCAACACGATCGACGACTTCGTGGCCCCAAAAATAATTCAATAGTTCCGGGTAGTGGTACGTTATCCAGGCAAACCAGGACAAACCGATTGCCAAAAACAGGGTGAAGCCAATGGGCCGGACAAGTTCCCGTATTTTCGCTCTTCGCCATTCCCAAATCAGGATTGCGAACAAAGGCAGGAGTCCCGGTGGTCCCTTGATCATGAAAGCGAGTCCGAATAAGGCCCACATCGCATCCAGCCAATAAACACTTTTGTCCAGGAAACGATATTTGACATAGGCAACCACCGCTGCAGCTTCGGCGCACGCAAGTAGTGTGTCGGTGGTGATTGCATTGGCAGTCAGCATCGTGACGGGACTGCAGATATAAATGAAAGGCGGTAACCAGGGACGTCTTGGTGTAAAAGCCTCTCCGAGCAGGTACACCAGAAAAACCGTCACAGCGAAAGCGAGCGCCATCGGCAGACGAAATGCCCACTCATTTTTACCAAAGTACCTGGCACTGGCGGCAATTGCCCAATAGGTTGCAGGAGGCTTGGTGACATGTTTTGTCTCGTGATGGCGATGTGGCGTGATGTAGTCGCCACTGTCCATCATTTCCAATGCTACGTTGGTATATCTGCCTTCGTCGGGGTCCCAAAGTCCGCGTGAGCCCTGAAATGCAAACGCCATAATCGTGCCGAGTATCAGCAATAAAAATAATGCGAAACGTTGAGGGTGATGGATTTCCAACTTCAACAAGCAGGCAGGCCCGGTACGTGACTTCGTTTAATGGAACAGAATGAATCCCCGAAGCACAGACTAGTTGAGGTCCGATAAGTTCACTCAAAATTCGGAGTATTGAACTCTCAGAACATAAAATTTCGTTAATCCGTTCGGCAGCAATGCCTCGAGTTCGTCGTCAATCCGTTTTTTCAATGCGGCGCGTGCAAGCGGAGAATCGATACTGATAAAGCCTGCTTTGGCATCGGTTTCATCCGGGCCGACAATGCGATAACGCAGAGTTTCGCCATTTTGCACATTCTCAATTTCAAACCAGGCCCCGAAAAAAATGGCCTGCGGATCGCTGGGGGCATTTTCGACGACCTTCAATTCTTCGAGACGCTTACTCAGATAACGAACTCGGCGGTCAATTTCGCCAAGCTGTTTTTTCCGATATGTGTATTCGGCATTTTCCGAGCGATCGCCTTCCGCTGCAGCGGCGGCCAATGCCTTGACGACTTCAGGTCGCTTTTCCTTCCAAAGATGATTCAGCTCGTCGCGCAAGCGTTCGAACCCCTCGCGGGTAATCAGGGCGGTTGAAGGAGCGGAGGGTGGGCGATAACGTGACATGATCAGGCCGCCATGATGGTTTCTCTGGCCGTAGCCAGGCGTGTTCTTTGGATTTCGTTTCGTGTAGTTGCCGATGCCGAATCCAGAAGGACAAGTGCCTGTGTAGCCGGTTCTCCGGCCTGAAGCAGTACTTCGCTGAGTCGTACGGCCCAATCACCAGTCATCTTTTCATTGGGGAAGTTGCCGAGCAGGCTGATCAATAATTTTCTTTCCAGTGCATTCTGTCCGACACGGCGCGCTTCTTTCGCGAGCGCATCGGCAGTCTCGCCATCCAGCGGTGCAAACTCCGGGTCGATACTGAATTGCTGTATTGCCAGCGACATGGCACGCGTCATGTTCTTCTCGGTCAATAACTGATGCAGAAGACTTTGCGCCTGCAGTCTTATTTCGGCCGAATCGCCTTTTTTGACCAACAGTTCCCGATACTTCAGCTGGACCGGAATACCAAGCACGCGTTCGCGGGATTCATATTTTATTTTTTCAATGCATTCGTCGTAATTCTGGTTTGCAATGGCAGCATCGATTGCCTGAATCAGCATGTCGTCGCGATCAAAGCCCCGTATTGCCTGATCAACATGGGCGTTTGGTTCGTAGCTTAGCTCGCGGTGATATTGGTAAACCAGATAACCCATCCAGTAAGCGCTGGTAAACAGAACCCAGAGCCCGAAAGCCTTCACGATTGCCGTGGCAATGATGTTGGGCATGAACGATAAAGCCGTATTGGAAAGCCAGGTTTCGAGAAGTTGTGCACTGAGCAGGAGAATTGCCAGCAGGAAATAGCCGTTGCCCAGGATTTGCATAAGACGCAGCCATTTGGCCGGATTAATGGCCGACAATATGCTGCCTTCGATGACCGCCAGCATGGTGTAGCCGGGCTGTATCAAACAGAATAGTGCCAATACGACAAAGCCGGCCGTAGAGCCGAAATAAAATTCGATAACCCAATGAAATGCGCCGACCACCATCAGTGAAATGAGATATCGAAAAACCAGGCCATTGCGGACCGTCATCATCGCTTCGGGCGGTTCCTCCCAACCATCGGCGTGCTGTTGCAGGATTTCAAAAGCGAATTTGTAGGCGCTCAGCGTTGCAGCAATCGCAATGAACAGGCCAAGTACGGATAGATAGCCGGAAATCATCACGCAGAAAGTCAGCATCACCACGGCGGGCAAAACGGCCGGGCGTGCCGGATACAGAAAAAAGGCCCCTAGTTGCGTGTGCCAGGGGGCAATTTTTTGTCTGGATTTGGGATGTAAATTCGCCGCCATGATCAACGTCGCTTGCCGCCCAGAAGGCCGCCCAGTAATCCACGCAGTAATTGCCTGCCGAGGCCACTGGCCACCGTACGCGTTGCCGATTTGGCCGCCGCTTCGACGGCGCCTTGACGCCGTTTGGTGCCCCACAAAAACTCGTTGAGTTTGGAAGGTGGTTCTTCTTTTGCTGCGGGCTCTGCAGCGGGCACTTTTGCTTTGCTGCTTATTTTTTCGTTTGCGACAGGTAGACCTTGTACTGCCTTGTTCAATATTTCATAGGCAGATTCGCGATCAATCGCTGCATCGTATTTCGTGCCGACAGGACTGCGAGCACGAACAGTGGAGCGTTCTTCATCGGTGATAGCACCCATGCGACAACGCGGCGGGCAAATATAGGCACGTTCGACCTGTGAAGGAATGCCTTTTTCCTGCAGCGTAGAAACCAGCGCTTCACCAACGGCCAGTTCGGAAATCACTTTTGCGACATCAAGCTTTGGGTTTTGCACGAAAGTTTCAGCAGCCGTCTTCACTGCTTTCTGATCGCGTGGTGTGTACGCACGCAAGGCATGCTGAATGCGATTGCCAAGCTGGCCCAGAATGTCATCGGGAACGTCGTCCGGGTTTTGCGAACAGAAATAAACGCCGACGCCTTTCGATCGAATCAGCCGGACGACTTGTTCGACGCGTTGCTGAAGAGCAGGCGGGCAGTCTTCGAATAATAAATGGGCTTCATCAAAAATAAAGACCAGTTTCGGTTTGTCCAAATCACCCATTTCCGGCAGGTTTTCAAATAGTTCCGAGAGCAGCCACAGCAGGAAGCTCGAATACAAGCGCGGTTTCAGAATGAGTTGATCGGCCGTGAGCAAGTTGATGATGCCGCGGCCGCTCATGTCTTGCCGCATCAAATCGTTCAAATCCAGCGCGGGTTCGCCGAAGAACTCTTCGCCGCCTTCCTGTTCGAGACGGAGCAGGGCGCGTTGAATCGCCGCCACCGAGGTCGGACTGACCAGGCCATATTTTCTCGAGATTTCGGCTTTATTTTCCGAGACGAAATTCAGCAAGGCGCGCAGGTCGTTCAAGTCCAGTAGCAGAAGACCTTCGTCATCGGCTAATTTGAAAGCAATATCGAGCACGCCACTTTGGGTGTCGTTCAATTCCAGAATCCGGTTAAACAGGGTCGGGCCAAATTCCGAAACGGTGGTGCGAATGGGATGCCCTTGCTTGCCGTACAAATCCCAAAATATGGTCGGATTTCCTTCGTTGATATAGCCCTCAATGCCAATTTGCTGAACACGTGCCGTTATTTTTTCGTTTGTTGTGCCCGGCATCGCCAAGCCACTGACATCGCCTTTTACATCGGCCATGAAGACGGGAACTCCAAGCCTCGAAAAACCCTCTGCCAATACCATCAGCGAGACCGATTTTCCGGTTCCGGTGGCACCAGCGATCAAACCATGTCGGTTGCCGTATTTTGCGAGCAGCTGAACCGGAATTTCGCCTTTGCCAATCAGAATTTCATTCATTGAGTTCTCCTGTAAGGCCTCGATTCTAGTGCCTTAACCGCAAATGTTAAACCTTGTAGTTCCGGCCGCCAGCCGATACCCTGCACAGTATGGTTTTGAGGAGTTTTCATGATTAATTCGCGTATTGTTTTCTGTGTTTTGCTCGCGCTTCCGGCTTCGTTCGCTAATGCCGCACCAAAGACAGATAAATTCGCTCCGTTATATGCGCAAATGGAGCAGGCCAGCGAACGTTATCGCAAGGCTCAGATCGTGTTGGCCGATGGCGATAGCAACGGCATGGCGCAAATGAATAAAGCGCTTGAAGATATCGAAGACATCGCAACCCAATGTTTCAAGACCAAAGGTTGTGAAAGCACGAAAGTGATTACGATCTATGAAGGCTTGCTGAAAACCCATGATCTGGGACAGCTTGAAAAGGAGCCGGGACTTGCCAACGATGATTCGCCGATTTTATCGCAATCGCCGGAAGCACAGAAATCGATGGGATTGCTCGACAACGGTCGCAGTCTTGAACGCATGGTGGAAATGAACGAGCCAATACAAGCGGCAATACGCGATTGGCTAACGCAGCAACGTTCGTTTCTGATTGATTCCTGGGAAAACTACCAATACATGCGTTACCTGATGTCGCCGGAATACGAAAAAGCCGGACTGCCTGAAGCATTGTTATTCGGCATCATGGCAAAAGAATCCGGTGGTCGCGTGCATTCCATTTCGCGAGCCGGTGCAAGTGGCCCATTGCAATTCATGTATGCGACCGGCACCCGTTTTGGTCTTGGTCGTGATGGCACCGGGTTCGATACCCGTTTTGATCCAGAGCATTCTGCCCGTGCAAATGCACGCTATATCAACGAACGTTTTTCGGAATTGAACCGCAATCTGGAAATGACGATCGCGGCCTATAACGGCGGTGAAGGTCGCGCGCTGCGTATTTATAACCAAAGCGGCGGCAGGAGTTTCTGGTCGCCGGAAGTTTATAACCAGTGGCCTGCGGAAACCCGCGATTACGTGCCGAAGGTTATCGCCGCGGCCTGGCTTTTTCTGCATCCCAAAAAATATGGTCTGGTCTTTCCGAAAATTGATACTACGCCCGACCTGTTTACACTGACGCGTGCGAGTTCGATTAACGAGCTGACGATTTGCCTTGGCAATGTAGATAACCGCGATGGTTGGTTCCGGGTATTGCGCAATTTGAATCCGCGTTACGATGCCGATGCATATATCCCGGCAGGCACTGTTCTAAGAGCGCCCAAGAAACTGACCGCCATGTACCGTACGCATTGCGTGCAAGGGCCGCGCGCCGAATTGGCAGCAGAACTGATGCGTGCGAATAAGGATTTTTCACCTGTATTTACGCCAAATTCCATCGCCGGAATCAGTGGCAATGCCAGCATGAATCCCTTGCTGAATACGGCAGGCAATCAAAATATGACAGCATCGATGGCTGCCGACACGCCAGTCGAGCCAATCAAAAAAAGCAGCAAGAAAAAAACGGAGCTCAAAGTAAAGCAATATAAAGTTCGTAAAGGCGATAATTTGCTGGCTATCGTCAAGGAGCACAACTGCGATCTGACCGAAGTTGCCAAAGCGAATAAATTACGTGCACCGAATTACATGTTGCAGCCGGGTCAGAAAATTCGCTTGCAAGGTTGCGAAGATTGAGCGAAACCAACACTAAGGATTGGGTTATCGTTGACAGCTTTATCGACGTCATCCACGCCGATATAGTGCGCGGCCGGCTTGAGGCGGAAGGGATCCCGGCCATTCTCGGCAATCGACATTTGGCGACTGCGGAGTGGGTTTGGTCGCAAGCCATGGGAGGCGTGCAGATTTTGGTGCCGCTCGAACATATTTCCGAAGCGAGGGAAATTATTGCGGAAATTGACTCGGGCAAGTTTGCCGTTATCAATGAAGAAGTTAGGCAGGAAGATGCTTGTCACGCTTGCGGAACCACTCTGGTTCGCAAGGCTTCAGGTAGTTGGAAGCTTGCCTTGTTCATCGGCCATTTTCTGTGGCTTCCACTTCCGTTTCGCAAAAATCTCTATAGCTGCCCAAAATGCGGAACTTGATGGTGTTGCCGTTGGTGCCCAAACGAACTATTTAGTTGGCGAACATCGGGACAAGTATCGACTTGAATCCCAGCAATGTCAGTAAAACTAAAAAAATGCAGCCAATCGTGAATACGCGCCGTCTCACCGGAACGATGTTTGAACCGGTATGAATGTAGGCATGAATTATGCGGGTGACGACGAATCCCCATGCAAAAACCAGTGCGAATATATCCACCGAATCCAGTGCCCAGAGCATTAGCGCCAGCGCATAGAACAATACCGGGGTTTCGAATTGGTTGTTGATGTTATTGGAAACTTTCAATACGTATTCGGGCCACGCGTCCGGGTGCAGGGCACGTTTTTCCTGATCAACCTGGCCGAGCTTGACGGCTCTGGATTTGACGATGCGGAGCCAGACAAAAACGATAATCGTCAGCAATATCTGCACGAGCATCGGAAGGAATATAAGATTTTTGTTCATCGACAATTCCTATGCTGCCGGGATATGGGAGCCAAGCAACGGTTCAAGCTGCTCGCGACGCCAACCTTCAAGTGCATGTGGCCAATGTCCTTCCAGCAATACCTCAAGATGCTTGCGCGAAGCGAGCAAGCCTTCCGGGATATTCAGGCTGGCAGCATGTTGTGCCACGGCTTCCTGCATGGCTCGTAATTTCTGCTTGTCGATTGTTTCGATATTCTTGATCGGCGGTATTGCGAGTTCGATTTCCGTCAGTGGACGGGTCACTTCTTCCCAAAGTTCGGAACGGAATTTACGAGGTGCTTTCGGGCTGCGATCCAGAATGGCGATAAACATGTTGTATTGAGTGGGTGCGCTTCGTGCCAGGAAAGCCGCCAGCTCATTATCCAGAATCCAGCTTTTCGGTTTATCGCTGCTGCGCGCCTTGGTGTCGCGCCATCGCAATAATCTGCAGAGCAGGGCCTGTGCCTGATGGTCCAGACCCTGGGCACGGCTCAGGCTTAGATGCGGGAATGGATCATCGACATCATTATTCGCATTACGCACCGCACGTTCGCTATCTGCCTGCAGCCATTTCAAACGATCAAGAGCAATCAGTTTTTCCGATAAAACCGCATGTACTTCATGCAAATAATGTACGTCGTCAGCTGCGTAATGACATTGCGATTCGGTCAGGGGGCGTTTCAACCAATCAGAACGAGTCTCGCCTTTCTCAAGGACGTTTCCGGTAATCAGTTCAACCAGTTTCTGGTAGCCGAGTCCAGTACCCATTCCGCACAATGCAGCAGCCACCTGGGTGTCAAAAATATTGACGGGGACGGCACCGACGCCTCGCGAGAATGCCTGCAAATCTTCGCTGGGGCTATGGATGATTTTGCAGATATCGGGATTCAGCAGCCAGGGTTTTAATTCTCCCGCTATCCCGGGTACCAGCGGGTCAATCAATAAAATTTCACCCGGTACTGCAAGTTGCACCAGCGCAAGCTGTGGATAATAGGTTTTTTCGCGGACGAATTCCGTATCGAGTGCAACGGTTTTATGTTCTGACCAAGCGGCAAAATGCGCTTTCAAGCGCTCGGGCGAGTCAATCCAGTGATTCATTGTTGTCCTGTGGTTGCGTGGGCTAACAGATTAGCCTACCTTCGCATCGCTTGCTTCCTAAAATTGAATGAACAAGGCCGAAACGAAAACCTCGCATGCTGAAATTCTCGTCATTACTGAGTATTGCTACTTTATGCCTGATCATCGTGGGATGCCGGCCAGCTGACCAGGCCTCCCCGAAAACGGCCGTGCCTGCTGAAAATGCGCCGAATAATACTGCATCAACATCGGCGAATAATAATGCCGATGCCGTACCTGTATTGGCATTGCCAATGGTGAATATAGAAAATTTATCCCAGGCTATCCGGAATGCGGAAGACGCTTTTTCAGTCGCACGTTTCGAAGGTGTAAATCAGAAACAGGCAGGTGCGCTTGAATGGTACCTGGCGATATTGCGATTCGACGACGATAACAGCAAGGCGAAGAAAGGTCTTGAAAATACATTTGAAGCCCTGGTTCTGGTGACACGCAAAACAATTCGCGATGGCAATTTGACCGAGGCCAGTCGTTTGCTTCATGTCATGAAATCAAGTCTGGTACGGCACCCTGAAATCGATGCCTTGAATGCCGAACTTGAATTGGCAAAACAAGCCGAAACCTTGCAGCAAAAAGCGGTAGCCCTGGAAAAGCAAGGATTGATTATCGAGTCCGATAGCGACAAGCCATCGAACAATGCCGTGGCGACTTACCGCAAGGCCATCGAAGCCTTTCCGGAATACCAACCGGCAGTGTTAGCCATTGACCGTTTGCGATCTCAGCGCGAGCGGGCGGCTTTGAGTCTGGCGAAGCAGTCGAAATTCGAAGCCGCCTTGATCGCGCTGAAACAGGCAGAGTCGATTGACGGGGAAAATCCGCAATACCAGATGATTTCAAGCCATGTTCGAGGTCGTTTGAATCAGAGTATCCGGGAGAAAATCGTTTTGGCGAATCTCGCGCTGGATGGTTTGCGTATGAGCCCTGCTCAGGCCTACTACTTTCAGGCCAGGAAAATATTGCCACTGCATCCAGAAGTGATCGCCCTGGAAAAAAGACTCGATGAAGTAAAGCATTACGGGCGTTTCAAACCACTGCAAGTATTTAGCGACAGCTGGACAATGAGCAGTCCCGTTCCCGAAATGGTGGTGATTCCATACGGGAAGTTTGAAATGGGCTCGCCGCCAAGTTTTGCCTTGGCGGGTCCGGCCGAGATGCCGCGACATCTGGTCGGTTTCGAACGTGGTTTTGCGATAGCCAGAAATGAAATTACCGTCGGCCAATTCAGGCAGTTCATCGAGAGTTCGGGCTATCGGACACGTGCGGATTCACGCGGGTGGTCGATGGTGTTCGATGAAAAAGGCGGCAGTATGACCAAGCGCGAAAACATCAATTGGCGTCATGATCATCTTGGCAGGCTAGCGAAAGAAGATTTGCCGGTCGCGCATGTCAACCTGCATGACGCGACCGCTTATGCCAAGTGGCTGTCGGTAAAAACCGGCGTGACCTATCGTTTGCCAAGTGAAGCGGAATTTGAATATGTAATGCGAGCAGGCAATGACACGCTCTATCCCTGGGGTAATCATTCGCCCGCAAAAGTGGTCGCCAATCTGGCAGGAGCCGGCGATAAATCGGTGCAGAGCCGCAGCTGGGGGAATGCGATTGCCGATTATCGAGATTTCCATTGGGGTGCGGCACCTGTGCGGAGTTTCCCGCGAGAAACTTGGGGGACTTTTGATATCAGCGGCAACCTGGAAGAATGGGTGCAAGATTGCTGGCACGATAGTTATCAGCGAGCACCCGACGATGGTAGTGCATGGGTGAATCCAGGCTGCAAAATGGGCGTCACACGTGGCGCGTCCTGGGCCAGTTCACTGAACGAAGCGAGAGTAAGCTTTAGAACTGCGACTTTGCAGAAGACGCATAATGCGCGTATCGGGTTTCGGGTTGTACGTCCGCTTTAAGAAAGGATTTGAGCATGCAGCAAAATGCCTTTGGTAACCAGCAATCGCCCAGACGGCGCGGTGGTATCCGTTGGTGGATAATTTTGTTATTCGCGGCTTATGCCGCTTGGTCATGGTTCGGTAATGCGGAGCCGGACCCACTCACTGGCGAGAAAGCACATTACGGAGCTACGACCGATCAGGAAGCCCAGATGGGACTGGAAGCGTTCCAGCAAGTGCTCAGCCAGGAAAAACCGCTGCCAGACAATGATCCGAATGTCATCGCGATTACCGGAATAGCAAAACGACTGGTCAATGTCGCCAGTAATGTCGAAGCCGATTTGGCCGCTGAAAATAATATGGCCTCGCCAAAACTGGCGGAGACTTTTGAATGGAGTGTGGCGGTACTCGAATCACCGCAGGCGAATGCCTTTTGTTTGCCGGGTGGAAAAATGGCGGTCTATACCGGCCTGATTCCGGTTGCTAAAAACAATGACGCCATGGCAATCGTGATGGGGCATGAAATTGCACACGCCATGCTTCGTCATGGCTCGCAACGTATGGCTCAACAAAAACTGGTCCAGATTGGACAAATGGCTGCCGGTATGGCGATCGGCGATATGGACCCGGGGCAGCAGCAGATGGTGATGTCGGCGTTAGGCGCAGCTACGCAATATGGTGCGGTATTGCCTTATGGCCGTAATCACGAAACCCAGGCCGATGAAGTCGGACTTATGCTTGCTGCTGCAGCCTGTTTTAATCCAAAAGAGGCCGTGCCGTTGTGGGAGCGGATGTCGCAACTCAATGGTGGACAACGTCCGCCGGAATTTGCATCGACCCATCCCGATCCGGCCAATCGGATTTCGCATCTGCAATCACTGATGCCGAAGGCGGAAAAGTTTTACGCGAAATATTGCGGTGGTGCGAAATAGCAATTTGCGTAGGAGGGCCCTAGGGCCCGAACAAAGAGCAATAAATCGATGATGGTCGCCCGGTCGAAAATTGCTCCTGCATTTTCGACACTTCCGCCATCCATGGCGGACGCAAGCGGCCTCCTGCATCAAAAACTGATAAACAGTCCGCCATTCACCGGCAGATTCACGCCTGTCAGATAACTGGACTCTTCTGCGCATAGAAAAGCGACAGCGCGAGCAATATCGTCGGGTTGTCCAATGCGGCCCACGGGTACAGTGGCAAGAATTTGATCACGCAATTCCTGCGGTACGGCATCGGTCATCGCGCTCTTGATATAGCCTGGACTCACGCTGTTTACCGTGACGCCTTTGCGGGCGACTTCACGCGCCAGAGACATGGTAAAGCCATGCATGCCGGATTTCGCGGCAGCGTAGTTGCTTTGTCCGAATTGACCGGTTTGGCCAATGATCGAGCTGATGTTGACGATGCGGCCATAGCCACGTTCGCACATACCATCCACGACCTGGCGACATAGATTGAATACGCTGGTCAGATTGACGGCAATGACCGAATCCCAATCGGCGGGCTCCATTTTTTTCAGTACGGCATCGCGGGTAATGCCGGCATTATTCACCAGCACACTAATCGGGCCGTGCAGGGATTCCACTTGCTGCACGAAAAGTGCGCATTGGTTGAAATCGCTGACATCAACGGGCTCAAAGTGGATATTCAGGTTTTTCATCGACATTTGAATGTCGTCCCAACGCGATTGCGACGCCGGCAGGTCGGCTGCGATGACTTTAAAGTTGGCTTGCGCCAAAGCGCGACAGGTGGCGAGACCGATGGCACCCAGGCCACCGGTTACCACGGCAATACGTGAGTTCATGAGCGGCTTGATTCAGTGGAGTTCGTCTTTCGTGAGGATTTGGTTTTACGCGCTGGGGTGACTGGTCCGAGAATGCCTTCCTGCAATGTTTTCCATAATTCCAGATTGCGTTCGGTAATTTGATTCAGCAAGGGCCATGGGGTTTGCCCGACGATATTGCTGACCTGGCTGCGCAGACTTTGTTGTTGATCGATGAACATGTCGACGCTGCGTTCCAGATAGCTTCCGATATAACCCTGCAGGGAATCTCCGTAGAAACGAATAATTTCGGTAAGCAGCTGTGCCGACAGGATGGGTTGTCCGATGTCTTCGTGTTCGGCAATTATCTGCAGTAAAACGGAGCGGGTAATGTCTTTGCCGGATTTTGCTTCACGCACTTCGAAAGTTTCGCCTTCGATAATCAATTGGCGAATATCTTCCAATGTGATGTAGCTGGAAATTTCGGTGTCGTAAAGCCGACGATTCGGGTATTTTTTGATGATACGGGTATCTGACATTGCATGCCCTGCGCTAGCGAATGGAGCTTAGGAATCACTGAGCATCGCGCTTTATCGGGATTCATGCAAGTGGTCGCCCGAGCCAAAACTGTTATGTAGTTGGCATTTGTGAATGCGGGGGAATTTTCATGGCATCAAACCGCGTGATCGCCTGTAATAGTGCGCGTTCAGCGTTATTGTCTTGCGGCCAATCCACGGCGTTTTGTCCCAAGCATTGCCAGATCGCGCGCATCGCCGGGATTGGGTTATTCGGGTCAACCGGGAATGCCGCCAATGACTTGGATAACTTGTGGCCGGTGGCATCGACCACGAGCGGTAAATGTACATAGCGAGGGGTCGAAAACCCGAGTTGGCGTTGAAGATAAATTTGTCTGGGCGTCGAGTCGAGCAAATCGCTGCCACGAACAATATCGGTGATCCCCTGATCGGCATCGTCCACGACAACCGCAAGTTGGTATGCCCAAAATCCATCTGCACGCCTGATAACCGTATCGCCTACTTCCAAGCCGAGCGCTTGTGAAAACTTGCCCTGGATCTGGTCTGCAAATTCGATAGTGATGTCGGGAATTCGAAGTCGGATGGCAGAGTTTTTTTCGGCGTTTTTGCTCGTGCAAACACGATGTATTCCCTGATGCTCGATCAAGTCTTTGCGCGAGCACAAACACTCGAAAGCGTCGTTCGAATCAAGTAATTTTTTCAGTACTTCCTGATAGCGTTCGCTGCGTCGGCTTTGCCACAAGACTGTTTCGTCGGATTCCATGCCGAACCTTTTCAAGGTTTCGATCTGGTTGTGTGCTGCTCCCTTGATTTCTCTTGGCGGGTCGATATCTTCAATGCGAATCAACCAACTGCCACCAGCTTGCCTCGCCATTAGCCAACTACCGATCGCAGCCAGTAGCGAACCCAAATGCAACGGTCCTGTTGGCGAAGGTGCGAAGCGGCCCCGATAGGGTTGTGTTGTATTCATACATCAAGCTTAGCTGAATGGATTCGATAATTTAATGGCTCCTGGCTTGAAATTCGCACTGCCAACTACATTTTCTGGATGTAACAACTTCATTCGGGTTTTTCATCCATGTTCAATCGCATCGCATTATTTTTGGCTACAAACTTTGCCATCCTGCTTTTGGTGTCGCTGATATTCAAGGCCTTTGGTCTGGATATGTATGCGGCACAATACGGTACGGATCTCGGCGGTTTATTGTTGATGTGTGCCGTATTCGGTTTTGCCGGGTCATTCATTTCGCTCGCACTGTCAAAATGGATGGCTAAACGTGCCACAGGCATGATGATTGTCACTCAGCCACGCAATGAAATCGAACGCTGGCTGGTCGATACCGTCAAGAAGCAGTCGGATAAAGCGGGCGTCAAAATGCCTGAAGTGGGCATTTACGAGGCGCCGGAGATCAATGCCTTCGCTACCGGCATGACGCGCAACAGTTCTTTGGTCGCGGTATCGAGTGGCTTGCTGCGCGGAATGACGCGTGATGAAGCCGAGGCCGTGCTGGCGCATGAGGTGAGCCATATCGGCAATGGCGATATGGTGACGCTCACGCTGATTCAAGGTGTAGTGAATACATTCGTGATGTTCTTCGCTCGCATCATCGGCAATATTATCGACAAGGCGGTTCTGGGGAATCGTGACGGTCATGGCCTGGGCTATTTTGCCGTCGTATTTGCGCTCGAGATCGTGTTCGGTTTGTTTGCGTCGATCATCGTGATGTATTTCAGCCGCTGGCGTGAATTCCGTGCCGATGCCGGCGGTGCGAGCCTGGCCGGCAAGCAGAAGATGGTGGCCGCATTGGAGCGCTTGGCCAGTAATCAGCCACAAAGCACATTGCCTACGCAGATTGCCGCGTTCGGAATCAACGGCAATATCGCGCAAGGTTTGAAAAAGCTGTTCATGAGCCACCCGCCATTGTCGGAACGGATCGCCGCATTGAAAAACAGTTCTTCGATCTAAGCGTTGTAGCTGTCGAAAAAAAAACCGCCGAGAGGCGGTTTTTTTGTATTCATTAGTTTGGAGACTTAGAACTCGTAAGTCATTGTCGTCATCGGCGGTGCGAGGAAATTGCCTTGCACGTAGTCGATACCGGTCGAGAACAGGAAAGACATGCTGCCGGCATCGGAAACGAATTCGGCGACGCATTGTTTGTCCAGCTTATGAGCTTCATCGACGATTTCCTTGACCTTCTTCTGGTTATCGGTATTTTTCGCCAGATCCACGATGAAGCTGCGGTCGATTTTCAGCACGGCAGGTTCAAAATGCTTGAGCATCTGGAATGAATTCAGGCCGGTGCCAAATTGTTCCAGGCATAGGCGGCAACCGAAAGAGCCGATAATCTTCTGGAAAGCCTGCAGTGCTTTCAAGTGACTAAAGATTTTCGATTCCGGGATTTGCAGGACCAATTTATCGCCGTTAATACCTTGGGCTTTAAGTTGCGTCGAGATGAAGTTATGCAAATCACCTTCTACCAGCGAGGCAGGAGTTACCTTGACGAACAGGGTGGTATCAATTCCTGCTTTGGCTTTCTCTGCCAACAGACTGATCGTGCGTCCTATCACCCAGCGGTCGATATCGGCGAGTAATCCATGTTCTTCGGCGATCGGAATGAAATTCTCAGGTGAAACAATTTCGCCGGTCGGTGCCGTCATTCGCAGAAGCACTTCGTAGGCTTCGCCCTCGGCACCTGCCAGGCTGATCAGCGGCTGATAGTTCAGGACGAATTGGTCTTCGTTCAGGGCTTCCTTGATACGGGCAACCCAGGCCTGTATCAACTCTTCTTCGGCACGGTCGCGTGCAGCCGGGTCGAAAATATCGAAACGATTGCCGCCTACGCCTTCTGCCGATTGCAGGCATTGATTCGATTTGCCGAGAATTTGCGGCACGCTGGCAATCTTTTCACCGATTTGAACACCACCAATACTGACGGTGAGCGCCAGTGAATGTTGGCCGAGTTCGATCAGCTGACCTTCGAACGCCGCACGAATCTTCTCAGCCATTGCAGTTGTCTGGTTGTGGTCGTGTTGACGACACAGGACTGCAAAAGTGTGGTCGGCAAAGCGAGCCACGATGCTGTTTTCATCCATCAGGCCTTGCAAACGATCGGCAATTTTCTTCAGTACTTCATCGGCAAGCGCCAATCCGACTTCTTCAATACGATTGTCGTAATTGTCGGCCTCGATCAGCAACAGGGACTGGTTAGCCTTGCCGGAAACGGCAGCGGCGACAACGGCTTCGGTTTCGGTGATGAAGAATTGACGGTTATAGAGGTTGGTCGTGGCATCGCGCTGGCGAAGGTTGTCCAGCTCTTTCGCCATGTCGGCATCAATCGTTTGCTGGCGGAACACAATCTGCAGACAGGACTCGCCTTCGTAGGTTGCCGGCGAGAATTCCATTACGGCGTCGAACTGGCTACCGTCGCTGCGAACGGCGCCGCATTCCAGATTCTTCGGCGGTGCTTCGCCCTTGCTGATATTTTTCAATACTTGCTTGAATGCGTCCGCATGGCTCGAATCAATTAAATCGAGTACGGAAAGTCCTTCGATTTCCTCGAACTCCTCGAAACCGAACATTTCCAGATAGGCTTCATTGGCGCGAATATGCATGCCTTCGTGGATGTAGGCAATCGGATCGCGGGACGACGAAATCAAAGTATCGCAACGACGCTCGGTTTCCCGGAGCGCTGCCTCAAGGTGGCGCAGGCTGCGACGGCTTAACAGGGCATTGAATTCATTACGGACGACAAATTGCACGTGCTCGGCTTTGGTTCGCAGCGCAACGTCACGAGCACCAGAGGAGATCGCGGACATAACGCTTGCTTCATCGAGCACTTTGGTCGAAGCAAGTACCGGAATGTCCTTGCCGGTAGCGGTCACGGCAGCAATCACCTGGTTAAAACCGATATATTTGGAGTCGAACGCAACCAGCACCATGTCGATGCTTTGGCTGCCTAACAGCGTCTGCAGATTTTCTTCGGACTCAGGTCGTTGTGGTCGGATGGCCATGCCGCCATTACGCAGCATACTGATCAGATGCTCGGCATCTTCCAGTTGATCTTCCACCAGTAACAACCGGATGACGGCGTCCTGCTTTGCCATCCAAAGACTCCTTAATCTTATAAAGGCTTACATGCGAGGGGATTAACAATACCAGAAGTCACGTCATGATGACCATCACAGGGGCGTTTTACTGGCCTCGCCGGGTATTTCCTGTACTAGTTTGGGAACCAGGTAGCCGGGCAGTGCTCGCATCATGCCATGGTGAATATCGCGGGCTTGCCGATCGTCGATTTGGAAATGTGCAGCGCCCTGGACTTTGTCGAGTTGGTGCAGGTAGTAGGGCAGCACGCCGATCTCGAACAAGCGCTCGGAAAGCCGTATCTGTTCGTCGACACTATCGTTCACACCTTTCAAAAGTACGGCCTGATTCAATAAGGTGGCATCGTGAAGTTTAAGTCGAGAAACCGCATCGGCCACGTTCTCACAGAGTTCATTGGCATGGTTGGCATGGATGACAATCGCAAGCGGCCAGCGTAGGCCATCGATCCAGCTCAGCAATTCACCGTCAACACGCTCCGGCAAAACGACCGGTAAGCGGGTGTGGATACGAAGTCGTTTGAGGTGAGGAAGCTCGGTCAAGGCATCAGTCAATTCTTTTAGCTTGCTGGTCGCCAGCGACAGTGGGTCGCCGCCCGACAAAATAAGTTCGGTGATACTGGTGTCGGATTTCAAATAGGCGATTGCTTCGGACCAATGCGAGCTGGCGGCAGTTTCTTCGGCGTACGGAAAATGCCGACGGAAGCAGTAGCGACAATGAATGGCACAACTTCCGGTGGTAATCAGCAGGGCACGGGCATGATATTTGTGAATGACACCGGTGCCGCTCTTGGCGGCAGCATCACCGACGGCATCAAAACTGTAACCCTCGGCAACTTCATCTTCTTCCAGTACCGGCAACACCTGGCGCAAAAGAGGGTCATTGGGATCGCCCCGGCGCATTTTTGCGATAAAACCCATCGGTACCCGAAGCGGGAACTGGGCCGCGGCCTGGTCTGAAATTTGTGCCGCCAAATGCGGTAATGCCAGCATTTCCAAGAGTTCGCGCGGGTCGCGAACGGCCTCGCGCCAGAGCATCTGCCAGGACTTGGGCTGCGCGAATGGACTGTTAGCGGTTATCATAGTGGGCTTGCTGGGTCGGTTTTTAACAGCCGAATGGCTGGTCAAGACCCGAATTTTACCAAACTAATGCCGCCAAACGCGGCCTTTGCTTTTTTCAGGAGTAATACCCATGGCCACTTACGGCATGAATGATGTCAAAAACGGCATGAAAATTATTGTCAACAGCGAGCCGTGCGTCATTATCGACACCGAGTATGTAAAGCCGGGTAAAGGCCAGGCCTTCACGCGCATGAAATATCGCTTCATCAAATCCGGCCGCATCGTCGAAATGACTATGAAGGCTACCGACGATGTTGAAGCTGCCGACGTGATGGATACTGATATGCAGTATTTGTACAACGACGGCGAGTACTGGCATTTCATGCAGCAGGAAACCTTCGAGCAAGTGCAAGCCGATGCGACAGGCGTGGGCGATGCTGCCAAATGGATCAAGGGTGAAGAATCCTGCGTCGTGACCTTGTGGAACGGAACACCGATTGCCGTGCAGCCACCAAACTTTGTAGAGCTGCAAATCGTTGAAACCGATCCGGGCGTGCGTGGCGATACTTCCGGTGGTGGCGGCAAGCCAGCGAAACTGGAAACCGGTGCAGTGGTTCGCGTACCGTTGTTTGTCGCTCAAGACGAAAAAATCAAAGTTGATACCCGTACCGGTGAATACGTATCGCGGGTCAAGTAATTAAACAACAATTGGATAAAACATGACGGAATCGCTATTAGCCTGTGACTTGATTATCGAAGCAGGTTGGGTGGTGCCCGTACAACCTCACGGCGTAGTGCTAGAAAACTACGCCGTTGTCGTTTCTGGCGATCGAATTGTCGATATTCTGCCGAATGCGGAAACCGCAAGGAAATACACCGCAGCGAAAACCGTTTCACGTCCGGATGCCGTGTTGCTGCCGGGTCTGGTGAATGCCCACACGCATAACCCGATGACTTTGTTGCGCGGCGTGGCAGACGACTTGCCATTAATGCCTTGGCTGCAGGAACACATCTGGCCGATCGAAGGCGCGATCATGGGGCCGGAATATGTGTCCGATGGCGTTGAACTGGCGATCGCGGAAATGCTTCGAGGCGGTACTACCTGTACCAACGACAATTACTTTTTCCCGGACGCGCAAGCGGCCACCTATAACAAGCATGGTTTCCGGGCGCTCGTGGGTTTGCCGATCATTGATTTTCCGTCGGCCTGGGCAAAAACATCTGCCGAATATTTCGACAAGGCCTGCGAAGTTCACGACAACTATCGTCGTGACGCGATGGTTCGCACTGCATTTGCACCGCATGCTCCGTACACAGTCAGTAATGACAGTTTCGACCGCATTCGCGTGCTTTCGGATCAGCTCGATATTCCCGTGCACTGCCATGTACATGAAACCGCACATGAAGTGGAAGAGTCGATCAAGCTGCACGGCATGCGACCCATTGCCAGATTGGATCAGCTTGGGCTTTGGAACGACCGCATGATCGCCGTGCATATGACGCAATTGACCGATGCGGAAATCGCCCTGTGTGCGGATCGCGGTGTGTCGGTGGTGCATTGCCCGCAATCGAATATGAAATTGGCTTCCGGCTTTGCGCCGATAGAAAAATTACGCCGCGCCGGAGTGAACCTGGCTGTCGGCACCGATGGCTGTGCCAGCAACAATGATCTGGATATGTTCGACGAACTGCGAACCGCTGCCTTGTTGGCGAAAGCGGTCGCTTCGGACGCGACCGCAGTGAATGCCTCGACGGCACTTCATATCGCGACGCTTGGTGGCGCGAAAGCAATCGGTATGGGGGACTTGATCGGGTCGATTGAAATCGGCAAACAAGCCGATCTGATTTGCGTCGACTTGAGTGCGATTGAAACCCAGCCGATCTACAACGTGATTTCGCAGCTCGTGTATTCCTGCGGCCGCCAGCAAGTCAGCGATGTCTGGATTGCCGGTGTTGCGAAACTTGAACAAGGCCAGTTGCTTGCGATGGATAGCATCGAGTTGAAACAAAAAGCGAAACACTGGCGTCAACGAATTTCAGCTATCTAAAGGTTTGTGATGACTATCGAGAACGTAAGTCGCGCCGAGATCGAAAAGTTTGGCGCTTTGGCAAATCGCTGGTGGGACGAGAATGGCCCGCAAAAACCCCTGCATCAATTAAACCCGGCGCGCCTGGATTACGTTGCAAGGCAGCTTCCGCTGAAAGGCAAAAAAATTCTGGATGTCGGTTGCGGCGGCGGTTTGTTGAGTGAAGCGCTCGCCCGCGGAGGTGCCGACGTTGTCGCTCTCGATTTGTCATCCGAACTGATCGAGATCGCCAAGCTGCACTTATACGAATCGAATGTGAAGGTGGATTATCGTCTGCAATCGGTCGAATCGTTGGCCGAAGAAATGGCAGGTCAATTCGATGCCATTACCTGTATGGAAATGCTGGAACACGTGCCGGACCCATCATCGATCCTTCGCGCCTGCGAAAAATTGCTGAAACCGGGCGGGAAATTGTTCGCATCCACGCTCAATCGCACGCCGGCTGCATTTGCGGTGGCGATTGTCGGTGCCGAATACCTAGCGAACCTGTTGCCGAAAGGCACGCATGAATACCAAAAATTCATCAAGCCATCCGAACTGGCATCTTGGTGCCGTGCAGAAGGCTTTAACGTACTCGATATCAGCGGTCTTGCTTACAATCCCTTGAGCGGTAAAGCCTGGGTAAATGATCGCACCGACATCAATTATTTGATGACAGCCCAAAAACCATCATGACAACCATGAGCAATATTGAAATGGCGCCGGTCATTCTGTTCGATCTGGATGGTACGCTGGTCGATAGCGCGGTCGATTTGCTAAATGCCTTGAACGTAATCGTTCAACAAACAGGCAAACCTGCATTGAGTTTGTCTGAAATTCGTCCGGTGGTTTCCAAAGGTGCGCGCGCGATGTTGGCGGTTGCGTTTCCAGAGTTGGATGAAGAACGACGTTTGCAATATCTGCAACCGTTTCTTGATTGCTATCAGCAAGCAGTCGCTCAGCACAGTACACCATTTGCCGATATTGAGACTGTGTTGAATGCCATCGAAGCAAGCGGCTCGCGTTGGGGTATCGTCACCAACAAACCTTTTTATCTCGCGAAAGAAGTCGTGCACAGCATGGGCTGGACCAAGCGCACGTCGGTGTTGATTGGCGGCGATACCTTGCCAAGAAAAAAACCCGATCCAGACCAGCTCTTTCACGCTTGCGAATTACTTGCCGTTCAAGCTTCCGATTGCATCTATGTCGGTGACGATGAACGCGATGTCGTTGCGGCAAGACACGCCGGCATGAAATCGGTTGCCGCTATCTGGGGCTATCGTGAAGCCCATGACGACCCAAAAAATTGGCGGGCAGATGTGATGGCCGACATGCCGCTGGATTTGCTCGCAGCAGGTGTATTGCGGATATGAGCGATTCGCAACACGAAGAGCTGCAGCATTTCGTTGCCAAATGGTATGCACGCGAACCGGAAATGCAGTTTGCTGATGTATTTGTTCCAGCTTCAGAAAAGCTTGTGTTTCATGCCTGGGGCGCATTGCTGCACGAGTTGAAACATACCTTGTTCGAATTGAGCGATGCTAGTGTTACCGAAATTAAAACCGCGTGGTGGGCTGACGAATTTCTGCGCTTGTCAAATGGACAGCCGCGGCATCCAATTACGCAAAGCCTGATTGATATCGAAGCACCGTGGACTGTACTTTCGTCGAGTCTATTCAGCGTTATCGAAACGGCTTCCACTCGCGCCAGCAATACCGAACAAGCGATCGCAAGTTTACTGCCATTCGCAAATGCGGTGATTGAAATCGAAGGCAAGGTTTTCAACAGCAATACGGTTACTCCCAAAGAATTATTCGCCGTGCATTGTCTTTTGCATCGACTCCCACAGGGTCTTTCGTCAGAGGATCTGGCCAGAATCCCGATGCATTTGATGGCGCGTCATTCGGTCAATGCTGCGCAATTGGCCAATATCGGGCAGAACGGTCTGTTGCAGGACTGGGCAACTGAATTGAATTCAGTTCTGGGCGAAAAACCTGCGGGATCCTTGTTTCGCAGGGCTAGAACACGCTTTGATCAGGTGCAATTGGCTAATTTAATGGCGGCGAAAAGCTTCGTGAAAGCCCCGGCACCCAAGCTTTTGTGGCTGGCATGGCGTGCGGCCGTAGCGCAGCCACGGTAAAATAGTCGAATCTTGACGAAAGCTGCACTAGCCCCCATCTAAGCTCTCGTAAACCTTTTTTTGGAACTCCAATGACTCCAAAGTCAAACGAAAACCTAGCGCGCGTCATGCCCGATGTCGCCAATGAAGTGAAGCCTGCGATTGCCGGCGAACTTGATTGGGTGGGTATGGGCGATATCGAAATGCCGGTTTCGGTTTCCGATGCAAATGGCCGAGTCGTCACCAGTGGTGCACGCGTTAATGCCTTCGTTAATTTGAAACGCTCCGATGTGCGCGGAATTCATATGTCGCGTTTGTATTTGCATGTGGATCGTCATCTGTCGGCCGAAGCGATTACGCCACAGAGCATTCGCCATATTCTCAAGGATTTTCTGGACTCGCATTCCGATTTGTCCGATCAGGCAAAACTGAGTATCCGCTTTGACTATATGGTGCGTCGCCCTGCCTTGGTCACCGATAACAGTGGCTGGAAATCCTATCCGGTACGTATCACCGGCATTATGGACAAGCATCAATTCTCGCTGGAGCTCGGTCTCGACGCTGCCTATTCAAGTACCTGTCCATGTTCGGCCGCCTTGGCGCGGCAATTAATCCAGGAACAATTCGGCAAGGATTTTCCGGCCGGTGAAGATCTGGATTACCAGCAAGTATTGAATTGGCTGGGAAGCGAGCAGGGCATCATGGCGACCCCGCATAGCCAGCGCAGTGTTGCGGAAGTCAAAGTGAAACTCTCGCCGGATTTCGTGCAATTTCCGCTGGTGGAATTAATCGACACCATCGAAGGCGCGCTGAAAACTCCGGTCCAGGCGGCGGTAAAACGCGAAGACGAACAAGCCTTTGCTCGTCTCAATGGACAAAACCTGATGTTCTGCGAAGACGCTGCCCGCCGCCTGCAATCGGCACTCAATGCCGACAGTCGGATTCAGGATTTCTGGGTTCAGGCATCGCATTTCGAGAGCCTGCATCCGCATAACGCGGTCGCAGTCGCAAGCAAGGGTGTGCCCGGGGGCTACTAGGCACTCACTTCGGGTAGCAATTGCCGATACTTGATCGAAGGCCGGTCCATGACCGGCCTTTTTGCATTCATAAAGTCTTCACAAACGGCTAGACTCAGGCCGTCTCATACAAAATGGGTTTTCGATGAACTGGTTAATCGGCTTTATTGCGTTGTTTGTCGGTATTGTTTTGTCGGAAGAACGTTGGTTGCTCGGCGGCGCAGCGGGGTTCTTTATCGGTTGGTTATTGGGATCACTGGGCAAGTTACATAGCCGGCTCAATAGTTTTGAAGCCGAGTTGATGCAAGCACGCGATGCGTTCCGGAAAATGGCGGCCGAGCGTGATCAGTTGAGCGCGCAACTAAAATCGAAACCGCAGCAGGCAGCACCGGCGGCCGAGAGCAAGCCACAGCCTGCCGCTCCGACCGCAACGACACCAATTGTCGAAAAAACCGTTGCGACACCGATGGCTCCCGCGATTCCTGTCCCGAATGAAGTGGCCGTGCCGGCTCAGGAAAAACCGGCTCCAGCCATGGCCGAAAAAGCGGATGTGGCAAACCGTGCCGTGTTCACGAGCAGCGAGCCAGTCGCTCCTAAAGCTGCCAAGCCGATGCCGCCGCCTATTGAACAGACAAAAGTTCCGCCACCGATTACACCCAATGTCACGGGGAATATGAGGGAGGCGACCTGGGACGAACGCGTCATCGACAAGGTGAAACGCTGGTTTACCGAAGGCAACGTGCCGGTGAAGGTAGGCGTTGTCGTATTGTTTTTTGGTGTCGCCGCGTTATTACGCTATGCCTATGTGCAAGGCTATTTCACGTTCCCGATTGAATACCGCCTGATCATGATTGCGGTGGCCTCGCTTGCGGCCCTTGGATTTGGTTGGCGCGAGCGTGAACGCAACCCGGCATTCGGTTTGAGTTTGCAGGGTGGTGCGATCGGCATGCTGATGCTGACTGTTTTCGCTGCCTATAAATACTTCAATTTGCTGCCGGCAGGTCTGAGCTTTGGCTTGATCGTGGTACTCGTAGCGGGCGCGGCGTTGCTGGCAGTGTTGCAAAACACGATGTGGATTGCCGTGCTTGGTTTCCTCGGTGGTTATCTCGCACCGGTATTGATTACCACCGGTAGCGGCAATCACATCGCCTTGTTTAGTTATTACGCTGTTTTGAATACTGCCGTTTTTGCGATTGCCTGGAAAAAGTCCTGGCGCGCGTTGAATTTGATGGGTTTCGTTTTTACCTTCGGTGTCGGTACGGCCTGGGGTGCGAAATATTACAAACCCGAATTGTTCAACACGGTTGAACCGTTCCTGATTTTATTCTTCATTTTCTATACGACGATCGGTTTGTTGTATGTCATCAAGCAAACCGAATATCGCAAGCCATGGGTAGACGGCACGCTGGTTTTCGGTACGCCTTTGCTGGCGTTCCCGCTGCAGGCAAAACTGCTTGAAGAAAATCGTCTGGGTCTGGCGTTCAGTGCGCTCGTGGTTTCGCTGATTTATGGCGGCATGGTGTATTTCCTGCATCGCCGTAAAAACGAGCGCTTGTTGGCAGAAGCCTATGGTGCATTGGCTTTGGGCTTCGCAACGCTTGCCGTGCCATTGGCATTCTCGGCTGCGACAACCGCGACCGTCTGGGCTTTGGAAGGTGTCGGCGTGGCCTGGATTGGTCTGCGTCAGAAACGTTCTCTGCCCATTTTTACCGGTGTGCTGCTGCAGTTACTTGCCGGTGGTTCGTTCATGGTCTCGGTCTTGAACGAGCCCTACAACTCGAGTGATCTGGAACAACTCGTGTTGAACGCACATTACCTTGGCGCGTTCATCATCGCGATTTCCGGCTTCATGCTGAGTCTGATCTTCAAGCGATTGAGTGATGGCAAAGCGATGCCGCCGCTGCTATTCCTGTGGGCATGTGCGTGGTGGTTTGGCGCGATGTTGCACGATTACGACATCGCACAACGCGGCATCGGTATCTGGCAATACTCCGTATTGTATTTCTCGATCACCATTCTGGCTGCCACCGTGTTGCAAAGCAGGCTGGATTGGCCATCGATGAAAAAACTGGCTGCTTTCTCGATGTTGAGTGCGCCAATCTTGGTGTTGTTTGCGGCTGACGAGTTCAGTGCGCCGTTGATGATGCCGACCTGGGCGTACTGGGCAGCATTCCTGATCGCCGGTGTTTATGCCCTGTGGTGTGAGGCAAATCATGAAGCTGCACAGAACTCGCGTGCCGGAGGCTTCATGCATATCGTATTGCTGTGGTCAGCTGCCATGGCACTCAGTATGCAATGGCATTATCAAGTGGATACGCAATGGAACCTGGCACAGGGCTGGTATGCGCCGGCGATCTGCTTGCCGATTGGCTTGATGACGCTTGGCCTGTGGCGTTTGCGTAATGTATTTGCCTGGCCAATGCAGAATCGTTTCCATGGTTATGATGCCGCGTGGTTCACGCCTGCATTTGCCTTGCTGGGCTGTGCCTGGGTTGTTGGTCTGTTCCTGGAGGGCAGTGCAAGCCCGGTGATGTATGTGCCGCTCATGAATCCGTTGGAATTGAGCTTGCTGGCAGGTGCTGCATTGTTTGGTGCTTATATCCGTCATGAAAAGCCCGATATGCAAAACGTGTTGAAACTCTGGCCGTATGTCGGTTTCGTATTTGTCACGATGGCCACATTACGCGGCGTGCATCATTTGTATAACCTGCCGTGGAACGAGTCGTTGTTGAACTCTGGTGTTGCCCATGCCAGCCTCACGATTGTGTGGAGCTTGCTGGGTGTGAGTGGATTGATTCTCGGCTCGCGTCGCGGCGATCGAAAACAATGGATGGGCGGTGGACTGCTGATGTTGGTGGTACTCGGCAAGTTAATTCTGGTCGACCGCACCTATATGCAAAATATTCCTGGCATCGTGTCTTGTCTGGCAGTCGGTTTGTTACTGGTGGTCGTTGGTTATTTTGCGCCGCAGCCGCCGAAGGAAAAGGAGGAAGCATGAAACTTCGATACTTGATGCTGGGTGCTTTGCTAAGCACCACCGCCGCAGCCTCGACATCTACTGAATATGCACAGCAATGGCCGGTAAATGCACAAGGCGAGGGCGCTTATGCGATTAATTTGACCGAAGAGGTTTATCGCATCATCCAGAAAAACGATTTGTCGGATTTGGCCGCATTCAATGCCGCCGGAGAAGCATTGCCATTTGGTCCGATGCCCACTTCCTATGGCCCTTTGCCGGCAGCGTGGGTGCAAGCGAAAACTTTCTCCTTGCCAAAAGAAGCCAGCCAGAATCCTGATTTGTTGAGGTTGCATGTCCAGCGCAGTGCGGCAGGCGATTTAAGCCTCGATGCCGATTTCGCCAATCAACCCTCTGCGCTCGAGTCGCATGATTGGATTATCGATGTCGCAGCAGATGATGAAGCCATCGAGGCCTTGCAAGTACAGTTGTCCGAGAAAGCAAGCGATTTCAATGCGCAGCTTGTGGTTCAATCCAGTAATGATCTACAACAATGGCAGCATTTGAGCACGGCCTCCATTGTGTCTTTGAAACAGGACGGACAAAGTCTGCAACGTTTGCAGATTGAGTTGCCGGGCAATAGCGCCAAATATCTGCGCGTGCAAAGTCTGGACGCCCCGGCAGGCTTGCAGGTTTCGGGCTTCAGGTTGAAACAAAGACCGTTCGGCATTGTGCGGTCGCCGCCATTGCAATCCATCAATGCCGTCTTCATGAAAAAAGACGGTCGCGGATTCGTCTATGAATTGCCGGCGCGTATTTTGCCGGAACTTCTGAATATCGAATTGAAGAATACCAATGCGATTGCGCAGTTTTCGATTTCGGCACGTCAAAACGAACTTGATTATTGGCAGCCCCAAAGCAGTCTGACGGTATTTCGTTTACGTGCCGCCGGCGTGTCGCTTGATAATGATGCCAGCAGCCTGCAATCAGGCCGGCTACGCTATTGGCGTATTGAGTCCAATACCGATATTGACGAACCGCCAGTAGTGAAATTTTCGTATCGACCCGAACAATTTCTCTTGCTGACTCACGGTGCAGGACCCTATGTCATTGCCGCCGGCAGCATGAAAGCGCAACGAGACCAGTATCCGCTCGATGTATTGATTGGTCAGGTAAAACAAAATCAGGGGCGGGATTGGAAGCCTGCCGAAGTCGGTTTTGGCAAAGCCACGAAAGTCATCGCCGACATGGAAGATATTGGTCGCGCGCCGACAGATTGGCGCAATATCATTTTATGGTCGGTGCTTTTGCTGGGTGCCGGAGCCGTTATCCTGATGGTGCTGAAACTATTGAGCCAACCGGCAAAAGATAACTGAGCAAGACAAGCGTACACTTCACGACGGCGAAGAATTATTCTTCGTCCGTCTTTTGTTTTCTGCTCTTGCGTTTTGTTTTCTTGGTTTTTTCGATCTTGATGCTTTCCGACTTGATCAATTCCAGCCGGAGATAAGCGGCCGATGCGCGCACGCGAACCGCTTCCTTCTTGTCATCGAGCAGGGGGATCAAATCGTTCTGCAAGGCGGTATTGTTTTGAATGGCGATGGCGTGTGCGGATGCAGCGCGAACTGTCCAGGTCTTGTCGTTCAATCCTTCCCGCAGGGCAGCTATAACGCGTGGGTCATTGTCACTGCTCAACAACAGCGCTGTGCCGGCACGTCCGGTGAGTTCGCCGTCGATCAACATGCCTTCCAATGAAGAAACACCGCGACCCAAACCCGGAACGCCGACCGAGCCGACGCCTTTTCGGAATACAAACATCATCAGTCGCTTCGGGGTACGAAACATCCGGAGTGACTCGCGCGATTTTCTGCTGAGGTAACCTGAATTCATTTTTGATTCGCCCTCAAACACCAGCAACAATGCATCGCGTCCGGCGGGATCATTCATTGCCCATAGGGCCTTTGCCGCAGAGAAACTGACTTCGGGCACTTCGTCTTCCAGCGCTTTTCGCAGAGGCACGATAACTTCGGGACTCTTGATGTCGAGCATGCTGCTGATGGCGGCAATGCGAACTTCAACGTCCTTGTCTTTCAGCATGTCAATCAACTGGCCGAGGTAGGGTTGGCGTGGACCGATCAATCCAAGCGCTTGTACGGCTTGCTTGCGGGTATCCGGATTGCCGTCTTCGAGTGCTTCGTGCAAATGCGTGCGTGCCTTATCAAGCGGCGACAACGGCGGAAGAAGTTCATCATCGTCGGCGATGGCCGCATTTGACAGCAGTAATAATGCGATCAAAAAAATACGCATGTGTTTCCCCGGAGTGTCGCTTCGTAGAAGCTGATAATTAGATTGCGCGTAAAAAAACACCGTCAGCATCGACGCGCAGCACTGAACCTTGGCTGTACCAATCGCCGAGCACGATGCGTTGTGAAGAAATTTCATCAATGTAGAACTGATGAATCGCAGGGCGGTGCGTATGACCATGAATCAAACGGTTGACTCCGTAGCGTTTCATCAAAGAATGCACGGCAGCTTGGGTAACATCCATGATGTTTTCCTGTTGCTCGTTCATCAGGCCGCTTTGATGTTGCTTGCTGGCGGACCTGGCCTGGGCTGCAAATGCCTGGCGTGCGGCCAGTGGCTGCGATAAAAATTGCGCTTGCCAGGACTCGCTGCGAACCTGGGCGCGGAATGTCTGGTAGGCAATGTCGTCGGTACACAGTAAATCGCCGTGCATCAGCATGGTCGGCTTCCCGTACAGTTCCAGTATGCAGGGGTCGGGCAATATTTGCAGTCCGGCACGGATCGCAAAATCCTGCCCGATCAGAAAATCCCGATTGCCGCGCATGAAAAAAACCGGCACGCCTTGATCGCTCACTACGCGCAATGCCTGTGTCACTCTCCGGCCAAGTTCCGAGTCATCGTCGTCTCCGACCCAGGCTTCAAAAAAATCGCCGAGAATATAAAGTGCCTCGGCTTGAACGGCATCTCGTTCCAGGAAATCAAGAAAGAGTTGGGTAATTTCCGGGCGACTGTCATCGAGGTGCAAGTCGGAAATGAAAAGTGTGCTCATGTTTTATTCCGATACACGCGAGATCGAACGGATGGTTACCGGTGTTGTTGGCAATCCCGGAAAGCCGGGCTTGTTGGTTATTGAAACTTTGCGAATCTTATCGATGACTTCAATGCCTTCGACAATCTGGCCAAAAACGGCGAAGCCCTGATTCAAGGGACTGATTTTGGATTGGAAATCCAGCTGTGGATTGTCGACCAGGTTAATGAAAAATTCCGATGTCGCGGAATTGGGCTCCGATAATTTCCGGGCTGCTGCAATCGTGCCGCGGCGGTTTTTGAGGCTTGCAGCTGTTTCGAGTGCAATCGCGTTTCGCTGTGCTTTCTTCTTGAGGTTCGGGTCATAGGCGCCGCCCTGAATCACGAAATTTCTCGATACTCGATGAATGATCGTGTTGTTGTAATGGCCTGCCTGCATGTAGGCCAGAAAATTATTGACGGTGGCGGGGGCCTTGTCGGCAAATAATTCCAGCACGATACGGCCGTAATTGGTGTCAATAACGACTTTTGGATTTATGTTTCCGTTTTGATTGGGGACGGGCAGGTTTTGTGCAGCACTTTGCGGGGCAGTGCAACTGAAAGATAATGCAAGTACGCAGGCGGCCAATCGAAAAAACATCATCAACTCCAGATAATGGGCCTATGATAGGCGATGCACGATGTAGCGTCCAAAGCTCCTGATAATCATAGAGGTATTGATATGAAAATCTTGCTGTTCGTTGTCTGTCTGTTCACTATGTCCCCGTTGGCGGTTGCGGATTTACCAACCACTGCGTCTACTCCTGGCAGCGAGGTCTACTTCATCAGTCCCAAGGCTGGTGCGGTCGTGGGCCGCGAGTTCACGGTACGCTTTGGATTACGCGGCATGGGCGTTGCTCCGGCCGGTATTGCCGCTGAAAATACCGGACATCATCATTTGATTATCGATGCGTCCTTGCCTGACCTGAATTTGCCTGTGCCTATGGATGACAAGCACAAGCATTTTGGCAAAGGACAAACCGAAACGGTGCTGAAACTCAGCCCCGGCAAGCACACATTGCAGTTATTGCTTGCAGATTCGAACCATATTCCGCATCGGCCGGCGGTATATTCGAAAAAAATCACCATCATCGTGAAGTAAGCCGGGCGCGGCACTGTTAAAATAGCCGACTCCTTGAAATGAGATGGCCACATGACCTGTCGTACCCGATTTGCCCCCAGCCCAACCGGTTTTCTGCATATTGGCGGTGCCCGCACTGCACTATATTGCTGGCTGGAGGCTCGACATCAGGGCGGTGCATTCATCTTGCGGGTCGAAGATACCGATCGTGAGCGTTCTACCAATGAGGCTGTTCAAGCTATTTTGGATGCGATGGACTGGCTTGGCCTGAACTATGAGGAAGGCCCGATCTATCAAACAGATCGATTGGCGCGTTACAAGGAAGTCGCCGAACAAATGCTGGTATCAGGCCACGCATATTACGCTTATGAGACCAAAGACGAACTCGAAGCCATGCGCAATGAAGCCATGGCCAAGAATGAAAAGCCGCGTTACAACGGCCATTATCGCGATTTGAACGCACCATTTCGCGATGACGCCAATCGCGTCATACGTTTCAAGAATCCGATCGGTGGCAGCGTGGTATGGGAAGACAAAATCAAGGGTCGCATCGAATTCAGCAATGATGAATTGGATGATCTCGTGATTTTCCGCTCCGATGGTTATCCGACCTATAACTTCGCCGTCGTCGTCGATGACCTCGATATGAAAATCACCGATGTGATTCGAGGCGATGATCACGTCAACAACACGCCGCGCCAGATCAATATCTACAATGCACTTGGCGTTACGGTGCCATATTTTTCGCATATGCCGATGATTCTGGACCCGGAAGGTGCGAAGCTTTCCAAGCGACACGGTGCCGCGAATGTCATGCAATACCGCGACGATGGTTATCTGCCACATGCTTTGTTGAATTATCTGGTTCGACTCGGTTGGTCGCATGGCGATCAGGAAATTTTCAGCATTCCTGAAATGATCAATTTATTTAAAATTGAAGACGTGAACTCGAAAGCATCGCGTCTGGATCCGACCAAGTTGAACTGGATTAATTCGCATTACCTCAAAAATGATGCGCCCGAAGAGGTTGCCAAGCATTTGCAATGGCATATGGATCAAGCGGGATATGATGTATCGAAAGGCCCGAAACTTGCCGAGGTTGTCATCGCATTGCGTGATCGCGTGAATACCTTGAAGGAAATGGCGGAACGCGCTGCCGTCTGGTATCAACCGTTGACGCATTACGATGAAGCCGCAGTCGCCAAACAATTTGTGCCGGCAGCATTGCTGCCGTTGCAAACGGTCCGGGCAGAATTAGCGAGTCTGACCGAATGGAGTCCCGTTGCCATTCACGCCGCCATGCAAACCACAGGCGAAAAGTTGGGCGTCGGTTTGGGCAAAATCGGACCAGCCTTGCGAGTCGCCATTACCGGAACCCAGCAGTCACCGTCGATTGATCACACGGTTTATTTGGCGGGTCGCGATGAAGCCCTGAAACGTATTGATGCCGCTCTGGAAATGCTGGCGAAATTAGTTTGATATTGGCCTAACGGCGATCTAAAGGCGTAAGCTAAACAGATGAGCAAACACGCACACTCGCACGAACATACTTGCACTGACCCCGTTCACCACGTGCATGATGCCGATGCTTTTGTCAAAGCGGTCGAGCAAGCCTGTGAACAGCGAGGCCTGCGTTTGACGCCATTGCGAGCTCAGGCCTTGGGTTTGATTGCCGCAGAAACCAAGCCGATCAAGGCTTACGATTTGCTCGATAAAATGAAAACCGAAAAGGGCAGTGCGGCGCCACCGACGGTTTATCGCGCGCTCGATTTTTTATTGGAGCAGGGCTTTATTCACCGACTTGCATCGATCAATGCCTTTGTCAGTTGCCATCACCCGCAAGTGCAGCATTCTGTGCCGTTTCTGATTTGTGACAACTGCCAAAATTCGGTTGAAATGGAAGACGACGGCGTATCCGCCTTGCTGGAAAAGCAGGCGAAGTCGATTGGCTTCACTACCCGTGCCCAGATTCTCGAAGTCCACGGTATTTGCGAGAAGTGCGCAGCGCTATAGGGCCTTTTTCGGAGCGAGGCCCTAACAGAGTGCGAAGTGCCGACTATTCTGCCGTGGTCGGATCAATAATCGAAGTGACAAGGGATACTCGATTGGCCGGAAAACCGCCTTGCTGGGCGTGCTCGCGAACCATCGCCTCACTGGGCGCAATATAGACGCAATAAACCTTATCGCCAGTGACATAACTTTGCTGCCATTGAATCAGCGGCCCCATATTACTAAGCACGCCACACGATATTTGCGCGATTCCCTTCAGTTCTTCCAGAGTCAGTCTTCCTGCTCCCGGGATTTCACGTTCGATCAGGTATCTGGGCATCGCACTCTCCTTGTCAACGAAAGGAGAGTGAACGATACGCCCTAAATTGCTGTGGTTCCACGTCAAGGGTATGACTTTCGGCCTATGCACAATTATTGTAATAATATAACATTGCCATTCCGGCCCGTAGCCCATGGAATTCGTCAATGAGAAAGTCTTTGCTTGCTTTATGCATCCTGTCCGCCCTGAGTTCACCGGCTTTTGCCGAGACCTCCCAAGAGCAAATTAAGGCGCTCGAAGCGCGTATCAAAAGCCTGGAAGCCAATGCCGAGGCTATGCGCCAACAGGCCGCCGATGCCATGGCAGCCTTGCAGGCAACCAAAGCTGAAATCGAGGAATTGAAGGCTGGACAGCAGACACCCGTTGCTGTCGTGGAAGATACGCCCGCTCCCGCGCAGTCCGGCCCGAATGCGTTCAATCCTGCGATCAGCATTATTCTTAACGGCAGCTACACGCATCACTCGGTAGATCCCGAGAATTATTTCCGTAGCGGCTTCCCCTTGGTCGGCGAGGGTGGTCCAAGCGGCAACGGTCTTTCACTCGGCGAAAGCGAGATTTCTTTCGCCGCGAACATTGACGAGAAGTTTTTTGGCCAATTGACCCTGGCTGTGGGCAGCGATGGTGGTGAAGACGAACTCGGTATTGAAGAAGCCTTTATCGAAACTACTGCACTTAGTAATGGTTTCACACTGCGGGCGGGTCGTTTCTTTTCGAATATTGGCTATCTGAATAGTCACCATGCGCATACCGATAAATTTTCTGATCGACCATTGGCTTATCAGGCCTTCTTGGGCAATCAATACGGCGATGACGGTGTCCAGCTACGCTGGGTTGCACCAACCGACATATTTCTGGAATTCGGTGCTGAAGTCTTTGCCGGCAATAACTTTCCATCCGGTGGCGGTGGCAATAGCGGCGTAGGCGTGCACAGTTTATTCGCCCATGCTGGCGGCGATGTAGGTGATGAAAATTCCTGGCTGGCCGGTGTCTCGATGCTGAAATCCAGCACCGTAGGCAGCGAAGATGGCTTCACTGGCGACAACAGCTTGTATGTCGCTGATTTCACCTGGAAATGGGCGCCACAAGGTAATTTCAAGGATGGCGGTATCACCTTGCGTAGTGAATATTTCCTCGATGATCGCGATGGAGAATATGTGGATCCAGTGGATCCCATTTTTAATCAAACCTGGAATGGCGTGCGACACGGTGCCTATTTCGAGGGTGTGTATCGCATCAATCGACACTGGGAAGCCGGTTATCGTTACGACAAATTGTTCGCCGATGAAAACGGGCCGTATGCCAGTAATTTCGATCCAAGTCGCAATAGCTTGATGCTCACCTGGTTCAATAGCGAATTCAGTTTGTTGCGTCTGCAATACAGTCGCGATGAATCTAATCCCTTCGACACGGACAATGCGCTGACTCTGCAATATCAAATGTCGCTTGGTGCACATGGTGCACATAAATTCTAAGGATTGACGATGAAAAAGTTTTTTTCTATCGCATTTTTGTTTGCCCTGACAGTATCTGCACCGGCGCATGCCGGGCTGAAAGTATTTGCCTGCGAACCCGAGTGGGCATCGCTGTTGCAGGAATTGGCAGGTGACAAAATTACCGTTGATGTGGCGACATCGGCATTGCAGGACGTTCATCAAATCGAAGCCAAGCCCAGTTTGATCGCGAAAGTTCGCCGCGCTGATTTGGTGGTATGCACGGGAGCCGAACTGGAAGCAGGTTGGTTGCCGCAATTATTGCGCCAGGCCGCGAATCCGAAAGTGTTGTCAGGCGCCGGGAATTTTATGGTGGCCAACCAGATCACCACGCTGGAGAAACCCACCCAGCTCGATCGTGCTGCCGGCGATGTGCACCCACAAGGCAATCCGCATTTCCAGATGGACCCTTATCGCATGTTGACGATTGCAAAAGCACTCGATGCACGTCTGGTACAACTGGATGCCGCAAACGCTTCGGTTTATCAACAGCGGCTTGCCGATTTCAACACGCGCTGGTCCGCTGCGATCAAACGTTGGGAAGCGAAAGCTGCGCCATTGAAAGGACGCAAAGTCATTGTCCAGCATTCGAGTTGGATTTATCTCGAACGCTGGCTTGGGCTTGAACGCATCGGTGCGCTTGAACCGAAACCTGGCGTGCCACCGACCAGCGCGCATCTGGTAAGTTTGATTGGCATAGCAAAAAATAATAAGACGCTCGCTATCGTGCGTGCGGCCTATCAGGATCCAAAATCCAGCAAGTGGCTATCAGAACGTACCGGTGTACCAGCAGTGGTGCTGCCGTTGACGGTCGGTGGCGACGCTCAATCGAAAGACTTGTTTGGTCTGTTCGATTCGACGGTTGATAAGTTGCTGAGTGTCGCGAAATGAGTCTCGAATTGAATTGGGATGGTCTGGATATCAGCATTCTCGGTCCGGCCTGTCTCGCCGGGCTGATCGTTTTATCCACGCATGTGCCGCTTGGCAAACAGGTTTTATCGCGTGGAATTATTTTTATCGATCTGGCAATTGCACAAATTGCCGCACTGGGGGTGATTCTTGCGCACTCTTTCGGCGTCGATGAGCAAAGTTTTGGCGTGCAGATTGCGGCCGCAGCCGCAGCTTTGGCCGGCGCAGGATTGCTTGCGTGGACAGATAAACGTTGGCCGGAATATCAGGAGCCCTTGATTGGCACCTTGTTCGTCTTGGCCGCGACCGGCGCATTGTTGTTGCTGGCAAATAATCCGCAAGGCGGCGAACACCTGAAAGATTTATTGGTCGGTCAAATTCTCTGGGTAAGTTTTTCCCAGTTGATTCCCGCTGGAATTCTCTCTTTGGTGTTGCTGGCGTTTATTTGGTTGCGACGTGGTCAGTTGAACGGGCTGGTTTTCTACGCCTTGTTTGCGCTCGCTATTACCGTTTCGGTGCAACTGGTGGGGGTTTATCTGGTATTTGCCAGTCTTATCGTGCCGGCATTGGCCACGGCGGGTATGAAGGGTAAGGGGCGCTTATCCGTCGCCTATGCCGTCGGTGCACTCGGCTATGCCTCGGGCCTGGTGTTATCGGCCATTCTGGATCTGCCGAGCGGTGCATTGATCGTCTGGACGTTGGCAGCCTGTGCCGTGCTGGCCCAGCTTGTACCTGCCGTCAGACGTTCACATCCAGCTCGTATCGAAACCCAAGCTGAAGCCTGAATCGGGCTTTCTTGTTTTGTTGTGTTATAATATTACATCAGATAAATAGGTGCTGATAAGAAATGGCTGCAATTCCCCCAACAAAAAACTGGATGTTTTCCCGGACCGCCGACAAAGTTGGCAGTGTCGGGGCCTTGGTCTGCGCGGCGCATTGTGCCTTGCTGCCATTGGTTATTGCGGCTTTGCCAGCTTTGGGTATCAGCGTGTTGGCATCTACCAGCCTGGAGTGGGGTTTTGTCACATTCGCCACCATTTTGGCTTTAACCAGCTTATGGCAGGGTTATCGCATACATCGTGTTTATCGCGCATTGGCCTTCCTGCTGCCGGGTTTGCTGGCTGTCTGGTCGGGTGTCTTGATTCCAGATCTGCATCACTCGGTCGTGCCACATGCAGTGGTGATGAGTGTTGGCGGCACCTTGATCGCTGTCGCGCACATCATTAATTTGCGTCTGACCCATGGCCACGTACACGACGCCCGCTGCCATCATCATTAATTAACTTGGTCGCGTGCCGGTAAAATGCTAGGATACGCACCTATTTGTAGAACCAATCACTAAGGAAAGCATCATGGGTAAGGGCGATCGTCGCACCGCGAAAGGCAAACGTAATATTTCCAGCTACGGCAAAAGCCGTCCAACCGAAAGCAAAACGGTTGTAGGTAAAGCGGTTGCCGCGCCAAAAGCCGCTGCTGCTGCACCTAAAAAAGCACCTGCAAAAAAAGCAGCTGCCAAGTAATTTTGCAAGATATTCAAAAAAGCCCCGCAATGCGGGGCTTTTTTATACCCGGTGAATCGAGTGCACGGGATTGCCACCCAGCCAATAGCAAAGCTCGGCCGGATGTTTGAAATTCCATTGCACGAAATCGGCGCGTTGCCCGGGAATTAATTGGCCGCGGTCTTTCAGGCCCAGGGCCGCCGCCGCATGGACAGTCGCACCTCGTAAAGTTTCTTCCGGTGTCATTTTGAAATGCGTGCAGGCGAGCGACATCGCCAGATGCAGGGATTGCACCGGCGATGTCCCCGGATTCAAATCGGTCGAAACCGCCATTGCCACATGGTGCTTGCGAAACAGCTCCATCGGCGGAAGTTTCGTTTCACGCAGGCAATGAAACGAGCCCGGCAATAACACCGCAACCGTACCGGCTTGTTTCATCGCGATAACGGCCGTTTCATCGGTGTATTCCAGATGATCCGCAGAAAGTCCCGAAAACTCGGCGCAGAGGGCAGCCGCTTTCATGTCGCTGAGCTGATCGGCATGCAGTTTGACTGGAATCCCCAGATTTTTCGCACATTCGAAAACACGACGAGTTTGTTCGACGCTGAAAGCGATTTTCTCGCAATAGGCATCGACGGCATCAATCAGTTTTTCCTGATGCAGGCGCTGCATCCATTCACAAACGCTAGTGACATAATCATCGCTGCGTCCGGCAAATTCCGGTGGTAGCGCATGCGCACCCAGAAAAGTGGTTTTGATCGTAATGCCGGTATGTTCGGCTAAACGTCGCGCAACGACCAGCATTTTCCGTTCGGATTCAAACGTCAGCCCGTAGCCGGATTTTATTTCCAGTGTGCCGACACCTTCACGAATCAGATTTTGCAGACGTAGCAATGATTGTGCGAATAGTTCATCTTCGCTGGCATCTCGTGTTTGTTTTACCGTGGAAATAATGCCACCACCTTCGCGTGCAATTTGCTCGTAACTCACACCTTGCAAGCGACGCTCGAATTCCACTGCGCGATCGCCGGCAAAAACCAGATGCGTATGGCAGTCGATCAGGGCCGGAGTAATCCAGCGGCCTTCGGCATTTGTCGCGTTGCTTGTGTCCAATGGATACGTGGACTGCGGGCCAGCATAAGTGATTACACCATCTTGCCAGGCGAGCGCCGCATTCTCGACAAGTCCATAGGCTTCGTCATTGTCCTGCAAGGTTGCCAGCCTGGCATTGATGATCAATCCGCTTTTCCAATTCATTGAATCAATCCCTGCAGACGAAGCTCGTTCAAAATTATATCGCGATGGGCATCCAGTTGTGGCGGCGGCAAACGATAACTTACCGGTGTTTGTTCCAGTTTCAATGGGCTGCCGATCATCGGTACATGTTCGCATTCAATCCGCATATCGCGCGCTACCGTAACGGGATGTTCGATGGTTTGTTGCACCATATTGATCGGAGCGGTCGGTATGCCGGCTTTCTCAAATAGATTGATCCAATACGAAAGGCTTTCGACGGCGAACATTTTTTCCAGATCCGAGATCAGCGCATCGCGATGGACAACCCGGGCTGCATTATTCGCGTAACGACCATCTTCAAGAAGATCATTACGCCCCAGTACTTCACAACAGTCATGCCAGAGTTTTTCGCTGGCGACGGCGAGTACGAAATATCCGTCATTGGCTGAAAAAACCTGATACGGCACGATGCTGGGATGCTGATTGCCCAGTCGTTTCGCATCGTTTCCGCTAAACAAAACCGCACTGGCGGAATTCGCCAGCAATTGCAGTTGTGAATCGAACAGGGAAATTTCGATCGCCTGGCCTGCACCGGTTTTCATCCGGTGTATCAAGGCCGCAAGAATTGCCATCGCGGCATTTTGTCCGGTCGCAATATCGGCAACGGCGGTGCCGGTGCGATAAGGCGTGCCATCAACCGGCCCGGTGATCGACATTAATCCTGCTTCGGCCTGAATCGCAAAATCGTAGCCGGGCTTATATGCATCCGGGCCAGTCCTGCCATATCCTGAAATAGAACAATAAATAATATTCGGATTGATTTTTTTTGCGGTCGCGTAATCCACGCCTAATGATTCGGCACCGCCAGTGCGATAATTTTCGATGATGACATCGCTTTGCCTGATCAATGCTTCAATGGTCGGGCGCGTTTCCGCTAAACGCAAGTCCAAAACGATCGAGCGTTTATTGCGATTGCAGCAGGCAAAGTAAGCCGATAATCCGTCGCGAAACGGCGGGCCCCAGCCGCGTGTGTCATCGCCGGCCGGTGGCTCGACTTTGATGACATCGGCGCCCAGATCGGCGAGCGTCATGCCGCACCAAGGCCCCGCCAATACACGGGCCAGCTCCAATACTTTGATTCCGGATAATGCACTCATCGCGATATTGTAGCCTGAGGCCTTCATGCTGAGGTTAGAATATCGGCATGAGCAAAACACTTAAAATCGCCGGTATGCCGAATCTGCATTCGCATGCATTCCAGCGTGCAATGGCGGGTCTGACCGAACGGCAAGCCAATCCCAACGATAGTTTCTGGACCTGGCGTGAATTGATGTATCGCTTTGCTTCACGCATTACGCCCGAACAATTGCTCGTCATTGCCGCACAGCTTTATACGGAGATGCTTGAAGCGGGTTATACCTCGGTCTGCGAATTCCATTATTTGCACCATCAGCCCAGTGGCTTGCCTTATGACGATCAGGCTGCCATGTCGCAGGCCATCATCCAGGCGGCGCAGGATACCGGTATCCGTTTGACCTTGTTGCCGGTGCTTTACATGACCGGTGGTTTTGATGGTCGTGCATTGAACGAGCAGCAAAAACGTTTCAGTCATGGTGTCGAAAATTTTCTTGGTTTGATTGAAAAATTACAGGCGCTGGAAAATGACAAGCTGAAAATCGGTGTTGCCTTGCACAGCCTGCGTGCCGTGCCTGAGAAAGCAATGCGCGAAGTCTTGGCAGGCCTCTCGGGCAAGTTGCCGATTCACATCCATATTTCCGAGCAAATGGCGGAAGTAAACGACTGCATTGCCATGCGTAATGCAAGGCCGGTGCAATGGCTGATGGATAATGCTGAAGTGAATCAGGACTGGACGCTTGTGCACGCCACGCATCTGGACGATGCGGAAGTCGCAGCCATCGCCAAATCAAAAGCAACCGTTGCGATTTGCACAACGACGGAAGCGAATCTCGGTGACGGGTTTTTCCGGTTTCGCGATTTTATTGCGGACGATGGTGCGTTCGGCATTGGTTCGGATTCCAATACCTCGATTTCGCCGATAGAAGAATTACGCTGGCTGGAATATGGCCAGCGCTTATTGCATCAGCAGCGCAATATTGCAGTGACGAACGAGCAATCAAGTGTCGGCGAGTTCCTGTGGCAGAAGGCAGTATCCGACGGCCGTATTTCGACCCAGCAGGATTGCGGTAATGATTATTTGATTCTGGATGCTTCAGTGCCTGCGCTGACAGGCGTTAACGATGAAACGCTTTATGATCGCATGGTCTTTGGTGGTAATCGATCCTTGATCAAGGATGTGTTCGTATCCGATAAACAGTTTGTTTTTGACGGCAAGCATATTTCAAGACAAGATATTGCAGAGAAATATGCGGAAGTATTGAAGAGCCTGCTTTCATAGATTTTAAAATTCGACAATCCAGTTGGCGCTAATTAATGGGGATTTACATGAACAAAATGATCAAGCCCGTCGTTTTGGCCGTTCTTTTCAGCTTTGGTTTGTGTGGCGTCTACGGAGATGCTCTGGCCGACGATGGCAAATCGAGTGTCGATGCCAGCACCAAGTCTTATGAATTACAAATAGACGAACTCATCGCGAAACATGAAGCATTTCAAATCGGGATCAAAGACGATGAGAGTTTCCGCAAGAACTGGCTGACCCGGTTGCGTCTGATTACGATAACAAAACCAAAAACGGCAAAAACGCAGAATTTCGTATTGAGTATCGGTAGTGAAATGATGCTGGACAAGATTAACCCGTATTTGCGTCGCAGCGATGATGACAGCGCGATTGCATTCATGCAGATCCTGGCCAAGATTTTCAGTGTGAGCACGAAGGACGAGATGATTTGCAAGGCGTTCCTGGATTCTGCCGACAATGCCGCTGTGAGTGATAGCGACAATGAACGAATCGAGAGTATGCTCGGTCCCGTGTTCTACAATGAAATGATTACCGTGATCGGACGAGTAATGCGTGCCGGTAAAACGGGTCCGGAAAATGTGCTCTCAAAAAGCGAGAATGAAAGGGTGATCGTCGAGATGCTCGGCAAGATGATGGATGCTTACGGTGAGGATTCCGTACGCAGAATGCAAACTCTTGACGACAAAACAATTCCGTCGCTCGAGAAGTGCAACACGATGGCGCAAATGCTGAGTTCGATTGGCAAGCTAAAAAAACAGGATCAGGCCGGCTTGACCCGCACATTATTTGGCGGTGACGGCTGAAGCTTTTATGCTTAAAGCCAGCCCTGTTGACGTGCAAGACGATACGCTTCAATGCGATTGGATACGCCCAGCTTGCTAATGATTTCGGATAAATAATTTCGCACGGTGCCTTGCGAGAGCGAGAGTTGCTCGGCGATATCTGCCGAGCTGCTGCCTTCACCGGCCAATCGTAGGACCTGGCGCTCTCGATCACTTAATGGGTCCTGCTCGGTCCATGCCGCCATCGCGAGTTGCGGATCGATAACGCGGTTGCCGCGATGGACTTGCCGCAGAGCATCCGCCAATTGTGCCGATGGCGAATCTTTCAACAGATAGCCGCGTACGCCGGCATCCAGTGCACGGCGAAGATATCCGGCACGCGCAAACGTGGTGACAATGACGACGCGAGTGCTGCAAGGATCGTCATGCACGCGCTGCGCAAGTTCCAGCCCGGTCAGTTTCGGCATTTCGATATCCGAGACCAGCAAGTCCGGTTGATATTGCTTGACCAGGTCCCAGGCGATCTCGCCGTCGGGAGCATCGGCAACCACTTCAAAGTCAGACTCGAGTTTCAATAACGCAACCAATGCGCCACGCACCATGGCCTGGTCTTCTGCAAGAACGATACGAATCATGTGTTAGTGATGGCCAAACCCGACATGCGCGAACGTTATCATTCGTGCTTGCGCGTGGCTAGAGCTATCGGTACGTTGTTCGATATTTTGTTTTCCGAAATCGGGCAGCTGAGAATAAGCCGTACGCCGCCATGCGGGCCGGTGTCGATTTCCAGTCTGCCACCCAGCAATTCAAGACGCTCCCGCATGCCGCTAAGGCCATGGCCGGGGACGACAAGTTTGTTTTTCCCGTCATCGGAAATTTGCAGTCGCAGCGTATTCTTGTTTTTGATCAATTCAATTTCGACATGCTGCGCGTTCGAATGGCGAATGATATTGGTGACCGCTTCGCGTACTGCCAATGCCAATACCGTTTCGACTTCGGTGGCCAATTCAACCTGGGCAAGCTGGTAATGCAGCTGGATGTCGGCTGATAGCAGAGACAATCTGGCGTTGGCCAATTCGGCTTCAAGACCTGCGAGCTTTATGCCGGCTACGGCAGTGCGGATTTGACCAAGCGCGTCTCTTGCAACACTTTCCACTTCACGTATTTGCGTGATGGCGGCATTCGGATCGCGTTCGAATAATCGGCTCGCAAGTTCGCTTTTCATAACGATCAGGGAAAGCGTGTGACCGAGTACGTCGTGCAAGTCACGGCCAATGCGTTCGCGTTCCGCACTTTGTGCCAGGCGCTGGACTTCCTGCTGGCTCAGTTTCAAGCTTTGATTGCTGCGTTCGACGTTTCGGCTATACAGCGTATAGAACACCAGCATGCTGGACATGATCGTGGTGGCGGCAAAGAAAATAAGCGGAAATTTCAACCAATAAGCGAGTATCCCCATCAATACGAGTGCGATGGATAAAAAGATCAAAGCATTGCGAGCCTTGTAAACATAGGCAGCCGTGATGACGCCGTAAATCAGGTACGTATTGGCACCGTAATTCAATGGCATCAATGCATAACACAAGAGCACCATCGTGGCAGCGATGAGAATGGCCACACGGGAATTGCTTGAGTACGACATGAAATGCAATGGCAGGAAAACCGCCAGACTGGCAAGCGTCGCAATGATGTGAATATTGTCAGGCCGTGGATTGAAGAACAAAGGGAAAAACAGAAACATCAAATAAACAAGATTGATGTATGGCAGATATTTGTAATTGTGCATGGTGCCCGACGTTTCCACCGCGAGTCGCGGTGAATTCGGGTCAACAGGATTCATGATGTGGGACCACCACGACGTGTCTTCGGATTTTTTGTCAGGTAGTGGCATCGTCTGGTCCCGGTTGTGGCTAGCGAATTTCAACATTGTCGATCGTGAAACTGAATTCACCTGCCGGCGCAGTCGCATTGAACGAGAAGCCGGAGACGGACGACAATTCTAGTCCTTCGAAGCCATCCAGCGGAAGCCGAACTTCTTTCCATTCATTACTGGTAGTAAAGCTTTGGCTGGGCGGAACACCGGCAGACGTGCTTGAAAATGTCATTACGTTGTAACTGCGACCATCGCCTTTCACCCAAAACACCAGTTCTTTCGCCTTTGCATAATTCATCGGCTGCATCGCTTTTGTACCCGGTGCGAAAAACACGCCGGCCCAAGGAAACGCAAAGCCCGGTTTTATTGTTCCGATAACTTCCAGCGCGCCTTTGCCGTTCTGCACTCCATTCGATACAAGCCGCATGCTGGCTTCGGATACGCCATTCATTTGCTGATCGGTCGTGATATACCAGCCACTGCCATAGCGGCTGTTGATTTTTTCCTGTTCGAAATCACTGATCAGCCCGCTAGGTGCAATCGCGACTGCTTGTGCGGATGCGTCCGCTATCTTGCTGCGTTCCAGGCGATAGCCGTTCTTCCAGATGAAATCGATTTTGCGAGTATCGGTAATATTTTTGGTCGGATCGCCACTTACCAGAATCATGTCGGCACGCATGCCGACGGCAATGCGACCGCGGTCATTCAAGTTGAATATTTTAGCGGGCAGGGCAGTCGCGGCATTCAATACTTCGATTGGCGACAAACCGGCTCTGACTAAAAGCGCAAGTTCACCATGCATGCTTGCACCGTGCGTCGTACTCGGGTTGCCGGCATCGGTGCCGGCCAGGATCGGGATTCCGGCATCGTGCAAAAGCTTTGCACTGGCCAATGAATTTTCCAGCACTTTCGGATTTAACCATTGCTTCGGAAAACTGGCATTCAGCGCACTGCTTTGTGGCTTGGTCAAATAGTCTTGCAATTGAGCATCGGAAGCCAAAGCTTTGCCTTCACCGGCACCGGCCAAACTGCCGCTGACGGACAGTGTCGGAATGATAAACACGCCATTTTTCTTTGCCTGATCGATAAAGGCGGCATCGGCAATTTGATTGGTGAAACTATGCACCAGGCCATCGGCGCCTTGCTCGACCATTTGCATGGCTTCCGAATAGGAGGCGATATGGATCAGTGCCTTCCGGTTTTGCTGGTGTGCCGATGTAATCAATGCCTGCGTCACGTCTGGTTTGAGTGACTTGATGCTCACGGATGGGCCATAGGCGCTGCCGTCATCGAAAACGATCTTGATGTAATCGGAACCTTCCTTGATGCGTGCTTGAATGAAAGCCGGTGCTTCCGCGGCCGTACTTAAAGTCGGAATCTTCATGCCATATTCGGTGCCATGGCCACCGGGTGCGGTTGCCAGCGTACCGGCCGACCACAGATCGGCTTGCTCGATGCGATTGAAACTTTCACGCTGCTTTTTGGCGGCTGCCAATTGCTGCCAGTCGCTAAACATGTCCATCTCGGTGGTCACGCCAAAACGAAGTGCATCTTTTTGCGCCTCGCCATAAGTATGGGTATGCGAATCAATCAGACCAGGTAATAAGGTTTTTCCGGCGCCATCATAAATAGGAGTGTTTTCCGGAATTTTTATGTCAGCGCCGATAGCGGCAATCTTGCCTTGTTCAATCAGCACGGAAGCACTTTCAATCGTCTTGTTGCCATCAAAGATGCGAACGTTCTTGATCGCATAAGAGTTGCCAGATTGTTGTACTACGACTGTTTCTTTGGATTTTTTCTCAGCGGCCGGATTGAGCAAGACTGCTCCGCCCGCTGCAGCCAGCAATACGGAACATGCCAGCACGATTTGAAGTGAACTCGAAATTTTCATGTGCTATTCCTTATTTCAATTTCATGCGTGACCAGAACATCACGGCAAGCCAGAGCATGACTGCAGTAAATACGACCAGATAGGCGATGTGTTGCCAAAGTGGGGCGCCCAGGTCATTGCCGATTACCTTTAACGCGATTTGCGAGGCATGGTAGGAAGGCCAGATCGGCGCGATCGTGCCGAGAAACTTCGGCAGCATGTGGATTGGCAGCCACAGACCGGACAGGAAGGCCATTGGCAAGTAAATGAAGTTGATGATCGCTGGCGCTGCCTGGCCATTGACCAGTGTGCCGATTACCAGGCCCAGTGCACAGAATGGCAATGAACTCAGCAAGCTGATGATCATCAACTGCGACCATTGCATTGCGCTTAAATCAACACCGCCAAAACTGGATGCAAGTACGGCCAATTCGATGAAAATGATCAAGGAGAAAATCATCGCCATCGCCATTTTCGATACGAAATACGCACCCGGCAGGGCAGGAACGGCACGGTGCCATTTCAACCAGCCGCGATCTTTTTCCATCGCAACGCTGACGCCAAAACCAAACAGGCCGGGGCCCATCACGCCAAAGATGCAGTAGGTCGCCAGTAAATAGGCGCTGACTTCCGCCTTGCCTTTGCCCATCAATACACCGAACAGCAGGTAGAACATCGCCGGGAAAACCAGCGCGGGCAGCGCAAACATCGGCATCCGCAACATGCGAATGAATTCCAGTTTCGCTTCTGTGAAATACACCGAGAAGGCACTGTATTTGGAAATGGTGGCTACGGCATTCATTTTATTGCTCCTTGGTCAATTCGATAAACGCTTCGGCCAGGCCGGCGCGTTTAATTTCCAGTTGTGCCAGTCCGGCATCTTCATTGAGTAAGCGGCGAGTTACCGATTCGGCATCGGCGGTCTGGATCGTCAGGTATTGACCGTCATGGCTGGCGCTATCGATGTGCTCCCATTGTTTGATCGTGGAAATATCCAGGCTGCTGATGCAGCGGATTTTGCGTAGTGCCACTCGTGAACGAATTGATTCCACACTGCCTTCGGCAATGACCGAACCCTGTGCAATCACCATCACGCGATTGGCCAGTGCTTCGGCTTCTTCCAGATAATGCGTGGTCAATACAATCGAACAACCTTCTGCGACCAGTTTCCGCAAGCTCACCCACATTGCTTCGCGGGCTTCGATATCGAGACCAACGGTAGGTTCGTCCAGAAACAGGATGTCGACCTTGGCGCAAATCGCCATCGCGAATTGCACGCGGCGTTGCTGACCACCGGATAATTTTCCGTAAGGACGCTTCAGTAAATCGGCGATGCCCGCCATGTCGGCGATTTCTTTCAAATCGCGCCTATGCGGGTAATAGCTTTGCGTCAATTCGATCAATTCGGACACACGCATGGTTTCAGGCAGCTCGGCACTTTGCAGCATCACGCCAATGCGTTGTCTTGCCGTAAGCTCCTGCGGGTCCTGATTGAACAGACTGACTTTGCCGGAATCCGGTTCGACCAGATTCAACATCAAAGACACTGCGGTCGTCTTGCCTGCGCCATTCGGGCCGAGCAGAGCCAGAATTTCGCCGGCGTGAACCGACAGGTTCAATCCATTGAGAGCGGTGATATTGCCGTAGCGCTTGCTGACATTTTCAAGCCGGGCCAAAGTGGTGATGCTAGTTTGTAAATCGCACATGGGTGTTTCCTCCGTGCGAGCAGTGTGCTGATTCAGCCCGAGACTCGTTAGTGGGCATCGTCAGCTGTGTCATGTGACATTTGTCAGGTGTCGTCGGGCCCAAGGGCCCTCCTACGTAGGAGGGCCCTTGGGCCCGACCACTTTGCATTAAACTGCGAAGCTATCCATCAAGCTTGGAAACACCATGACCAACCACATCAGTGGCCTCTTCGATGTAAAAATGACCCCACAAGCCACTGCGGAGAATGAAGAAGCCAGCATTGGCCGTATGCTGCTCGACAAGCAATTTCATGGCGATCTTGAAGCCAGCAGCAAAGGCCAGATGCTGGCACATATGACTTCGGTGAAAGGCTCGGCAGGTTATGTCGCGATGGAAAAAGTTACTGGAAGCCTGCAAGGCCGCAAAGGAAGTTTCATCCTGCAGCACAGCGGTACGATGAATCGCGGCGATGCCAGCTTGATTCTCAAGGTCGTACCTGATTCAGGTACCGAAGAGCTTGAAGGACTGACTGGCGATATGACGATCACCATTACCGATGGCAAACATTTCTACGGCTTCGATTTTCACCTGCCGGAAACCCTTTAACTGATCGGTGCAGCCATGATTCGAAAACTTCCTTCAGGTGGTTACAGGCTGTACTCACGAAAAGTTGACCCGAAGACCGGAAAACGCAGAAATCTCGGCACGTTCGAAACGCGTGAGCAGGCCGAGAAGCATGAGCGTGAAATCCAGTACTTCAAGAAGCGTGGCTAAAATCATTCGATTAACCCTTTATCCGCAAAAACGGGCTATTCGTCGCAAAGCCCGGCACCCGGTATTGGAGCCCGATAAGGTGCACACACCCGAACTGGAGACCTGATATGAAAAATCTGCTGCATATTCTTTCTATTGCCATTGCACTTGCTTCCGGGCAAGCCTCTGCGATGACCGATGCCGAACTCAAATCCGTCGTTGAGCAACGTTTGCTGGGCGATAGAACCGGTGCCTGCTTTGCAGTCGCGGTCATCGATCAAACTGTTTCGCGTGCCTACGTTTGTGCCGATCCGAAAGATTTGAAGCGGGTTTCGCCCGATACCGCCTTTGAAATTGGATCCGTCAGCAAGACAATGACGTCGGCTTTGCTCGCGGATTTGATCCTGCAAGGCAAGGCCTCGCTCGAAGATCCCCTTAGCAATTATTTGCCGGAAGGTACGGTCGTTCCTTCGTTTGAAGGCAAACCGATTCTGATCAAGCATCTGGTCACGCATACGTCCGGCTTGCCGGTTGTTCCGGATTTCGGTTCGAACCTGAATATGGATAACCCGTATGCGAAAGTCGACGAAGCCTCATTGTTGAAAACTTTGTCTAGCGCGAAATTGGAGCATGCACCGGGTAGTCAATTCGAGTATTCGAATTACGCGATGATGTTGCTAACCCATATCATCGCCAAACGTGCCGGCACCGATTTTGAAACCCTGCTGAGCACCAGCCTGTTTAAGCCGCTCGGCATGAACAATAGCTACATCAACAAGAAGCCGGCAAACGTTTCGGCGGCAAAAGGCCATACGCCGAACACGAAAGAAACATCTGCCTGGACATTCCAGACCAATGCTGCGGGTGTTGGCGGCGTACGTGCCACACTCGACGACATGGTGAGCTATGTGCAGGCGCATCTCGGTAAAACGCAGTCCGACTTTTCACCTGCCTTGAAGATGACGCAACAGCAAGTGAAGACCGATGCGAACAGCCAGGTCGCGATGAACTGGATGCTGGTGCCATTGGATGAACGCAAATTGCATGCGCATGAAGGCGGCACCGGAGGATTTTCGGCCTTCACGGCGTTCGATCTGGAAAAACAGCGTGGTGTGGTGATTCTCAGCGACACTGCATTGACGTCGGTTGGCGGATTGGGCAGCCTGGGCAACCATCTGATCGATAGCCGCCTGCCGCTGGGCAAAGCCCGCAAGGTAAAACAACCGGATGCCGAATTATTGAAAGCGATTGTCGGTAATTATGATTTGATGCCGGGAATGAAAATGGCATTGACGGAAAAAGACGGAAAATTATTCACGCAGGCAAGTGGCCAGGCAAAATTCGAAATGGGCTACGACAGCGCAGGTGATTTTTATCCCCTGGAGTTTGACGCAACCATCAGGCCTAAAAAGAAATCCGATGGCAGCTATGCATTGCTGTTCCTGCAAAGCGGCGGTGCATTCCCGTTAAAGAAAATCGATCCGGCAGCTGCTGCGAAGGCAGCCGCCGAGAAACCCAGCGCCGAACAATTACAGGCTTATGTCGGCGTCTATGAGCTGGCACCGGGCTTTGAATTGAAAGTGTTTGCCGAAAACAATAGTTTGAAGGCGCAGGCGACCGGGCAGGGTGCATTTGAGGTCGAGGCAAAAGCAAAAGACCAATTCACGGCGGATGCTTACGGAATCGAAATCCAGTTCCAGCGTGACGACAAATCGGCAGTAAACAGTTTACTTTTATTGCAAGGTGGGCGCACCACGCCGGCCAAAAAGAAATAGGAAAGCGTCATGGACAAAGAAGTGCTCAACACAAAGGAATGGAATGACCCGCGCAACTGGCATATGGGCATACTCGGTATTTATTTCAGCAGGGTCGATACCCGCTTGTTTGTGCCGAAAGGAAATGCACCCGTATTTGGCTGGACGTTTAACTTCGGCCATCGCTACATTGTCTTGGTGCTTGCGGGTTTATTCATGCTGCCTTTTCTTGCATTGGCGATTGACATGTTTTTCTAGAATCGTATTTAAACCGGAATTGACATGAGCTCTGATGCTTTAAAACTCAACCAAGCCTTGCCGGACGATGTCGTAGCCGGCGGCACTTTCCGCATTATTGCGTATCGCAACTATCCGGTCTTCAGTTTGCCGTGGCTGAAAAAACGCAGCCTATTGTTCGGCATCGTGATTGCAATGTTTGCACTGCCGGTTGTTATTGGCCTGGGCGCTGTATCCCAGAAAATCGAACTGGGACTTTTGGCCGGCCTGCACTTCTTTCTCGGTTTTATGGTGATGGCGACTGCTGGGCCTGCTCTGGCGACTTGGGTGCGGCATCGCGGTTTCTCGATCTCAAATGAAAGACGCGGCGTCGTGTTGGCTGTCCTGATTGGCATTGTCACAAGCTATTTCGCCGATCGATGGTCATCTGGCTATGTTGAAAAGGCGATGGCTCCGCACTTGAATAAGCAAGTGGTCAATGTCAACTCGAAAGATTCCGGAAAAAAATCGGGCAATTTGAAAGTCACCAAAATCCAGTTGAATCCCGAGTTCGAGAAAGCCGAACGCTCGCCGCTGATTATCACGACCAATATCGTTTTCCTGATCCTTGTCTATGGCGCGCTCGGCGGTGGTCTGGCTTTGCGTGCCTATTTCAGCGAACAAAGACGTCTGGCCGAGAGTCGGCACAAGCGTGAACTCGATTCCATGCGTTTGCAGAAAGACGAAAGCGATTTGCGGTTAGGCGTTTTACAGGCACAGATCGAACCGCATTTCCTGTTCAATACGCTGGCTTCATTGCGATCCTTGATCAAACAGGATCCCGACCGTGCCGAATTAACGCTGGATGCGCTGGTCGATCACCTTCGAGCGACGATTCCAAAATTGCGTGAACAACAAGGTGTACTGCATTCGACGCTGGGTCAGCAATTGGATATTTGCGGCAGTTATTTGACCTTGATGCAGGTAAGAATGGGGTCGCGCCTGAATTATGAAATCAACGCGACGGCTGAATATCGCGAATTGGATTTTCCGCCATTGATGCTGATATCACTGGTCGAAAACGCAATCAAGCACGGTCTCGAAACCAAACGTGGCGACGGCAATATCGTGATCACGGTCGAGAAGCCTGCAACGAATCGTTTGCGGGTCAGTGTCAGTGATGACGGTGTCGGTTTGAAAGCCGGTCTGGGCGGTGGCTTGGGTCTGGAAAATATTCGCGAGCAACTCGCGGCTCGTTTTGGCGATAAAGCCACACTGACGATTACAGCGGGTCCTGAAGCTGGCACAATCGCGACAATCGAATTGCCCGTGAGCGACAACAAGGCATGACGCCAATCACCGTATTAATCGCCGAAGACGAACAACCGCAGCGGCAAGCCTTGCAGAAAATGCTGCAGGAATTGATGCCGGAAGCGCAGATTCAAGCCGTTTGCGAAGATGGTTTGTCGGCGCTCGAAGCTATGCAGCAATATCAACCGAATCTTGCACTGCTCGATATTCGCATGCCTGGTTTGAGCGGCCTTGAGGTGGCGCGTTCGGCACCAGCAGGCACGCAAATTATTTTCACCACGGCCTATGACGAATACGCCGTGAATGCTTTCGAAGCGGGTGCCGTCGATTATTTATTGAAACCCATCAAGCCCGAGCGCTTGCAACAAGCGATCGAGCGGGTACGTGAACGTGTTCAAACCAAAGTAACACCGGACATTTCCAACTTGATCGATGCGCTGGAATCCAAATTGCGCGGTGCAACCAATAAATCGATCAAATGGGTGACTGCCAGCGTTGGCGATACCGTCAAAATGTTTTCGATAGACGACGTGCTGTTTTTTCAGGCGCAGGACAAATATATCCGTGTCGTCACCAATTCCGATGAAGCGATCATCCGCACACCGCTGAAAGAATTGCTTGGCAGCCTGGACCCGGATATTTTCTGGCAAGTGCATCGTAGTGTTGTTGTACGGGTATCAGCGATTGACCGTGTTCGCAAAGACGAACTTGGTCATTACCTGCTAACGCTTAAAGACCGCACGGAAATTCTGCCGATCAGTTCGGCGTTCCAGTCACGTTTTCGCGGGATGTGATCGCACCGAAGATCTCCACCGCCGCTGCTGCAACCTCGGCGATGAAAGCGCTCGGCACACCCGAGCGTGCGGCAAGCAATGCCTGGTTCTTCAAAACCGGACCGGGTGGTTATGCGGAAGGCGACAAGTTTCTTGGCGTGACGGTTCCGCAAACACGAAATGTATTGCGCGATTGCGATTTGCCGCTTGCCGAGCAATTGAAGCTGTTGAAAAGCGCCTGGCATGAAGCCAGATTATTGGCGGTTCTCCACCTGTCGCGTTCGTACAAAAAAGCAGACGAGGCACAAAAGAAAGCAATCTACGATGCCTATCTCGCTCATGCCGATTACGTAAACAATTGGGATCTGGTCGATAGCTCGGCCAGCTATATCGTCGGGCCTTATTTGCAGGATCGTTCGCGTTCGCCACTCATGCGGTTAGTGAAATCGAAAAGCCTTTGGGAACGCCGCATTGCCGTGCTGGCGACTTACCATTTCATCAAGCTAGGCGAAACCGACGATATCGTGAAATTGTCGAAGCTATTGTTGAACGACAAGGAAGACCTGATGCACAAGGCCGTTGGCTGGATGCTGCGGGAAATGGGCGGTCGCGGCAATATGCCGGCCTTGCTTGCATTTCTGGACGAACACGCAAACCAAATGCCGCGCACGATGTTGCGTTATGCGATCGAAAAACTACCCGAACCAAAACGCCAGCATTATTTGAAGTTGCCGCGTTTAAGGCCTTCGCCTACGTAGCCCGGATGCAGCGCAGCGGAATCCGGGATATTCTTGCGACGATGGTGAACTACAGGCGCGCCCAACAACCGGGCGGTACATTTTTCTTTACATTAACTTTATCAGACCGCAGTTCTGCTCTTTTGACAGAACACGTTGATGCATTACGTTCTGCTTTTCGCGATGAGCAATTAAAAAAGCCCTTCAAGATAGATGCCATTGTCATAATGCCTGAGCATTTACATTGCGTGTGGACCTTGCCTGATGAAGATACCGACTATTCGGGACGATGGAGGTCGATAAAGTCGAATTTTGTCAGAAGACTACGCAAGTCTGGAGTTAAGGTAAGGACTAATGAAAAAGGCGAGGTTGACATTTGGCAGCGCAGATTTTGGGAGCATCAGATTCGTGATGACAAGGATTTCGAGGCTCATGTGAACTATATTCATATCAATCCGGTAAAACATGGATTGGTGGAGAATGTGGTTGATTGGCCGTGGTCATCTTTTCATAGTTATCTTCGCGACGGGTTGCTTGATAAGAATTGGGCCAGTGCAATGACTGCAACCGGAAATTTCGGCGAGTAGACTTTCCCGGATTCCGCTGCGCTGCATCCGGGCTACATTTAGAAGCTCATGCTCGTTTGCTTAATGCCCTCATGACCCTCATGTTCCAACAACCATTGCTTGGTCGGCAAACCACCGCCAAAGCCTGTCAGGCTTCCATTGCTGCCGATTACGCGATGGCATGGCAGGATAATCGGAATCGGGTTGCGGCCATTTGCCGCGCCGACTGCACGCACGGCTTTCGGTGAACCGATCTTGTTCGCGAGTTGGCCATAACTCCAGGTTTCGCCAAATGGAATCTTCGCCAGCATGTTCCAGGTCTGTACCTGAAATTCGGTACCAACCGGATTCAACAATAAATCGAATTCTTTTATATCACCGGCAAAATATTGCAGTAATTGCTCGCGAGCTTCGCGCGTTGCCTCCGTATCGCGTTTCCAGTCGCCGCGATGCGGCGCATCGTATTTATTGTTCTCGAACATCACGTAACGCAGGCCGCTGTCGTCGCAGGCGACTTGCAATGCACCGATTGGTGTTTTGAATTCATCGAACCACATAAATATTCCTACAAATAAAATGTTACGTCTTCCCGGCGAAAGCCGGGATCCAGAAGCATGTTCGAAGCGGCATCCAAATCCCTCTGCGTTCCAGGCTTCTGGGCCCCGTTTTTCAACGGGGCGACGCAATTATTAAGGTTGTACGAAAACTCAAAGCTCATTCCTTATCTCCCGACAAATGCCACAAATGCAACACCGAATACGCTCGCCATGGTCGCCAGGCCTGCGATCTGGCATCGGTTTCTTTTTCGCTTAAACGTTTTTCGCCACCCATGACTTGCTGCAAAATCAAATCGCCGGCCGGAAACGCATCCGGTTGGCGCAAGGCACGCATCGCAACGTATTGCGCTGTCCACGGTCCGATGCCGGGCAGCTTCGTGAAATTTTCCACGAACGCATCGAGATCTTGTCCAGCCTGAAAACTGATCTCGCCATCCAGCAATGCCTGTGCCATCGAACGCAAAGTCGCTGCGCGTGATTTCGGCAAGCCGATTTTTTCCAGCGAAGCATTTGCAATCACTTCGGGTTTCGGAAACGCGCGATCAAGATTTTCGCGTTTCACCGTTCTGTCTTCGCCATATTGTTCGACCAGGCGTCGCGTCAATGTCGTAGCACCGGCGACGCTAATTTGTTGGCCGAGTACGGCACGCACTGCCAATTCAAAACCATCCCAACTACCGGGTACTCGCAAGCCGGGGCGTCTTTTGATCGCTTTCTTCAATAATTCCGAGGAGTTCAACACTTTATGCACGGCCTGCAAATCCGCATCCAGATCGAACAAGCGCCGCGTGCGTTGCACGATGTCCGGAATCATCCGGGGATCGGCATCGGAAATTTCCAGTTTCAATTCCGGCCTTGAAGGATCGGCAGTGACGCGAATCCAGGTGGATTTATCGACCGGCCCGAGTACGCGTTCGTAGCTCGTTGCTGTCACATGTTCGATGCCCGGCACAGCACGCTTTGCGAGAAACGCCAACATCAACGAGAAATCAAGCGGCGGTCGATACGCGAGTCGCAAGGTCAAAGAACCCGAAGGCGCTTCGGTGCGTAAGCGGCGAATCGCGGTCGGCGGCATGCCGCAACCTTCGGCAAACGCTGCATTGAATCGACGCAGACTCTTGAAGCCTGATGCCAACGCAATCTGCGTCATCGGCAATGAAGTTTCAGTCAGTAATTGTTTCGCCAACAACAAACGTCGCGTCGTATGCACCGCAATCGGTGTTGCGCCGACGCCATTCAAAAACAATCTTCGTATTTGCCGAGCACTCAGACCAATCTTGTCGGCCAGCGTATCGACCGAACCTTCCTGCAATTCGCCATCGGCGATCAAAGCCAACGCACGATTTACCCATTCATCCGAATAACGGTGCTGCATCGCGTTCGGCGACAGCTCTGGCCGGCAACGCAGGCAAGGTCGAAAACCCGCCGCACTTGCGGCCGCGGCATTCGGGTAATACAGGATGTTTTTTGGTTTCGGCGAAGGAGCGGGGCAGACCGGCCGGCAATAAATGCCGGTGCTTTTCACGGCGGTAAAAAACAGGCCGTCGAAGCGGGCATCGCGCGCCATTCGGGCGCGATCGCAGATTTCATAACTGGGCATGGCAAGGTTCATAGGGGCATCATAGTCCCGTTTCCGGATCAATACTCGCCGTTTTCGGACATCAATACTTTAAGCTTTTTGTGGGAGCGGCTTTAGCCGCGATAAGAACTATCATGCCTTCGGAAAGTGCAATGCAACCATGGAGATCAATCGCGGCTAAAGCCGCTCCCACAAAATTCGCTGCACGACTTCCAGCACATGCCGGGCTCCTGCATTGTCAATCACACTGGCGTTACTTCAATAGGACTGAACATGAACATCAAGACGAATCTTTTGCTGGCACTCATCATCGTGGGTGGTTTTCTTGCAGCAGAAGAACTACGGGCTGCAGAGAAAAAACCATCGCTAAGTCCGTTGGAATGCGAAGTCTGGAATCGCGAAAAAAGTTTTGCCGATTCCGTTGAAAACCACAATGCCAAAGCATTCGCAGAACATCTGGAAACCAATGCCGTTTTTATCAATGGCGATGGCTCGTTTACCAAAGGCCGCGATGAAGTAGCCAAAGCCTGGGCCGGCATCATCGAAGGCAAGAACATTATCCTGCGTTGGCATCCGGATTTTGTCGCAGTCAGCAGCGATGGCAAAACCGCGATTTCGCGTGGCCCGTTCTGGATTGAAAACCCCGATCCACAAGCCAAACAAAAATTCATGACCGGCAGCTTTCAATCGACCTGGATCAAGAACAAGAAAGGCCAGTGGCACGTGTTCACCGACGGCGGCACTCCAAGACCCGTGCCTGCAACGCCCGAACAAATACAAACTTTGAAGCTGACTCTCGGCCAAACCTGCCCAATCTGAACGATAATTTTCACGCTAGGTTTCGTTTGGCTTTGCTATGGTGTAGTCAAGGTAAATAAAGGAGCCCATGTGTACAAATTAATTCTGGGTACTGTCATTTTCAGTATGGCTACGTTGGTTAACGCAGAAAATGCCGATGTCAAAGCGACTACAACAACGCAAGAAGTTGTAGAAACGGAAAACACCAACATTGATGCAAATATTTCCGGCGTAGCCTCTTTAAAATCCAACTGCGTTACCGAAACCGGGACACGCATAAAGAGAGCCAAAGACAAGAAAGGCTGTAATGGTCTGCCCGGTCGTTCGTACGATAAAGACGACATTGACCGGACCGGCGCAACGAACATCGGTGATGCCCTGCAAATGCTGGATCCATCGATCAGCATTTCTCGTTGATAAATTAAGATCTGAAAAAAGGGCCGTTCGCGGCCCTTTTTTTTATGCCTAAATTTTGTCCATTAAATAAAAAATACCGTCATCCCGGCGCAGGCCGGGACCCAGAACTACCAACGAAGCAGCATCTAAATCTTGGCTTCTGGGCCCCGTTTTTCAACGGGGAGACGAAGGAAGCTATCTCAAACCCAGCCACTGGGCGATAATTACCTTAACAGGAGAGCCCAATGTCCAACCCACGTATCGACAAATCCCGCAGCATCCGCGCCCCTCGTGGCACCACCCTGAACTGCAAGAGCTGGCTGACCGAAGCCGCCTACCGCATGATTCAAAACAATCTCGACGACGAAGTCGCGGAAAACCCGCAGGAGCTCGTGGTCTATGGCGGCATTGGCCGGGCCGCACGCGATTGGGTCAGCTACGACAAAATTCTCGAAACCCTGAAGCGTCTTGAAGACAACGAAACCCTGCTGATTCAATCCGGCAAACCGGTCGGCGTGTTTCCTTCGCATCCGGATGCACCACGCGTCTTGCTCGCGAACTCCAATCTCGTGCCGCATTGGGCGACCTGGGAACACTTCAACGAGCTCGATAAGAAAGGCCTGATGATGTACGGCCAGATGACCGCCGGTTCCTGGATCTACATCGGTAGCCAGGGCATCGTGCAGGGCACGTACGAAACCTTCGTAGAAATGGGGCGCCAGCATTTCGGTGGCAGCCTCACCGGCAAATGGATTCTGACCGCCGGTCTTGGCGGCATGGGTGGCGCGCAACCGCTCGCCGCATCGCTGGCCGGTGCGTGCTCGTTGAATATCGAATGCCAGCAATCGCGTATCGATATGCGTCTGAAAACCCGTTACGTCGACGAGCAAGCCACCGATATCGACGACGCACTCGCGCGTCTCGAAAAGTATTGTGCCGAAGGCAAAGCGATCTCGATTGCGTTGTTAGGCAATGCCGCCGAAATTCTGCCGGAGTTGGTACGTCGTGGCGTTCGCCCCGATGCCGTCACCGACCAGACTTCCGCACACGACCCGCTGCACGGTTATCTGCCGATGGGTTGGACGCTGGAACAATGGTGGGACGAACAAAAACACAATCCGGAAAAAGTCATCGACGCCGCCAAACATTCGATGCGCGTGCACGTCGAAGCCATGCTGCATTTCGAAGACCAGGGCATTCCGGTATTCGATTACGGCAACAACATCCGCCAGATGGCGAAAGACGTCGGCTGCAAAGACGCATTCGATTTCCCCGGTTTCGTACCGGCCTATGTGCGTCCCTTGTTCTGCCGCGGCATCGGTCCGTTCCGCTGGGTGGCATTGAGCGGCGACCCGGAAGACATCTACAAAACCGACGCGAAAGTAAAAGAACTGATTCCCGACAATCCGCATCTGCATCGCTGGCTCGACATGGCGAAAGAACGCATCTCGTTCCAGGGCCTGCCAGCCCGCATTTGCTGGGTCGGTCTCGGCGATCGCCATCGCCTCGCACTCGCATTCAATGAAATGGTTCGCAACGGCGAAGTCAGCGCTCCCATTGTTATTGGTCGCGACCATCTCGATTCCGGTTCGGTGTCATCGCCGAATCGCGAAACCGAAGCCATGCTCGATGGCAGCGACGCCGTTTCCGATTGGCCATTGCTCAACGCCATGTTGAACGTCGCCGGCGGCGCCACCTGGGTATCGCTGCACCACGGCGGCGGTGTCGGCATGGGTTACTCGCAACACAGCGGCGTGGTGATTGTCGCCGATGGTACCGATGCTGCTGCAGCACGTTTGGGCCGAGTCTTGTGGAATGACCCGGGTACCGGCGTCATGCGCCATGCCGATGCGGGTTATGAGATTGCGAAGCAGTGTGCAAAAGAACAGGGGTTGGATTTGCCGATGGTGTGAATTAATTCCCCTGTTGAGGGGAGATAAATTCGGACTGAGGGGTTTTTATAGTAGGGTGGGGTCACTGAATGTGATTCCGCCCTTTTTGCGTTATAGGTCTAGTGAGTAGTATCCAACCTTTAGTTTCAGCTAGAAGGTGACGTTCAAATAATTTTAGTTTTGCGTCGAAACCCATTCTCTTAAACAGGTGAAAATTATGGATGCAAAACGCGATTTAAAATTTACCCTTTATAGAATTCAAATTTTTCTTCCAAATCAGCTTTCATTGTTAGAGCCTCAAAAGGACCCTAAAGATATTCTTCAGTTAGCATTTGAAGAAAAGCCGACAATACGAGGCGCGGCATCTTCATGGCATATAGGGAATATTTTACAAGCAAATGGCAAAGGTATTTATTTTGCAGTTGGCAAGAAATTGCCGAAACGAGACGACAAGCTTGATGAGATATCAGGAGATTTTTATAGTGAAGCTCATGACATCGCGCCATATACGCATGCAATATTAGACTTAAAATATCAGGTTGTTGCTATCGCACATAATCCAGAATTGGCAGCTGATACAAAATCTGTTGCTGGAAGGCTGGAGCAGCTGTTACAGCATACTAATTCTGTATCTCTTCAATCTGGCGTTGTATCTGTAGATTTAATAAAAGACCCAACTGAGTTTTTGACAGCACTGAATGAAGCGTACTCTGTCACTAGATTTCAAGTTTCATATGGTTATCCAAACGTTTGGGATGCCGAAAGTGATTTTCAAAAGCCATTCCAGGAGACTGCAAGAACGGTTGGTTCAGATGAGGCTTCGGCAGTATTTACATCAAAAAGTGATCTGAAGCGTCTACCCTTGGAGAAGTTGACAAGAGCAGCTGCGGCTGTAGGTAAGAAAGTAAAAGCTACAATTAAACGCTTTAAGAATCAGCAGCCGGTGTCTATGTCATTGAAGAACAATCCAGCCAAAATTTCGACAGATCCTCCCTCGCAATCTCAGGATATGCGATGGGCATTAGAGACAATTGACCTGGTAAGGACAACTTACGAGGATATACGTGAGCGAGAATAATAAATTATTCACTTTTTGGCATTGGTTCTTTTACGGGACGGGTGGGAGTCCTGGATGGACTAGGCTTCTTAACTCGTATTTGATCGTGCATTTAATATTTGGTGTTGCTTTAACTTACTTGATCGAATTGCCAGTTAGTGATGTTGCGGAGAATGCGTTGTTGCCAATGTTGGCAGTGTTTATTGGGCTAACATTTTCATGGGCGGGAAACGCGCATTCATTAATGCAAACTCCTGAAGTGCAAGAAATCGCAAGTAACAAGCCAGGCGGAATCTACGAATATGTTTACACATTCCAGCTTTCCATTCTGATTATGTTGGTAACAATCGGATTATGGACGCTTGCTATGTTAGAGCCACGTGCATTCATTCAAGACGAAAAAGTCATAATGCTATTCAATTTATTCGCGACTATTTTTTTGTACGCTTCGGGTAGTTTAACTTTGCGCACATGTTGGCATGCTGTTGTAGGCACGAATATGTTGTTACTTTGGCGTTCAAAATATAAGAAATAAAGTAGTAAATCGGGCTTCGGTCTGAAGATTCGGTTATTGCTATTCAGTTTTTTATGTAATTTTCTTATCAGCAGAAAATCAATCATCTTCTTTGGCGAAAATTGTTTTGGGGTAATAGATTATGTGGCTTTGCACAGATTGGTCGATCGATTGGAATGCTATTAGTTCATTAGCCACTTTGGCTGCCACCTTCGTGGCATTATTTTTTGGGCTGCGAGATGTTTTCATTCGCTTTGTAAATCGCCGTAGCAGACGAATCTATACGGCCGTTGCGGTTCTGCATCTGGTCCAATTAACTATAAATCGCTGTAATGCTTTGAATGAGCTTTTGTCTCAAGACGTTTCAAAGTATCGATCAACACTAGATGAACTTGGTACGGCTATAGTCATGCAAGGTCTTACTACGCTTTCAAAGAACACGATTGATATGGAACTTTTTGGCGATAGTGTGGCGACAAAATATGTGTATGCAGTAAGCCTTATTGAAGAAATTAATGAGGCAGGCCAGTGGCTACGCACTGCCAAAATTTATAATGAGGCAAGTTGGACAGCGATTAAAGAAGCAATCGGTTATGTCAAGGAGTGTGCGAATCAATCTTCCAAAGCGTTAGGTGAGGTTGAACCGATTATTAAGAAGTTTGTGCCGTCAGAAATCATGGAGCTACGATTCGGCCCGCCTCCCGTTTAATGACAACGCGATAAGCACCGTAGCCCGGGTTGCGCTTCACCAACCCGGGTTGATAGAACACAACCCGGGCTACATATTCATTCGCAAGCGCCGTAGCCCTGATCACGTTGCATCGACCCGGGTTTGATAAATCAGGAAAGAGAGAAATGGCTGCAAGAAAGAAACAGATTTGGAATGTAGGCAGCATATTTACCATTCCATTAAAAGATTCAACTGAATGTTTGGGTCAAGTTATCGGACGAGAACCGAGTGCGTTGAACAGTGCCGGGATTGCACTGATTGATACGAAGGGACGATGGACGCGAGGCGATAGCTTTCCCGAGCTTCGTTTAGAGGATGTTTTTTCGGTGATCCTGGTGACTCGTGATTTATTGGACTCGGGCCGGTGGACTGTTTTGGATTTGAAAGAGATTGGAATTCCAGTTGAAGCTCGACCTTATGAGCACTTGAGAGCGGAAGGATTTGTAGGTGCAAAAATTCGAGGCTCAGCGAATGTTGAAGAGTTCGTCAATGCTTTCTACGGGCTTATGCCTTGGGATGATTGGTACATTCCAGACTATCTGGACGACTTTCTTATCTCGCCCACCAAGAAGCCACATGATCGACTGGTTTTCTCGGGACGTCACAAATAGAGCACCGTAGCCCGGGTTGCGCTTCACCAACCCGGGTTGATGGAGCGCAACCCGGGCTACGTTTTCATTCGCAAGCAACACCATCATTATCTCTGTCCAGATGACTCGCATAGCCAGGTTCGCCGCGTCTTAGCGGCGCGGCACCGGCGGCACGCACGGCAGCACAATTGGTATAATAGGTTTTACCGCTTCGCGTGGAAGGCGCCTTGTTGTTACTTAACGATGAGCGTGTGTTGGCGTTCGAGGCAGTGCCATTATGGCAATGGTAGCCACCGTTTTTACGATCATTGTGGCAACCTTCGGCATTGGTTCTGCCGCCATGTGCCTGCACTTGGAAGGCGGCACAGGCGAGTGCAATAACGATCAAGAACTTTGATGCGTTCATCAGGGATCCCAGTGCAGCCAGGTGGATCTGTTCTACGCTCAGGCAATCCGATGTACAAGCAATCAGCAATTACGTGACAAGACTTAACACAGTGACGTAGCCCGGATGAAATGCAATGTAATCCGGGAAAACCTGCGCAGACCTTCCCGGATTCCGCTACGCTGCATCCGGGCTACAATCAAGCAATTATCTGGTAGAAAAATAAATGTCAAAAAAATTCGACCTTGCCATTGCTATATCTATCACGGTCGCTTGGTTGTATTTACTGGGAACCGTTTTTAGCCAAAGTTATTTTAAGGGATTGGGTTTGACCGGATACAGCCTGCAGTATGGGTTTGAAGAAGTTTTATTAAACGGCTTTGGTGCTTTGTTTTCGGCAGGCGCAGGCTGGGTGCTTAAATCTACGCTATTACTTGAAATGGTGATTTTGCTTGGGATGGTTTGGGGTGGCATCAAAGTTAGCCGCAGAATTCGCGCAAAAATCCGGGCTGTCCGGATGAGTGTAAAGCGCGAAAGCACAAATAGTATCGGACGAAAAATTGCTGATGGCATGGATCAAGAATTTAATAAACTAACCCGCTACTTTCTTCCGTTAATCTTTGTACTTGGCGCATTTTTCGTATTGGTTCTTTCAATCATATTGTCAGACTATCAAGGTAAAGCTTTTGCGAAACAATTCATAGAAAAAGCGAAAAAACATAATTCAACTTTGCATATTGTCGGATTATCGAATGGTAAGAAAATAAACCTAGGGCCACTCATTGGTTGCGACGATTATGTTTGTATCTATATGGCTAGCGATCGTGCCGTTGTAATCAAGCGGGATATCATCAACGCAGAAACCGCTGCATTCCCACTATCTAAATAGAATCGTCTCCCCGTTGGTTTTTAACAGCCGAATGGCTGGTCAAAACGGGGCCCAGAAGTTTAGGTCGAAGTGAGTTTTAGACTCTGCCTTGTAGATGTTTCTGGGTCCCGACTTTCGTCGGGAAGACGGCACAATTTTTGTTACGAGGTAAGCGGATTTATCCGCGAGCACACACTATGCGCGACCCCATTCGAGGTCGCGCACCAACAGCACGCCTTCGTGGCGGAAGATGTTCATCGACACCGCCTCGGCGTTCTCGCTGTCGATGGCGACATAGACCCAGGCTACGCCGTCGGCGCCCAGCTTCGGCATATCGGTGCGAACGTCGTAAACATTCGCTGACGAGGGGAAGTCTTCATCCTCGAACATGGGTTCGAAGGACTCGCGCAGGGCCTTGGCGCTGCGAGCTTTCTCTTTCGGATGTACCAGCTTGGAGGCAGTGGCGTAATCGCGATCGAGAAGTAGATTCACGAAGGACAGCGCGACGGCGGCGGCATCATCGCTCGCCTTGTCGTCGCCGTCGGCTTTGGCCGGTGCGGACGCGGCCTCTGCTGCCCTGCGTCCCTTCACATAGGCTTCGAGTTCCGCCATCAGTTCCGCGGGTGACTTGCCATCCATGGAGTTGATCACTGCCGACAGTTCCGGGTTGGGTGCAGAGGGAGGGATGTCGTCATCGTCATCGGCATTCATTGCATCGATCTGCTCCTGCGAGAAGCCCATGAATTTGAGTTCATCGTAGGTGCCGTCCTTCTTTTCCTGGCAGCGCTTGATTCCTATCGATTCTTCGCCACTGGTGTTGGGCATGGCGGCGTGTGCGGCGATGGCAGCATCCCATTCGCCCATTTCCTCCAGTAACAGGGCGCGTGAATAGCCATGCATGGCAGCGGCGGGGAAGATCGACTCGGCGATTTCGTAATAGGCAACTGCTTCGCGCAGTTTCTCGATGTTGATCTTGGTTACAGGCTGGTACGGCATCGGCACCCACTGCGCGCCCTTGGCCATATCGAAGTCCTTTTTGCCGGCGGATTCGGCGCGGTTTGCCAGCGCCACCACGGCTGCGGCTGCCTTGTATCGGATATCGTCGTTCAAGTGTTGCCCTCTTGTCTCGGTTGTCTGATTCGGTCGCCGGACAGCATTGATACCCAGCACCACACGTTGAAACATGTTCTGTTCTTATCGCAAGCGGGTCAAGCCGAACATCGTAGCCCGGATGAAATGAAATGGAATCCGGGACCTGTCGCAGGCCTTCCCGGATTGACCAGCTTCGCTGTTAAGAAGCACTTCGCTACACTGTGTCCGGGCTACAAGAAATAAAAAGAATCGTCGTCCCCGCGTAGGCGGGGATCCAGTGCCGTTGCTTTGATGCATGAAGTCGCTGGGTCCCCGACAAGAGCATTCGGGGATGACGGCATGTTTTATTAACACAATCCGCGATGTCGTTCATTCTTGACATCATGTGACAACAGTTAGTGTCGCAGCGTACAGAACTTCCACTGCCACTCATCCACTGTGGTGCGATGACAAACAAGATTCTGGTAATTACCGACAACGCCGAAGATGCGCAGACGCTTCAGGATGCGCTATGCAAGGCAACCGATGGCCCGTTCAAGCTGGAATGGAAAAGAACACTTTCCGAAAGCATCGAGCGCATAGCGGAAGACAATATAGATGCCATTCTGGTCGATCTGGCATTGCCGGACAGCGAAGGCATCGAAACTTTTGATCGTTTGTTTGCCGCCGCTCCGCAAACGCCGATCATGACGCTCTGCGCCGATGACGATGAGCCGCTGGCCGTTGAAATGGTGGAATACGGCTCGCAGGGATACCTGACGCGTGGGCATTTCAAAAACTATCTGGTACCACAGGGTTTGCGCAACATGATTCAGCGCAAAGCCGTTGAAGTATCCCTTTTGCAGGAAAAGGCACGTGCGGAAATCGTGCTCAACTCGATCAGCGATGCGGTGATCTGTACGGATATTTCCGGCAATGTCGATTATTTGAACGTTGCCGCAGAAAGCATTACCGGATGGACGGCAGCACAGGCTATCGGTCAGTCGATTGCCGACATTTTCAAAATTATCGATAGCGATACGAAACTGCCTATACGCAATACTGTCGAGTTGGTATTGAAAACCGACGAGCCGGTTGGGCTGCCAAAAAATACGTTGTTGATTCGCCAGGATGGAAGCGAAGCCGCCATTGAAGACTCGGCTTCACCTATCCATGACTTGTCCGGAAAGCTGGCAGGTGCCGTGATCGTGTTTCATGACGTCAGCGAAACCAAGGCGATGGCCGTTAAAATGACCCATCTCGCGCATCACGATTTCCTGACCAATCTGCCCAACCGGGTGTTATTGAATGACCGGATTGCACAGGCCATTTCCAACGCGAAAAGAAATGGCACGAAACTGGCGGTGATGTTTCTCGATCTGGACAATTTCAAGCACATCAACGATTCGCTCGGTCACGCCACTGGTGACCTGCTACTGAAATCGGTCACCAACAGGCTGGTCGATTGCGTGCGCGATAGCGACACGGTAAGCCGGCAGGGCGGCGACGAGTTCGTCATTCTTCTGTCAGAAAGCAAAGATGAAAACAATGCCGCGCTGACGGCCGAGAAGATCATCGCGGCGATGACCTTGCCCCATACTTTGGCCAGGCGTCAATTGCATATCACGACCAGTATCGGCGTCAGTGTCTATCCGACCGATGGCGAGGATGCAGGCACCCTGATCAAAAATGCCGATACCGCCATGTACCATGCCAAAGACAACGGCCGAAACAATTACCAGTTTTTTCGCGGCCACATGAATACGCGTGCAGTTGAACGGCAAATTATCGAAGCCAGCCTCAGAGAGGCGATCGAAAGAAACGAATTCATCCTGTACTACCAGCCGAAACTCAGCTTGCGATCCGGCATCATTACCGGTTCTGAAGCCCTGCTACGCTGGAAGCACCCCAAATGGGGAATGGTGCAACCTAGCCGGTTTCTGCAGATTGCCGAAGAGTCTGGCTTGATCGTGAAGATCGGTCGCTGGGTTTTGCGCGAAGCCTGCAAACAGGCAAAACAATGGCTCGATAGCGGCGTTCGAAAAACGACCATGGCCGTGAATATTTCGGCGATTGAATTTCGTCATCCCAGTTTCTTCGAATGCGTGCAAACGATACTGGCGGAGACCGGATTGGATCCGCACATGCTTGAGCTGGAAATTACCGAAGGCGTTTTGATGCGCGATGTAGACAGCAGCACCGAAATCCTGACGAATCTGAAGAATCTCGGCGTGCAACTGGCAGTGGATGACTTTGGCACCGGATTTTCCAGCCTGAGTTATTTGCAGCAATTTCCGATTGATGTCCTGAAAATAGACCGCTCGTTTGTCAACGAAATAAAATCCTTCTCGGATGACGGATTCATCGTCAGCGCCGTTATCGGCATGGGGAACAGCCTGAAGCTACGTGTTATTGCCGAAGGCATCGAAAATGAAATACAGCTCGCATTTTTGCAGGTACGCGACTGCGAAGAAGGGCAGGGCTATCTGTTTAGTCCGCCAGTGCCCGCCAACCAGCTTTGGGAAATGCTGAAGTCCGGGGTCGCTTCCAAGATTGCTTTTTGAAATACACGGGAAGCCGGGAAAAAAAATTCTTAAGTAAGTGACGTAGCCCGGATGAAATGAAATGTAATCCGGGAAAACCTGTCGCAGACCTTCCTGGATTGACCAGCTTCGCCGTTGAGAAGCACTTCGCTGCGCTGCATCCGGGCTACGAACTAGAAACGATTGCCCTGGATGAAACTGCCACGAGTGCTGACATTGACACTCGTCACACGCTGTTTGGTTGTATCGAATACGCAGTGCGCCGATTCGATGCGCTTGCGTGCATCCTTCGGTGTCGACGCAGCGCTTAATGTGCTTGCTCCGCGTGACCAAACGAAATGGATTTCATTGGATGGCGTGTTCTTCAATTGCTTCGCAGGCACTTTCGATAGCCGAATGATGCCGTGGTCCCAAAGCGCTTCTTTTTCGACCGCTTCCTTGCAAAGCTTATAAACCTCATCATCAGCAAGGGAATGCCGTGGTGAACACGCTGTCATCAAGTTTGAAATCAAGACGAGTAACAATAGTGATTCAACTTTGCGATTGCGGAACAGGAACGGGTTTGCGATTGACACACACCATCTCCGCATTGGGCGTTGTTGGACGCTATTGTTAGAACGCGGAAGAAACTCCATAGCGGTCATATGTGCTAACGCGGTAAGTCGGGCAAATGCTTTTACAGGTCGGGCCGGACGCTTTTTCCCCGGTAAGGCCGCACAAGGTCTATTCTGTACGTGCAAATCATCTCGATGCATGAGCCCGTACAAACAATAACCAAGGAAATCGTTCCAATGAAAAATAAATTGACGTATCGACTCGCACTCTTGCTGATGATGGCAGGCTTGGCATCTGCTGCTACGGCTGGCGAATCTGTGTCCTTGCAGCCCGGAATGGACCGAATGGGAGCGGACTACAATGCATTTGCACTTGATCAGGCCGACCCGCAAATATGTCGAAAAGCCTGCGCCGACGATGCCGTCTGCAAGTCCTACAGTTACGTAAAGCCGGGCGTCAAAGGCGATAAAGCCATGTGCTATTTGAAATCCAGCGCGGTGCCCGCAACGGCAAATGCTTGTTGTACGTCGGGTGCGAAAACGACCACACTCGCAACGGTTCCTTTCGCGACATCCAAGAATCCCGCGGCCAAGCCTTCACTGAAAATGACGCCCAACTTGACGAACGCCGCCGATCCGCAGCAACTGCTCAAACAAGTCAATGAATTGAAAGCTCAAAACGCGGCTCAACAAGAAACCATCGCCGAACTTGCTTCGCTAGTGGCCCAGGCACGCAATGACATCCAGGCGCTGAAGGCTTATGACGAACTTGCCAAGGGTGGAATTTCCTATATCAATTCGAGTCAGCAATCCTTTCAGAAAAAATTCACGGAATTCAAAACGAACGAGTACGCAAAGCATTACCACGTTACTGAAGGTGTCGTAGGGAATGGTATTGGCCCTGGTGGAGTAGTATTGCTGTTAACTGATCCGCCCAAGCTCAGCAAGATTGCGAATATTATTATCAGCCAAAACAATTCAACCAGCGCACCTATTGTGGTCGAATAAACGCGGTATGTCGGTCAAAGATGTTCAAGCAAGTCGAGTCCCGGCTCGACGCTTCACGGATTGTATGGCGTTGCATCCGGGCTACAAAAAAAGAATCGTCGCCCCGGCGAAAGCCGGGGCCCGGAAGTTTGGGTCGAAGTAAGTTTTAGACTCTGCTTTGTAGATGTTTCTGGACCCCGACTTTTCGTCGGGAAGACGGCACAATTTTATTTCTCGAAAGGTGCGATTGAGCGCACCCTACAGGTTCTTGCCTTTTTCCCAGGTCTTTACCGGGCGTCGGTCCTTGGGAGAACGGCGGTTTTCCTTGAGCCGGAATTCGGTGCGACGATCTTCCTTCTTGCGTCGATCCGAATCTTTGTCGCGCGTATTGGCCGTGAACTTGGCTTTTCCTTTCGGTGCCTCGGTGCTTTCGCCGTCGAGTGGTTCCAGGCCAACCCCATTCAATGAAATGTCTCGCAAATTGCCGGACATGCTGATTTTCTCCCCAAAAAAATCGCGGAAAATATCGCAATTGCCGATTTCCGTGTCAAGCGTCCGGCTTGCGGCTATGGGCTGATTTTTTTGGAACACTGTCGTAGGGGGGCTTGCTTGCTGCGCCCGAATTACACGGCAGCCCATGGGTGCAGGATGAAAAATGCTCCTGCATTTTCTTCGAGCGAGACTTTTGTAGGAGCGTCCTTTAGGCGCGACAAACCTCGCCGGATCTGTCGCGCCTAAAGGGCGCTGCTGCAATTGACGGCCCGCGATATCCGAAATAAGCGATAATCCCGTTTCGACAACAATCCATGCCGCAAGGTAAATCACCATGAAAATGATTCAAAAGCTGTTTGCAGTCAGCCTGGCCATCTTCGCTCAACAGGCAGGTGCCGATGACAAAATCCCCGTTGGCGATTTTATCAAAAGCTCGACTTACATCAGCGCCAAAATTTCTCCCAATGGCGATTACCTTGGCATGATCGTGGAGCGCGGCGAACGCGATGTGCTGATTATTCTTGATGCCAACACACTGAAAATTATCAAGGTGCATCAAGCACAGGAAAATTCCAGCGTGGGTGTTTTTCATTGGGTTGGCCCAAAACGTTTCATGCTGACAACTTCCACGAAAACGGGGCGCAGAGCGTCGCCAATCTATACAGGGCATTGGGTTGCGATGAATGTGGATGGCAGTTTGCCGCAAGAGCTCAATTATTTGGGTTCCCAAAACGTGGTTGAAATGAGAAAGAGCAACGTCATTAAGGGCCCATTGGTTCTGGAGGATATAGTTCCCGAAGATGAAACTCGCATTATCGTTTCGATATCCGAGTATTCGGAAAAGGGAATATCCACAAAGCTGGTCAACCTCAATACGTTTACCGGTCGCTATGAAGTGATGGCCAATGCACCGGCAAAGAACTGTCAATTTACCCTGAACAAATTGCACCAGCCCACTTATGCATTATGTTCGGAACAACCCGATAAAGACGATGACGAAATTTTAAGCACGCAGTTCTACAAGCGTGTCGATAACGAAAAATGGCTGCCGGTGGGACAAAACGTCACATCGAAAAACAAGACGAGGCTGCTTACCGAAAACGGAGATGGGAAAATCAGCGCCATCAACTCCGATGGATCGCGTCCATCAAGTTTTGGTTTTATCAACACCACCACGGGCCTTTACGAACCCTTGCATCAAGACAAGACTGCCGATATCTCGGACACTATATTTGCAAGTGATGATGTCACGGTATTGGGGGTTGTGACTGAAGCTGCGGTACCGCTGGTTACCATGCTCGATACCAACAATGCCGACTCGGATTTGTATGCGAGCATTGCCCAGGCATTCCCCGGGCAGTTTGTCGATTTCGCTGATTCAACGATGGACGGAAAGAAAATACTGATATCGGTCAGAAGCGAAAAAAATCCGGGTGAACTGTATGTTTATAATCGTGACACCAAGCAGGTGAGCTTTCTGTTGCGTAGTCGCGATTGGTTGAAAGCAAGCGAGATGGCGGAAGTCAAATCGGTGAAGATCAAATCACGCGACGGAACTGATCTTTATGGCTATCTCACGCTGCCGAACGATAAATTCGCCAAGAAGCCGTATCCATTGATCGTCAATCCACATGGCGGTCCGATCGGCGTAAGAGACAATTGGGGTTTCAACTGGGAAGCACAGATGTTTGCCAGTCGCGGTTATGCCGTACTGCAGGTGAATTTCCGCGGATCGAGCGGTTATGGCGATGAATTTGAAAAGAAAGGCCATATGCAGTGGGGCGACAAAATTCAGGACGATATTATTGACGCGACACGATGGGCGACAGCCCAGGGTTATGCCGATAACGACAGGATTTGTATTTATGGCGGCAGTTTTGGCGGCTACTCGGCCCTGATGGCACCGATTCGCGAGCCGGGCATGTTCAAGTGCGCGGTGGGCTATGTCGGGGTTTACGACATGGCGTTGATGGATGATGCCGGAGATGTTGCCAAGTTCGACGACGGTAGAGATTTTCTCGAAAAAACCATCGGCAAGGACAAGGTCAAGTTGAAATCCATTTCACCGACTGACAATGCGGACAAAATCAAAATCCCCGTCTTTCTGGCCGCCGGAGCCCTGGACCGACGCGCGCCACCCGTGCACACCGAGAGGATGCAGTCTGCATTGAAGAAAGCGGGCAACCCTGCTGAAGAGGTCATTATTCAAGAGGGCGAGACGCACGGGTTTTACGACGAGAAAAACAATCTGAACCTGTACACGAAAATGCTGATGTTCTTTGATAAACATATCGGAAAGAAATGAATTGATGGCACGGTGAAGGGCCACAAACGCGACAAGTCGGGCATAAGAAGCTTTCGTAGGAGGGCCTTCCTGCAAAAAAAGTCGTCATCAATGATTTGCAGTAATTCCGTCAGCGTAGAGGCTTCACGGCATTGCGCCAATTGTGCAGGCGCGCTGATCAGCATGCAGTGCCGTAGCCCGGATGAAATGCAATGAAGCGCTTTTCAACAGCGAAGCTGGTCAATCCGGGAACAGGTTGTCGCGATCTTCCCGGATTGACCAGCTATGCTGTTGAAGAACAATTCGCTACGCTGCATCCGGGCTACAGGGCAATTTAGCAGCACTTATTTATCCCATTTATCTCGAAGAGATTCCCATGTCCTATGTGCGTTGCCTGCGTGGTCTTGCTTCCGGCGTTGAATATTCCGTCGATGTGCCGATGAATCTCGATCCGGTCGATGGTCGTCCGGTGGAAATGGTGCTCGATATCGAACGGTTGGCCAAGGAAAAACCGGATGCTGTCTGGTACGACCCGACACGTCGCGATCTTTGGCGTTTCGGTGCATTGATGGCACTGGATATAACGAATCCCGAAGACGCAAAACATATCGTCAGTCTTGGCGAAGGCAATACGCCATTGCTGGATTATCGCGATCACCCGCAGGCGGCTTCGGCGAAGTTTTCACTGCAGGTGAAAGAAGAGGGCAAGGCACATCCGGGTTTCGGTGCGAACCCGACCCAAAGTTTCAAGGATCGAGGCATGGCGATGGTGGTAGCACAGGCGCGACGTTTGGGTCTGACGCGTTTGGCGGTACCGACACAAGGCAATGCCGGCGATTCACTGACGCGTTACGCATTGGCGGCGGGTTTGTCGGTCGTGGTCGCGATGCCGGACGACACGCCGATGCCGATTCAGGGCAATGTGGCGGCTGCCGCAAATCGTTTTCCCGATCAGGTGAAACTGGAATTGATCGGCCCGACGATTCGCGAAGCAGGAGCATTGCTGAAGGAAAAATATATTCCGCAGGGATATTTTTCAGTCGCGACGTTTCAGGAACCAGGATGGCGGATTGAAGGCAAGAAATCGCTCGGTCTGGAACTCGCCGAGCCCTTGCCGGGAAGCACGCGTTGGTCATTGCCCGATGCGGTGATTTATCCAACCGGTGGTGGTACCGGCGTACTCGGCATGTGGAAAGCCTGGGACGAATTGGAAGCACTCGGTTTAATTGACCGCCGACGTCCGCGGATGATTTGCGTACAAAGCGAAGTAACGCCACCCTTGGTCAATGCCTTCAACAGCAATGCCGCCGATACAACTGTGGTGACCGCTGGTAATACGATCAGTTTTGGTTTGAATGTGCCCGGCGGTGTCGGCCACTTCCGCGTGCTGCAAATTATTCGTGCCAGTGGCGGTGCTGCGATTGCGGTCAGCGAAGCCGACACGGCAATCGAACTGAAACGCGTTTGGAACGACAAGCGTTGGTGGATCAGCCCGGAAGGCGCTGCCTGTTTGGCCGCGATACCACAATGTCTCGATCGCGGGTTGATCAAACAAAATGAACAAGTCGTTGTGGTCAATACCGGGTCATTGGAAAAGTATTTGCCGGCCTTGCGGGAGTGGTTGTAAACGACATCGTTTGCCTGATTGGAAGGCCTTCCGGCAAAGCAAAAAATTATCGTCGTCCCGACGAAAGTCGGGAGCAGAAGTAAAGGTCAAGGCAAGTTTTACACTCTGCTTTGTAGTTGTTTCTGGGCCCCGGCCTACGCCGGGGAGGCAGTTGGTGTTTGTAACGAGATGTAACTTTGACTTCCCCCTGGCTCAGGTATTAAATGCCTGAAGTGAATTCCAACCGGATTAAGGAAGCCCGCCATGTTGAATAATATTCGTCGTGTATTGCTTGCTGTTGGTGTGATCGCCTTGTTCGTGGCGGGAGCTGTCAGCGCACAGCAAAAACCCTCCGGGGATAAAACGGCAACTCCGGCTACACAGGCCTTGAGAATTTATCAATCTATCCGGGATCAGGACTACAGAGCGATGTATTACCTGCTGGCAGCGACCGAGAAGGGCAAGGCCTTGTTCGGTACTCCGGAGGAGTTCGCCCGCGACGTGAAGGCGGGTTATGACGGTAGCTTCAAAACACCGGAAGAGAAACTTGCATCGGACAATCTGCTAAAGAGTATCTCGAACATCATGGTTGGCGAACCTGTCATTACAGGTAACAAGGCAGTGGTTCCCACGTCGGCGAAGATCACGATCAATAATCAAGTCTATACCTTCAAGGGACAGGCCCATTTGATCAAGGACGATGGTGTCTGGAAACTCGATCTGACGTTCGATGAAAATTCGGAAACGGCCATGGCACAGCGTACCGCCGAATTGTTGGGCAAGCCCGAGACGGCAAAGTAACGGAAACTTGATGCGCGCCTGTCTGCTTTGGATATGATTTGTCGTCTCATTAATCAGGCTACTAAAAAAACGTAAAAAATTTTCAGGAGGAATGGTGAAGACAATTTCCGACTCGACCGAAGTGCCAAGTCCGAACAGCCATATCCGTGAATACCTGAAACATTATTTTTCGTTTCAACATGCTCCCGGATATGCGGTACTTCTTAGCGGTCCCTGGGGGATAGGCAAGACCTTTCTGATCAAAAAGTTGCTCGAAGAGCAATTCAAGGAGAGGGAAGAGGAATATGTCTACCTGAGCTTGTACGGACTGACGAGTATTGAAGAGATTAACGAGGCCTTGTTGGCTGCCATCTACCCGGCGCTTGAATGGAAAGGCGTGAAGATAGCGGGGCGGGTTATGAAGGCTGCGCTCAGCTTTGGCGGGATAGAAACCGATTACAAACTCGTCGATTTCCTTGGTCATTACAAGGCGAAACTGTTCGTATTCGACGATCTCGAGCGCTGCGAGCTGAAGCCGATAAACAAGGTGCTCGGTTACATCAACGAGTTTATCGAACATGATGGTTGCAAAGTTTTAATCATCGCCAACGAAGAAGAAATCGAGGACGGAGCCGAATATCGCCGGCGCCGTGAAAAACTGGTCGGCAAGACGCTGCATGTGCAATCTTCATTCGACGAAGCCATTGCGTATTTCATATCGACCATCGATGACGCCGACACGAAAAAATTCGTGCAGGAAAAAGCGGCAGACATTTCAGCGACTTATTACCAGTCGAAATTGCACAACCTCAGAATCCTGCAACAGACTATCTGGGATTTCGAGAGAGTGTACCGGGTGTTGTCGCCCAGGCACCGGGCCAACAACGGGGCAATGACCATTCTGTTGAAGATGTTTTTCGCGCTGTCGTTCGAATTGAAAGCGGGAAGGATTACCGAAGATGCACTCGGCACCCGAATGGGCGGTTTGGTTGCGGCAATGACGCGGTTAAACAATGAAGCTGATCCGATGCCGCTGCAGTTTGCCGAAAAGAATTATCCCGACATTGATCTGGGCGATTCGATCATGTCGGATCAATTGCTGATCGACATTCTTTCGCGCGGCGTGGTGGACAAAGAAGCCATACACGAGTCGCTGGATCGTAGTCCGTATTTCGTCGATCCGGCCAATGAGCCGCCATGGCGCGCCTTGTGGCATTCACTCGACCAGACGGATGCCGATTTCGATCGGGCATTCAAGGAGATGGAGCGACAGTATGCCGCCAGAGAGTTCACCGTCATCGGCGAGATATTGCATGTTTTCGGACTTCGATTATGGCTTTCGGATATCGGTGTTATTGCCGGAAATCGCGCTGAAATAGTGCAGGAGGGGAAGGCTTATATCGACGATCTTTATGCGCAGAAACGCTTGGATCCGATTCCGTTTGATCATGCGCATGATTTTCGTTTTGACTGTCACGACGGCCTTGGCATGCACGAAGCCGCGACCCCCGAGTATCGGGCCCTGGTCGATTACTTGAAGAACAAATGTCATTTGGCGGGCGTTGATCGCTATCCCGACCAGGGTGAAAAACTTCTGGAAGAACTTGCGAGCGATCCCGCGCTCTATTATCGGCGGCTATGCGTTACGCACTCCGACGACAATATCTATCACCGGATTCCGATTTTGGCCGCGATCGATCCGATTGTCTTCATAGGCCGTTTGCTGAAGCAAGCGCCGGCTCAGCAGCGTACGATCCTGTCAGCTTTCAAGGGCCGATATGAACACGGAGACCTGGAGCGGGATCTTGCGAGCGAGCGGCCGTGGCTTATCAAGGTCCGTGAGCTTTTGCTCAAGGCGGGATCGATGATGCCGGCGATCGCCAAGTATCGAATACAGAAAAATGTCGAGTGGTATATTGATCCGTTTTTATAATCGACATGACAATGTCCGAACTCGACAATCCATTCTGGTCCTCACTGCAAAGCCGACATAGCGATATCGCATTGCGTGTGGGTGATGTGGCTCGCTTTCCGGCCGACTACGCGCCGTTTCTCGGTGTGGCAAATGCCGACGTGAATTCGTCGGACGTGATTGTCGCCTTGATTGCACCTGAGGAATCGGTTTACTTGCTGGGAGTTACACCGAGATTAGGCGACGATTGGCAGATCGAAGCGTTTCGTCCGTTGGCGCAAATGATTTGCGAGGCGCCGTTGGAAGTGATTGACGGGCCCGAGATCATTCCGTTGTCCGATGAGCATCGTGCCGATGTGCTGGAATTGACCGCGCGAATTTATCCGCATTATTTCCGCAGACGCACGATGGATATGGGCCGCTACTTTGGCATTTATCAAGGCGATAAACTCGCCGCGATGATCGGCGAGCGACTGGGCACCGATAGCCATCAGGAAACCAGTGCGGTTTGCACAGATCCGGATTTCAACGGTCGCGGCTATGCCCGTCGATTGCTGGCCATGCTAAGCAATGACAATTTGGAACGAAACCGCCAGCCATTCCTGCATGTGAGCCATGAGAACTCGCGTGCTTTATTGTTGTACGAACAAATGGGCTATCGCATTCGCCGAGACATACCGTTTTATTCGTTGCGTCGCAAACCGTAGGAGGGCCTTCCAGGCCCGAAAAATCTATCGTATTAATCGAACAGTCGACCCAAAGGGTCCTCCTACAATAATTTTCATAATTCTGCTATTTAGTGTTTTCCAGGATTGTGCTTAGCTACATCCGGGCTACAAAAGGATTTTTTAATGTTGATACCCGATTTCTGGGCGGAAGCCAGTGTTAAACATCGTGTTTCCGGCAAGCAAGTTACCGTGCGTCGATTCGGCTGGTCGGAAGAAAGCCAGGACGATGCTCAACGCAATGCCGATGCTCGTGCCGAAGATGCTTTTGCCCGGATCGTGATCGGCGAGAAATTGGAGCGACGCGAACCGAAGATGTCGTATAACGGCGCGTCAGGCGTGCCGATTCGCGAGCAGGTACTTTCACGGCATGATGATGCGGTCATTACCCGGAATATCTATGGCGCCAAGTGTCTGAATACGCCCAACGTATTGTTTGCCGATATCGATTTTTCCGATGACCCGATGCCGGGCTTTGTGGCCTTGGTGGTGGGGCTGCTGATTATTGCCGGAGCTATCATCGGCAATACTTACAGCGGTTGGGGTTTGGCTTTTCTGTTGATGTTTTTTGCCCTTGTCCTTGGCGCCAGTGCCTCGAGGCTTATTTTCGGGATGAAACAGAAAGCGAAAGGTACGCCGGAACAACAAGCCACGAATCGAATTAATGCCTTCCTGAAAAAACATCCAGGCTGGCGAGTCAGGCTTTACAAAACGCCGGCCGGTTTTCGTGCGCTGGCGATGCATCGAACTTTCGATCCGGCCGAGCCTGAAGTCGCCAGCTTCTTCAAGGAAATCGAGGCCGATCCGATTTATGTGCGGATGTGCATGCATCAACATTGTTTCCGTGCCCGCGTCAGCCCGAAGCCGTGGCGTATCGGAATCAAAAGCCATTTGAAACCTCGCCCCGGCATTTGGCCGATTAATCCCGAACGTATGCCGGACCGGGCACGCTGGGTCGATGAATACGAGCGTAAGTCGGAAGGCTTTGCGTCCTGCCGTTTCATTGCCGATCTGGGCAGCGATACCGTTGACCCGACAGTTGATAAAGTCCGCGAATTGCACGATGAGTTATGCAGAGCCGAAAGCGACATGCCATTGGCGTGAATGGCTTACGAATACGTGATTCCAAACGGACCAAATTCAGCGCATAGTGTGAAAATTGGTGATCTGTATTTTCATTGCAGGGGAAATGACATGCGCAAGTTTTCTTATTTGCTACTGGTATTGAGTCTTGCATTGCCGGCACAGGCTTTGGAAACCTGGACTACGTTTAAGGACAAGGCGGCGGTATTCTCGATCGAAGTGCCTGTAGCGCCGAAAGTCGAGCATTACAAGACGAAGATGGAAGACGGCAGTGGCAGGGAGCTTCCCACGTCGACCTACACAGTCGATCGTGGCGAAGTTGCCATGATGGTGATGGTGGGAGATTTGCTCGATATAGACAAAGATCACGCGCTGATACTGGACGATACCGTGGCAGGTGTAGCGGCGGACAAGACGCTGATTTCCAAGGTCAATGATACTCTCGATGGCCATGTTGGCCGACATGTGAAAATTTCGGACAAGGATGGCAATCTCTACAATGATCGGATTTTTTTGATCGACGGCAAGTTATATCAATTACTCACGGTCGAATATCCCACTGCCAGTCCGGAAAAACGCGCCGAAGTCGAGCGCTTTATTAAATCCCTGCGTTTTCTGACCAAACAAAAAGCAAAGAAGAAATGACGTCCCGGATTCAAGTCGTGTATGGGTATTCTGCTTGCTTAAGTGGTGAAGGTTAATCCGGTGCAGACCGGGGCCCAGAAAAAAACACGAGAATTAGAAAAAGACAGGCCGCATACTGAAAGTTCTAAGACTGTCGCGATGCTTTAAACGTTTCCTCGGTTCTCTGGGCCCCGGTCTGCACCGGGTGAAGGAGTTTTGAATGACTTCCGGATATTCCGAATGTGTGGGGGATGTTTATTCCAAACGCAGAAGAAATATCAATTCGGCCAGCCGCCGCCGTGATGTAGCATTAAGCTTTGTGTAGGGATGCGGACAGCCACTGGCTGATTTCGTGATAGGTGTTGGCTTAACAATTAACTGGTGATACAGCATATGAAATATGCGGTTTTGTGTATAACGATGATGAGCCTTTCTGCATTGTCTGGCTGCAGCCAAACCGGCGCAGTCAAAACCCCCAAGCAATACACGGTGAATGTTTATCGGGATGACATCCCGGTTAACGGAGCACAGGTCAGATTGGTGGTTTGGAGAAAGACTGAAGTAATCGGAACGGTCGACAATCCTGCGGATATCATCCACGAAACGCGGACAGACAGCCAAGGCATCGCAGAGATTCCGGTTAAACGAAAATCAAGTTTCGGCATTAAAGTGACTGCATGCATAAGCGAAGTGATTTGGAACGGCGATGCCTGGGTTTCCCGAAAGACTGAACGGGTCGAAATTAACCTGGAACAAACCAGTCGGCCGTGTGAGCAAGAGCACGCACCCTCAACTACTTAAGCTAACAACCATGGGCCTGAAATTATTCAGCTGTGATGGCGGACAGATTGTGCTTCCGGATGTCGGTGCGGCCCTGATTGATCGCGCCGATGGCGGAAACCTGATTGTCAATCCGCCGAGAGATGTCTGGGAACGCAGCGAATTAAATGCAGATGAAATGAAGCTATGGTCTTTTCTGGTCGCAGCGACAGGCCAGGCGATGCTTGAAACGTTGCCGCAACTCGAAGGCGGCTGCATCAATTATTGGGAAGCCGGCAACTGGGCCTTGAATGAGCAGGCCGAGCCAAAAGGATTCAAGACCGCGAAGACATCGCGCAGCGTGCATATGCACTTGTTGGGACGAAGTCCACGCTCCACTAACCCCGATGTGAAATGGGGCGAGGCACCGAAATTCCCTGATTATGCCGATCGACTGGCGTGGACTGCCGAGAATGAATTATTGAATGCGGATGAGTGCATGAAAATCATCGACAAAGTCAGGATGATTCTGATTTGGAAATATGGATTTAGTACGACGATGATTGAAGCGGATTAAATTCATCGGGCATGCCTTAAGACACATGTCGGTAAACCAGTATCTGCTAATCTTGCGTGGCAGCATTACACAGGTGCTTCATTGTGGAAATTCAAAGGGAAGACTATGTCTAATAAATATTTAGGATTGGCGCGGGCACTGGTTGCCGCGCTTGCATTATCGGGTAGCCATTTCGCGTTTGCGGACCATGGCACCGGGCACGACCACGCGACACGCCCTGCAAAGCAATACCAAATCGAGGATTTCATTCAAACCGTAGGCGTTAGCGGTGCATCTTTCAACGCGAACGAATCGCGTATCTTGTTTAGTTCGAACAAGAGCGGTATCTGGAATGTATATTCGATGCCGGTTACCGGTGGGGAATGGAGCCAGGTAACGAAATCCACCACGGACAATAATTACGCGGTTTCGTATTTCCCGAATGACGACCGTGCGTTGACGACCCGCGACCAGGGCGGCAACGAGCTCAATCATGTCTACGTGATTGGTCTTGACGGCAAGGAAACGGATTTGACTCCCGGCGACAAGCATCAGGCGAATTTCAACGGTTTTAGCCACGACGGTGCATTTTTCTATGTGTCGAGCAACGAACGCGATCCGAAGTTCTTCGATCTGTATCGCTATGACAGCAAGACCTACAAGCGCACATTGTTCTATACCAATACCAACGGTTATGAAATCGGCCCGATTTCACGCGACGAACGCTGGCTGGCGCTTTCCAAGACGAATACCACCAATGATTCGGATCTTTTTTTGGCCAACATCGCCGATGGCAAGCTGACTAAAATCTCGGAGCATAAAGGCGAGGCGAATTTCGCAGGTCAGGACTTCAGCCCGGATTCCAAATCGCTGTATTTCACAGCTAACGATGCTGGTGAATTTGCGACCTTGCGTCGTGTGGATTTGACCAGCTTGAAGCATGAAGTTGTACAGGATGCCGGCTGGGACATCATGTATAGCTACTTCTCGCATAATGGAAAATATCGCGTTACCGCCATCAGTGAAGATGGCAGTACGAAACTCGAAATTGTCGATGTGGCATCCGGCAAGCCGATCAAGTTGCCGAAATTGCCGGCAGGCGAGATTCGTGGCGGTACGATTTCCCGTTCCGAAAAACAATTGGCGTTTTACCTGAACGGCGATCGTCAGCCGAATGATATGTATCTGTTCGATTTCAAGAACGAACCGAAACAACTGACTCGTTCCTTGAATCCTGCAATCGATCCGCAAGATCTGGTGTCGTCGAGTGTGGTGCGTTTCAAAAGTTTCGACGGCATGGAAATTCCGAACATCTTGTGGAAGCCGCATCAAGCGACTGCGAAGAACAAGGCTCCGGCTCTGGTCTGGGTACATGGCGGGCCGGGTGGTCAAACCACACGTGCACACAGCGCCTTCATTCAATACCTCGCCAATCATGGTTATGTCGTACTCGGCATCAATAATCGAGGCAGTTCCGGCTATGGCAAAACCTTCTTTGCTGCCGACGATGGCAAGCATGGACGTGAACCGCTTTGGGATACGGTCGCTGCCAAGAAATACCTGCAATCACTCGATTATGTGGATGCAGACAAGATCGGCATTATCGGTGGCAGTTATGGCGGCTACATGACGGTGGCGGCATTGGCATTCCAACCGGAAGAATTCAAGGTTGGCGTGGATATTTTCGGTGTGACCAACTGGTTGCGTACGCTGGAAAGCATTCCACCGTATTGGGAAAGTTTCCGCGAAGCTTTGTACAAGGAAATTGGCAACCCGACCACGCAACGCGATTTCCTGATTGAAACCTCGCCATTGTTCCATGCCGACAAAATCAACAAACCTTTGATGGTGTTGCAAGGTGCCAATGACCCACGCGTGATCAAGCCGGAATCGGATGAAATTGTCGCAGCGGTCAAGAAAAACGGTGTGCCGGTGGAATATGTCGTGTTTGCCGATGAAGGCCACGGTTTCACCAAGAAGAAAAACCAGATCGAAGGCTACGGCAAAGTGCTGATTTTCCTCGACAAGTATCTACGTGCAGAGAACCCGTAAATGACATTCCGGTGCGCTTTAGGGCGCACCGGTTTTGTTTGTATTGCGTTTAATTGCCAGCACGGCAGGCTGGATGAAAACCGCCAATAAAATAATGCTCACGCCCAGATAAAATTGCGGTGTGAGTTCTTCATATTCCTTCAGCCATAACGCCGCAATCACGATGGCATAAACCGGTTCCAGATTCAGCGCCAATTGGGTGGTGAAAGCACTGATATGCCGCAGGGCGTGCAGCGACAGGATAAATGGAAACGTCGTACAGGCGAGTGCGAGAATCAAAAGTAGAATCCCGTCGCGGGTATCGGGCATCATCAAGGTTTGCTCGGTACCGAAATACAAAATGCTGGCGATAGTCAGGAACAAACCGCCGGCCGACATCTCGATAAACGTGACCGATTCAGGTTCGGCGTCATGCACGTATCGTTTATTCAGAACTGCAAATAATGACGTCAGAAATGCCGAGATCACGCCGACTATAATGCCGATGTGCATGGAGAGCGGCACACCGCCGACCAGCAATACCACACCGGGTACGGCCAATATGCCGATATATAGTTCGTTCTTGTTCCAGGTTTTCTCGGTCAATACCGGTTCTATCATTGCGGCAAAAATCGAGCCGAGCGCCATGCAGCTGACGGCCACCGAAGCATTCGATAATTTGATTGCACCGTAAAAGGTCAGCCAATGCAGCGCGACCACAACGCCAATGCCGGCGTAAGTCAGAATCAGTTTTGGCTTTAGTGCCGAAATGCCGCGCCAGACTTTCGGCAGCAAGGCGAGAAATACGCAGACCAGGGCCATGCGCCAAACGACCAGGGCTTGGGCGGGCAGGGTAATCAGTTTACCGAGGATGGCGGTGAAGCCCCAGAGCATGACGCAAAAATGCACTTGCCAGAAGGCGCGACGGTGTTGGTTTTTCAAGAGGATTTTGTTTTGTTAAACAGGCCGTAAGGTTAACAGATTGCCGGTTTCAGCTGGGCGGATCTGGTTACAATAGCTCATTGAAGTCAGGGTAATTATCGATGAAATTGGTGTTTTGGAATTTGCTGGCATTCTGTCTTTGTACTGGTCCGGTTTTGGCCGCGCCAGATAGAAAGCCTATATCGTCAGTAGCTTGTCAGAGCCTGAATTCCATTTTGATTGGGCAGATGGATAACGCACATTTCGCAAAACCCGATAACAATAATGCCATGTTGACTCTGATCGAGATGAATAATGGTGAATGTAATGCCGTCATAGATGAAGAAACCACTGGCAAAGTATTACAAGGCGCATTGACGACGTTTGAATATCTAGCTCAACTGGGCCGACATCGCGAACAATGCCCGATCATTGATCAATTGGGATATTTCAAAAAGGCGGATGAAGATAAACGGCTCTTTGCCGCTTTAAAGACTCTTTATTGTTTTGATCTGCCTGCTTCCGACCTGCAAGGCAATGCACCTCAGTGGACTCATGACGATACCGATAAAATCCATGATCGAGTTGTGGCTGCCAGACCGATTTCGACGCTAAAAAAGAAAATGCGGGCAGCCTTCAAGCAGCAACGCCTATACAGTCCTGCCGGTGACAATGCAGTGGAGCATGCGTTGCAGATACGTGAGCTTGCGCATGCTCCAGATATTGAAACCGAATCCGTATTGATTGATATGACGCCCTATGTAGTGATTGCGGCCGAGCAAGCAAATGCTCGGCGCGATGCAAAGGAGTTTCACCGTCTGGTAGAGCTTTTGCGCATGATAGACAAGGATGCTCCGGCATTAAAACGATTGGACGCGATAGCCGTGGAGCCTGGAAAGTTATAGAGCGATAAGCTGTTCTATTGCAGGAGTGGATTCTGATGACATCAAGTAGCAACGAAATTGATACCGATACCCGCGTTGTCGCGTTTCGCGAGGAATATCGTGCGGACGAAATTCCAGGACACTACCGCGGTTGGGTACATTTCCTGATCACCAACACGATGGTGATAGTCGCTACGGTTCTTTGCGTGCTGCAGCTGGATGATGTGCAAGCCTGGGAGTGGTGGATAGTGCCGATCACTTTTCTGTACGCGAATCTGGCGGAATATCTGGGGCATCGATTCGTGATGCATAAACCACGTCCTGGCTTCGGCCTGATTTTCAAACGGCATACGAAGCAACATCACCGCTTTTTTACCCATACCACGATGCCGGTCGACAGCTTCCGCGATTTCAAGGTGGTCCTGTTCCCGCCGATCCTGATCGGATTTTTCCTGGGGGCATTCGGCACACCGATTGCCTTGTTGATCGGTAAATTTGTCAGCGTCAACTCGGCCTGGTTATTCGCGATTACCGGCCTGCTGTATTTCCTGAATTACGAATACCTGCATTCGGCCTATCATTTGCCAAATGATCACTGGGTGACACGCTTGCCGGGTTTGGCTAGGTTGCGCCGCCTGCATCAAACCCACCATGATCAAAGCATCATGACGAAGTGCAATTTCAATATTACGTATCCGGTTTGCGATTTTCTGTTTCGAACCTTGCGCTGAGTCAACGCAAAACCAGAACCGGTTCCTGCATCGCCGACAGCTGCTCCTGCAGTTGCGTGATGACGCCTTCCCAATGCCGCGAGGATTCAAACCACGGAAATGCCGCCGGGAAAGCGGGGTCATGCCAACGTCGCGCAATCCAGGCGTGATAGTGGATGATTCGCATCGCGCGCAGGGCTTCGATCAAATGCATTTCGGCGCGATTGAACTTCCTGAATATTTCGTAGCCTTCGAGTAACCAGGCCAATTGCTGCGACCGAGTTTCGCGCGAGCCATTCAGCAGCATCCACAAATCCTGCATGGCTGGGCCGGTGAGTGCGTCATCCAGATCGACGAAATGCACGGTGTCGTCACGCCATAACAAATTACCCGGATGGCAATCGCCGTGTAGTCGCAGGGTGTCGAAATTTCCTGCGTTTTGCCAGGCGTTTTCGATTTGATCAATCAGTTGTTCTGAGAGGGCAATGAAATTGTCTTCGAGCTCCTGCGGTAGCCAGTGCGCCTCTAGCAAATAATGCACGGACGCTTCGGCTTTATTCTCGATGCTGAGTTTTTCGCGATGAACGAAGTTTTTCGCCGCACCAACCGAATGCAAACGACCAAGCGCACGGCCAATATGAATCAGGGTTTCCTTATCGCCCGGTTCGGGCGCATGGCCGCCTTGCATCGGGAACAAGGCGAAACGCAGCTCTTCATCATGATGGAGCGTTTGATCATGGATATTGAGTGGCGCGACCACGGAAATATCGGCTGCCGCGAGTTCGGCGCTGAATGTGTGCTCCTCCAGAATCGCGTCGTCAGTCCAGCGTTCAGGTCGGTAAAACTTGGCTACCAGTGGCGCGTCGTTTTCGCGGCCAACACGGTAAACACGGTTTTCGTAGCTGTTCAAAGCCAGTACGCGACCATCGCAAATGAAGCCGAGAGATTCCACGGCTTCCAGGATTCGATCAGGGTCAAGCTCGGCGAATGGGGCGTCGTGTGCTTCAGTCATTTGCCGCTATCTTAGCTTGTCGCGGCATTTTTCGTGCTTGGCGAACGCCCAGTTCCATCCTGATCGGCAAGGAGCTAGACTCACGGTAGATCGTTTGTACAGGTGCGCTGCCGGCAGCACGGCAACGCTAGCGCAACATCATCGCGGTAGTGGAGGAACTGAGTTCTCATGCAACCCACCGATATTCGTGACCCGGCGTATTTTCTAAAAGTAGTCGATTGCCAACTAGCCTGCCCGGCGCACACGCCGGTTCCTGAATACATACGAATGATTGCAGCGGGCCGTTACGATGATGCCTATATGCTGAATTGGGAATCCAATGTTTTCCCCGGTATTTTGGGGCGAACCTGCGATCGACCTTGCGAGCCTGCCTGTCGTCGCAGTCGTGTCGAAGAAAACAATGGCGAGAAACCGGAGCCGGTCGCGATTTGCCGATTGAAACGCGTTACCGCCGATTTCAAGAACGATATTCGCCATCGTTTGCCGAAAGTCGGTAAACCGAATGGCAAGCGTATTGCCTGCGTTGGTGCCGGCCCCGCATCGCTGACGGTGGCAAGAGATCTGGCGCCGCTGGGTTACCACGTGACCGTGTTCGATAGCGATCCGAAAGCCGGCGGCTTCATGCGGACGCAGGTGCCGCGTTTCCGTTTGCCGGAAGCGGTGATCGATGAAGAAACCGGATACATCCTGGATTTGGGCGTCGAGTTTCACGGCGGCAAGAAAATCGAATCACTGAAAGCGTTATTGGCTGACAACTACGATGCCGTGTTTGTCGGCTGTGGTGCGCCACGTGGCCGCGATCTGGATTTGCCAGGGCGTTGGGATGCAAAAGACAATATCCATATCGGTATCGATTGGTTGTCGTCGGTATCTTTCGGCCACATCACGAAAATCGGCAAACGCGTTATCGTACTCGGTGGCGGCAATACCGCGATGGATTGCTGTCGTTCTTCGCGTCGCCTCGGGGGCGATGAAGTGAAAGTGATCGTGCGCTCGGGCTTCGACGAGATGAAAGCTTCGCCCTGGGAAAAGGAAGACGCGATCCACGAAGGCATTCCGATTCTGAATTACATGGTGCCGAAGAGTTTTGAACATCGTGACGGCAAGTTGTTCGGCATGATGTTCGAGAAAGTGAAAGCCGTCGTCGATGCGAAAGGCAAACGCAGCCTGGTGCCAACGGGCGAGCCGGATGAACTGGTCGAATGCGACGACGTGTTGATTGCGGTCGGCCAGGAAAATGTTTTTCCCTGGATTGAACGCGACATCGGGCTTGCTTTCGACGAGTGGGGCATGCCGGTCGTGGACAAGCACACCTTTCAATCCAGCCTGCCGAAAGTGTTCTTCGGTGGCGATGCCGCGTTCGGGCCAAAGAATATTATCTGGGCCGTTGCGCATGGCCATGAAGCCGCGATATCGATCGATAAATTATTGAATGGCGAAAGCGTTGTCCTGCGACCGCCTGCGATGATGAATCTTGTGTCGCAGAAAATGGGCATCCATGAATGGAGTTATGCCAACGAAATTTCGCTGGACGAGCGTTTCAAAGTGCCGCATGAGAAAGCCGAGAAAGCACTGAAAAGCATCAGCATTGAAGTCGAGCTGGGTTTCGACCTGAAACTGGCCTACAAGGAAGCAGAGCGTTGCCTGAATTGCGATGTGCAGACGGTATTTTCGAAAGATGCCTGCATCGAATGCGATGCCTGCATGGATATTTGTCCGATGGATTGCATCAGCTTCACAAATAACGACGAGGAAGCCAAGCTGCGTACACATTTGACCGCACCGGCATTGAATCTGACACAAGACTTATACGTGTCCGGTCCATTGAAAACAGGGCGTGTGATGGTGAAAGACGAAGACGTATGCCTGCATTGCAGCCTGTGTGCCGAGCGTTGTCCGACCGGTGCCTGGGATATGCAGAAATCGATATTGGATTTAACTCGTGCTGGCCCCGGTTGCCGCAGCAAAACAAGGCAGGTGGCATCAGCATGAGTAAACCTATCGAAGCCACCAATGATTTTGTCGTCAAGTTTGCGAATGTGAACGGTTCGGGTTCTGCATCGGCAAATGAACTTTTTGCGAAAGCCATTCTGCGAATGGGTGTGCCGGTTAGCCCGCGAAATATTTTCCCGTCGAATATCCAGGGTTTGCCGACCTGGTATGAAGTCCGCGTGACCGAGCAAGGCCATCTTGGCCGTCGCGGTGGCGTTGATTTGATGGTCGCGATGAATCCTCAAACCTGGGCTGCCGATTTGAAGGAAATCGAACCGGGCGGTTATTTGTTTTACGACAATAGCAAACCGATTCCGGCTTCGCGTTTCCGCGACGACATTCACGTGATTGGCGTGCCGCTGACCGAAATTTGCAACGCCGCTTATACCGATCCGCGCCAACGGCAGTTGTTCAAGAATATCGTCTATGTCGGTGCTTTGTCGGTATTGCTGGATATGGAATGTGCGGTCCTCGAAAAACTGATTTCGGAGCAATACAAAAGCAAACCGAAATTGTTGGACTCGAATGTGCAGGCGCTGCATATGGGGCGCGAGTATGTGCAAAAGAATTTGAAGTATCCGATCGGTTTGCGAGTAAAACGTGCCGATAAAGTCGGTGATCGGATTTTTCTGGAAGGTAACAGTGCCGCGGCTCTGGGTGCCGTTTATGGCGGCGCGACGGTATGCGCCTGGTATCCGATTACGCCTTCATCGTCCTGTGCCGAAGCTTTCCAAAGCTATTGCATGAAATATCGGGTCGATGCCGAGACCGGCAAGAATATGTTTGCAATTGTGCAGGCCGAAGATGAAATCGCTTCGATCGGGATGGTGGTCGGGGCTGGCTGGAATGGCGCCCGTGCATTTACGACCACTTCGGGCCCAGGTATTTCCCTGATGACCGAATTTATTGGCCTGGCCTATATGGCCGAGATTCCGGTGACCATCATCAATGTACAGCGCGGTGGACCATCCACCGGTATGCCGACTCGTACACAACAAGCCGATATTTTGTCTTGCGCCTATGCATCTCATGGCGATACCAAGCACGTGCTGTTGTTCCCGGAAGATCCGCGCGAATGCTTTGATCATGCTGCTGCAGCACTGGATCTGGCCGATCGATTGCAAACGCCGATCTTCGTGATGAGCGATCTCGATATCGGCATGAACCAACGTTTGTGCGAACCGCTGCAATGGGGTGAAAGCCGCGGTTTTGATCGCGGCAAGGTCATGACTGCCGAAGAATTGGAATCGGGCAAGGAATTTGGTCGTTATCTCGATGTTGATGGCGACGGTATTCCATATCGTACCTATCCCGGCACGCATCCGACCAAGGGTAGTTTCTTCACCCGTGGTACGACCAAGAATGCGTATGCCGGCTATTCCGAGCAGGGTCCGGATTATCTGTACAACATGCATCGCCTGCAGAAGAAATTCGATACTGCGAAAAGCCTGGTACCGCAGCCGGTCGTCAAAAAAGCGAAGCAGCCGGCAAAGTTCGGTGCGATTTATTTCGGCTCGACCAGCCCGGCCATGGCGGAAGCGATTGAAGTGCTGGAAGGCGAGAACACGCATCTGGACACTTTAAGACTGCGTGCATTTCCATTCCCGGATTCGGTCTCGAAATTCATTGCCGAGCACGACACCGTCTTCGTGGTCGAACAGAATCGCGATTCGCAAATGCGAAGTTTGCTCGTCAACGAATTCGGTATTAATCCAGCCAAGCTGGTGCCGATTCTGCATTATGACGGCACGCCGATTACTGCGCGATTTATTGTCCAAGCCATTGGTTCTGCCATCAATGCAGCGAATGGAACCAAGAGAAATTTACCTGAGGTCTCAACGCCATGACCTATCTTGCCAAACCAAAACTGCGCCATCCTTCATTGACCGAGAACAAGGCTTGTCGTACCCGTCGCGATTACGAAGGTCGGATTTCAACCTTGTGTGCCGGTTGCGGTCACGATTCAATTTCGGCCGCCATTATCCAGGCCTGCTGGGAAATGGATGTCGAGCCGAACCGGGTTGCGAAACTGTCCGGTATCGGCTGCAGCTCGAAAACACCGGATTATTTCCTCGGCAGTTCGCACGGCTTCAATACCGTGCACGGCCGGATGCCTTCGGTGCTAACCGGCGCGAATTTGGCGAATCGCGAGTTGTTATATCTCGGTGTATCGGGCGATGGCGATTCGGCTTCGATTGGTGTCGGCCAATTCGTGCACGTGATGCGGCGTGGCGTCAACATGGTGTATATCGTCGAAAACAACGGCGTGTATGGACTAACCAAAGGCCAGTTCTCGGCCACGGCCGATCAGGGCTCAACTTCGAAGAAGGGCGTCGTCAATGCCGATAGCCCGATCGATATGGTGAGCCTGGCATTGCAGCTTGGAGCAACTTTCGTTGCGCGCAGTTTTTCCGGTGATAAAAAACAATTGGTGCCATTGATCAAAGCGGCGATTGCCCACCGTGGTGCGGCTTTCCTGGATGTGATCAGCCCCTGCGTGGCGTTCAATAATCATCCCGGCAGTACCAAGAGTTATGACTACGTTCGTGAGCATAATGAAGCGGTCAATCGCATCGACGTGATCGAAACCAAGCAGGAGATCGTGGTCGATTTTGGTGCAGGCGAAGTCATTGAAGTCGAACAACACGATGGTTCGGTACTTCGACTACGGAAACTGAAATCCGATTACGATGCCACCAACCGCATTTCCGCAATGAATTACGTGCAGGAGCATCATGCGAAAGGCGAGGTGGTGACTGGCTTGCTTTATGTCGATAACGAAGCGGGCGACATGCACGAACATATCAACACGACTGAAACGGCATTCAACAAATTGACCAGCAAACAGCTTTGTCCCGGTGCAGGAGTGCTTGAAAAAATCAACGCATCTCTCAGATAACTCTTATTCCGTAGAGTTCGACAACAAGGCACCGTTTTCACGGTGCCTTGTTTTTTCTATCGAGCAGTCAACTTCACGCTGCTTGCGGCTTCCGCGAGTTTCTTGAAGTCGGCGCTTAGGCGTTTAGTCGCCTTGATGCCTGATTCCAGTTCTTCTGCAGCCATATCCAGATGTCTTGGCAGCATTTCGAAAAACCGTTGCTGTACCACCTTCGCGTGTTTTTCGGTCACTTTTTCGTGCACGCCAACGCTATCGTGTACGGCCATCATCAAGGTGCCCAGCATGATATTCATGCGAAGTCTTGAATCCGGCATAAGCGATTGCTTCCATGGCTCGAGCACTTCCTGTTTTCGTGCTTCCACTTGCGCGGTCGGATGCCATGGCGCGATTTCCGGTGCCAGTTCTTCCCAGATACGCGGATCGAATTTCCATATCGGGTAGAGATAAATCGGCAGCAGATGAAACTTGTAGCAATTGCCTCGCGTTGCCTTGAAATATTCTTCGGCAAGTTGGGCAAAGCCGATGATTTCCCACAGCCAACGTTTTCTCAATGAGTCACCGAAATATTGCGACCCTGCAAATTGTTCCCAGCGCGGATTCAATTTCATGGCTGCAGAAAGCTGATCGATGAAAATCAAATGACCACGATTGGCCGGAATCAGCCAGTACACCAGATTGCGGAAGTAATGCATGATTTTTTGGTATGCAGGTACCGGCGTATCGCCAGGACCGTTATAAAAACCTTTGGCCTTGTCCGGGTTCAAGCCGGCAAACGACGAGCTTGTACCAATCACGTTGATATTCACGAAGTGATGCCAGGTGGCGTCGACGACAGCACGCCCGATACTGGCTCGATGCCCATCGTATGCCGCAATCACGCCAAAGGACTTATTACTGGTGGCTGGTGAAATTTCAAATGAGGTTCCGGCGAATTCCTGATTCAATGTCGCGTGTGCCAGAACGGTGGCTTCCGCGATAACTTCCGGTTCAACCTGAACTCCGGCGCTATCGAGCGGGTATTCTTTTTTACCTGCGCGACCAGGAAGGTTTTCATCACGCGTCAAATCGCTTGGAACCTCGCACCAGCCTTCATGCATGTGATCGGGCAATACATTGATGCGACCCATTGGCGAACAGAGCAGCGGGTGTGGCAAGGAGCTGCTGAACCAGCGGCTGTGCAAAACGTTATAGGAACGAACGGTAATGGTTTGCGGCAGATCATCCGATTGATCGTTGAATTGATACGGGAAACTGCTGCCGCCACTTGTGCCTGAATCGCTGCCGGCTTGCAAAGTGTCATGCCGGTCGGCCAGAACGCCGCTGGGTGCAACGGGACCGCCATGTGGTCCGGTACCCGGATGGGCCCAACGTCGCATGCTGCGTATTCGCGGAATATGTTGATTGATGCTTGCACCGAGATCCTCGTGATCACCTGCAGCAAAATAACCTTTACCGGCTTCCATGAAACGGGCCACGGCTGCGGCTTCGTTTTGCCTATCTGTGTCCGAGCTCACCGGGTCGCTGGCTTTCGAGGCAATTGAAAAGAAGAAAGCCATGTCAAAGCCGTTCAAGCTGGCATCGTTGAAGCGGAAATTATAGAGATCGGCCGCGATTGGATGGCTTGCTGCAGGAGTACCCGGAGAAGGATCGGCGCTGCGGTGTGCTTTCACGATTTCGATATCGAAACCCTGCCAATCGGTATCACTGAGTACTTTTACGAATTCACCGATATGAAATTTGTGCGAGTTGCTGGTACTGCGCTGAAAGCCACCTTGGTTATCGGTGACGATCAGTATTTTTACAATGCTCATGGAAAAAACTCCTGATGAAAAGTAGGGGGGTATTTCTTCAGGCAACAGTCCACCGTCATCAGCGTTTTCTGCCGATTGGGGGCGTTACGGGTTTGCTTGGAAGTCGTCTCGAAACTCCCAGGGCCTTCGTCAGCACATTTACGATGCACCGCATGCCGGCTTTCGAGTTACTTCATTCTCTATGCACGGCACTCGGTAAGAAATGCGGACAAGACACGAAAAAAATGTTCATGATGAACAAAGTATTCAGAATATTTTTACGCTTACGTAACTTTTGTGTGCGGCGAAAAAATTATTTCGCTTGAGCAGGAAGCAACAAAGCCGGATCAATCCGTACTTTCAACCAGTTCATGCCCCAGTGCATATGCGGGCCGGTCGCCCGACCAGTCATGCCTACTAGTCCAATAATCTGACCTTGTTCGACACGATCGCCCACTTTTACATCAAGCCGAGAGAGGTGGAGAAAATTCGAACTGATACCCATGCCGTGATCAATCAATACGGTGCCGCCGGTCAAATATAAATCCGGTTTTGCGAAAGTGATAATGCCGCCAGCAGGTGCTTTGATTGGCGTGCCTTGCGCTGCGGCGACATCGAGCCCGGAGTGCCAGGATTTTGGCGTGCCGTTATAAATACGCTGACTGCCATAAACACCACTGATGCGGCCTTCGACTGGCCAGATAAATGTTGTATCGAAATCACGCCGGTCGTCATTTCGCAAGCGCGCAGCGATGACTTCGGCTTGTTCGCGCTCGATGCGCGCTGCAATATCAGGCGGCGGATTTACGGTGTTTTCCGGAACGCCATTGATGTTCTCGATATTGAATTGGCGCTTATCGATCGTGATCTTTCTATGGACTATTTCATTATTTCTTAAACGAATGTGCAAAATTTTCGTTGCGGTTTCATCACGGCCAATACCGAAGACGATACGGCCGTTACCAGCAACTGTTAACGGCGTTGCCGGTGCGTTGTCAGCAGGACTTTCATCGACAACCTCGACTATGCTTCCGGCCGGAACACGGCCGATAATCAAACTGCCTTGAGTCGTGCTACCAGGCAACTCAATCGTGTAGCTTTGGGAAGTCGGGTTCGACTTGATGCGAGATGTCGTATTGCTTGCGCATGCGGCCAGCCCGAGCATGAAGCTTATTAAAAACAATCGCCTCATCGCAAAAACCGTAAACGTTGTCCTTGTGGCGAGCCGACCAATCTGGCACCGTCGTAGGCCAGTTCACCATTGACAAATGTTGCCGCTACTTTCGAATTGAAGTGTTCGCCTTCAAACGGCGACCAGCCGCATTTGCTTAATACTTTGTCGCGCGTGATATCGGTGCCGCCGTTCGGTTCGACAATGACCAGATCGGCGAAAAACCCTTCGCGCAAGAAACCGCGTTCTTGAATGCCAAATCGTATCGCGGGGTTATGACAAATTTTCTGGATCAGGTGCGGCAGGCTGAAATGGCCATCGCGTACTTTTTGCAAGGCGCAGACCAGGAAGTCCTGCACCAGTGGCAAGCCCGATGGTGCCTTGATATACGGCTGCTGTTTTTCTTCGAGGGTATGCGGCGCATGGTCGGTGGCGAGTACGTCGATTCTGTCTTCGGCGATCGCCCGCAAAATCGCGCTGCGATCAGTGCCTTCCTTGATTGCCGGATTGCATTTGATGAAATTGCCAAGTCGGAAATAATCGTTACGCGCGAAATGCAGGAAATGCACGCAGGTTTCAGCGGTAATTTGCTTGCCCGCTACAGGGCCCGGCGTAAACAGGGCTAGTTCCTCGGCGGTACTGATATGCAGCACGTGCAATGGCGTGCTGTGTTTCTTCGCCAGCGAAATCGCCAGTTGCGTTGATTTGAAACAGGCTTCGCGCGAACGGATCTGGCCATGCAGATCGACCGGAATTTCATCGCCGTATATTTCACGCGCTTTCGCCATTTCGGCGTCAATCATCGGCGTATCTTCGCAATGCGTGATGATGGGCACCGGTGTATGCGAGAAAATCGCATTCAAGATATCGGGGTCGTCCACCAGCATATTGCCGGTCGATGCGCCCATGAAAATTTTCAGTCCGGGCGTGGATTTCGGATCAATGCGCTTGATGGCTTCGAGATTGTCGTTACTCGTGCCGAAATAGAAACCGAAGTTGGCGCGTGATCGACCTGTTGCCCGCTGGTATTTATCTTCAAGCGCGTCGTTATCCAGCACCGGCGGTTTTGTGTTCGGCATTTCCAGATAGCTGGTGACGCCGCCTGCAACGGCTGCTGCGGGTTCCGTGCTCAGGTCGCCCTTGTGCTCAAAGCCGGGTTCGCGAAAATGCACCTGGGCATCAATGACGCCCGGGAATAGCCAACGACCTTTGATGTCGAGTACCTTTTCGTCCGAGCGTGGGAAAAGATGCGGCGCAATTGCCGCTATGCGCTGATCACGGATGCGTAAATCGCCGGTGAATTCACGGCCCTCGTTCACCATGCGAGCGTTCTGGATCAATAAATTAGTCATGTTTATGCCTGCAAGAGAAATGTTCGGGGACTGGATCATTGCCTCCGGGATTGAAAGGATGACAGCGTAAAATCCTTCGCGCACCGAGGTAGCATCCACGCCATGCGCCGAACTTTTCGACGGCTTCCATGGTATAGCTAGAACAGCTAGGATAGAACCTGCATCGCTGGCCTAATAGTGGACTAATCAATAGCTTATAGCCACGAAGTAGAACCAGGATGAAGGATTTTGGAAGTTGTAGAATCATGTAGTGTAGTTTAAGGTTGAAGCGAACTGAGGACTAGGCTATAACACGCCGCCTTTTATGGCTCAAGGAATGAGAGGAATTGCCCCCGTGGCCGCTAAAAAAATCGTAAAGAAAGCTGCTAAACCAGCCCCCAAAAAAGCCGCTAAACCAGCCAAAAAGCCGGTCAAAGCGAAATCCGCTGCAAAACCTGCCAAAAAGCCAGCTGCAAAGCCGGTTGCCAAAAAGCCGGTAAAAAAAGCAGCTCCCGCCAAAAAGCCTGCTGCCAAGCCGGTCAAGAAAGTTGCCAAGCCGGCGCCCAAGAATGCGCCAGCTAAAAAAGTAGTCGCCAAACCCGCCAAGAAAGCGGCTAAGCCGGCTGCCAAACCCGTTGCCAAAGCTTCCAAACCTGTAGCCAAACCGGCTCCGGCGAAGAAGGCTGCACCCGCTCCGGTTACCAAAAAAGTTGTCGCTAAACCGGCTGCAAAGCCTGCACCAGCGCCTGTCAAAAAAGTTGAAGCTAAAAAGGTTGAAGTTATTATTCCCGCTGCCAAACAAACAGAAAAAGCCGCAGCTCCTGCCGCTAAATCATCCAGCAAAGGCAAAACGCCAGCTGCCGCCCCGGTTGTAGTCCCGATGCCAGCGCCAAAGCGCGATGCCGGTGTGCGTGCCGGTTATGTAAAGCCGACCAAGCCACGCCAGGAGCGCATGAAGCTAGCCACCGCCATCGAGCGCGTGAACTTGCCGGACGGTTACAAGCCATCGCATAAAGAAGAGTATATGAGCCCTTCGCAGGTCGAGTATTTCCGTCAGCGTTTGCTGCAATGGAAAAACGATTTGATCGAAGAGTCCAAGCAAACCATCGAAAACCTGAAAGAAGAAGTGCGTGATGTTGGCGATGAAGCCGAACGCGCCACTCGCGAAACGGAAAATTCGCTGGAACTGCGTACTCGTGACCGTTACCGCAAACTGATCAACAAAATCGACAGCACCTTGAAACGCGTTGACGACGGCACCTATGGCTATTGCGTAGATACCGGTGAAGAAATTGGTCTGGAACGTCTGGAAGCCCGCCTCACCGCCGAGCGCACATTGGATGCGCAGGAACGTTGGGAACATTTGCAAAAGCAAATGGGTGACTAATCGTTTGTTGTGTTTAGTTATACGAAAAGCCCCGCGATGCGGGGCTTTTTTTGTAGGAGGGCCCTTGGGCCCGATCTGACGACATCGTTGGTCGGGCCCAAGGGCCCTCCTACGGAATTCAAAACATTGCATCGCGCAATTTATACCAAGCCATCGCGGCAACCAGCATCGGTGTTCTGAACACGCGGCCGCCGGGGAAGGGCAGGTGTTTTATTTTTTCGAAGATATCCAGCCTCGCTGCCTGCCCACGAATGGCTTCGGAGATAACGCGGCCGGCCAATCCGGTAGCGGCGATGCCGTGCCCGGAGAATCCCTGCGCGAAATAAACATTCGAGCCCAAGCGCCCCCAATGCGGTGCACGATTGGCGCTGATGTCCACGTAACCGCCCCAGACATATTCAAACTTCAGGTTTTTCAATTGCGGAAATACCCGGGTCATGCGCCTGGTCATCACGCCGCGTAAATTGGGTGGTGGCAAGGTGGAATAACTGGCGCGACCGCCAAATAGAATTCGGTGGTCGGCGCTCAAGCGAAAATAATCCAATGCCCAATTGATATCGGCAACCGCCATATCGTTTTTTATCAATGCGCGTGCCTGAGCTTCACCAAGGGGCTCGCTTGCACCGATGTATGTCCCGACCGGCATGATTTTGCTGTCCAGTTCCGGTGCGATGCCATGCACGTATGCATTGCCTGCCAGTACGGCGAAGTCGCATTGCACCTGGCCTTGGCGTGTTTTGAAAATCGGCTTGGCGCCGCGTTGCAGTGCTACAACTTCGGAGCCTTCAAAAATTTTAACGCCGAGCGAGAGTGCAGCACGGGCCAAACCTTGCGTGTATTTCAATGGCTGCAGGTGGCCGCTTTTATCATCGTATAGGCCACCAATATAGCGGTCCGATGCCAGCTGCTCCCTTAATTCGTCTTGCTCCCACCAACGGGTTTGATAGGAGAAGTTTTTTTCCAGGTCAGATTGCCAGAGCTTGAGCTCGGTGACATGACGCGGTCTGATCGCGACGTGCGCATGGCCGGTTCGCCAATCGCAATCGATTGCGTATTTCTCGCAGCGTTCATGAATGATCTGGACGCCTTCCAGCGAAAAATCGAACAGCTTGCGGGAGTCTTCGATACCGATCATCGACGTGATTTTGTGCTGATCGCAACTAAAGCCAAAAATTGCCTGACCACCGCTGCGACCGGATGCGCCCCAAGCGACGCGATGCGATTCGAGTACGACGACTTTCAGGCCTGCCTGCGCGCATTCAATTGCGGTTGAAAGCCCGGTCAGGCCTGCACCCAGAATGCAGACATCGGCAACTTCATTTCCTTCAAGAGACGGTTGCTCGGGAAAGGCTGGCACGCTGGCGGCGTACCAGGAATTTACGTGGCTTTGCTTCTTTTGCATGATAAAAGAACGCGATTAAACCGCGCGCAAATACCAATCGTATTCGAGCGTTGTAACTTGCGTGTAGAAACTACGCATTTCTTTCAGTTTTTGTTGGCCGAAGATGTGACGGAATTTTTCACCGAAATTACTGACGATAAAATCGCTTCCCATGAAATCATCGATCGTGTCGCGCCAGAACAAGGTGCGATGCTCGGTTTGTTCGTAAGCATTGCCGACAATGGCCGGGCCTGGATCAAACTTGTTCTCGAGGCCATGTAAAATGCCTGCCAACACTGCCGCAGTCACCAGGTACGGGTTTGCGTCGGCACCAGAAATGCGATGTTCGATGCGGGTATTGGCTTCATCGCTGTGCGGTATCCGCATCGCGACGGTGCGGTTGTTGAAACCCCAGCAATCATTCAGCGGAACGAAAGCATTCAGCACGAAACGGCGATAGCTATTGGCGTGCGGCGCAAAGATCAACATGCAATCCTTCGAGGATTTCTGCATTCCGCCAATCGCATGGCGAAGCGTATCGGCAGGTTTTTCCATCGTGCTGGCGAAAATATTCTTGCCGTCTTTATCCAGCACGCTGACATGGATATGCATACCGCTGCCGGCCTGGTCGGCAAAAGGTTTCGCCATGAAACTGGCTATCATGTTTTGCTGTGACGCCACTTCCTTGATTACGCGTTTCAGCAATATGGCGTCATCGCATGCGATCAGCGCATCTTTTCGATGCTTCAGGTTGATTTCGAATTGTCCCGGCGCGTATTCGGCAACGGCGGTGTCGGCCGGAATATGTTGTGCACGGCAGGCATCGGTCACGGCATCGGTGAAGCCCTGATAATCATTCAGGTCTTCCATGTAATAAACCTGGGTGGTTTTATTGCGTTCGCCGGTCGCCGGATTGATCGAAGTCTTTGGTCTGCCGTCTTTGTGCAATTTTTTGTCGAGCAAATAAAATTCCAGTTCGACCGCAACGACTGGAGTCAGTCCTTTTTCGGTGAAACGGTCAAGTACGCGCTTCAATACTTCACGCGGATTGGCTTCGAACATCTGTCCGTGGCCATCTTCCATTCCCAATAGCACCTGCGCCATCGGCTTTTTCTGCCACGGAATGTTCTTCAGGGTGCCGGGGATAGGGCGGCAAACTCGATCTTCGTCACCGATGTCATAGCCCAGGCCGGTTTCTTCGACGGTATTTCCGGTGATATCGGTCGCGATCAACGACATCGGCAGGCAGACGCCGCTGGCATACACTTTTTCCAGGGCATCGCGGGTAATGCGTTTACCGCGCAGCAAGCCATTCATGTCTGGCAGCAACAGGTCCACCATCTCGCAACCGGCTATTTGTTGTAACTCGGCGGCGTCATCATCGGGTAGGGGATAGGAAGTCATAGGAATTGCTTCGGTATAGGTCCAAACTGAATACTATCAGAGGATGATTTGTCTGTAAAAAATACTCAACGGTTGCAAGTGGAGCGAGTCAGCAGAGTGTAATGCCTTATTTAAGAAATGATATCAAATGACTGATAAATAAGCTTTTAGGCTGCTTTTTCTGTAATTGGACTCTCATCACCTGTTGATAAAAATAAACGGCCCGGTTATGGTTCAAGGGCTATACGCGGAGGCTATATGCATCGAAAACCGCTGGTCATCGTGCCGGCTGATCGAAAAATGATGGGGCAGCACGCTTACCATTCGGCTGGCGAAAAATACCTGTCCGCATTATCGCAGGAGGCCGATGTCATTCCGATGATATTGCCCAGTCTCTCGCCAGTACTGCCATTGGCGGAAATTCTGGAAAATGCCGATGGTTTGTTTCTTACCGGTTCGTATTCCAATATCGAACCGCACCATTATTCGAATGAACCAAGCTACGAAGGCAACTTGCACGACCCGCATCGTGATGCCAATAGTTTGCCGATCATTCAATTAGCCATCGACAAGAAAATTCCCGTCTTTGCCGTTTGCCGCGGTTTCCAGGAAGTCAATGTTGCATTGGGCGGCAGCCTGCATCAAAAAGTGCACGAAGTAGATGGCCTCGATGATCATCGGGGAAATCTGGACGACGAGCTGGATCAACAATATGCCGATTCGCATCTCATTTCACTGAGTTCCGGTGGAATGCTTGAACGTCTCTCGGGGAAAACTTCTGCGATGGTGAATTCCCTGCATGGCCAAGGCATCAATGTGTTGGCAGATAATTTGCAAATCGAAGCGACTGCACCCGATGGTTTAATTGAAGCGGTCTCGTTAAAGTCACAGCATCCATTCTTTTTGGCCGTACAGTGGCATCCGGAATGGAAAGTGGGCGAGAATCCTTTCTATATGAGTCTTTTCAAGGCATTTGGTCGAGCATGTCTTGATCGCGCCAACAACCGGAAATCCTTATGAGCCGCAAGAAAGCCAGTGAAAAGCCCCTGAATGCCGAGCAGCAGGAAAGCTCGCTGAAACGATGGTTGAAAGAGCGAAGAATTACCGAAGTGGAATGCCTGGTCCCCGACATTACCGGCAATGCCCGCGGCAAAATTATTCCGGCGGCAAAGTTTTCCCACGATTATGGAACACGATTGCCCGAAGGCATTTTTGTTACCACGGTGACCGGTGATTATCCGGATGCCTATTACGAGCTGGTAGCGCCGTCCGATTCCGATATGTATTTGCGACCCGATGCCGATACGGTTCGCATGGTGCCCTGGGCAACAGATCCGACTGCACAGGTAATTCACGATTGCTTTACCCGCGACGGCAAGCCGCACGAACTGGCGCCGCGCAATGTATTGCGGAATATCCTCGCCTTGTATGAAGCCATCGGCATGAAGCCGATCGTAGCGCCGGAACTTGAATTCTTTCTGGTACAAAAAAATACCGATCCGGATTTTCCACTGCTTCCACCCGCCGGACGTTCAGGCCGTCCTGAAACCGCTCGACAATCCTACTCAATCGATGCGGTCAATGAATTCGATCCGATCCTTGACTTGATGTACGACTACGCCGAAGAAATGGAGCTGGACGTCGATACCCTGATTCATGAATCGGGCGCCGCCCAATTGGAAGTGAATTTCGTGCATTCCGATCCGATGTCGCGTGCCGACCAGGTTTTCCTGTTCAAGCGGACGATGCGGGAAGCGGCATTGCGGCACGGGATTTATGCGACATTTTTAGCCAAGCCGATGGAAAACGAACCGGGTAGCGCAATGCATATTCACCAAAGCATGGTGGATATCAAAACCGGAAAAAACCTGTTTGCCGGCAAGAAAGAAGGCAAGCACAGCGCTTTATTCGAACACTATCTTGGCGGCCTGCAAAAATATGTACCGATGGCGATGCCGTTCTTCGCGCCGAATGTGAATTCCTATCGACGATTGGCAGTTGGCGATGTTGCGCCAATCAATGTGCAATGGGGTTATGACAATCGCACCTGTGGTTTGCGGGTGCCGATGGATTCACTGGAAAACACCCGCGTTGAAAGCCGTTTCGCAGGTTCGGACGCGAACCCGTATCTTGCAATGGCAGCGACGCTGGCCTGCGGTTATCTGGGCGTTATCGAAAAACTGAAACCGACCGAACCATTGACTACCAGTGCACAGGATAAAGGTTATGAATTACCCCGCAGCCTGGAAGAATCGCTGAAATGGTTGCGCAATTGCGATCCCTTGCAGAACCTGATGGGCGAACGATTCGTCAACGCCTATATCCACGTAAAAGAAAAAGAATATCAAACCTATTTCCGCGTGATCAGTTCATGGGAACGGGAATTCCTGCTGTTGAACGTGTAGTTCAATTTAGAAGCACAAGTTGTAAAAATAATTCGAAGTCCTGTACCGGAGTCAGCGTGGAAAATTCAAATATTCAAGCACTGCAAAAACTCGATGCCGCGCACCATATCCATCCATTCAACGACAATGCGGCGCTGGCAAAAAAAGGCACTCGTATCCTGACCAGAGGAGAGGGATGTTATGTCTGGGATGCCGAAGGCAATAAAATGCTGGATGCCTTTGCCGGCCTTTGGTGCGTGAATATTGGCTACGGACGCAAGGAACTAGGCCAGGTCGCTGCAAAGCAAATGGAAACCCTGGCTTACTACAATAGTTTTTTCTCCTGCACGACCGAGCCCACTATCCGTCTGGCCACGAAGCTTGCCGAGCTAACGCCGGGCGATTTGAATCATGCATTTTTCAGCACATCCGGATCGGAAGCCAACGATACGATCTTGCGAATGGTGCGACATTTTTGGGCCGTGCAAGATCAACCCGAAAAAAATATCGTCATCGGTCGTTTCAATGGTTATCACGGTTCGACCGTTGCCGGAGCCAGTCTTGGCGGCATGAAAGGCATGCATGCGCAGGGTGGTTTGCCGATTCCGAATATTCATCACATCAACCAGCCGTATTGGTTTGGCGAGGGCGGTGATTTGTCGCCGGAAGAATTTGGTCTGCAACGCGCACAGGAATTGGAAGCAAAAATTCTTGAGCTCGGACCTAATCGTGTTGCCGCTTTTATCGGTGAGCCGATTCAAGGTGCTGCGGGCGTGTTTATTCCGCCGATGAATTACTGGCCGGAAATCCAGCGCATCTGCCACAAGTACGATATTTTATTAATCGCCGATGAAGTGATTTGTGGTTTCGGACGTACCGGACATTGGTTTGGCTCGCAATACTTTGGCATCCAACCCGACATCATGACTTTGGCGAAAGGCATTACCTCCGGTTATATCCCGTTGGGTGCCGTGATGTTCAATGATCGTGTTGCCGACGTGTTGAGGGATAAAGGCGGCGAGCTCGCCCATGGCTACACCTATTCGGGGCATCCTGTATGTGCGGCGGTGGCATTGGAAAATATCCGCATATTGCAAGACGAAAAGATTGTCGAAAATATCAACAGCAACACCGGCCCTTATCTGACGCAACGTTGGCAGGAGCTGGGCGAGCACAAGCTTGTCGGCGAGGCTCGCATCGTTGGCATGGTCGGCGCTTTGGAACTCGTACCGAACAAGCCAAGCCGCGCCTATTTCGACAAGCGTGGTGATACCGGTGCTTTATGTCGTGATATTGCCCTTAAAAACGGTCTAATATTACGTGCTACCTGGGATGCTATGCTGCTTTCGCCGCCATTGATTATTACGCGTGAGCAAATTGACGAGCTGTTTGAAAAAGCCTGGAAGACCCTGAATCAAACTGCCGAAGCTTTAAAAATCTAAACTTTAAAAATCTAAAGAGGTAAGTAACCCGAGTTTTAGTGATTCCTGTTGTCACATTATTTCTAACAATTACGTGAGAGGTGTTATGAAACTACGTCTTTTAACATTGGCCATTGTCGGATTGACTCTCGTTGCATGCGGCAAGAAAGAAGCCGAAGCCCCCGGTGCCGCTGCTGATGCAGCAGCCGAAGAAAAAGTGCTGAATATCTATAATTGGTCCGACTATATTGCCCCGGACACCATTGCGAAATTCGAGAAAGAAACCGGCATCGATGTCACCTATGACGAAATGGACAGCAATGAAACGCTCGAATCCAAAATACTGGCCGGCGATACCGGTTACGATATCGTGGTGCCTTCGTCCTCATTCCTGGGTCGTCAAATCAAGGCCGGTGCGTATCAGCCGCTGGACAAAACCCAGCTAAGCAACTGGAAAAATCTCGATACCAATCTGCTCAGTAAATTGACCGATGTTGATCCTGGCAATAGTCACTCGGTTCCGTATTTGTGGGGTACGACCGGTATCGGTTACAACGTCGAAAAAATCACGAAGATTTTCGGTAATACCGATGTCGTCAATAGCTGGGACCTGATTTTCAAGCCTGAAAACCTGGCGAAATTAAAAGACTGCGGCGTCACCTTTCTTGATGCGGCATCTGAAATCATTCCGACCACGTTGCATGCGATGGGCGAGGATCCCAATAGCTTCGATCCTGTCGTGATCGATAAAGCAGCGGCGAAACTCGAAACCCTGCGCCCTTACATTACGAACTTCCATTCTTCCGAATATATCGAAGCGCTTGCTGGCGGCAATGTCTGCATCGTTGTCGGTTGGTCAGGCGATATCATCCAGGCCAAGGCGCGTGCCGAAGAGGCCAAGAACGGCATCACGATCGGCTATAGCATTCCGAATGAAGGTTCCGCTATGTGGTTTGACATGATGGCTATTCCAAAAACCGCAAAACATCCGAAGAATGCACATTTATTCCTGAATTTCTTGATGCGCCCCGAAATCATTGCGGAAATTTCGAATTATGTTTCCTATCCGAACGCCAATTCGGCTTCGACCTCGTTGCTGGACAAGGCTGTTACCGATGATCCAATGATCAGCCCGACCAAGGAAACCATCAACACCAAGTTATACGGTTTGGCCGTTCTGCCGCCGGAAGTCAGCAAGAAATACACCGACGTCTGGACTGCACTGAAAACGACCGATTAACTTCTCGGGGCAGGCATAAAAATGCCTGCCTTTTTTTCGAAGAGATTTCCTTATGGGTGCTGAAATGGCTGCTGCAAATGTCGATCCTGCTTCGCGAACCGATAAATTGGGTAACGAAAATTACGTTCGTATCATTAATGTTCGTAAAGAGTTCGATGGTTTTGTAGCGGTCGATTCGGTCAATCTATCAATTCGCAAGGGCGAAATATTTGCACTGTTGGGTGGTTCAGGCTGCGGCAAGTCCACCTTGTTGCGTTGTCTCGCCGGTTTCGAAAAACCTACCTCCGGAAAAATCGAACTTGATGGCCAGATCATCAATGATCTGCAGCCGTACGATCGCCCGATCAATATGATGTTCCAGTCTTATGCATTGTTTCCGCATATGACGGTTGAGCAGAACATTGCGTTTGGCCTGAAGCAGGACGGCATGGCGAAAGACGCCATCGTCAAACGCGTCGAAGAAATGCTCGGTATCGTGCAAATGAATAAATTTGCCAAACGCAAACCGCATCAACTCTCTGGTGGGCAGCAGCAGCGGGTTGCATTGGCGAGATCGTTGGCAAAAAGTCCGAAATTGTTGTTGCTTGATGAACCGATGGGGGCTCTCGATAAAAAGCTGCGCTCGCAAATGCAATTGGAGCTGGTCAATATTATCGAACGTCTCGGCGTTACCTGCGTCATGGTGACGCACGATCAGGAAGAAGCCATGAATATGGCGCATCGCATTGCCTTGATGGATGCCGGTCATATTCGCCAGGTCGGCACGCCCGATGAAATTTACGAGCAACCCACCAGCCGCTTTGCGGCTGAATTTGTCGGTTCACTGAATGTAATCGAAGGCAAAATTGAAGACGATGAAGCCGATTATGTAACGATTCGTTCGCCGGCTTTACCAGGTGCGATTTACATCGGTCATGGCATTACCGGATTCGAAGGACAACAAGTCGCTTTCACGGTGCGACCAGAAAAAGTCAGTATCAGCAAAGATCAACCGGTTCAGAAGCACAACAAAGCGCAGGGTATTGTCGAAGATATTGCTTATTTCGGCAGTCATTCGGTGTATCACGTGCGCCTGCCGAGCGGCTTCAAAATCATGGCGCACTTTGCCAACAGAAAACGCTGGGCGAGTGAAAACTTTACCTGGAACGATCAGGTGTGGGTGTCATGGGGGGATGATGCCGGTGTGGTGTTGACTTCATGAACCTGCCGAAATTCCTGACAAAAAAACTATTGCCACACCCACGTTGGGGCGTGATATCGATACCGTACATCTGGATGCTGGTTTTTTTCGCAATCCCGTTTTTGATCGTCCTGAAAATTTCCTTTAGTTGGCAAGCGATTGCCATTCCGCCCTATACGCCTTTATTTGAAACCGTTGGCGAGAATTTAGTACTTAAACTGAATCCGGGTAATTACATCGAGTTATTTACCAATTCACTTTATGTCGAAGCCTATATCAGTTCGCTGAAAATCGCGGCAATTTCCACTTTCCTGTGCTTGCTGATTGGTTATCCGATGGCTTACACGATTGCCAGGATGTCGCCATCGATGCGAAACATCTGCTTGATGCTGGTGGTTTTGCCATCCTGGATTTCTTTCCTGATTCGCATTTATGCCTGGATGGGTATTTTACAAACCAATGGTGTGCTCAATAAAACACTGATGGCGATGGGTCTGATCGACGACCCGTTGCGTATCATGAATACACCGGTTGCCGCTTACATCGGCATCGTTTATGCCTACCTTCCTTTCATGATTTTGCCCTTGTATACCAATCTGGTGAAATTCGACATGCGTTTGCTGGAAGCGGCTTATGACCTTGGCGCCAAGCCCTGGAAGGCGTTTCTGACGATCACCTTGCCGATGTCGAAATCCGGGATTATCGCCGGCTGCATGCTGGTGATGATTCCAGCGGTCGGCGAGTTCGTGATTCCGGAATTACTCGGTGGCCCCGGCACCTTGATGATAGGCCGACTGCTTTGGAGCGAGTTCTTCAGCGCCGGCAATTGGCCGATGGCTTCGGCAGTCGCGATCGTCATGCTGATCTTGCTGTTGATTCCGATCATCATCTTCCATAAATACCAGCAGAAAGAGTTGGAGGGCCGCATCGCATGAGCACGCCTTCCGCCAAAGTCAGCTGGTTCGGTCGCAGTTTTCTCGGTTTGGGTTTTCTGTTTCTGTATCTGCCGATTATCTTGCTGGTGGTTTTTTCGTTCAACGAATCGCGCCTGGCGACAACCTGGTCCGGTTTCTCATTCAAATGGTACGAAGCCCTGATGAATGACGACTCCATGTTGAAAGCGGCCTGGGTCAGTTTGAAGATTGCTTTTACTTCGGCCAGTGCCGCCGTCGTACTTGGAACATTGGCTGCGCTGGTGATGACACGCTTTCAGTTCTTTCGCGGCAAAACACTGTTTGGCGCATTGATCACCGCTCCCTTGGTAATGCCGGAAGTGGTCACCGGCTTGTCCTTGTTGTTGATGTTTGTGACGATATTCGCGCCGTTCGGCATGTCGCCGAAAGGCATGTTGTCGATCTGGATAGCCCACGTAACGTTTACGATGGCATTCGTTACCGTGATTATTTCATCGCGTCTTGCCGAGCTCGATAAATCGCTGGAAGAAGCGGCGATGGACCTTGGTGCGAACCGGCTGAAAATATTCTTCGTTATCACGCTGCCGATTATTTTTCCTGCCTTGATTTCCGGTTGGCTGCTGGCGTTTACGCTGTCATTGGACGACGTCGTGATCTCGAGTTTCGTGGCGGGTCCGGATGCAACAACCTTGCCGATGAAAATATTTTCGTCGGTGCGCATGGGTTTGAATCCCAAGATCAATGCCCTGGCCTCGATTATCGTCGCAGTGGTTTCGTTCACCGCGGTGGTTGCCTGGGCGATTAGCCATCGTGAAGAAAAGCGCCGTCAGCGCGATATCCAGTTAGCATTGCAGAAAGGCGAGTAAGTCATGAGCATTGAAATCATCAATCCCTGGACTGGCCAGGTCGATTACCGTTACGACTATATGGAAGCGGCTACAGTCGAACAGTTATTGGCAAAATCAGCTGCTGCGTTTCCTGCTTGGTCGGCTTTGACGCTGGAGCAGCGTGGCGAAATTCTGTTGCGTGTTGCAACCGTAATGCGTTCGAAAAAAGATACGATTGCCAACATCATGTCGGCCGAAATGGGCAAGCTCAATCGCGAGGCGCTGGCCGAGATCGAAAAGTCGGCCTCCGCCTGCGAATACTACGCACAACACGCGGTAGATTATTTACGCGACAGCAATATCAAGACCGAAGCGACGCGCAGTTATGTCACCTACGAGCCACTCGGCTGCGTATTTGCGATCATGCCCTGGAATTTTCCGATCTGGCAGGTGTTTCGTTTTCTTGCCCCGGGCTTGATGGCCGGTAATGTCGCCTTGTTGAAACATGCGACCAATGTGCCGCGTTGTGCCGATATTATCGCTGAGGTATTGCAGGAAGCAGGCATTCCAGATGGAGTATTCGGCGTTTTGCATATAGATAACGCAATGGCCGAGAAAGTTATCGGCGATCCACGTATACATGCAATAACGTTGACCGGCAGTGAGCGTGCGGGCCGCTCGGTAGCGGCGACCGCAGGCAAGCATCTGAAGAAATGCGTGATGGAATTGGGCGGTAGCGATCCGTTTGTCGTGCTCGATGATGCCGATCTGGATAAAACCATTCCGATTGCGGTGACATCGCGATTCAGCAATGCAGGACAAACCTGTATTGCCGCCAAGCGTTTTATCGTGACCGAAAAAATAGCCGATCGCTTTGTGCAGAAATTCATCGAAGCGACCGGCAAGTTGCAAATCGGCGACCCGAATAACCAAGAAACATCTCTGGCGCCGATGGTACGTGCCGACTTGCGCGATGAATTGGATAAGCAAGTTCAGGCCAGTATCAAGGCCGGTGCCAAGCCCTTGATCGGCTGTGAACCCGGACAAGGCGCATCGCATTACCCGGCCTCCATTCTCGACAATGTAAAACCCGGCATGCCGGCGTATAGCGAAGAATTATTTGGTCCTGTGGCGAGTGTCATTCGGGTCAAGGACGATGACGAGGCCGTGCGGGTCGCGAACGATACATTATTCGGCCTCGGCGCCAGCGTCTGGACGCAGGACAAGCAACGCGGCGAGAACATTGCACGCCGCATCAAGGCCGGCGCGACCTTCGTCAATGCCCAGGTACGCAGCGATGTGCGCTTACCGTTCGGCGGCACCAAGTCATCCGGTTTTGGCCGTGAATTGGCCGAGCATGGTATTCATGAATTCATGAATATCAAAACCGTATATGTGGATTGACATGCAGGGGCGCTTGCTTGCTACACCCAATGGTTGGTCGAGGCGTCAGGGCACAGCAAGCAAGCGCCCCTACTAAAACGGGTTGAATATTTTCGAAACAAAATAACTCAACACATTCGGTTGAATTATCAGCGTGGCAATCACGCCGTAAGCCGCTCCCCATAAATGCGCACTATGATTCACATTATCGCCGCCCTTTTTATCAAGCCAGATCGAATACGCGACGTAAAGTACGGCGTAAACAATCGCGGGGCAGGGCACGAAGAAAATCAGCAATGTTGTCCAGGGCTCGAACAGGATAAACGCGAACAATACCGCCGATACTGCGCCTGATGCGCCCAGCGTTGCGTAGCGAGGATCTTTCTGGTTTTTCAGTGCGCTTGGCAGTACCGAGAAAATAAGCCCGCCCAGATAAAACAGTGCAAAACCGAAAGGTCCGAGTTCCGATGTGTAAAAGCCTTCCATCACGCGCCCGAAAAAATACAGCGTGATCATGTTGAATAGCAGATGCATGCCATCCGCATGTAAAAAACCATAAGTGATGTAGCGGTAATACTGTTTGTCGCGCCGGGCCTTGAATGGCCGAAGAATCCAGTCATCCATCAATTTTTGGTTATTGAACGCCGTGTACGAAACAACGCACGTAAGCACGATGATGATCAGGTTGCTTGAAAGCATGTCCATTGAAAGCTTTGCCCTTGTAGGGTGGGCATGGCCCATCCTTTATTTGTTGTGCGAATACGGTGGGCCGTGCCCACCCTGCATTAAGATTGGAGATTACTTCGCGAAATCGTAAAACTTCCATTGCGCAGGAAGATTGATGTCCGGTGTTTGTTTCATCAAACGCGTACGAACTACCGATACCGGCATTTCACCACCCATCAAGATGGCATCGTGGAATTCGCGTTCTGACATTTTTCCGCTGGTGACCATTTCCTTGTACAAGGTGCGGAATTGCAGTCCGCCGATCATGTAGGCAATTTGGTAGAGCGGGCCGTAATCTCCGGCGAAACTGCGGCGAACTTCGGCAGCAGCGTTCTCGCGCTCGTGACCGACACGATCGACGAGCAAATCAATCGATTGCTGCGGGGTCATTTTACCCATATGGAATGACAGCGAGAACAGAATGCGGGCGGCGCGGTGACTGCGCCAGAACAGCATGCCGATTTTTTCTTCGGGTGTCTTGGCGAAGCCACGATCATACAACTGCATTTCCCAATAAAGGGCCCAGCCTTCGGTCCAGAACGGCGTGCTGAATAATTGGCGTTGGGTTTGATAGCGTTGGTTATAGAAAAATTGCAGGTGATGGCCAGGAATCAATTCGTGGTGTACCACGGCGCGCGAGAAATAACGGTTATTGCCACGCAAGGTCATTAGCTTTTTATCTTGCGGCATACCATCGGTCGGGTAGGCAACCCAGACATCCTCGCCACCCAGAAAGAATGGCGCCTGCAATTGGTATTCCGGCGTCAGCATGGTCATGCGCCAATCGCGCTTCGCGATTTCAGGCACCGTCACCAGATTATTGGTTTCAAGATAATTGATGGCTTCATCGGCAAGCTGCACCACCAGTTTTGGTTGCTCGCCCGGCAATGGGCTTTGCTGTTTTACGGCTTCAAGCGCCTGCTGCCAATTCTTGTAACCCATTTCGGCAGCCGCTTTGTTCATTTCATTCTGGCACCAGCTCAACTCTTTTTCCGCCAATACGATTAACTCTTCCGGTGTGTAGGGAATCATTTCGTGTTGCAGATCAGCCATCAAGGCATCGCGACCAATAGGGTCGCCAATAATGGTTTCGGGATTCGATGCGCCCGCCAGATCGTCGCGAAGGAACTTGGCGTAGGCTTCCATTTTCTTGTCGAGCGATTCGTATGGCAGTTTGGTCCAGTAGGTAAAATTGGGATCGTAGCCGTTGTAAAAGGTAAACCAGTCTTTCAAGTCTTCGCGCAGATTTCCGAGATATTTGGACGCACGGAAAGCGACAATCGGATTTACAGTCGCTTTGCCATCTTTGCGATCGAGTTGAGCGTGAATTTTCTCGAATGCTTTCAGCGCCTGGGTTAAAACCTGGGCGCTGGTCTTTGCATCGGCGTACACCAACGCACGGCGATCCTCGGCCATCGCAATCAGGCTGCCCGCCTGTGGCAACAAAGTCGCTGCCTGGTCAAAACGTTGACGGTTAAAGTCCAGTTGCTTCAAACGGTAATTCAGTTCACGTTTGAATAACGCATAGTCCACCTGGTCTTCCAAAGGCAGTGTTGCGTAATCAAGTGTTGCAATCGATTTCAACCAACCGTTGTAAAGACTGCGCAAGGCGGCTTCGCGTTTTGGACTGCCGGTAATGTCGTGCGTATGTTCAATACTGGATACATCGGCCTGGAAGCGGTGAATCATCGGTGCCAGTTTCTGCGTGCTGGCCGGAATTTCCGATGGCTGTGGAACGCTGACTTCTGCAGCCGAGAGTGGCATTGAAAGACCTATCGTAATTCCAAGTGTCAAAACGCAAAGGCGTAAATTCATGCGGTATTCCTGGCTGTGAGTGCGCTATGCGCCGTTTGTTGGATAAATTGCAGAAGTGACTTCAGGCCGTTGCTGCGCGTTGGCGATAAGTGTTTCGCCAAACCGATCTGGCTGATGTAATCCGGCGCCGTGTTCATGATTTCATCGGCGCTGCGACCCGAGTAAACGCGCAGGGCAAGAAATATCAAGCCGGAGACAATCGTGGAATCGCTAATCGCATGAAATACCAATTTGTCTTTATTGCCTTCCGGAATAATCCAGACAATCGATTGGCAGCCATGCAAACGATGTTCTTCGGTTTTCCATTCCGGTTTTACATCCGGTAGTTTTTTGCCGAGGTCAATCAGATATTGATAGCGCTCCGACCAATCGCTGAAGAAGGCGAATTCTTCGATGATGGCTTGTTGTGCTTCGGCAGCGGTGGCTTCCATCGGGAACATCAGGCACGTCTCCAGCGCACGCCTTGCGCCGTGTCTTCGAGCAGAATGCCTTCGGCCGCCAATTGGTCGCGAATGGCGTCGGAGCGCGCAAAGTCTTTCGCTTTCTTCGCGGCATTGCGCTCATCGACCAAAGTTTGAATGCGGGCGTCGTCGCTATCGTCGCTACCGCGGGCAAACCAGGCGGCTGGATCTTGTTGCAATAATCCTAGCAGGGCACCGGAGCCAAGCAGTTCGGATTTCAGACGCGTTTTGTCTTCGATGCTTTCTGCGCGGCGGGCATCGCTGGCAATTCGTGCCAATTCCGCCAGGGCAATCGGCGTGTTCAAGTCATCGCAAAGTGCCGCCTCGATTGCTTGTGTTGCCACCGGCTCGGCCGGAATGTCTTTCAAGTCACGCAGCGTTCCGTACAGGCGATCCAGCGTGCGCACGTTTTGTTCGATCAAGGCATCGGTCCAGTCCAGCGGCTGGCGATAATGTCCTGACAGCAGGGAATAACGCAGGGCTTCATGCGGGAAATGCTTCAACAAATCATGCACGAGGAACACATTGCCGAGTGATTTCGACATCTTGCGGCCGTCCATGTTCAACATGCCGTTATGCAGCCAGAAACGGGCAAAAGTTTTGCCACCATGCGCGCACGTGCTTTGCGCAACTTCGTTTTCATGGTGTGGAAATTGCAAATCCATGCCACCGGCATGTATATCGATAGTGTCGCCAAACAAGGCGGCGCACATAGCCGAGCATTCGATATGCCAGCCCGGACGGCCACGGCCCCAAGGCGAATCCCATCCGGGCAGTTCCGGCGTCGACGGTTTCCATAAAACGAAATCACCCGGGTCGCGTTTGTAAGGTGCGACTTCTACGCGGGCACCGGCGAGCATGTCTTCCAGCGAGCGTCCGGAAAGTTTTCCGTAGTCGGCAAAACTGTTTACTGCAAACAACACGTGATTTTCTGCGGCATAGGCATGGCCGCTGGCAATCAGTTTGTTGATCATCTCGATGATGTGCGGAATATGCGCGGTGGCGTGTGGTTCGAGATCCGGTGGAATGACTCCGAGATTGGCCATGTCTTCGCGATAGATGGCGGCAAATTTATCGGTAATCGTGCTGATCGGAACATGCTGCTCGATTGCGGCCTGATTGATCTTGTCATCGACGTCGGTGATATTGCGGGCGTATTCGACCTTCGCGAAGTGTCGGCGTAAAAGACGCGACAGCACGTCGAATACCACCGGCCCACGGGCGTTGCCGATATGGGCAAAGTTATAGACGGTCGGGCCGCAGACATACATGGTGACCTTGTCTGCTTGTTGCGGAGTGAACAATTCGACGCGTCGGGTGAGGGTGTTATAGAGATGTATTTTCATGCTGCAAGTTTAGCAATAAGCGGCTGTTTTTAGGCGAAATGCAGGGCTTCAGGATGGCTGTTGTTTACCCGCCAGTTGTGATGCGGGCCCGGTTTAGAGCAATTCGACTAACTCTCCGGCTTGCAGCACCAGTTATTGGCTGACATAATCGCCGCACATGAAACATTTACTCGCCACCGTTGAACTGCTCACCTCTGCCTATATGGCGGCAGGCATGACTTCGCGTGCTCGCCGACCGGAAGCCCACCATCCTGCTGGGTAACCCGGACGTTTCTACACGTTTCCAGGAAAAGCCCGGCCATGTGCCGGGCTTTTTTGTTTTTCATTTTTACATTTCACTTTCACTGGTAAGAATCACATGAAGCATTTTCTGAACACGCAGGATTGGTCAAGGCCGGAGCTGGATGAGCTGCTCAAGCAAGCGGCAGCGTTCAAGACCTCCAAATTGGGCGATCAATTGAAAGGCAAAGCCGTGGCGCTGGTGTTTTTCAATCCATCCCTGCGTACGCGGACCAGTTTCGAGCTCGGTACTTTCCAGATGGGCGGCCATGCCGTCGTGTTGGCGCCTGGCAAAGATGCCTGGCCGATCGAGTTCGAATTGGGCTCGGTCATGAGCGGCGATACCGAAGAACATATCGCCGAAGTCGCCAAGGTCCTGAGCAGCTACGTCGATTTGATCGCCGTTCGGGCGTTTCCGAAATTCGTTAACTGGGCCGAAGATCGCCAGGACAAGGTGCTGAACAGTTTCGCGAAATATTCGACCGTACCGGTGATCAATATGGAAACGATCACGCATCCATGCCAGGAATTGGCACATGCACTTGCGTTACAGGAGCATTTCAAGACCAGCGATTTGCGTGGCAAGAAATACGTGTTGACCTGGACTTATCATCCCAAAGCCCTGAACACAGCGGTTGCCAATTCCGCGCTGACGATCGCGACCCGCATGGGCATGGATGTCACTCTTCTTTGTCCGACACCGGAATACGTACTAGATCAGCGTTACATGGATTGGGCGAAAACCAATGTCGCAGAAAATGGCGGCTCGCTGACGGTCAGTCACGATATTGCCTCGGCTTATCAGGGCGCCGATATCGTTTACGCAAAAAGCTGGGGAGCCTTGCCGTATTTCGGCGATTGGGAAAAAGAAAAACCGATTCGCGACCAGTTCAAACATTTCATCGTCGATGAAGCCAAGATGGCGCTTACCAATAACGGTGTGTTCAGCCATTGCCTGCCGTTGCGCCGCAATGTGAAAGCAACCGATGGCGTGATGGATTCACCGAACTGTATCGCTGTCCAGGAAGCCGGAAACCGCCTGCATGTGCAGAAAGCGGTGATGGCTTCGTTGATCAAACAATAATTAATTCAATTCAAGCAAGGTTTTTTAAATGAACATTGATGCGACTGCAAAAAAAGATATCGTCCTCGCGTTCTCGGGTGGCCTGGATACCAGTTTCTGCGTGCCATGGCTGCAGGAGCGCGGTTATTCGGTGCACACTGTGTTTGCCGATACAGGCGGTGTCGACGACGAAGAACGCGAATTCATCGAACAACGTGCCAAAGAGTTGGGCGTTACTTCGCATATCACGGTCGATGGTGGTCCGGCGATCTGGTCGGGTTTCGTAAAACCTTTTATCTGGGCTGGCGAGGCCTATCAAGGCCAATATCCATTGCTGGTGTCGGATCGTTACCTGATTGTCGAAGCGGCGCTGAAACGCTGCGATGAATTGGGCACCAAACTCATTGCGCATGGTTGTACTGGCATGGGCAATGATCAAGTGCGTTTTGACCTGGCCGTGAAAGCACTTGGCGATTACGAAATCATCGCGCCGATTCGCGAAATCCAGAAAGAACACACCGAGGTTCGTGCTTATGAGCAGAAATATCTCGAGCAACGCGGCTTCGGCGTTCGCAGCAAGCAGCAGGCTTACACGATCAATGAAAATGTACTCGGCTTGACGATGTCCGGCGGCGAAATTGATCGCTGGCAGGCACCGGGCGAGGGCGCTAGCGGTTGGTGCAAGCCACGCAGCGAATGGCCTGTCGAAAAACTATCGGTCAGTATCGGTTTCGAGAACGGCGAAGCGAAAACCTTGAATGGTGTCGCGATGCCGGGTCATTTGATGCTGATTAAATTAAACCACTTGTTCGCGCAATACGGCGTGGGTCGCGGCATATACACTGGCGATACAACGATCGGTCTGAAAGGCCGCATCATTTTTGAAGCGCCGGGTTTGATCGCTTTGCTGGCGGCGCATCGCGCACTTGAAGAAGCCGTACTGAGCAAGCTTCAGAACCGTTTCAAATCCGATATCGCGAAAAAATGGATTGAATTGGTATACGAAGGCTTCTATCACGACCCTTTGAAAACCGATCTGGAATCTTTCCTGGCTTCCAATCAATCAAAAGTGAATGGTGAAGTCGTACTCGAAACAAATGGCGCGCAAGTCACCGCCGTATCGATTTCTTCGCCGCATATCTTGAATGCGAAAGGCGCGACCTATGCGCAGGCCGCCGATTGGGGCGTGGCGGAAGCCGAAGGTTTCATCAAGCTTTACGGCATGAGCAGCACGCTCTGGGCCGAGATCAATCGGGAGCAAGGCTGATGCTATCGCGGGTGCTGGAACATCTGGATGCGCTGGTATCGTTCGATACCCGCAATCCACCGCGTGCGATTGGCACCGATGGCATTTTCGATTATCTGTGCGAAGCACTGCCGGGTTTTCGTATCGAGTTGAGCGATCACGGTGCCGGTGCGGTGTCCTTGTTGGCAGTGCGAGGCGAAACTTCACGCGTGTTCAATGTACATCTCGACACAGTTCCAGATTCACCTGCCTGGACTGCAAGCCCGCATCGTTTGCGTGTGACTGCGGATAAGGCCATTGGACTTGGTGCCTGCGATATCAAAGGCGCAGCGGCTTGTTTGCTGACGGCCGCAGAAAATACCCAAGGCCCGGTCGCGTTTTTATTCACGACCGATGAAGAGGCCAACGATGCGCGTTGCATCAGCTCGTTTCTCTCGCGTGACCTTGGCTTCAAGGAAGCGATTGTCGCTGAGCCCACGATGGCGCAAGCCGTGCTAGCACATCGCGGAATTGTATCGGCACGGATGTCATTCAAAGGACAGGCCGGTCATGCCTCCGACGTCAACGCACTCGAACTCAGTGCCGTGCATCAGGCCATGCGCTGGGGCAGCAAGGCACTCGATCACGTGCAATCACTGCAACATCTTCGTTTCGGCGGTCTTACCGGATTCCGTTTCAATATTGGCCGCGTCGAAGGCGGCATCAAGGCCAATATGATCGCGCCAAATGCCGAAGTGCGTTTTGGATTTCGTCCATTGCCTTCGCAAAATTTCGAAGAGCTTCATGAAACCCTGCGTTCGTTCGCTTCGGCCGATGCCTTGGCCGAGTACGAGGAAACCTTCCGTGGCGCGGCCTTGCCGGCTGGCGACATCGCCTCGGCGGAAAACCGCCGATTGGAAGCTCGTGATCTGGCCGATTCGCTCGGCCTGCAAATCGGTAATGCAGTGGATTTCTGGACCGAAGCCGCATTGTTCTCGGCAGCTGGCATGACGGCACTGGTGTATGGCCCGGGCGATATCGCTCAAGCGCATACCGCTGACGAATGGGTGGCGCTGGATCAATTGGCAACGGTAGTTTCAAAGTATCAGGAAATAATGGAGCTCAAATGAATATCGCTCAGAACGTGACACTCAACACATCGTCCGAAACCGGCCACACGTTGGCGGGGAGGTCGCTTCCATCACACTTCAATGTCGGTACCCATTTCCATGAATGATTTACGCTCCACCATCGTTCGCCTGCTGTCCAATATGGCCAGCCCGAAAGAGATTCAGCAATATCTGAAGCGCTTCTCGAAGCTCGATGCGGCGAAATTCGCCGTTGTGAAAGTAGGTGGTGCCATTCTGCGTGATGATCTCGATGCGCTCGTGTCATCGCTGTCTTTCCTGCAGCAAGTCGGCTTGACGCCTATCGTCGTGCATGGCGCCGGTCCGCAGCTCGATCTGGAAATGCAGAAAGCGAAGATCGAAAAACAAATCGTCGATGGCTTGCGTGTGACAACACCGGAAGTACTGTCCGTCGTCCGTCGCGTGTTTCAGCAGGAAAACCTTCATCTGGTTGAAGCTTTGCAGGCCGTTGGCGTGCGAGCCACTTCAATCACCTCGGGCATGTTCGAATGCGATCTTTTGAACAAGCGCAAATATGGTTTGGTCGGCAAAGTCGTCAAGGTGCAAACCGATGCGATCCAGGCTGCGATCAAGGTCGGTTCGATTCCGGTGATTGCTTCCCTCGGTGAAACAACCAGCGGCCAGATTTTGAATATCAACGCCGATTGGGCCGCCAATGAATTGGTCAAAACCCTGCAGCCCTACAAGATTATTTTCCTGACCGGCACCGGTGGTTTGCTGGATGGTGAAGGCGATTTGATTGATTCGATCAATCTTTCGACCGAATACGACGAACTGATGCAGCAACCCTGGCTGCATTCGGGCATGAAGGTAAAGATCGAACAAATCCATGATCTGCTGATGCAGCTGCCGCCTTCATCGTCGGTTTCGATCACCAAACCCGATGAATTAGCGAAGGAATTATTCACCCATCGCGGTTCCGGTACGCTGGTGCGTCGCGGTGAAAAAATCAATGTGTTCGATAACTGGAAACAATGCGATCGCAAGAAATTGCAGTCATTGATTGAGTCCGGCTTTGGCCGTAAGCTCGCTGTCGATTACTTCAAGAGTACGAAACCCTATCGCTTGTTCGTCAGCGAGCACTATCGAGCCGCACTGGTGCTCACACTCGAAAATGGCATTCCGCATCTGGACAAGTTTGCCGTCAGCGAAGATGCGCAAGGCGAGGGCCTTGGGCGTGCAGCCTGGCACGTGATGCGTGCCGCGATACCGCAATTATTCTGGCGTTCGCGCGCCGACAACACGATCAACGAATTTTATTTCGATGAAGCCGATGGTTGCCTGAAAGGCGATAAGTGGAATGTGTTCTGGTACGGTCTGGAAAACTTTGATCAAATCAAGTTTGCCGTCGATCATTGCCGGGCGCGCCCTGCAACCTTGAAAGGATAATGACTTCCATGGGAAAACATTGGGCAACAACCGGGGCGATGCAAGGCAAGTATGTGAGTCTTGAGCCTCTATCGCTTGAACATGTCACGGGTTTGCAGGAAGCAGCCCGTGACGGCGAGCTGTGGAATTTGTGGTTCACCTCGGTTCCAAAACCAGAAGATGCGCAGCAATACGTTGAACAGGCATTGGCCTTGAACGATCAGGATAAAGCCATGCCGTTTGTAGTGCGTGATGGTAGTCACACGATCGTTGGCAGTACCCGTTACTGCAATATCGAGGCAGACCATAAGCGACTAGAAATTGGTTGGACCTGGTATGCCGAGCGAGTTCAACGCACGGCTTTGAATACTGAAGCCAAATTGTTACTCCTTGCCAATGCGTTTGAAACGCTGGGTGCCATTGCGGTCGAGTTCAGGACCAACTGGTTTAATCATCGTTCCAGGGCTGCCATTGCACGACTCGGTGCGAAGCAAGATGGCGTTTTGCGAAATCATATGCTGATGGCCGATGGTACCCGTCGCGATACCGTGGTGTTCTCGATCCTTGATTCGGAATGGCTGGCAGTGAAAAAGAATCTGCAGTATCAATTGCAGCGTTATGGAAATGAGTCATGACGATTCGTATCGGTTTAATTGGTGCGCGCGGCTATGTTGGATCGGAATTGATCCGCATCATCGGCGAACATCCGCAATTCGAACTCACTTTTGTATCGTCACGTGAACGCGCTGGCCAAAGCGTTGCAGCTCATGAATCGAATTATCAAGGCGATTTGACTTATGTGAATCTGGATGCCGAACAAGCAGCACAGCAATCGGTCGATGCATTGATACTCGCTTTGCCAAATGACATGGCATCGGCTTATGTCGCAGCCGTTGACCGGCATTCGCCACAAACCGTATTGCTGGACTTGTCTGCCGATTACCGTTTCGACTCAAGCTGGTATTACGGATTGCCAGAACTTACCCGTGCCGGGGCGGCCGGGAAAAAGCGTATCAGTAATCCCGGTTGTTATGCGACCGCGATGCAACTGGCTATTGCACCGATGTCCGAATTTATTGCCGGCGCGGTGCAATGTTTTGGTGTGTCGGGCTATTCGGGCGCAGGTACTTCGCCTTCGGACAAGAATAATCCGGAAACCCTGCGCGACAATCTGATTCCGTATCATTTAACCGGACATATCCATGAGCGCGAAGTGTCGTTTCATGCACGGCATGCGATCGAATTCATGCCGCATGTTGCGCCGCATTTTCGCGGTTTGACCGTGACCAGCAATGTCCATCTGAAACAGGCGATGCCATTACACGGCATTACCGAAATCTATGGAAAGTTTTATCAGCAGGAACGTTTGATTCAGGTGATGCACGAAGCCCCCTGGGTGAGTCGTTCCGCCAACCAGCATAATGTACAGATTGGCGGATTCAGTCTAAGTGCCAGTCATCAGCGCCTGGTCGTGGTGTCGACGCTGGACAATTTATTGAAAGGCGCGGCGACGCAGGCAATTCAAAATCTTAATCTGGCCTTTGGTCTGGAAGAACTGGCGGGGATCCATCCATGAGTAATCTGCTATGGCAAAAACCCGGTGTAACGGTGAATGAAAACATCCAGCGTTTTTTGGCCGGCAACGATATTGTCGATGATCAAAGCCTGTTCCTGTTCGATATTCAGGCCAGCCAGGCGCATGCAGAAGGCCTGCAGAATATCGGTGTTCTCACGACATCCGAATGTCGGTCCTTGTGTGAGTCACTAACGCAACTGGCCGAATTATTCCTGAAAGGAGAATTCATTCTTGATGATCGCTACGAAGATGCCCATTCCGCCATCGAAGCTTATTTAATCGAGAAGCTTGGCGATGTTGGCAGAAAAATTCACACCGGTCGTAGTCGCAATGATCAGGTGTTGGTGGCGAGTCGTTTGTATTTACGTGATGCCTTGCGGCAATTGGCAACACACAATCAAAAAATTGCCGAGATCGCGCTGCAACGGGCAGAGCAGGAAATCATGCTGCCATTGCCGGGTTACACGCATATGCAGCGCGCGATGGTCAGCTCGGCCGGCATGTGGTGGGCAGGTTGGGCCGAGAGTTTTATCGATAATCTGGGTTTGGCTAAATCAAGCATTGAGTGGATTAATGCCAATCCGTTGGGTAGTGGTTCTGGCTTCGGCGTAAATATGCCGCTGGATCGCATGCATACAACGAGTGCTCTGGAGTTTAATCGCGTGCAGGTCGCGGCCACTTATGCGCAACTGTCTCGCGGAAAATTCGAATTGCAGGCTTTGGCCGCCTTGTCGCAATCATTGCTTGATCTACGCCGGCTCGCCTGGGATTTGAGCCTGTTTACCAGTTCGGAATATTCCTTCGTAACCTTGCCCGCGGAATACACCACCGGCAGTTCGCTGATGCCGAACAAGCGTAATCCCGATCTGATCGAATTGCTGCGTGCCAGTTATGCCGTTGTTGCTGGAGCGCGTACCGAAATCGAATCTTTATTATCGTTGCCATCGGGCTATCACCGCGATTTGCAGTTCAGCAAAGGTCCGCTGTTGCGCGCTTTCAATCATGGTTTGGCGGCACTCGCATTGGTGCCGGATTTATTGAGTCGCATGCAATGGCAGGAAGAAAAAATGAGGGCCGCGATCGAGCCGGGCATGTTCGCCACCGACTGCGCGATGGAGCTGGCCGCCAGCGGGGTTCCATTTCGCGACGCTTATCAACAAGCCGCGAAAGCGACATTGCCGAGTTTCGGTGCCGACCCCGGGGCCAGTTTGAATGCGCGCGTGTCATTGGGTGCAGCAGGAAATTTGGGTTTGGACATACTGAGAAAACGTTTGCACGAACTCATCTGATCTTTCGAGCCCTGCGTACATGATACTTTCGTAGTGAGGCAGAAAGGGACACTTGAACCTGTTCTTTCGCACCACATATAGATGGTTAAGTGACTTCAGGGGAATAAGCCGGATGATTTTTCGCGCATTGATGTTTTGTGCATTACTGTTGTCCAGTGCGGTGGTTGGCGCTAGTACGCCGGTGATTATTGGCGAATCGCAAGAGATTCATTCTAAAGTCCTGAATGAAAACCGCAGCTATCAGGTTTATTTGCCGGCAAGTTACAAATGGGCAATCGATAGACATTATCCGGTTCTATACGTGCTTGATGGCAAGTCACATTTTGTCCATAGCGCAGGTTCAATAGGCTATCTGGCATCGAACGGTGAAATTCCCGAGGTGATCGTGGTCGCGCTCGCAAGCACAGTCCGCGTCAGGGACTTTACACAAACCGATTGGTCTGAAGCTTGGGTTGGCGGTGGTGGTGCCGAAAACTTCAAACGTTTCTTGTCGAAAGAATTGATTCCTGAAATTGAAAGAAGTTATCGTGCCGACGGTTTTCGGATATTGTCCGGACACTCCGCAGGTGGCCAGTTTGTCTTGTATACGGTCACATCGGAGCCGGATTTGTTCCAGGCGTATTTCGCATTCAGTCCGAGTCTTGATTGGGACCATAATCTTCCGCAGAAGTCCCTGGAAAAATCTTTCGATGCAAGAAAATCCTTGCCGGCATTTTTATATATAGCCAGGTCGGACGATTCCGGTCAGGCGTTGGCAGATTACGAAAAACTGGTTGAAACCCTAAAAAATAAATCCCCTGCCGGATTGCGCTGGAAGTGCATGGCGTATCCCGAAGAAACACATATCAACATTTCACTGCTCGCACAAATCGATGCACTGAGGTCTTTGTACTCGGGTTATCGTTTTCATAACGACAAGTTCGTGGAAGGGCTTCCCTATGCGGAAAAACATTATCAAGACTTGTCGAAAATGCTTGGGCGGACGATGCCGGTTCCGGAAAACGTTTTGAACGACTTCGGCTACCGAGCTTTGTCGGATGGGAAAATTCAAGACGCCATCGTCTTGTTCGAACGGAATGTGGCCACTAATCCGAATTCGGCCAATGCCTATGACAGCCTGGCCGACGCTTATGTCGCCGCAAAGCAATGGCAGAAGGCAGTCGATGCTTCGAACAAAGCCTTGGCAATGGCGATTAAATTCGATAATCCCAATACAGCCTATTTCAAACAGCAGGCAGAGAAGATGAGTGTTCAGCTAAGACAGGGAGTTGGGGCAGTCAAATAAGTTCACATATCGAATTTAGTGCCTTACTCGTGACTTTGTACATGTAGATAAAATAAGCTTAGGCGTTAAGCTAGCAACGTTTTTGGATAATCATCATTACGGGGAAAATGCATGTCACATCTGATTAATATCTTTCTGGAACCAGTCAAGGTTTTTGCAGACCTCAAGGAAAAGCCGACTTTCATCGTGCCTTTCATCTTGGTGCTGGTTGCCACGATGGCCATGACATTCATGTATTTCATGAAAGTCGACAGCTCCTGGTTTATCGACCATACCTTGATGGCCGGTGGCAAGGAAATGTCCGCTGCCGAGATTGCCCAGGCGAAAAGCATCATGCCGGGCGCGAAGATGATGGGCTACATCTCATTGGTCTCTACACCTATTGTCATGACAATCATTGTATTGATCGCATCTTTGTATTATTTGCTGGCAGGCAAGATATCCGGCTCGGCAATCGGTTTCAAACACGCCTTGAGCCTGGCTTGCTGGAGCAGTATGCCGATGGTGCTCGGGGCGATTGTCGGCCTGGTTGGCGTCATCATGATGTCGCCGCAAACAGGACTTGAGACGCTGATGTTGACGCGTGTCGATCCATTAATCCTGCAATTACCGATTGATAGCCCCTGGAAAACACTGGCAACCTCATTCGATTTGCTGAGTTTCTGGAATATCTTTCTGGTCGCTCTCGGTTGGAAAACCTGGGGCAAAACCAGTTGGGCTGAAGCCGTCACCGTTGCAATTATTCCAAGCGTGCTGATTTATGGTGGCATGGCATTGTGGGCATTAATCTAAACCTCTGAGATTCCGAATCATGAAGTTCAATAAAAAGTGGCTAGCCGCCGCTATCGTGCTGGCTGTGATTGTTGTGCCGATCATCATTGGCAAAAGCAAAGGCGACAAGGGTCTTGAAGTCGATATTAGCGAAATCGGTTCTCATGAAATCCGCCCGACGATTTTGGCATCCGGTGTATTGGCTTATCGAACCGAAGTGAACTTGACCTCGGAATTGGTAGCCAAGGTGCGTTCCATCGAAGTTGAAGAAGGCGACATCGTCAAGGCCGGACAGCTTCTGATGAGGCTCGATCCGGAAACTTACCGCAATGCCATCGATCGTGAAGAGGCAAGTAAACGTCAAAGCGAAATCAGCATTCAAAGGCAGCGCGTCACGCTGCAATTAAAAACAAAGCAGTTCGAGCGCAGTAAAAAATTGATAGCCGCAAGAATGATCGATCAAAACCGTTTTGATGAAGACAAAAACCAGCTTGAGCTGGCGCAAGTCGAACTGAAGAGCAGCGAAGAAGCGTTACGACGTGCCAATGCAGTACTCAGTGAAGCACGTGAACAAATGGGCAAGACCGATATTCGTGCGCCGATCAGCGGGAAAATCGTGTCCTTGCCGATCAAGGTGGGTGAAACCGCGATTCCTTCGACGTCGTCATTGGCCGGTGCGCAATTGATGAAGATTGCCGATACATCGGATATTCAAGCCGAACTTAAGGTCGACGAAGCCGATATCGCAAAAATCGCGATCGGTCAAAAAACCGACATCTTTGCTGCTGCTTATCCGGAAACGGCGCTTTCCGGAGTTGTCGAGAAAATTGCCTTGGCACCTTCGATTGAAGGCCAGGGGCGCGCTTATAAAGTGACGGTTTCGATGAAAGTGAAGCCGGAATTATTGTTGCGTTCCGGTATGAGTGCGCGCGCCAATATTTTCCTCAGTGATGGCAGCAAGAAACTGGCGGTGCCGGTCGAAGCGGTCAATACTGAAACCGATGAAGACGACACGAAGAAATTTGTCCAGTACATCTGGTTGGTAAAAGAAGGGCAGGCCAAAAAGACAGTCGTTACCGTAGGTGATTCCGACGATAGTTGGCAGGCCATCAGCAAAGGCGTCAATGCCGGCGATAAAGTGGTTGTTGGACCTGGCAAAATGCTTCGTCAATTGAGAGAAAACGATCGCGTCAAACAAAAGCCGAAAGACGCCGAAAAAGATACCGATAAAGATAATAACCAAGACGAAGAAAAATAATGATTTCGCTTACCAACATCGTCAAACGTTACATGATGGGCGAAGAAGAGATCATGGCGCTCGCGGGCGTGGATCTCACGATTGGACGCAATGAATACGTCGCCTTGATCGGTCCGTCCGGTTCCGGAAAATCGACTTTGATGAATTTGCTTGGCTGCCTGGATACACCAAGCGAAGGCAAATACATTTTGAATGGTCGCGATACTTCGACGATGAACGACAACGAATTGGCAAAAGTAAGAAACCAGGAAATTGGTTTTATTTTCCAGAGCTTTCATTTGCTGCCGAGAATGTCGGTATTGCAAAACGTGATGCAGCCTTTGGTGTACCGCGGAATTCCGACCGGAGAGCGGGCGAAAATGGCCGCTGAAGCCTTGAGCAAAGTCGGTTTGGGCGATCGCATGTCACATAGGCCAAACCAGCTGTCGGGTGGTCAACGTCAACGCGTCGCCGTTGCTCGTGCACTGGTGGGCAAGCCTTCCATCTTATTGGCCGACGAACCCACCGGTAATCTGGATTCGAAAACCTCGGCAGAAATCATGGCCTTGTTCGACGAACTGCATCAGCAAGGTCAGACCGTCATCGTGGTAACGCACGAACCGGATATTGCTGCGCATTGCCATCGGACACTGCGGGTCAGTGACGGGAAGATCGTGCAAGACAGCATCAACGAAAAAAGGGCGGGGCAATAAATGTACGCATTTCTGGAAGCATTTCGTGCCGCAATGTCGAGTTTGATGGCACACCGCATGCGTAGTTTTCTGACCACGCTCGGTATTCTGATCGGTACCGGTTCTGTGATTGCCGTCGTGTCGCTGGTGCAGGGCTTCTCGGAATCGATCAAAAGCCAGTTTGCCGACATCGGTGGCAGCACCATGACCTTGCAGGCCGAAAACAACAACGAGAATTTCCGTACCGGGAAACTCAATAATATTCATCTCGCTGATATTGACGCGCTGCGCTACCGGGTGCCAGGCGTTGGTGCTGTAGCACCGATCATGCGAGTGCAAGCTGCCGGTGCGAGCTACAAAGGACGCACGACATCCCCTGAAATCACCGCAACAACGACGGAATTTCAGGCGGTGCGTGCACGCTATCCACAGTATGGTCGCTTTATCGTCGAGAGTGACGATAAAGGCCGGCGTCGTGTTGCTGTTATCGGCGTGCAATTGCGTGATGACTTGCATATGCCGGAAAACCCCGTCGGCGAATTTTTCCAGATCGGTGGCGAATGGTTCAAAGTGGTCGGCTTGATGGAAAAGCAGGGTGAAATACTTGGCTTTAGCCAGGATAATTATGCGGTGATTCCATTCGATGTCGGCCAGGCATTGATGGGCAACAATAACGAGCCTTTTATTGCGGCATCTTTTACCGCGCAGAAAATGGAAGAAGTAGAACAAGTGCGCGAGCGAGTGAAACGCGCGATACGTCAGTCGCGCGGGTTGAAGCCGGGCCAGGAAAATGATTTCAAGGTAGAAGCTGCCGATTCCTTTAAAAAACAGTTCGATGAAATTACTGCGACTGCGACTGCAGTACTAGGTGGCATCGTCGGTATTTCATTATTGGTCGGCGGTATCGGCATCATGAATATCATGCTGGTGTCGGTAACCGAACGCACACGCGAGATCGGCATATTGAAAGCATTGGGCGCAACTCGCCGTGACATCATGATTCAATTTTTGTTGGAAGCCGGTTTACTGGCGCTGCTGGGTGGCATCATCGGCATCATTCTGGGCTATCTGGTCGGCATGGGTATTGCTTCGCTGATCCCCGGTTTCCCGCCAGCACAAGCACCGCTTTGGGTAGTGATCGCTGCCGCAGGTTTCTCGGCATTGGTCGGCGTTATTTTCGGCATTATGCCGGCATCAAAAGCGGCGGCTTTGGACCCGATTGAGGCGCTGCGGTACGAGTAATGTAGGTCGGGCCCTGGCCCGACGCTTTATACAGATTGCGATATCGCCACTGTCGGGCCAAGGCCCGACCTACGTCAACCTTTCAAAGCCGACCGATAACGTCGACTGCACGGAATCAAACTGCCGTCTTTCATCAGGATTCGTGCATCGCCGGTATCTAACGGTTCGATTTCCTTGATGAAATCCAGATTCACCATATAACTGCGATGCACACGGACGAACTTGTTTGGATCCATGCGCGGCTCGATCGCAGCCATCGTGGTGCGAAGCGGATAGTCCCGTGAATGCAGGTGCAGATTGACGTAATTGCCCGAGGCCTGCAGGTATTCCACTTCGGCTGCGGCGATCAGGAATTCCTTGCCCAGTTTTTTAACCAGGAAGCGTTCGGGTCTTTCGATGGACTCGGTTTCAGGGCCATCTTCAGGAGCATCCAATAATCGGGCCTCACCCTGCAATCGCAATAACAAAAGTTGATAGAGCACTACCGTAAAGATTATGCCGCCATAGGTCTGCCAGTCTTTCAGGTACTCGTAGCCGAGCTCGAGTGGCCAGTTGCCAAAATCGTAGTGTTCGCCATGGCTGGCGTAGACCAACTTGCGAATGGCCACCATGCCGGACACATGGAGGATGCAGAACACCACACTGCCGAGAATATGCAGCGGAACGTGTTTGCGGAGTACACCGATGTACAGCGGAAAGCGGTTTTCGAAATAGATAACCGCCGGGACCAGGATCAGGTTTACGAAGCTACTGCTTGACTCCCAGACTATCGGTTTCCAGCTTTCGAAATCGAGCTGGGCTCGCTCGATATCCAGCATCACGATGACTGAATTGATGCAGGTAACTAAAAGAAAATTGAAAACCCAGAAGCCGACCTCGAAGTAGCGGCGGTAGGGCATATAGCGAGCAAGTAGCTGACTGTTATCGTTATTCGTTGGCGTCATGATGCAATTCTAAGGTTTTTTGCCCCTCGACACCCGGTTCAGGTCGCCACCACTCGTCACAATTTCGTCCCTGGGGCTGCCATTTATCCCTTTCTTTCGCGATTGGTCACTGATTCCAATCGATTAGTCACTTCGGTAATGCAGATACGGATATGGACAGCGAAGATAGCTCGTCCACACACGAGGTCCGTCATGTCTGCACTTTCCGATATTCAAACAACAAATCCGCTTGCCCGGCGTCATGATCTTGATTGGCTGAGGGTACTGGTGTTTGGCTTATTGATTTTCTACCACATCGGCATGCTGTACGTGGCCAACTGGGGGTTTCATTACAAGAGCCAATACCTGAGCCAGCCGCTGGAGGGACTCATGCTGGCGGTGAATCAGTGGCGGATGCCCTTGCTTTGGGTGATATCGGGTATATCGATTAGATTCGTTTTGCAGAAGATGTCGGCGTTTCGCTTCGTAACTGCCCGTAGCTTGAGGCTGTTATTGCCTGTCTTGTTCGGAATTCTGGTCGTCGTCCCACCCCAGCTTTTCGTCGAAATGACCGGAAAAGGCGAGCTGAATATGAGTTATTGGCAGTTTTATCAGGTCTTTTTTGATCTCGATAATCCTATTTTCGACCAATACAAGCCCGGAATTTTGCCGCATATCGACGTGAATCATCTTTGGTATCTGCGGGAATTATGGACTTTTTCGCTGATCACTTTGTGTCTATCTCCAATATTGAATAGCCGTTTCGTCCAGACCGGTGTGGATTGGCTGGGCAATAAAACCGGCGTGCTGGGTTTGTATTTGCTGCCGCTGATACCGCTGGTCATCGTCAGCATCTTATTGCCCGACGATAGAGGAGCGACCGGATTCACCTTCCTGCTTTACGGCTATTTGATCGGATGGAATGTCGGCCTCTGGGATCTCATCAAGAGCCATCGCCGTACTTTCCTGACCATTGCGATTGCCAGTTACATCGCAATTCTATTTGCCTACTTTATTGTCTGGCTCAATCCGGAGCTCAAAGCCATGTGGTGGGCGAAGTGGCTGGCTTTGATTGCGATCTTCAATGCCTGGTCGGGAGTGTTGGCATTACTTGGCTATGCCGCCGTGTATTTGAACAAACCGAGTGCGAAACTCGCGTACTTGAATGATGCCGTGCTGCCTTATTACATACTGCATCAGACATTTATTGTCGTGCTGGCATTCGTGCTCTCACCCATGCAACTGGGGCCGGTACTTGAGCCATTGCTTATTATCGTTGCGACCTTCGCCGGCTGTATCGTCAGTTACGAAGTCATTCGTCGAATTACGTTGTTGCGGCCTTTGTTTGGCTTGAAATGGCATGCGGAAAAAACGAATGCAGTTTCAACAAGTGCGCCAACGATTTTGTATCGGGTGCGGAGTGCGATGGCTTATGTGCTGGTGTTGCCGTTGGCGTTGAAGTTGATTGTTTTTTGATGCGAGTCGAATATTGGTCGGGGAGACAGGATTCGAACCTACGACCTCTACGTCCCGAACGTAGTAACGCGACCCTGTCAGATCAGCGTAAAAGCCTTCTAGTAAGGCTTTTAACGTCCCGTTGCGTCTCGTGAAGTGTAGTGATATTCTAAAATCTGCACTTACCAGTCACTTACGGCTGAACACTTACGGGGCGAAAAGTGATTCACAAGCTCACAGGCCGCACAGTACAAGGCGCTAAACCGCTCGATAAACCGTATGAGATTCGTGACACGGATCTCAAGGGCCTGCTGCTTCGTGTGCAGCCTTCTGGTATTAAATCCTTCGTTGTCGAATTCTCACGCGGTAAGCGTCGAACGATCGGCAGTGCTTCGATCGTCACGCTTGAGCAAGCAAGGGTTACTGCTCGCCAGTGGCTCGCAGATCGAGACAAAGGAAAACTTCCTGCGCCGGCACGCGGTAAAAACAAACCAGTCACGCTAGGCGAATTCATCGAGAAAAAATATCAGCCCTGGGTCGAAAGCGAGCGCAAGGCCGGTACCGCGACGATCGCAAATTTGAAAGCTCAATTTGAAGGCTTGCTGTATCACAAGCGCCTCGGCGATATCACTGCCTGGCAATTAGATAAATTCAAATCTGATCGCGTCAAATCTGGCATTGCCCCGGCAACCGTGAACAGGGATCTCGATCGGATTCGATCGGTACTTTCAAAAGCCGTTGAATGGGGTTTGCTCGAAATACACCCAGCTCGGACAGTGAAGCGACTCAAGGGTGCAGACGATACTCGGGTCAGGTTTCTCGATGACAACGAAGAGAAGCGGCTTAGAGCGGCCTTAGAAAAGCGCGAGCAATCTCAAAGGGATCGACGCGATTCTGGCAATGCTTGGTCTACTGAGAGAGGGCGTAAAGCCCGGCCGTCATTTAGCAAGAACGCGTTCACAGACCATGCGGCGCCTATGGTGTTGTTAGCTTTGAATACGGGAATGAGGCGAGGGGAGATATTTGCTCTTCAATGGTCAGATGTTGATTTCAGCAATAAAGTTATAACCGTACGTGCTGCGACAGCGAAGTCTCAACGTACCAGGCGAATTCCACTAAATGCAGAAGCGCTTGATGTTATGAAACGCTGGAAAGGTCCGAGAGAGAAGCAAGGTCTCGTTTTCCCAGGGTCTGACGGGAAGCCCATGACGAACATAAATCGATCCTGGGCGACGATCGCAGCTGAAGCCGAGCTCAAGAATTTCCGCTTCCATGATTGTCGGCATCACTTTGCATCGCGCCTGGTTATGAGTGGCTCAGATCTTTACACCGTTAAAGAGTTACTCGGACATAGCGATTTTGAAATGACGCAACGATATGCCCACTTGGCGCCAGAGCATAAGGCGGCAGCTGTCGCGCGCCTTGACGATCATCGAAAGAAAAAACATGCAGCTGGTAAATAACTTTTAACAGGCTTGCTCATATTCTGAGCTGCCTTACCTGGAGAAGCAAAAATGGCAAATAAATATTTAGAATCCATTGACAAATTAAATCGCGAATTGCGTCTGTTAAAAGCAATGATTGCTATGACTATCGGTACGCCAGGTGAAAGTTTTCGCGAGTTGCCTGAGATTGAGCAGGATGCGTTTCTTTGGGCAGTATCAGAAAAGATCGAAAATGCTATGGAATCAAGTGATGCAATTCACAATGCACACCGAGCAGCATTCGGATTGTCAGTTGAATGAGCGTGATGTATGTCAATTAACGAGGAGAAATAAACATGGCAACAAGTAATAAGCAAACAATCGAAGCAACTTTCGGATGCAGCCCTGAAATTAAGAGCGGAATGTTCTCAGTTAAGCCAGGTAATGAGATAGATATGGCTTTATTGCATGCAGCGGCACTAGAGGAATCGGTTCAATCACTGCTAAAAGATAGCCTCCAGGACGGAATGAACGCTGAAACTGTATTTCTCTGTCGTTTTGCAATGGATGCTGCGAGTGCACTTCGTGAAGCTGCTCACTCAGTTTGATTTTTACTAAGGGCCGGCAATGGCGACGAAGAAAAGTAAGGATGTTTATTCGCCTGGCCAGCTTGTTGCCGCTCGCCATAAGGGATTGACCTCCAATTCAGACAGCTCAATCAAATATTATTTGATGCGTGCACAAGCTGGTGATACAGATGCAGCTAAGTCTTTATACAAAAACTTCGCCAAAATATTGCTTGGCAGTAGAGAAAATGTGCTGACTCCATATGCGAGAAGGGTGCTGGCAAAATTTTTGCTCAAGATTTCTTACGGAAACGATCCTGCTAAGGCGTTAATGCTGCAAGAAAAGCCTGGGAATAAAAAATGGAAATATTTGAACCGCGATGTAAACATCTATGGTGATATGTTGGGGCTTGTGAAGCCTGTTCCTATACATACTGAAGATGGCATTGTGCGCCCGGAGCCGATGACGCAAACAGCAGCTGCAAAACTAATCGAAAGATCGAAAGCTTACCCCGGGATGACTGCAAAAAATATAGAAAACATCTATTCCAGGTGGGCAAAAGACCCAGGGAAAGTTTTTGATAGTTATAGTGTTTTGTCTCCCGAGTAATACCCAATTTATTCGGGAGAAATGTCCCATTAGAGTTCACTGCAGTTTGTGAAACTGAAATGCTAATGGAGACGGAAAGTGCAAAAGAAAGACGAAAAAGATCGCCTGTCTTACGATATCGAAGCATTAATTGAAAAAACCTGCATAAATCGATCTGCTGTCTACAAAGCCATCGCCTCAGGTGAGCTTCGTTCGTTCAAGGTCGGGAGAAGTCGCTTATTTTCGGACGCAGCTGTCCGGGAATACATTGTTCGCCTGGAAGAAAAATCTCGAGTTGCAGCATGAGATCGGGCGCCCAGGCAGCAGCGCTCTACGCAGCGTTGTATTCGCCCAGTTCTCAGGAACTAAAGCGGCCGCTCGTAGAGGTCGGCAATCGTCTCCAGGGGCAGCTACACGAGCTGGCAATGCGTCCTACACCCGATGGGGCTGAAATGCTCGCCCTGCAGCTTGAAGGCGTTCGCAGGAGTGTTCTCAAGTTAAGGGAAGCGTTGATTCGTGAAGCCGAAACCGGCGGACGTGCGGCCGATGTCGACAAATGAAACGCCGGTTCGCGACGGCTGGGTCGGTAAGTTCCTTGCGCTCAGGAATGCAGCAGCAGATCCCAAACTTAATCGAACAGATCTAGCCGTGCTTGCCTGCATCCTGGACCACCACGGAAGCGGAGGGGCAAAGCCTGGTTACCAGCGCATGAGCAGGATGACTCAGGTCGATCGGCGCACTGTGATTCGATCAGTGCAGCGTCTGCAAAGTCTAGGTTACTTGACCATTGAAGGCCGCGATAGGCAAACGAATATCTATCGTCCTGTCTTCCCCACTAGTGTCACGTGGCCCACTAGTGGTGTGGCTGTCACTAGTGACATTCAGACCACTGAACTAGTGGTGCAGGTGTCACTACCCCTAGTGGGCCAGCTGTCACCCGAACCTGAAGCTATTAAACCTGAAGCAGAACCTATCAAGCCGGTTCGAACGAACCGACGCCTGCTGACTTATGACAAGTGGTGTGAGGATTCAACCGATGAAGAGTTGAAGTGTTTTGAAGACAGGGTCTATGCGTATGGCAAACGAATCAATGTGTCAGAACACCTGATTGATCTGTACTTCAATTGGGCAGATCAGAAATGGAGTGGTGATGCAAAGAAGTATAAAGACTGGCCGCGTGTAATTTGCAGAGCTCTCGAGGAAGACTGGCATCACTTGTGGAGGTTCGGACCAGACGGTAACCCGTACCTTACGACTGCTGGTGAACAGCTGAAGCGAAGCACATCAGCATCATGACTTCCAGAAAAAATAATAAGGGGTAGGGGGGAGTCAAAAGTTCAGAAGAATCGCTACACGACACGCGTGTCCTCCCGTTTTTTTGCACCGTCAGTTCAGAAAAACGCATTTTTTGACGTGTTTTATTCATAAAACCTTATTGCATGGGGCTGAAACCCCTAAATTCCGAGAATAAATTGGCTGAAAAAGTCGACAAAAATACCGCAGATTACGCAATCGAGTTCATGCGAATTCGGCTCGAAGGATGCCGGAAAGGTGGAATTCGATCCGGAAAGGCACGCTGCAACAGCGGAAAACGTACCACTGTCGAACATGCAATTTCGAGCCAGGTGAAAGCCGGTGCATATAACCGAGACACAGCGTCGAAGATCGCAAAATATTTGAACGTGTCGCCTCGCTACGTGCGAAAGCTAGCAATAAGTATACAAAAAAAAGAGGAACTGTAACTTGGTTCAGTTCCTCTTTGCATGATTCACTGCGAATCAAATAAGGCAAACACCAAGGGCAAAGCGAAATGAACCCAATGACAGATCGGATCGTCAGACTTCTAGCATTAAACCGCGATACGCAACGCGAATACAAAATCGTTTCAGCTGCGGCCAGCAACGAGGCAACTTTGTATCTTTACGACATTATCGGCTATGACTTCTGGTCCGGCGGGGGCATCACAGCCAAGCAATTCGCGAAGGATCTGATCGCGCTCGGCAGCAAGACGCTGCACTTGCGAGTCAATTCACCAGGCGGCGACGTGTTCGAAGGTCGTGCAATGGTCGCGGCGCTGCAATCGTATCCCGGCAAAGTGATCGCACACATCGACGGGCTGGCAGCATCTGCAGCTTCGTTCCTGGTGATGCACGCCGACGAAATCGAAATGACCGACGGCAGTTTCATGATGATCCACAACGGCTGGACCTGCGTGTGCGGTGATCGTCATGACATGGCAAGCACGATCGGATTACTCGAAAAAATCGATGCGTCTATAGCCGACGACTATCACAAAAAGAGCGGACTCAGTGTCAAAAAGCTCTCCGAATGGATGGATGCAGAGACCTGGTTCACTGCTGCGGAGGCAGTCAAACATGGCTTAGCAAACCGAATTGCAGCCGATCAAAAGGACACCAAGGCCAAAGCGCAAGCCTGGAATATGGCTGCATATGACAAACCGCCGGCAGCGCTACGCAATGATGACTCTGGTCATGCCGACCGACTTCGGAAGCTGGATCTGGTTGACCGAGATAGAAAAACCAATGCGTCAGAAAACACTAGTCATGCTGCTCGGCTGCGTAAGTTGGATCTAGCAGTGATCTCGCGTTAGAAGTCTTTTAACCATTTTTTTAAATAGAGAATTTTATGAAACATATTTGTGAAGATGCTGGATATGCTGAAGTCTCTCGAATTGCCACAGAGCTGCAAGAGAAGAAAGCTCTCATTGAAAATGACATTGCTGTAATCGAATCAAAGCTTGCGAATGGCGCTTTATCGAACGAAGAAAGCCATATCGAACGGGCGCTAAAGTTAGAGCCTGGTCAAGATTCAGATCAAGAAACAATTGAGAATCTCCGAAAGCGTCATTCAACATTGAGAGGGCAACTTGTCCAGGTTGATAAAGCGATTCGGCATCACAGTGATCGCTGTCATATCGCCATGCGAGACGCCGGCTACAGGGTCATCGCCGCAAACTCGGCCGACTATATTAAGCAAGGTAAAGAAACACTGAAGCTTGTTGATCAAATCATCGAAAATAACAAATCGATGCGTGAAAAAGTTCTGAAGCTTTACCGTCGTGGCTGTGCCGAAGCTCCGAATATTGTATTTCCTGCATTTGGATTATCAGAGCAGCTTCCTGTTTGGCGCGACGACATGCGTGAACAAATTCGTCGACTTGAAATCATCACAAAAACCTATTCATAACTGCGTGCTGCGCTGGAGAGCTATAAATGAAAACTGTGAAAGCCCGTGTCCTGGTTGCTGGTCCAATTGATGGCGTGCAACGTCAAATTAACGACATTGTCGACGTTACTGAAGACTCGCTTTTCGATCATAGAGCAGCGCTCGACGCACATCCTGAAGCGGTGGCATTTGCTACTGAAGCCAAGCGAAAAGAAAATCTGAAACGTATGTACGAAGCCGACATTTTGAATTCATAAGTTGCTCATGAAAGCGGACAAGGCGCGGGTGTCCGTAGTTACGAAATAACTTCGCCAATCGCCGCACGGGTCCTTGTCTGGCAATGACTGATCCTCCCTGTGTGAAGCGGTACGGAAATGGGGAGGTAACACTCCCCGCCGTTTAATAGCAGAGTAAGGATCTATGACACAGATCAAGCACAAAGGAATTCTCTTTAACCTGGGCGGGCAGATGGTTGTCATTCCGGCGATCACTAAGGCTGAGCTCGAAAAACTAAAAGTAAGAAGCAACAATTTCTCCGATGACTTGGCCTACCTTCCTGCTTTTATCGATGCAATACATTCGGCAATTTTAAGAAATTACCCGAACATAACGCGCGAAGCAGTGGCTGAAAGTGTTGATTTCAGCAATCTCGAAAAGTTAGTCAATGCCGTGATGGATGTGCACGGGAAAAATGCCGCAAAGCTGCGACGGTTAGATTCTTAAATAAGGATATTGGGAGACAACTCATGAGTGACAATGCCGTTCATGTAAAGCTCGAAGCTAGCTACGGATCGTTCCAGGCTGCCTTCGATAAAGCGAGAGGCTTTGTTGCCGATGCTTGCCAGGGAATGAAACAAGAGCTCAAGGCCATGAGCGACGAGGCGAAGGTCGATTCAAAAAACTACGAGTCGACCGTCGAGCAATTCGGAAACATCGTGCAGAACCGTTTCAAAGGCATGAACGGTGCGATCGCTGGCGTCAAAACAATGTGGGCACAGCTCGGCGTCGTGATCGGCGCCGGCATGATGGCATCGAAAGCGATTGACGATGCCTCGAAATACACGACAGAAACGCAGAAACTCGCGCGCAGCCTTGGCATCACGACAAATGCAGCATCCGGCCTGTCTATGGCACTGGGTGACGTGCACAGCACGAGCGACGATTTCATAAAGTTGGCCAAAGGCATCGATCAGACGCTTCGCAAGAATGAAAAAGCGATGAATGACATGGGCCTTGTGACCCGTGATACGAACGGCGATTTCAAGAATCAACGAGATCTCGTCGTCGATGCGATCCAGGTGCTGAACCAGTACAAAGAAGGCACCGATCGCAACCTGGCTGCACAGACTCTATTCGGTCGAGGTATCGAAGCGAATAGCGAAATCATGGCATTGAATGCCAAAGCAATTGAAGAGGGCCAGAAAAAAGCTGAAGCGCTGAACATGGTCGTCGGTACCGAAAGCGTCGAAGCGAACGCTGCTTATCGCCAGGCAATGGGCGATGTGAACGATGTGATGGATGCAATGACTCTTGCGGTCGGCAATGCACTCATGCCGATCCTGACGGATCTGGGTAACTGGTTCGCCGAGATTGGTCCGACTGCAGTGCTCGCAATTCGCGCATCGATCGCGATCCTGATCTCGCTGTTCCGTGGCCTGGCCTTCATGGTCAAAGCCGTCTATGAAATTGTCTCGGCGGCGTTCACGAGCATGGCCGACTACGCCGGCGCCTTTGGTGAAGTCCTGTCGAATGTGCTCTCCGGAAATTGGGATGAAGCTCAGGCTGCATCTGCGAAATTCACGGAAGGCATGAAGGCCAACTTCGGCCAGGCATTCGACAATATCTCGGCAGATGCACGGGCAACGAGCGAAGCAATCGTCAGCAGTTTCACCGGGCTTGTGAAGCCTGCAACGGAAGGCGGTGCTGAAAGCGGCGGCAAGGATTACGTCGACACGGCTGCTTCAGATAAGAATGCGAAGAAAGCGGCGTCTGCAGCTGCTAAGGCGCAGCGTGAACGTGAAGCTGCAATGCGTGAGGAATTCAAAGCATTCCAGGACGCTAAACGCATGGAGCTCGAAACCGCTGAACAAACCTATGCTGAGCGGCTCCGTATTGCTCGCGAGGTTTGTGCTAAGGCGAAAGCCTTGTTCGGCGAAGAATCTGCCGAGTTCCGGAAGGCATCGCTCGATATCGTGAAAATCGAAAAAGAGCTTGCTGCAGAACGTGCTCGCATTAAGGAAGTTCAAAAACAATCGGCTCGTGATGCTGCCCTGTACGAAGTGGAAGTCGCTGAGCAGAACGCCGACTATTTGCTGGCCACAGGCCAGGCGACTGAACAGCAACGCATGCAGATGCAGATGCAATTCGAAGAGCAGCGCTTCCAGATCCAATATCAGTACCTGGAAGAACGCCTGGCAATGATGAACATTGAGACCGAGGCTTATGCGCAGCAGCTTGCTCAAATGGAGCAGCTCAAACTAAGCCACGACCTGAGAATGCAGGAGCTCGCAAATCAGTCCTCGATCGATCAGCGTGCACCATTTCAAGACATGATGGAGTCAATGAAGGAAGGCTGGGCTCAAAACATTGCAATGCTGATTACTGGCCAGCAAACCATGAGGCAAGCTCTGAGCAATATTTTGAAGCAGATGCTCGCTTCATTCGTTCAATACCTGACTCAAAAGCTCGCAGCATCGAAATTGTTCGCTACGCTCGAGATTGCAGTCGGGAGAATGATCGCCGCGGTATTGCGCATCCTGGGCATTCAGAGCGCTACGACTGCCATTGCGTCAAAGAGCACCGAAACTATGGGCAAGATCGGTCAATCAGCTGCAGCGGCCGGCGCCGGCGCTGCAGAGTCCCAGGCGAGCATCCCCTATGTCGGTCCGGTTCTCGCGATCGCGGCTATGGCTGCGATCTTTGCAGCGGTAATGGCAATGAAGGGCAAGGGAGGCGGCAACCCGTCAGCTGCGGGCGGTTTCGATATTCCTGCCGGCTTGAACCCACTGACACAATTGCATGAGCGAGAAATGGTTCTCCCGAAAGAACATTCCGATGTGATTCGCGGCCTGGCTGAAGGTGGGGGATCTGCCGGCGGCGGCGTGACGATCAACTTGCACGCGATGGACGGCGAAAGCGTGAAGCGCATGCTGCTGAACAATAAGCCAGCACTCGTGGCGGCGATCCAGCAGGCGAAACGCGACGGAATGAAGATCTCATAATTGCCAGCCGGCATAGCTTTACCGCTTGCTCATGGCGGCGCCTGGTTCCTTGCACGAGCGGCGTCTAATGACGCCCAGGCTTGCTTCCGGCTGGCATGGCTAGATTGAGCCAAGGGGTCAAAATGACCAATCAGGAGAAGATGCATTATCGTGTAGGGAAATCCCTAGATGTCTGGTTGGCGCGGCCAATTGAAATGGACTAGTCTTAACTCGTCCCGTTTCTGGGGACTATTGTCAATTTGACTGGGAATTCAATGTCAGACGAAGTCTTTCAAGGCGTAATCATCGGTGCTGTAGGTGGCGCGGCAGCAGGACTTGTTCTTTGGCTGATTGAACGTCTAAACCAATACGAGATGGAATGGCGTGAACGACGTCGAATTCGAAACTGGCTCGACAAGGTCACAGCTCCCGACAATGCGAAAAAATGGCGTAATACGAGAGCCATAGCAAGTTATACGAACTTAACTGAAGACCGAGTTAGGTTTCTCTGCAGCATTGATCCAAAAATAGTTCAATCGTCGGGAGAGAATGAGACTTGGGGTATGAACGGCAGAGCCCGAGATGAAAATTCGATCGGGATTAAATCATGAATGACTTAACCGATTCTGCGCCAAAACCCCCTTTAAATATTTCCGAGTCAGTTAGTGCCAAACATAAAGGCATGCATCTCGTTTGTATTCTTTTGGTCTATTTTGTTGGAATTGCTCTTTCAATGTTCCTCCTGTTGCAGCCGGCGGCAAATAAAGACTTTGTAACTACATTGTCGAGTGGCGCGATTATGGCGACTTTCGGATCTGCCCTTATGGCAGTTGCGGCTATGTGGGCTGGAGACAACACGCAGAGAATTGAGTTAAATATAGATATCCTGTTTTCAGACATACTTAAGCTGCTGCCTTGGCGTCGCTGGCCCTTTTTGCCGCGCTTAAGAAAACAAAAGCTCTTGGATGGCTCTACTGAGCAGTCTAGATTAGTCAATCCAATAATTCCGTTTAATGTCGGAACACATAATATTAAAATCATAATACCGACGGTGTTTGATGATTTTTTTGATCTCCCGCTAATTACAAATCTTTACAAGTTGATTCGTTTTAAAAATGCGTCAAGGACATACATCGCGACTGTCAGAGACTTGCCAATAGTTGCAGGTACTGAACTAAGTCCAATGAGTCACAACATGGCTTATGAATGTCTTTTAGATACATGGACATGCATTTTGGTTGTAAGACTTGCACGTTATCTCTTGCATTTTGGTATTGCTCTCACCGTTAGCAGTTCGATTATCGCCTTTGTAGGTGCGATGGGACATGTTTAGTCGCTTTCTTGTTTTTAAAGGGGCCTGAATGATAGGCGATCCATCAGAGCTATGGTTGCGAATTGGTAAAACACTCTGGCATGTTCAAATTGCCGAATATTCTCTTGTTCATTTCGCAGTAGCCAATCGACTTCCGAATCATTTTTCACAGGAAGAAGCCGATTCATTATTTGAGTCTCAATTTAAGCCCACAGTTGGCGTTTTATTGGGTAATCTCCGCCAGGCGAAGCTAATATCTTCTGCTGCAGATGTTGCTATTTCAATATTTGTTGCTGAGCGCAACTGGCTAGCACACCACATACGTCGACTCAATAATGCTGACATCTACAATCAAGCTCGCTATGAAGCTTTGTTGACCAGGCTGGATGCTCTAAAGGAAAGTAGCGACTCAATTTCGAGAGGCGTAACTTTGTGGCTAGAGAAATGGGGCGAGAAAAAGGGTGTGAGTAAAGAAGACATTGAAACCGAAACAAAAAATATTCTAGAGCGACTCAGGCAAGGCGATGGCTGAACATCTAATTCACCTTTTCGGCAAGCGTCCTGCTCAACGGCACCTAGGCTTCATTCTGGTTGGTAGGAGTGAATTGAGTCAGTGGGCCTAAATGGCCTATCAGGAGAAGTTTCAATGCCCTATAAGGAATTCCCCGAATTACGAATTGGCAACGCTATTTGAAATGAACTAGTCTTGTCCTTATTCAACAAAGCTAGCGCGCATGGCCTTGAAGAAGTTAAAAAGGCAATTAAAACAACTAGATAGAATGGGTGTCGACGCTAGCGTCGACACCCTACAGGAATCTGAATGCAGCAATTAATCATCGATTTTGACAGCCCTCCGTTAGAAGACAGCGCAACCTGGACACCAAGAGACATTTGGGCTCGATTATCTCAACGGGTGCTGGAGCACTTTCGAGAAGATCGTCGCATAGAACGAAAAAACAACAAGATACCCAACTTGGAGGACCTCGCAGCTTATTACAGTACTTTTTCCAATAGCCCGGATGGAGGCTTATTGGTGTACGGGATTGAAGATGCTGGGGATATCACTGGCTGCGCTTTTTCAACAGAACAGCTAAACAAAGTTGAGGCGTGTCATCTTAACTTCTGTCCACTTGCAAAACCTGAATTCAAACGAATACCGGTCGTGGTTGATAATCAGCCAGCATTTTGTCTAGCAATTTTCGTTCCTTACATTGGCCGACTTGTTGAAACAAATAAAGATGAAGCATGGATTCGCTACGGTGCTACCAAGCACAAAATGAGTAACGAAGAAAAACAAGATTTCAGAGCAACTCGCCAAGAACTTGCATTCGAATTAACAGAAGCGACCGGTTGTAGCTATCCCGAAGATTTCGAACTTAGAACTATCCAAGATTTTTGTGATGAATTCCGAGTTCGCGATCCAAGAGCCGACTGGAACAATGAAGAAGTGTTAATAGATAGGCATTTGCTAAGGAAGATAAACGGGCAAATCAGACCATGCAATAGTTTGTTGCTGCTAGCAGGCAAAGACCCTGGGTTAACTATCCCGGGGTGTCGTGTCAGGATTCAGAGATTCGACACGCAAGTAGAAGGAGCCGGAGAAAACTATGCGCCTTTGAAAGATTATATCGTTGAAGGAAACCTAGTTAAGATATTACAGCAATCACAAGAAATAATCGCATCGCTGATCTTCGATGTTACTTGGCTTGGAGCCGACGGTAAGTTCGTAACAACGCCAGAATATCCTCAGCACGCCTGGTTGGAAGCACTCGTAAATGCATGTGTTCATCGATCCTATAGCTTTAGCGGAACAGAAATAACTGTAAAACTTTTTCCTGATCGAATGGAGGTGGAAAGCCCAGGTGGCTTTGTACCGCCTGTTAATGAAAAAACTATCTATGACACAAGAGCGTCGAGAAACCATCACCTAATGGATGCACTTAGATATTTAGGATACGTGCGGATGGCAAGAGAAGGAACGCGCCGGATACGAGAAAGTATGAGTGCTTATCGACTTCCCGAGCCTTTGTTCAAACAAGAAGCAGTGCACGGAGTGGTGGTAAGGGTGACACTCATGAACGATATGAGCGCCCGTAAACGCTCGTCAGATCGAGATGTAGCACATTACTTTGGCGTAGAAGTTTGGAAAAAACTGGAAGAGTACGAGATAAAGATTGCGGCGTTTGCTTTTAATAATGGCTCAATTCAAGTCTCGGATGCACAGCGTGTAACTGGGAGAACTTGGGCGACAAGTAAAAGAGATTTAGAGCGACTAACTATAAAAGGAGTATTAATTTTCGAGCCTGGAGATTATGTTAGGGACTCCCGAGCTCGCTATCGTTTAGCGCCGAAGTAGATTTCGTGTGAATGGGTGTTGTATTAAAGCCGCAAGCGCCTCTAGGTGCTTATTCATTTTCGGATTAAGAATATGGCAATTATGCAGCGTGAGATAAATGCAGATGCGCTAGCTAGAATCAATTGGCAAGAGCGCGTGAGCGGAAAAGACTGGATAGAAAACAGGTGGGCGATAACAAACGAACTGCACGAACTTGGAACTACTTCAGAAGATCCAGATGAAGCGGAGGTTCTGAAGCTACTTTCGTGTGTGATATCACTGCACTTGTCAGTAAATACAAATTCGCCATTTCAGGCGGCATTACGGAATGGTGATCTTCAAACTGCAGGTCTCGAGAACTTCGAAGCGGCTGACGTCGAATGTCTTGCAATAATGGCCGAACAAGCAGGTCATCCGTGGCTGAAAGCGCGAATCGCAGATGTAGCAGTTACGGCGGCGCAAGAGCTCGGGATGAAACATTTATGGAAATTAGGAGCCGATGCATCTGAATATTATCTTGAGTATGCAAGTGAACCTCTTCACACAGATAAAGCAATTTACGTATATGAAGAATTTCAGCGCGGATTGCAACTTGGGTGGGTATACGGCAGGAAAAATGCAGACTTGTCCGAAAGGTATCTCAGGGTTTTACGCACTTCATTATCATATGCAATAGAAAATAGGATTGTCGGTGTCATTATCCCTTTTAGTGACGAAATAATTACACGCGATCGCAGACAGGGTGCAGAAGTCGCTGCAGAAATAGAAAGCGCAGCTGATCAAATGGCTGATAACAATGAATTACGATTTGATTCGCAGTCACTTTTCTACAAGCTGGCCCGTCGTTTGTGGGAAAAAAGTGGCCATTCAAGAGAAGGTAGGCGATGCCATTTAGCGCAAGGCGAATCCCTTGTGAGAAGTGCGCAAGGGCCAGGTCAAGCTATGATCAGAAGTTCATGGCTAGCAGAAGGAATAGCTGTCTTGAGAAGAGCAGGCGCAGACAGAGCGAGAGTTATTGAGTTGCAAAATAACCTCGTAGATATGCGTTTTGATATGTTGGATGAGTTTCAGCAAATTGGGCATGAAACAGATGTTACGGAACTAGTGCTTGAAATTGAAAGACGGATAGATGCTGACAATTTATTCGACGCAATCATGCAAATGCTATTTGATTGTACGAGATGGTGCAATTTTGAACAGTTAAGGGAAAGCGTAATCGCAACAGCGAGAAGATTCGTTTTAAGTAATTTATTTCCATCAGCACATTTCGACCAAGACGGAACCTTGGTGGCAAATCAACCGGCTTTCGACGCCAATGACGAAAGCAGTGTATATAACGCAATGGTCAGGCGCCTTCTTGAGTTTGATCATAAATTATTAGGTGATGTAGTCGTTAGGAAAGCATGTGACATTATTTTTAATAAATTTCATCCTTCGTTAAATGATATTTTTGAAATATTGAGCATGAGCCCTGTAGTGCCCGAAGGGCATGAGCTTTCATTAGCGCGTGGATTTTTAGCTGGATTTAATTTCGAATGGCATGAAGCTTCGACATATTTGATACTCCAGCCTGAAGCAATTATTCGCTCTGAATATCTCCGGCGTCGCATGATTACAAAGACGAGTGAAGATGACGGAACTGAGAGGGAAATGACATTAAACGAACTTCTCAGTCCGGATCGTGCGAATCAAGTATTTGGCAGGAGCTTAGTTCTCGAGTTGAGAACATTGCTTGTTGAAAAAACAGGCCACAATTTACGGAATCGATGGGCGCATGGTTTGATGACAGATGACCAGGCGTTTCATTACGGCACATATTGTCTGTGGTGGACGCTCTGGCGAATGATCTTGTTTCCTATTTACAGGGCGCGACTCGAAGAGGCTAGGCAGGGGGTTCAGCAGGCAACTGATCCGGCTATCTAAGGGTGAGTAACACTGTAGAGGGCCGGCGTACAGGGCTTTGATAGGATGCGAATTGAGATTTGGCATTGTTGCCCCAACTTAAATGGGTGGCCGGTCACAATATGCTGTTGCGTTTGAGGTTCATATTCCCTTTACTTATGTTAACCGATTGAAAATAAAGGGTTCTAAGGGCCCAAAACAATGCGTCTTTCCTTGACAAGATAGGGTGTTTATATATATGTTAACTGTGCTGGATGTCAGGCTTTAACTACAACGGAAGTAAGAAGCGTGTTTTTACCTGGGGCGATGGAGTTTCGTCTTGGGATGATCATGTTTCTGGAGAGAAGGGCACCGATCTGAAGTGCCAGGCACAGCTGATAGCTCTTGCTGAGCGATTAGCGACTGTGGGTGGGCTTAGATCGCCCGATCAATTTAATAACGAAGGCAATGGAATTTATGCGATCAAAGCTAACTGCGGTTTGCGAGCGTATGGCTGGTTTGGAACTTATGAAGATTTCGGACCGTCTTTCGTAATTGGTTGGGTGGTGCATAAAAAAAGGCAGAAGCTTGATCCAAGCGATAGAAAAACAACGTTGGAACAAAAAAAGAAATTTGAGTCAAAACACAAGTAGGAAAAGAATGAACAAGAGCCAAGAACGTAGTAAAGAATTTGAAAAAATTCTGGCCCAAGAGAGATTTATCTTGATGGCTACTGAAGAAATTTGGACTGCGATGGAAAGCAAGGGTGTAAGCAAGGCTCAGTTGGCTAAGAAATTGAAGAAGACCAAACCTTTTATTACTCAGCTGCTTTCTGGTTCTCGCAACATGACACTCAGAACATTTGCTGAGTTGGCAGATGCGCTCGGTGTTGTTCCAAAAATTGCACTTAAAGGTTATGAAGTAATTATCGCAGGTGCGGAAAGTAACGATTTCAATGAATATCTTGAAGAGATCGATATTCGCTATTTCGCAGTAGGAAACCTTCGTAATCTTCATCCAAAGCAATTTATGAATTTCGCAGAAAATCATGATGACGTTCAAGACTGGACTGAATTAGAGGCTGCTTGATAATGACAGCATTAAAAAATGACGACCTGCAAAAAGCAGTCGGCAACCTTCAGATACTTGATATTTCGCTGATTTCAATTAATGCGGACATTCCTGAAGAAAATGACCCGACAAGCAATGATGAAATCCCGAAAGATAATGTAAGGATACAGTCAATGACACCGAGAACGTTCGGTGTGCGAGTGTATGAAGAAGAGGAAGCCGGTTTGCCGAGGAAGATTCAGTTTAGGGTCAAAGCTGCAGTGCGAATACTTGAAACTCAGCTCGATGTCTTACATGGTCTAACTGAAGAAGAAATTAAAGCATTAAGGATTGCTGAAATCAAAACCAACTTTATGGCTACATATTTAGAAAAGCCAGGAGCAGGTTTATCGAAAGAAGCTATTGAAGAATTCGGAATCAAAAATGTGCCCTTTAACGTATGGCCATACTGGCGTGAAATTGTGCATGCAGTAGCCGGAAGGATGGGACTGCCTCGGATTGTATTGCCGTTGTATGCGCTTCCTGGAGCGGCAAAAAAAACAGAGCCAGTTAAAGCTGCAGCGAAAAAGACTCTGAAAAAAGTAAAAAAATAGTCCTAAATGTAATTTGCTAGATGCACTTACCCAGCACTTACAGGGGTAAATTCTAGAGCTATAGAATTGCTGAAACCCTTTAAAATATGGTCGGGGAGACAGGATTCGAACCTACGACCTCTACGTCCCGAACGTAGCGCTCTACCAGACTGAGCTACACCCCGTTGTACTCCACATTCTATGGATTGGTTTTGAGTCAATCAAGGCGAGCACCAAAACCCTGATTCAAGCTAAAATAACGGCTTAACCCAGGAGTCAGACCTTGATTAAGCCACGTACACCGCCCGGCGTGATGGAGTTGTTGCCGCGCGATCAGATTGCCTTTCAACGCATGTTGGACGTCATCCGCCGTAATTTCGAACGTTACGGCTTTTTGCCGGTGGAAACGCCGGTATTCGAATTATCGGATGTCTTGCTGACCAAAACCGGTGGCGAAACCGAGCGTCAGGTGTATTTCGTGCAGTCCACTGGTGCGCTGGAGCAAGGCGGCACTCCGGAATTGGCTTTACGCTTCGACCTGACCGTCCCCTTGGCCCGTTATGTTGCCGAACACGAACATGACCTGGCATTTCCGTTCCGTCGCTACCAGATGCAGCGCGTGTATCGCGGCGAACGCGCGCAACGTGGCCGTTTTCGCGAATTTTATCAATGCGATATCGATGTGATCGGCAAAGACTCGCTTTCGGTACGTTATGACGCCGAAATGCCGGCCGTGATCAATGCGGTTTTCACAGAGCTGGCTTTTGGTGCTTTCACGATTCAATTGAATAACCGCAAACTGATGCGTGGTTTCTTCGAGAATCTCGGCATCGCCGATGGCGAAAAACAAATGCTGGTATTGCGGGAAGTCGACAAGCTCGATAAACGTGGTGCCGAGTATGTGCGTGAAACTTTAACCGGCGATGCCTTCAAGTTGAGCGCTGAGGTCACCGAAAAGATTCTCGATTTCGTGCAGACTCGCAGCAGCTCGCACGCCGATGCGATTAATCAACTGGAAAAGCTGGGGCAGGGAAGCGAAGGCTTTAATCAAGGCGTTGCCGAATTACGCGAAGTGATTGAATTGCTGAAAGCCTACGGCGTACCGGAAAAAAATTATGCGGTGAATTTCTCGATTGCCCGCGGTCTGGATTACTACACCGGTACCGTTTACGAAACCACGCTCGATGATTATCCGCAAATCGGTTCCGTGTGTTCCGGCGGCCGTTATGAAAATCTGGCTGGCCATTATTCGAAATCTCACTTGCCAGGTGTCGGCATTTCCATCGGTGCGACTCGTTTGTTCTGGCAGTTAAAGGAAGCCGGCATTATTACGACAGCAGAAAGCACAGTCGAAGCCCTGGTTGGATTAATGGACGAAACCTATTTGCAGCAAGCCCTGGAGCTTGCTCAGCTACTGCGTGGTGCCGGCATCAATACCGAAGTGCAACTGGAAAGCAAAAAGCTTGCGAAGCAATTCCAGTATGCCGATCGTTCCGGTGTTCGCTTTATGGTGCTGTGCGGCGAGAACGAAATCTCGCGTGGCGTTGTCACCGTGAAAGATTTGCGTCGTCAGGAACAATTCGAGTTGCCTCGCGAAGAATTGGCGAGTGCGCTCAAGGTTGAAATAGAACAACAACGTGTACTGAAAGGGCAATAAGAACAATGAAACCGATTCGATTGGATGGACAGTCCCTGACACGCGAACAAGTCGTTGCCGTTGCCTACGGCGCCACGGTTGAGCTCGATAGCAAACAGTTGGAAAAGGTGCAGCGTGCGGCCGATTTCCTGGCCGAGCAAGTACAAAAACAGGAACCGATTTACGGAGTCTCCACCGGCTTCGGTAGCAATGCCGATAAATTGCTCGGTGCGCATCGCGTACGTCAGCCGGATAACTCCGATGAATCGGTGTTGGAAGAATTGCAACGCAATCTGATCGTTACGCATGCCGTTTGCGTCGGCGAACCGTTTGGCGCCGATGTCGTGCGTGCGATGCTGGTCATCCGCATCAATACCTTGATGCGCGGCCATTCCGGCATCCGTGTTTCCACTTTGCAAGCACAAACCGCAATGCTCAATGCGGGCATTGTGCCGGTCGTGCCGCAAAAAGGATCGGTCGGCGCCAGTGGTGACTTGGCGCCGCTTTCGCATCTGGCCATCGTATTGCTCGGTGGCGGTGAAGCGTTTTATCAGGGCGAGCGCATGTCGGGCGCAGACGCACTTAAACGTGCAGGCTTGCAGCCGATTCGCCTGTCGCACAAGGAAGGTTTGGCGCTCAATAACGGCACGGCTCAAATGTTGGCGACCGGTGTGTTGGCGGTCAACAAGCTCGACGAAATTCTAGATACAGCCGATGTAGCTGCCGCGATGACGATTGATGCATTTGCCGGTCGTGTACGTGCATTCGACGAACATGTGCACGCATTGCGTCCGCATCCGGGCCAAGTACATTCGGCCAAACATCTGCGTGATTTGTTGAGCGATTCGACTCTCTCGGATATTGCCTATCATTTAGTGCCGAAATTCAGATCCTGGCAGCCCGGTTGCTGGAACACCGAAACAAACGATGCCTTGGCATTCGATATCGCCTGGGATTGGGTGCCGTTGAATCAACGCCACGGTCGCGAACGTTTTTACCAGCGCTTCAAACCATTCCGCGGCGGCAAGAAGCACCAACCGCAGGATTCCTATTCATTGCGTTGCATTCCGCAAGTTCACGGCGCCGTTCGCGATGCCGTCGAGCAGGCCAAGCGCGTATTGGATGTAGAGCTAAACTCGGTCACTGATAATCCGCTGGTGTTTCCGGATTTCGAAAACCCACGCCATATCGAAGATCAAGTCGTATCGGCCGGCCACTTCCATGGCATGCCTTTGGCCTTGGTGATGAGTTACGTGAAAGCTGCGATTCCAGTGTTGGCCAGTATTTCGGAGCGCCGTTTGAATAAGCTGGTGGATCCTGCAACGAACGATGGTTTGCCGCCATTCCTGATCGGCAATGAAGACGCGACCGAATCCGGTTTCATGATCGTGCAATACACGGCAGCTGCCCTGGTCAATGATTTGGCCTCGCGTGCACATCCGGCTTCGGTCTATTCTATTCCAACCAGCGCGAATGCCGAAGACCATGTGTCGATGGGTGCGAATGAAGCGCGTCATGTGCTGGAAATGACGCATGATCTGGCGCATGTAATTGCACTCGAAATTTATACTGCCGCACAGGCTCTTGATTACCGTCGTGACATGATTAACGCGGCGCGTGAATTGGCGAAAAATTCGGATGCCGAAGGCCTCGCGAAAAAAATCCATAATGTTCCGTTGAAGGATTCACCGGATTACGTCGTGTTCATGCAGGAAGTAGAAGCCCTGCGTGTCGAGTTGGCAGATTCCGATGAATTCCATGCCAGTCAGCCTGTTCGTGCCGTGTGGCAACGCTTGCGGCAAGATGTCAGTTTCATGGCAAAAGATCGTGCCATGGATGGCGATATCCGCACGGTGTTGTCCTTATTCGATCAAGGCGAATTACTGATGGCAGCCAAAGCAAGCGGTGACACTGGCAATTGAGAGGGTTTGTTTCGCTGAAATAAATCCGGCTCTACATGACTTCTTTTGCAACGGTGGTCCGGTTGCGGCCGTTATTTTTCGATATATAAAGCGCTTCATCGGCTTGATGAAGCGCTTGATCTGGGCTGATATGTTTGTTTTCCGCAATGGAAAATATGCCCAGACTGGCGGTGATATTGATGGTCTGTGAACCAATGTGGATGTTTTCTTTTTCAATTCTTGATCGCAATTCTTCGGCGATCAAGACCAGTTTTTCGGCGGTTACATTTGGAATCACCGTAACGAATTCCTCGCCGCCGAAGCGAGCAACGATGGCGTTGTAGCCAGTCATCGCTATCGTGATGGTTTTTGACAACGACCTCAGGCAATCGTCGCCTACCAGGTGGCCGTAGGTGTCATTGATCTTCTTGAAATAATCCAGATCGAGCAACATGACGCCAAGCGGTTGGCGGCGCTCCGATGTCTGCCGCAGCATTTGTTCAAATACTTCTCGGAAGTGCCGGCGATTGTAGAGGCCCGTCAAGGCATCGCGCTGGTTGGATTCGCGTAGACGCATATTCGCATCGGCAAGTTGTTCCAGTGCCATGCTGAGTTCGGCCGTGCGTTTGGCGACATTGCTTTCGAGTTTGTCGTTGGCTTCGTAAATAATCTTGATGTTTTCGTTTCTAAGATTGGCGTAGCGATAAGCCAATGCAAAGGAAAGCAGGATCATTTCCAAAGCCGAACCAATCTGGATGCCGTATTCGGTGATGAATACCTTTGGCAGCAAGCCAAATGATACCGACGCATAAATAAACGTACCGATCAGCAAGGTAGCCCAGGCAATCAGGAATAATTTGGCGGGCCGGTAGCCTTTCTTGATCGCAATAAAGGCCTGTGTCAGCACAAAAATAATGCCGGGAAATACCGTATAGGTGGTTACTTTTACGGCAGTCGCGTAGTCGATAAATATCGATGCAAAACCCATCAGGCTATAGAAGGCGATAAAACCGATCGCTATCCTGTTCGCAATCGACGACATCTCTTTCATGTTGAGGAACAGTCTTGCGAATTGATGCATGGCAAGCTGCGAGAAACACATGGACAAGGGGATCGCGTGATTAGCCAGCCATGGCGAGTTGGGCCATAAATATTCGAATGCCAGTCCATTCAGGCAAAACAACACCAGCCCGAAACCGCTGATATGCATCATGTACCAGAAGTGATTCTGGTCACGCAGCGTCAGCCACAAAATCAGGTTGTAACAAAACAAGGCAAAGAGAATGCCGTTGTAAATTCCGATTCCCAGCTGGGCATCTCGTTCCATTTCGGCGAATGCGCTGGTGGTGTATATCGCAAGCGGTGCCTGTATCGAACTTTTGCTCGATACGCGGACCAGCAATTCAACCTGGGTTTTCTGTGGCAATTCGATCCAGAAATTGGGTTGCCGATAGCGAATCGATCGTGCCGAGAAAGGCTGCATATCGCCGGAGGTCAAATGCTCGATGTGGTTGTCGGGATAACGCAGATAGACATCCACATAATCAAGCAATGGATATTGCAAAACCAGCAGCCAGCGCTGCTCGGTATTGTCTTGATTGAATAAATGGCTGTGAAACCAGTAAGCACCTTCGCTAAAACCAAAAGTCGCATTGCCATTGGGCAATGATTTGAATTTAGCCGCTTTGGCAACATCAAACATTTCAGCCGAATCGGCCCGGCCATCGCTATCGTGAAAATATTTCACATAGGGTGACAAATCCAATTTGCTTCGGCCGGCGTCCATCACTGCAACATTGCTTTGTGCTGTAGCCCAGACGGGTGACAGCAACAGGGCAACCAGCATTAGCAGCGATGTGAAATGTCGAAACATGGTGCCGATGGTTTTCCTCTGGACGCCATCACATTATGACGTGATCGTCATTTTGTCACTCTCGGTGCTTGACAATGTATTAATGCGCTATTACATTAGCTCAATGAAAAAACGAGACATTACTCCGGAAGTGCCGTTAAAGCAGGGTCTTGAGGCCTTGGCGCAGGCATTTGCTGCACTGAAAAGCCCTGCGGATATCAAGGCATTCCTGCAGGATCTATGCACGCCAGCCGAGATGGAGGCGATGGTGGACCGCTGGCAAGTAGTCCCTTATGTAATCAATGAAATACCTTATCGTGAAATTCACGAACACACCGGCGTTAGCGTGACAACGATTGGGCGCGTAGCCCGCACATTGAATACCGGCGCTGGCGGCTATCAGGCCGCGGCCAAGCGTCTCGGCATTACAAAAACAAACCATTAACTCAAACAAAAACTGGAATTCGTCATGCGCTCGCACGACCGTTTACGTATTGCTATTCAAAAATCAGGTCGCTTGTCCGAGCCGGCGCGTGATTTGCTTGCACGAGCGGGCCTCCAGTTTCGCGAAAGCCGTGATCGGCTTTTTTGTTATGGTGAATCGTTGCCGATAGATTTGCTGTTGGTGCGCGATGACGACATTCCGGGGCTAATTGCCGAGGGCGTTTGCGATTTAGGCGTCGTCGGCCAAAACGTGCTTGAAGAGCAGGCTGCCGAGCGCACTTCACAAGGTCTGGAAGCCGCTTTCAAAGTGATCAAGCCATTGGGCTTTGGCCGTTGCCGATTATCGGTAGCCGTACCCAATGAATGGGATGGCGTGGATCTGACAAGATTGAATAGCTGCCGGATTGCAACGAGCTATCCGAATTTACTAAGACAATGGATTGCAGAACAAAAACTGGATGCAGAAGCCGTATTGCTATCGGGCTCGGTGGAAATTGCCCCGCGATTAGGCAAGGCAGAAGCTATCTGCGATCTGGTTTCATCCGGTGCTACTTTGGTGGCGAATCAATTAAAGGAAATTGCGGTCATTTTGCAAAGCGAAGCGGTGCTGGCCGGTCCGGCGAAACCGTTTGGCGACGAACGTACGGACCTGGCGACAATGCTGCTACGCCGTCTCGATGGCGTGCTTAGTCTGAGGGCCAGCAAGTTGGTGCTATTCCAGAGTCGCCGCATGATATTGCCGGAGCTGATGAAGCTATTACCGGATGCCGAGCTGCCGACGGTAATGAGTCTCGAAGGCCGTGCCGAAGAAGTCGGCGTGCAAGTGTTGTGTCGTAGTGCAATGACTTGGCAGCGTCTGGAAGACATGAAACGTGCCGGCGCATCGAATTTATTGGTATTGCCGGTGGAGCAAATGCTGGCATGAAAATTTTTATCTGGAATCAATGCAGTGAAACTTTGAAACAGGAGTTGTTGCAAAGGCCTGTCCTGACCACTCAAAAAGAGCTGGCGGAAAATGTCGCTCGCATTATCGAGCAAGTCAAAGCCGACGGCGACTCGGCATTGCAAGCTTTGACCAGGCGGTATGACGGCATTGAACTGTCTGCCTTGCAGGTAAGCGATGAAGAGTTCGACAGGGCTGAAGCGAGTGTTAGTGATGAACTGAAGTCCGCGCTGCGCGAAGCCAAGCAAAGACTGCTGTTATGGCACGAAGCCGGAAAGCCGGATGAATTCGAAATAGAAACCGCCGATGGGGTGCGTTGCGGGCGAATTTTACGTGCGATCGGTACCGTCGGTTTATATGTGCCTGCCGGTTCTGCGCCATTGCCATCGACAGCATTGATGCTGGGGGTGCCTGCAAGTATCGCTCGGTGCGATCAAATAATTTTATGCACGCCCGTACGCAGTAACGGCGATGCCGATCCTGCCGTAGTAGTGGCGGCTCGGTTATGCGGAATCACCAAAGTATTCAAGGTCGGTGGAGCGCAGGCGATTGCCGCGATGGCTTTCGGTACGGAAAGTATTCCACGCTGCGACAAGATTTTTGGCCCGGGCAATAGTTACGTCACGCAGGCGAAGCAGCAGGTCTCGATAATTGCCGGTGGTCCGGCGATTGATATGCCTGCCGGTCCATCGGAAGTACTGGTGATTGCCGATGCCGGGGCCAATCCGGTATTTGTCGCATCGGATTTGTTGTCGCAAGCCGAACATGGACCGGATTCACAAGTTTTATTGCTCAGCGATAGTGTCGAGTTGATCGCGAGAGTAGTCATTGAATTGCAAAGGCAGAAAGCAAAATTGCCGCGCGCCGACATTGCGGAGAAGGCTTTGGAGAATTCGCGTGCCATTCAAGTAAACAGCATTGAAACGGCGATTGAAATCAGCAATGGCTATGCGCCCGAGCATTTAATTCTGGCCCTTCGCGATCCTCACGTTTATTTGCCGCAAGTAAAATCTGCAGGTTCGATATTTCTGGGGGATTACGCACCAGAATCATTGGGTGATTACTGCTCGGGCACGAATCATGTACTGCCGACTTACGGCGCGGCCCGATCGTATAGCGGCGTCAGTGTCGCCAGCTTTCAAAAAAGCATCAGCATTCAAACCGTTACCCAAACTGGCTTGAATACCATCGGTCCTTGCGCAGTGACTCTGGCGAGTGCGGAGGGCTTGCAAGCCCACGCGAATGCGGTATTGCTCAGGATGGCTGTGCCATGAGCGTGCTCGATCTCGTACGTGAGGATTTGCGTGACTTCGCGGGTTACGCATCGGCACGTCGTGCGAATGTCACCGGCAATATCTGGCTCAATGCCAATGAGTCGCCATGGCCGAATGATGCCGATAACGGATTGAATCTGAATCGCTATCCAGAACCGCAACCGCAGATACTGGTCGATCGCTTGTCCGAAATCTACGGTGTGGATTCGTCCGGATTGATGATCACCCGTGGCAGCGACGAAGGCATCGATTTACTGGTGCGTGCATTTTGCCGGGCAGGGCAGGATGGTATCTTGATTGCGCCGCCGACATTCGGCATGTATGCGGTTTGCGCTCGTGTACAAAATGCAAAAGTGTTTGAAGTCCCCTTGATCGACGAAGCAGCTCAATGGCGATTTGATCTTCCAGCCGCATTGGAAAAAATCAAGCAGGAACCGGTCAAACTTGTCTTCGTTTGTACGCCTGCGAATCCTACCGGTCAGGCCGTTTCACTGGGGGAAATCCGTGATTTGGCATCGACATGTAATGGCCGTGCGATTGTCGTGGTAGATGAGGCTTATGCCGAATTCAACGAGAATGGTTCGGCTATCGGTTTGTTGAAAGAGTTTCAAAATATTGTGGTGCTCCGGACTCTTTCAAAAGCCTACGCGATGGCAGCTGCACGCATCGGCATTGTAATAGCGCAGCCAAATATCATCCGGGTGCTGAAAAATATTTGTGCGCCGTATCCGGTACCGACACCTTGTGTTGCACAGGCAATGGCGGGGTTGAACGATGAGAATCTTGCGAAAGCCAGGCTGCGTGCGAAAGTTTCCATTTCCGAACGAGATCGGGTTTTTTCTCTGTTAAAGAATTCCATCTTGGTAAAGAACATCTATGTATCGCAAGGGAATTATCTATTAGTGCGATTTTATGATGCCGGGAAAGTATTTCAAGCCTGTCTTGCTGCAGGTGTTGTTGTACGCGATATGCGAACCAATCCGACGTTATCCGATGCCTTGCGAATATCGATAGGAACCCCTGAAGAAAACGATGCAATGCTGAGAGCATTGGAGAACCTGTCATGACAAAAATTGTTTTCATTGATCGTGACGGTGTGTTGATCGAAGAGCCTGCAGACGAGCAGATTGATGCCTACGAGAAATTTCGACTGGTCGAAGGCGTGATTCCGGCCTTGATCAAATGTCGCGATGCCGGTTTTGAATTCGTGATGGTGTCGAATCAGGATGGTTTGGGAACTGCCAGTTTTCCAATCGAACAATTTGAAGGCCCGCAAGCTTTGTTACTGCAGATTCTGGCTTCGCAGGGAATCACGTTTCGGGAAATCCTGATTGATCCGCACAGGCCGGAAGATAATTCGCCCAATCGCAAGCCAGGCATTGGCATGGTGATGCACTATCTGCGTGATCGTTCGGTTGATCTGAAAGCCAGTGCGATGGTTGGTGATCGCGAAACCGATATGCAATTCGCCGCCAATCTGGGCGTGAAAGGGTTTCGTTTAGGCGTGTCGGCTTATTCATGGGCCGAGATTGCTCATGTCCTGGTTGATGCACCGCGCATCGGAAACATCGAGCGTGGAACAAAAGAAACCAAAATTCGCGTGAACTGGAATCTGGACCGTGCGGCCAATCCCGTAATTGTGACTGGCTTGGGTTTTTTCGATCACATGCTGGAACAACTCGGCAAACATTCCGGAACGGCATTGGAATTGACCTGCGCCGGGGATTTGCATATCGATGAGCACCACACGGTCGAAGATTCGGCGCTGGCGCTAGGGCAGGCGTTGAAAGAAGCCCTGGGTGATAAGCGAGGTATTGCCCGTTATGCTTTCAGTTTGCCGATGGATGAAACCGATGCCAGTGTCTTGCTGGACCTTTCCGGCCGTCCGTATTTCGTCTTCGAAGGAAAGTTTCCGCGCGAAATGGTCGGTGATCTTGCTACCGAGCTAGTGCCGCATTTCTTTCGATCGATTTGCGAAACCGCCGGTATCAATTTGCATTTGAAAGTGCGGGGCGAAAATGCGCATCACATGGTGGAAGCCTGCTTCAAAGTATTTGCGCGGGCGCTTGGTGAGGCCATAAAACGTTCAGGTAATGACACACCCAGCACGAAGGGTGTGCTGTGAGTGTTCGCCTGGTCTTGCTGGATTCCGGCGGTTCGAATCTGGGTTCGGTACAAGCCGCGTTTGCACGCATGGGTGTTGAAGCACCGGTAACTTCCGATCCCGGCAAAATAAAAAATGCCAGTCACGTAATTCTGCCTGGCGTTGGCGCCGCCAAAGTATCGATGGACAGGTTGCGTGAAAACGGATTGATCGATGTCATTCCAACCATTGAGCAGCCCTTGCTGGGTATTTGCGTCGGTATGCAATTGCTCTTTGAAAGTTCTGAAGAAGGCGGCACGTTCTGTCTCGGCTTGCTTCCTGGGCAAGTAAAAAAATTGCAGCCTCAACCCGGTATTCGCATTCCGCATATGGGCTGGAATAACTTGAACGTGAATTCGACTAGCTCACTCTGCGATGGTTTGCAGGATGCAGATGTGTATTTTGTCCATAGTTATGCCGCCGAAGTATCCGAATACACCTTGGCGAAAACCGATCACGGCAATGCATTTTCGGCCGTCGTGCAGAAGGGCAATGTGATGGGCGCGCAATTTCACCCGGAGCGTTCCGGCAAAGCGGGTGACCGGCTGTTACGGAATTTTCTTGCCTTATGAACTTTGAAATTTATCCGGCGATTGATGTACGAGAAGGGCGAGTAGTGCGATTACTGCAAGGTGATTACGCGCGAGAAACTTCGTATTCGAACGAGCCGCTAGAAATAGCGCAAGCCTACAGAAATGAAGGTGCATCCTGGCTGCATCTAGTGGACCTGGATGCGGCAAAGGAAGGCATTTATACCCTGCTGGAGATCGCCGGGTTTATGCAAAACGTGATCGGCCTGAAAATACAGTCCGGCGGCGGCATTCGCAGCAAAGCCGATGTCGAATTACTCGTTGAAGCAGGTTTGGATCGCATTGTCGTGGGTACGCTCGCCGTCGAACAGCCGGAATTGATCGCCGACTGCATTGAGCAATTTGGAGCGGATCGAATCACCGTCGCATTGGATACGAAGCAGGATGAAAACGGAATATGGCAATTGCCGGTGAAAGGCTGGACCGAACCATCGGAAAAGAAATTGTTCGAGATGTTGGATTTCTATCAAGACAAGGGTTTAAGGAATCTGCTCTGCACCGATATTTCCCGTGATGGCATGTTGTCGGGTCTGAACAATGCCTTGTATGGCGAGATTGCAAAAAGATTTCCGGATATGGCTGTTCAGGCTTCTGGCGGAGTTCAGTCCTTGCAGGATATTCGCGATGCAAAGAAAGCCGGGGCAGGCGGAGTGATACTCGGGCGTGCATTGCTGGAAGGTCGTTTCAGTTTGCAGGAGGCATTGGCATGCTAAGTCGCCGGATTATTCCCTGCCTCGACGTAAAAGATGGCGTGGTCGTGAAGGGCGTAAAATTTCGTGATCATGTCGTGATGGGAGCGATCGAGGAATTGGCGCAGCGCTATCGCGATGAAGGTGCCGATGAATTGGTGTTTTACGATATTACCGCCAGTCCCGAAGGTCGCTCGGTGGACCGCGAGTGGGTGAAGCGAGTGTCGGATCTGATCGATATCCCTTTTTGCGTTGCCGGTGGCATTCGCAGTGTTGAAGAAGCGGCTGCCGTGTTGAATGCCGGTGCGGATAAGGTCTCGATCAATACGCCAGCATTGCTTCGACCGGATTTGATCAACGAACTGGCCGAAGCATTTGGTGTGCAATGCGTCGTGATTGGTATTGATTCCCTCCGCGACGAAGATGGTCAATGGCGTGTGCGTCGATATACCGGTGATCCAAACAAGACGCAAGCCTTATCCAAAACAACTCTGAGCTGGATCACGGAAGTACAGCTACGCGGCGCCGGCGAAATTGTATTGAACTGCATGGGCAGCGATGGTGGCCGTGATGGTTATGACATCGAGCAATTGCGTGCGGTCCGTAATGTTTGCGAAGTACCGCTGGTTGCGTCTGGCGGTGCCGGTTTGGTTCAGCATTTTGTCGATGTTTTCGAACAGGCAGATGTCGATGCGGCCTTGGCTGCCACGGTCTTCCATTCCGGCAGTATTGCCATTCCCGAGTTGAAACGAGTTCTGTCCGATAGAAAAATATCTGTACGGCTTTGATAACGAGAACAACATGAAGAACCTTAATTTCGACGCGCTGGATTGGAATAAACAAGGCGGCTTGTTGCCAGTCATCGTGCAAGATGCCGTGAGCCTGCAAGTCCTGATGCTTGGTTATATGAATCGCGAAGCACTGGAAGCAACGAATGAAACAGGGCAGATCACTTTTTATAGTCGCAGCAAACAACGTTTGTGGAAAAAAGGCGAAACCAGCGGTCACGTGCTATCAGTGATCAGCATTGAAGCAGATTGCGATAACGATACGTTGCTGATTCAGGCTGTTCCGGCTGGGCCGACCTGCCACTTGAATCGTACGAGTTGCTTTGAATCCGCGCCTGATGATTTTGTCGGAAAACTGGATGCCTTGGTCGAGCAAAGACAACGTGATCTGCCGGAAGGTAGTTACACCACGAAACTGTTCCAGTCCGGTGTGCGACGAATCGCCCAGAAAGTCGGCGAAGAAGGCGTGGAAACGGCTCTGGCTGCGGTGGCGCAAGACGAAAACGATTTACTCAATGAAGCCGGCGATCTGGTTTATCATTTAATGGTGTTGTTGCGTTCCCGTGGACTGAATTGGAATGTGGTACGGGAGAATCTAAAGAAGCGTCATCAATAAAAGAAGAGGAACTATGCCGCGCGCAATTATCACGTCCATTGTAAGCACGCTTTGTTTTTATTCTGTCAATGCGATTGCCTTGCCGTCCATGATCGAAGGCCTGGTATTTGATGACCGAAATCGCAACGGTCAGCAGGATAAGTCAGAGCCCGGCATTGCGAATGTCGCGGTTTCCGATGGTCAGGCAATTGCGATAACCGATGCGAAAGGTCGCTGGCAACTCGTGCCATCCGAGACCTCCATCGTGTTCGTGATTAAGCCGGATGGCTGGCAAGTGCCGATGACGTCATCAGGGTTGCCGGATTTTTGGATGGATATCCATTCTGATAAGGCCGGCCGTGGAATTCATTTCGCCTTGCAAAAATCCGGTATAAAGTCGACGAAAAAAATATCAGGAGAAAATAAACTCGACCTGCTGATTTTCGGCGACCCGCAACCAAAGAACATTCAGGATGTTGGCTACTACGAAAAAGATATTGTCGAGCCTCTGGTCGGAAAAGTGCAGGCAGAGCTTGGAATTTCGCTAGGCGATATCGTGCACGGTAACCTGAGCCTGTACCCGGCAATGAATAAGGTAACGCAACGTTTGAAAACGTCCTGGCTGCATGTTTCCGGTAATCATGACCGCGATCAGGCGGCGCAGAGCGACGAGCAATCATTGCAAACCTTTTCGCAATACTTCGGCCCGGAGTCTTTTGCCTGGGAGCAATCCGGGGTCAGCATCATCGTGCTGGATGATGTAATCCATAATCCAAATTCCGGCACGCCAGCGACTTATGTCGGTGGTTTGCGGGAATCGCAATTTCGATTTCTGCAGGCATACCTGAATGCGATTCCAAAAACGCGCCGGATTATTTTGGCGATGCATATTCCGGTTTTTGATTCGGATGCGAAACCGCCGCTGCATTCGTTTCGCGATGCCGACCGACAGCGTTTGTTTTCGATCTTGTCTGGTTACGAAAATGTCTTGTTATTAACTGCCCATGCGCATATGCAGCGTCACTTCTTTCATGACGAAAAAACGGGATGGCAGGGAAAAACGCCATTGCATGAATTCAATGTCGGAGCAGCCTGCGGTGCATTCTGGTCGGGTATCAAGGATGCAGACGGAATTCCCGATGCCTTGATGCAGGACGGCACGCCGAATGGTTATGCGAGATTGTCATGGTCTGCAGACTCGGCACCAAAGCTCAACTGGCAAGTGGCACGAGCCCCCAGTGACAAGCAAATGCAATTATTCGCGCCCAAAGTTCTGCGCCAGAAATCCTATCCGGGCTTCGGTGTCTATGCGAACGTATTTATGGGAATGGCGGGCACGCCGGTTGAATATAGAGTTGATAGCGCCGAATGGAAACCGATGGTCCGGGTAGAAACGATGGACCCGAGTGTGCTCGAGAGAAATATTGCGGATGCACGTTCAGAGCGATTGCGGAGCTATGATTTGACATCGGAAGCAATGTTGTCGGCCCACTTGTGGCGCGGCGCATTGCCAACGAATCTGCCACAGGGAAAACACCGCATTGAAGTGCGTGCGAAATTGAACGGGCAATGGTTTATCGATTCGCTGGTTTACGAGCTACAACAGGCGGAGCCTTGATTGTAGGGTGGGCATTGCCCACCGCGAACAGTTCGCACATTTTGAAATGGTGGGCCGTGCCCACCCTACGGTTATAGCTGAATATCCTTGAACGACTCCACACGGTGATGCCCGTGCGTGGCTTCGTCGAGTCTTGGGGTCGGATAATCATTAAGACGATCCAGCAATACCGTGTCAAGGCAGGCTTCGTCTGCTGCATCGAGTTCTTCGACAATATCCGAAAAGAAAATCATGTCTGCCGGATCTGCATCAATGGCAGCGGCAATTCTGCGATAGCTCTCGGCGTCGCGTTTGCCGCCCATTTCGGTATCGAAGTAACCCGAGAATAGGGGGGTCAAATCACCGGCGGTCGTGTGGCCGAAGAACAATTTCTGCGCCGGAACCGAGCCCGAAGAATAAACATAAATCCGATGGCCGGCGGAATGCCATCGTTTCAGCATCTCGGCGGCATCGTCGTAGATATGGGCCGCGTAATCGCCTTCATGGTATCCAGCGACCCAGACCATGCCCTGCAAGGCTTTCAGCGCCGTATGTTTGCGGTCGGTATCGATCCAGCCCAGCAGGGTTTCGATCAAATGTTCGTCGTTGAAAAATTCCGAACCCAATTCAAGCTGTACCTGATCCAGCCAATGACGGACTTTGGGATCATTTGCATGCTTACGTATGAAGTTCGGCAGCTCACGCCGGGCGTAGGGGAACAGCACTTCCTTCACGAATGAAATCGAGCTGGTTGTACCTTCAATGTCGGTAAGAATTATTTTCACGCAGCCTGACCTGCTTCATAACGCGGAAATTTATCTGCCCAATCACTACCTGTGAAATGGCCAACCCAGCCATCAGGCTCGGTAAAAAAACGGATGGCGATGAAATAGGGCGCCGGTCCCATATCGAACCAATGCTTGGTGCTGTCGGGTACTCCAACTAAATCACCCTGGGTGCAAAGAATTTCGTATACGCGATCTTCGACATGCAGTGTAAATAAACCCGAGCCGGCGACAAAGAAGCGTACTTCATCTTCCTTGTGAAAATGTTCGTTCAGAAATTTGGCGCGTTTGGCCTCGCGCTCCGGGTCATCGGGCGCAATGCTGGCAACGTCGACTGTCTTGAAGCCTTTTTCCTGCACGATTTTATCGATATCAGACTTGTAGGCGGCAAACACTTCTTCCTGGGATGCGCCTGGCTTGACCGGTGCATTGGCCTGCCATTGCTCGAAACGCACGCCTATTTTTTGCAGCTGTTCGGCAATAAATTCATGGGTATGAGCAACCATCATCGGATTGACGGTGTCTTGTTCGGAAAAAATACGAAGGCGACTCATGATTTATATTTCCTCATTTCGAGTTCGCAATTAATTAAAAAGTCAAAGGCTTCCAGGTGTCGGCGGGCTTCCATCATGTCGCGGCCCCAGGCATATAAGCCATGGCCATTGATCAGGTAACCCCAGAGAGGGCCCTGGTCGAGTTTGGCTTCGACTTGTTTGGCCAGGACGGTCATGTCCTGGGTATTTGGAAAAATCGGCAAATCGTAGTGGGTGTCGTGCGTGGTTTGGCCGCGAAACGCCTTGATCAATTCGTAACCTTCGAAACGGATATAACCCTGTCCAGCATAAAGTCGTGAAGCCAGGGTTTGGTTGATCGAATGGGTATGCAACACACAGCCGATATCCGGGAACCGGGCATAGAGATGCATGTGCAACAAGGTTTCGGCAGAAGGTCTTTGTGAAGTAGCCACCGGCTGGCCCTGTAAATCCACCACCATGATATCGGCTTCGGTCAGGCGGCCTTTGTCACGGCCAGAAACCGTAATAGCCGCATGTCGGTCATCCAGCCGCATCGAAAAATTACTGCTGGTGGCTGGTGTCCAGCCGCGCTGGGCCAGCTCGCGGGTGGTCTCTACCAGCTCAAGCGCACAGGCCTGCAGTTTCTTTGGGTCGTAGGGTAAGTCGTTCATGTTGTTAAGTTTAACGGATGCAGATGAAATGGGTGTTGCTTTGACCTAAATCAATATCATGGTCCCAAATTTCGATAAACTGTGCATATTCCAAGGAGCCTAGCTATGAACACTACAGCCAATGCCCGTCGTCGTTTTATTCTTCAGGTTGCAACGGCAGCTATTGCCATGCCTATGTTTGGTCAGGCTTTCGCCCAGGCCCTGAAAAAACTTCCGGCAGATAACGCGACTGCTATTGCTCTCAAATATGTTGCCGATGCGGCCACTTCAAAAGAGCCGACCAAGAAGCCGGGTAGTACCTGTGCAAATTGTCAGTTTTTTACCGCCAGTACTGGCGCTTGCACCCTGTTTACCGGATTTGCAGTTTCACCCAAGGGATGGTGTACTGCCTGGGCCAAGAAAGCCTGAGTTAGCTTGCGCTCGCAGGTTTTGAGACTTCAATGATTTAAGATGGGCCAGGTTTTTCAACAAGCTTGGTCCAATGACTTTTAATATCCTCGATGTACTCCTCCTGATATTGGCTGCCGCTTTTTTGGTGTGGGCCGTTTATCTGTCACGTAAAAACGCGACGCTTGAAACCCGTCTGCAATCAACATTAACTGACAACGAGAGTTTGTCGCTCAAAGCACAGTCTCTGGAGACCTTGCAGCAGCAATACGCTGCCCTGAAAGCCGGTTCCGAGGCGCGCGAACAATCGGGTCAGGAACAAGTCCAGTTGCTGAAATCCGCCGAGGACAGGCTCAAGGAAAACTTCGAGAATCTGGCGCAGAAAATATTCGAAGACAAAACCGCCAAATTCAAGGAACAAAACAAGGAGCAGCTAGACGCCTTGCTGAATCCGTTGAAGACGCAAATTTCCGAATTCAGGCAAACCGTACAGCAAACCAATCAGGGTATTCACACTCTGAAAGAACTGAATGTCCGAATGGCAGACGAAGCCATTAATCTGACACGAGCACTCAAGGGCGATAACAAAGCCCAGGGCGGCTGGGGCGAGCAAGTGTTGGGCCGTATTCTGGATGCTTCCGGTTTAACCGAAGGCCGGGATTATCAATCGCAATTTTCTTACGTAGATGAAAACAATAATCGCAAGCAGCCCGATTGCGTGATTTTTCTTCCGGAAAACAAAGCGATTGTCGTGGACTCGAAAGTCTCGCTGGTGGCTTACGACCGTTACATTAATGCCGAAACCGAGCAGGCGCGTGAATTGGCTTTGAGAGAGCATGTGCGTTCGTTAAAGACCCATATCGATGGCCTGTCGGCAAAGTCCTACGATGCCTTGCCCGATAAACGCAATCTCGATTTCGTGCTGATTTTTATTCCGATCGAATCGGCATTTATCGATGCGCTTCGTCTCGACGATGCTTTGTATACCTACGCGCTGGACAAGAATATTGTGTTGGCGGCACCGAGTACCGTATTGGCCACCTGCCGCACCGTGGCGCATTTGCAAAAGCTGGATCAACGCAGTAGCAACGCAATGAAAATTGCCGATCAGGCTGGCAAGCTTTACGATCAATTTGTTGCGTTCTGCAACGACCTCAACAAAGTCTCGAAGGCATTGGAGCTTGCCAACGAAGCGCATGGCTCGGCACTGAAGCGCTTATCTTCAGGTAAAGGAAATCTGGTTCGCCAAACAGAACAAATCAAGGCGCTCGGTGCGAAAACCAATAAGGCGATACCGAATAACTTCATCGAAGACGATGTAGATGATTCACCGAATGCATTGGGTCTCGACGAATAAAAAAAACGGCGCGATAAACGCGCCGTTTTTTTATGGTGTGACAATAGACTTATTCTGCGTGCTGAATCTCTGCATGCTGAGCTTCGCCTTTTTGCAGGCGGGAGTTGTGCATGCCGTAGACGAAGTAAAGCAGAATCGATCCCAGCACATACCAGCCGAAGAAGACGAGAACGCGGGTTTCTACCGTGAAGATCAGTGCGAAACACGACACGATACCGAGCACGGGCAGCACCGGGTAAAGCGGAACTTTGAAACCACGCGGGATGTCCGGGTGAGTGGTGCGCAGCCAGATCACGGACATGCAGACGATGCCGAAAGCGGCCAGCGTACCGACCGAGGTCATGTCACCCAGTGTATTGATGTCGAAGAACGCTGCTGCAACAGCAGTGATCAGGCCAACGAGAATCGTGTTGACCCAAGGCGTTCTGAACTTTGGATGCACTGTTGCAAATATTTTCGGCAACAGGCCATCACGCGCCATCGTGTAGAAAATACGGGTTTGGCCGTACATCAATACCAGGATGACCGAGGTCAGACCGACGATCGCACCAATCTTGATGGTTTTCGCGAACCAGCCCCAAGCCGGGCCGAGTGCATCGACGGCGACAGCCACAGGATCCGGAACGTTAAGCATCTTGTAGTTGACCATCAAAGTCATGACGATCGAGACCAGTATGTAAAGCACAGTGCAGATAAGCAGCGATCCGATGATACCGAATGGCATGTCTTTCTTCGGATTCTTGGATTCCTGACCAGCGGTGGAAACCGCTTCGAAACCGATGTAGGCGAAGAATACGATCGAAGCTGCGCGGAAAATGCCGCCCCAGCCGTACTCGCCTTCTTTACCGGTGGCTTCAGGAATGAAGGGGTCCCAGTTTGCTTTCAGAGTGTCGAAATGCTGGATAACGTACCAGCCGCAGATAATGATGAACGCAATGATCACTGTGGCTTTGATCGCAACGATGATGTTGTTCACTTTGGCGCTTTCCGAAACACCGATTACCAAAAGGCCGGCCAGTGCCGAGCAAATCAGGAATGCGGGGAGATTGAAAAGTGCTGTAACCGGATTGCCGTCGGCACCGATCAAAGCGACGCCATCTTTCATCACGGCATGCCCGTAAGGTCCGGTGAGTTCTGGTGGAATGACCAGGCCGTAGTCGCCAAGCAGGCTGACCACATAACCAGACCAACCGACTGCGACCACCGAAGCCGCCAGACCGTATTCAAGTAGTAAAAGCCCACCCATGATCCAGGCGGCGAACTCGCCAATCGTTGTGTAGCTATAGGTATAGGCGGAGCCGGAGACCGGCAAAGTGGAGGAGAGCTCTGCATAGCAAAGTCCCGCGAGCGCACAGACAATGCCGGCTACCAGGAAGGATAAAAGTACTGCGGGACCAGCATGGAGTGCAGCAGCGTTACCCGTTCGTACGAAGATGCCGGCACCGATGATGCAGCCAATTCCCAGAAATACCAGGTTCCATGGGCCAAGTGTCCGCTTCAGTTGGCTGGTTTCAGTTTCTTGCTGAACCTGCTCGACAGTCTTTCGAAGCGTCAGGCGCGAAAGCAGCCCGGGTTTTGAAGTGCTCGCCATCAATTTCTCCCCTAAAAAATAGTGTTGTATGTTTTTGAATCTGCATTGCCGCTAAATTTCCCGCATCGCCATTAAACAGCTGGCGAAACAATTCGATACCATACCCTGCGTTGGTGGCGAGGCGCAAGTAAGCAGAAGTGATTCTGGCGCCTTCAGCTGCATGGTTTAACGAACAAATTCCGGGCTTTTCTAGAATTTACTTGAACAATTATCAATAGGGTGTTGAGCACCCCAATCAGCGAGAGGCTATTTTGGACAATTTTTCACCAGCACAGCAGCAAGTTTTGAATTTGCTGAATCAGTACACTGAACATGACCATGAAAATCTGCACTCAAAAGTCATCTTGCTCGAGTTTGCCAGGCAATATAAAGATTGTTGCGAACGCACATTGTCGGTGGGGCATTTCACGGGATCTTGCTGGCTAGTTTCGAAAGATGGTCAGCGCGTTTTACTGACCCACCACAAGAAACTGGAGCGATGGCTGCAGCTTGGTGGTCATGCCGATGGCGATAGTGATTTGGCACAAGTGGCTTTGCGCGAAGCCGAAGAAGAGTCCGGTCTGACCAATCTGACCGTCGAGCCGGAAGTGTTTGATCTGGAACGCCATGCGATTCCGGCACGAGGTTCGGACCCGGAACATTATCATCATGATGTGCGCTTCGTTGTGCGTGCCAACGGTAGCGAGGATTTTGTCGTCAGCGATGAATCGCACGCGCTGGCATGGCGGGTTATCAGCGAATTGGTCGATGATGTCGAAGCCGAGGAAAGCATTCGGCGCATGGCACGGAAGTGGTTGATACGCAATAAATAATTGGTTCTGTGGGAGTTGGTTTACCAGCGATAGACGGTATGCAGTTGAGCTGCCATTGAGATCACATCGCTGGTAAACCAGCTCCCACAATAAAAAAAGCGAATCAGAAATTCTTGGTTTCGACCCGGCCGCCGAATTCGCCGGTCACGGTGCTGACGTAAATTTTTTCGCCGTTGGCGATGTATTCCGGCACCATGATTTCGATACCGGTGCTTAACTTGGCCGGTTTCGGACGTTTGGTGGCGGTGCCGCCCTTTAATTCCGGTGGCGTGTCGATCACTTCAAGCACTACGTTAACCGGCAGTTGCAGGCCAATGGCCTGATCATCGATGAGTTGAACGTAGCAATCTTCCAGACCTTCGGTGATATAGCCTTTTGCATCGCCGAGGGTAGCCGGGCTAAGCGTGTAGGGCGTGTAATCTTCCTTGTCCAGAAACACGAAATCATCGCCATCCATGTAGGAATAGTTGGCTTCGCGGCGCAGTAAATCGACTTCGGTCAATTCATCTTCGGACTTCAGGCTTAAGTCGAGTTTTTGACCGCCCGGCACGCTATACATGATGAAACGGAAGGTCATGTTACCGCCGCGGCCTTGTGGCGAGCTGCGTTCGATATCGCGAACCTGATAAATTGTTTTGTTGTGTTCGACTACATTGCCTTTTTTGATGTCGTAAGCTTTCATAAAAGTTCTTTCGGTTTTTGATAGGAGCGCCTTCAGGCGCGATTTTTCTGTCAGGAAAAAGCGGGTTGGAAATTACTTCGGTGCAAGTCTCACGGCGCCATCCAGACGAATGGTTTCACCATTCAAATAGGTATTTTGCAGAATGAAACCGACAAGGTCGGCAAATTCTTCCGGTTTGCCGAGTCTCGATGGAAATGGAATTGATGCACTCAGTGATTCTTGAACGGCCGGTGGCATGCCGTCGACCATCGGTGTCCAGAAAATGCCAGGAGCAATCGTCATAACACGGATGCCGAAGCGTGCGAGTTCGCGCGCCATTGGCAAAGTCATTCCGACAACGCCACCTTTCGAGGCAGAGTAGGCGGCCTGGCCAATCTGGCCGTCGTAGGCAGCAACCGATGCCGTGTTGATGATGACTCCGCGTTCCTTGTCGGCTTGCTCGTCGTTGTGTTGCATCAGGTTTGCAGCGGCTTTTGCAACATTGAAACTTCCGACCAGGTTCACCATCACAGTGGTCGAAAATTGTTTTAGCGGCATCGGTGCTTCCTTGCCAAGCACACGGCCGGCGCCAAGTATGCCGGCGCAATTGATCGCCGCATTCAAGCCGCCGAGTTTTTCTTTTGCTGCTGCCACGTTTGCTTCGACCTGCGCTTCATCGGCAACATCGGTACGAAAATAAAATGCATTTCCGGCGCCAAGTTCGGCAACGGCAGAAACTGACTTTTCATCGTTGATATCAAACAACGCGACTTTGCCGCCGTGTTTGACGATGTATTGGGCAACGGCAAAGCCGAGGCCGGAGACGCCACCGGTGATAACGGCACGAATGTTTTGAATTTGCATGGGGAATCCGAACGCGGAAAGGTTGGCATTTTACCGTAGGAGGCCGCTTGCGGGCGACATTTTTCGGGCCCAAGGGCCCTCCTACAAATCAAGAAGGTAAAATGTGTCGCAACCACCATGGCCGGTATCGCCCATGGTGCCGCATTGCTTCTTGAAGCCGCTGCGTTCGTACAGGCTTTGTGCGTCTTTCATGCTGTCCAGGGTCTCCAGATAGCAACGCTTGAAACCATATTGGCGTGCTACATGCAGACATTTGGCCATCATCGCAGTACCAGCGCCAAGACCACGACATTCAGGCAGGAAATACATTTTTCTTAATTCGCAGATATCCGGATCACCTCCGATCAAGGGTGCGATACCGCCGCCACCTTTCACAACGCCATCCATGACCACGACGAAGTAGGCGCAGCGAGGTTCAGAATAAGCGCGACTCATCCAGTCGACTTCCGGATCATTGATGGCGAAACCATCGCCGACTGCACCAAATTCCGGCATCACATTGCGAATAATTTCCGCGATTATCGCATCGTCTTTAGCTTCGATCGGACGAATGCTGAAGGGCAAAACGTCAGTCAATCGTTCCAGAATATGATTCGGCAACCAGCCAGTATTGCCTTCGACCGTGCGGCACCAGGACCAATCACCGAGCGATTCTTCGGCAATGACTAACTCCCCGGCCCGTGCCGTCAATTCGATGGCATTGTATTGGGCCGTAGTCACCGCTTTTTTTTCCGATGTCACCAGAAATTTGGATTGATGTACCCAGCCTTCGCGACCTTGTTCGTCCTTTGCCCATAAAAATTCTGGGAATTCCGCATCACGTCCGCCAAGTACGATCACTTCACCGGATTCAAATCGAATCGGGTTGCTGTATTTGGGTTGATAGGCGGAAGTGGTGCGGTAGCGGCTGCGTGTTCTCATGCGATGCTTGCCCGATTTACTTTGCTGCTGGTTTCGCGGCCCAAAAGATTCGAGAGCCAACGGCCGGTGTCGATTAATTTATCCAGTTGAATGCCGGTTTGCATGCCGATGCCATCCAGCATGTAAACCACGTCTTCAGTGGCGACATTACCACTTGCACCTTTTGCATAGGGACAGCCGCCGGTTCCGGAAACGGCAGAATCCACTACGCGTACACCTTCTTCAAGACAGGAAAGAATATTAGCCAGGGCCTGGCCGCGGGTATCATGGAAATGTACGGCAAGTGCCGATATCGGAATTTCATTAGCGACGGCCGACAACATGACGCGAGCGTTTTTTGGCGTGCCGATACCAATGGTGTCGCCCAGCGAAATTTCATAGCAACCAAGCTCATACAAGCGCTTAGAAACGCGCACGACATCGGCAACCGGAACATCGCCTTGATAGGGACAGCCGAGCACGGTCGAAACATAGCCGCGTACTTTCACGCCGTCGTTTTTTGCCTGCTCAAGCACGGGAATGAAACGCTCTATGCTCTCATCGATACTGGCATTGATGTTTTTTTGATTAAACGCTTCGGAAGCAGCCGTAAAAATCGCAACTTCGCTTGCTCCAACAGCGCGGGCGCGTTCGTAGCCCTGCAGATTGGGAACTAAAACCGGATAGCTCACGCCAGGTGTTTTTTCAATGCCGATAAATACTTCGGCAGCATCGGCCAGCTGAGGAACCCATTTCGGGCTGACAAAACTGGTCGCTTCGATAGTCTTGAAGCCACAATGACTCAAACGGTTAATCAGTGCGATTTTATCGGTCACGCTGATGATGGTTTTTTCGTTTTGCAAACCATCACGCGGTCCAACTTCGACGATGCGAACGGCATTATTCATTTGGATTTCTTTTCCGGGCGGTAACTCTTTATGGCTTTCTGGATTGATTTGACCTCGGCCGGTGTTGCAGAAATTAACAGCAGGCGATCATTTGAATACATATCCAGGGTATCAAGATAGGTGGCGATCTGTTTTTCGTCCCCCCGGACATAGACATTGGCTGCCTGAGTAACACCGGGGTTGTCGCGATCGACAAATATCTGGCCGTTCATTTTTCGTGCCAGAACAAGTTGGATCGTCTTATCAAGGTCGACTGAACGCAGTATCACGCCGTCCTTTCCGGTGTTGATTTGGTAGATGATTTTTCCGGAAGGAATCGTGAGCCCCGGTGTGATTTCGAAACTGGTTTCTTTTGGCGTGATTACGGCATAGTCGTAGGTCCCGCCGCGGGTGAACTCGATTTTCTGTTCGTTATTCTTTCTTAAGTCATCCACCTTGCTTTCCAGCTTGCCCGATTTCTTTTTGATGGTGACTGCGTACATGTGGGAGCAATCAGTATTTACCGAAAGGTAGTCCAAAGTATCCGATGGTGGTGAATTGCGTTCACCCTCGATTACTTTCCAATCGCCGACAAGATTCGGGTGGCAATTTAAAAGTTCGGTTCCGGGTGCTTTCTGGAAGGTGACGCCGTAACCGGTACAGCCTGATAACGCAATCAATGAACATGTCGCAAAAATGGCTTTTATCAAGTTCTTCATGACAGTGCCTCCAGTTTGATCAACAACATGTCTGCTTCGACGAAATCTCCGGCGTTGACGGAGATGCTGGCAACTTTACCAGTGCGTGGCGATTTCAATGATAGTTCCATTTTCATGGCTTCCATTACCGCCAGCTCCTGGCCTTCGACAACTTCGTCGCCAGCCATTGCCTTCACGACCACCATGCGGCCGGGCATCGGCGCGACTACCCGGTCGCCGCTACCGCTGGCTTTGCTATCGTCAAAAAAGAACGCCGGAATACGCTCAAGTTCCGCACGTGATTGGCCATCATGCACGGTAACGCTGTTCTTGTCGGCATGCACCAGAAAACGCTGTGCCAGCGTATTCATCTGGAACGACAAAGTCACGTCGTGAATATGGGCATTACTGATGTCGAAACTTTTATCGTTGTAGTCGATTTGATAATTGCCTTGTGCGCCTTTCGCAAAGATATCGAGATTTTGTTCATGCCATTTGAAACACAGTTTGCGTTGGCTTTCATGACCAATGCGCCAGCCATCGGCAATCGCCCAAGGCGAATAAGGATCGTTGGAACGCATGGCTGATTGCCGTGTTTGTTTTTCATCGGCCAGCAAGGCGGAAATCGTGGCGGCAATAACGAAATGTTCGGATACCGAATCGGCATGCGGCAACACTTCGGCTAAATGTTGATCGAGATAATTGGTCGTGATTTGTCCACTGACAACAACGGGGTGACGTACCAGCTTTTCCAGAAATTCGATATTCGATTTCGGTCCTTTGATGTCGGCGTATGACAGTGCGTTTTGAAGTTGTGCCAGGGCGCGTGGACGGTCTTCGTCCCAGATAATCATTTTGGCGATCATCGGGTCGTAAAAGATGCTCACGGCGTCGCCTTCAATCACGCCGGTATCAAGCCGCACGTTCTTCGTGGCAGCCGGCAAGTGCAGTTTTTCCAGACGACCGGAGCCGGGCAGGAAATTCTTTTCCGGGTCTTCGGCATACAATCGGACTTCGATCGCATGTCCATGACTTTTAATTTCATTTTGCGATAGTGGTAATGCCTCACCGGCGGCAACGCGTAATTGCCATTCCACCAAATCCAGACCAGTCACCATTTCGGTAACGGGATGTTCGACTTGCAAGCGTGTATTGATTTCCATGAAATAGAAATCACCGTCGGCGCCAACGATGAATTCCACCGTGCCGGCATTGACGTAATCAATCGCTTTTGCTGCCTGAACAGCGGCATCGCCCATTTGTTTGCGTCGTTCGGCTGTCAGGAAAGGCGAGGGTGATTCTTCAATCACTTTTTGATAGCGACGCTGTGCCGAGCATTCGCGCTCGTTCAAATGAATCGTATTGCCGTGGTTATCCGCGAAGACCTGAATTTCGATGTGGCGCGGTTGCTCGATATATTTTTCGAGCAACACGCGGTCGCGGCCGAATGCATTTTTTGCTTCTCGTTGGCAAGATTCCAGATTCGCAAGAAATTCATCCGAACTGCGAACAATTCGCATGCCCTTGCCGCCGCCGCCGTGTGCCGCCTTGATCATTAGTGGGTAGCGGATTCGATCAGCTTCCTGCAACAGATATGCCGGGTCCTGGTCTTCTCCGTTATAGCCCGGCACGACAGGAACACCATGCGAGACCATCAGATCCTTGGCGCCGGCCTTGCTGCCCATCCTGCGCATGGACGATGCTTTCGGACCAATGAACTTCAGGCCTGCGACTTCAACCGCTTCGGCAAAATCGGCGTTCTCGGATAAAAAGCCGTAGCCTGGATGGATTGCCTGTGCCCCGGTTTTTTGGGCGGCCTCAATGATCTTGTCGCCACATAAGTAGCTTTCGCCGGGCATCGAGCCGCCAAGATAGACGGCTTCATCGGCCTGTTTTACATGTTGTGCTTTTGCATCGGCATCGGAATACACCGCGACGGTGCGAATGCCAAAACGCCTGCAGGTGCGAATGATGCGGCAGGCAATTTCACCGCGGTTGGCGATCAAGATTTTATTGAACATGCTTATTCGCCATCCCAGTAGCCAAGATTGTCTTGTTCGCGATTCAAAATACGGATGGCATTTGGTTTGCCGTCAGTTGTGCCGCCGTAATAATAAGCGGCACCGGTTTTCCCGGAGTCCGGATATTGCACGAAATCCGGTGTTTGCATGGTACTGACTGCAAGATAGCGCAGTGTCTGCGTTGTCGAATTGTTGATGATTTGATGTGCGGTTTCCGGTCCGCCAGCGGGGCAGGCGATGACATCACCCTGGCGTATCGAAAATTTTTCGTTGCCGATGCGAACTTGGCCTTCGCCTTCGATAATGAAAAACATTTCTTCATTGCCGTAATGATTATGCGCAGGGAATGCGGCTTTACCCGGTGGCACGATCGTCATGTTGTAGCCGAGTCGCCGGGCACCAATCAATTCCGAAATTTCCGCCATCTGTGGCCCTTGGTATTTCTCGGGCGCGCCGGGTTTGTAATCACTGATCAAAACGGCTTTCGTGTCATCTATATTCAAAATGGGTTTTTGCATGGTGTGCTCTTAGGGCGAATGGCAAACGGCTTCGATATTGTGGCCATCCATGTCAATGATGAAAGCACCGTAATAGTTCGGGTGATAAATCGGGCGCAAGCCAGGAGCGCCATTGTCCTTGCCGCCTGCGGCTAAACCTGCATGGTAAAAAGCATCAACTTCGGCGCGATTGTTTGCGGTGAAAGCAACATGAATCGAGGGGCAGACTACGCCGGCCGAACTAAGCCAGAAAGACGGCTTTTTATTGGAGCCGAAACCGCAGTGAAGGGAGTCGCCACCGGTCATTTCCGGCGTGATTTCCATGATGCATTCATGTCCCAGTGTCGCCAAAACCTTCTGATAGAAAACCTTGCTTTTCTGATAATCGGAAACGCTGATGCCGAGATGATCAATCATGGATATTTTCCTTAAACCCAGTGTGCTGCACGTTTTTCCAGAAAAGCGTTCAAGCCTTCCTGGCCTTCTTTCGATACGCGAAGTTTTGCAATCAATTTTGCGTTTTCGGTATCCAGTTTTTCTGCATCCTTTTCAGTGTTGCCACTGACACGCAGAGCCAATTCTTTAGCTTCCTTCTGCGCGACGGGCCCGCCTTTCAATAACCAATGCAAAGTCTTGTCGATGGTTTCATCCAGTTGGGCGAATGGCACCATTTCATGCAGAAGACCGATTCGCAAGGCGAGCGCGGAATCGAAAATTTCGGCACTTAAAAAGAGCCGGCGTGCGTGACGCAGACCGATCGCGGCGATCACGTAAGGTGAAATTACTGCTGGCACCAAACCCAGTTTCACTTCGCTCAAGGAAAATTTCGTGGCTTCGATTCCAATCGCGATATCGCAACAGGCGATCAACCCGACACCGCCGCCATATGCGGCTCCGTTTACCCGGGCAATCGTCGGTTTGCTCAGATAGTTGAGCGTTCTCATCAACTTGGCGAGTTGCAGGGAATCTTCGAGATTTTCGGCTTCGCTGGCTTTGGCCATCGAACGCATCCAATTCAGGTCCGCACCGGCCGAGAAAGTAGAGCCGGTACCGGTAATAATCACAACCCGGACGCTGTCGTCTTGGTCGAGCTCTTGCAAAGAGGCCGTCAATTTCTGAATCAGCTCGGCATCAAAGGCGTTATGGGTTTCCGGTCTGTTCAGGGCCAGCGTCGCTATGCCCGCATATTTATTCAGAGTTAGCACTGCTTGCTCACTTTTTAAACCCATGGCTGAAAACCCCTCAATGATACCGAGCTGGCCCGGTTTGCCATAGCGGCTGCTTGTTGCTGTCCGTTATGGATGTATAATGGGAATCATTACTATTTAGCCGGAAGCGCACATGTTGCTCAGCGAGCTAGCTTTGGGACAAACAGCCAGTGTCGTGTCGGTTCACGACGCTTATCCGGAGGACGCTATTGCCCAGCGTCTCCGGGATTTGGGTTTCGTCAGTGGCGAGTTGATCAAAATCCGTGCGCTCGGGCCACTCGGCGCAGAGCCAATCCTGGTGAATATAGCGAGCTCCCAATTCGCATTACGCCGCAACGAAGCAGCACGTATCCAGATTGCATTGGCGGTTTCGCCATGAATGCTGATGTTGCTGCCATGAATATTGCACTGGTCGGTAATCCCAATTGCGGGAAAACGGCGCTGTTTAATCGATTGACCGGTGGTCGCCAAAAAGTGGCGAACTATGCCGGCGTCACGGTCGAACGCAAAGAAGGGAAATTCAATACGCCGAAAGGTCGGTCGGTGCACGTACTGGATTTGCCCGGCACGTATAGTTTGACGCCTTCAAGCCCCGACGAAGCGATCACGCGCGATGTTTGCATGGGCAAACTGGATGACGTGGGTTTGCCCGACATTATCGTCTGTGTTGCCGATGCGACCAATCTGCGATTGCATCTTCGCTTCGTGCTCGAGTTGCAGGCATTGGGCCGCCCGATGATTCTGGCTCTCAATTTGATGGATGAGGCAAAACGTCGTGGTATCAAGATCGATTCGCAAGCCTTGTCGCGTGAATTGAACATGCCAGTGGTTGAAACGGTCGCTGTGCATCGCCAAGGTGCCGAGGACTTGGCAAAACAACTTGATCTGCCTGCTTCATCGTCCAGTACCTTGCCCAAACATGCCGATTTGCATCAGCGCGTGCGTGAAGTCATGGCAATTGCGGTGACCGCACCGGAATACACCGATAGCCGCGCAGACAAGTTTGATCGGGTGGTGTTACATCCCGTGTTCGGATTATTGATCCTCGCAGCCGTGATGTTTCTGATGTTTCAGGCGGTGTTTTCCTGGGCCGCGCCCTTGCAAGATGCTGTGTCGGCAACGATTGCCTGGCTGGGTTCGGCGGTCAGTTCTGCATTGCCGGCTGGACCGCTGAATAGTCTGGTTAGCGATGGTTTGTTCGCCGGTCTTGGCACGGTGATGGAATTCCTGCCGCAGATCCTGATGCTGTTTCTGTTTATCTTGATATTGGAAGAATCCGGTTATTTGCCGCGAGCTGCATTTTTGCTCGATCGCTTTATGTTTGCTGCCGGTTTAACGGGACGGTCATTTATTCCAATGCTGTCGAGTTTTGCCTGTGCGATTCCCGGCATTATGGCGACGCGCAGCATTCAGGATCCACGTGATCGACTGACGACGATCATGGTGGCGCCTTTGATGACATGCTCGGCACGCCTGCCGGTTTACACTTTGCTGATTGGTGCGTTTATCCCGCGCACGGAAGTGATGAGCATTTTTAATTTGCAGGGTTTGGTGCTGTTTGCGCTGTATATGGCCGGTATCTTGAGTGCGCTGCTGGTTAGCTATGTCATCAAGAAAACCCGTAAAGATAAAAGCGAACATGCCTTGCTGATGGAATTGCCGCGTTATCGTTGGCCAAATCCGCGTGATATCGCGATGGGCTTATGGGAACGCACGCTTATTTTCATGCGCCGCGTTACCGGCATCATATTGTCGTTGACGGTCATACTCTGGTTCTTGTCCAGTTATCCGGCGCCACCAGAAGGTGCGACGTTGCCGGCCATTGATTACAGTTTTGCCGGGCAGATTGGCCGTTTTATGGAGCCATTATTTGCACCGATTGGTTTTAATTGGCAGATTTGCATTGCCTTGATTCCAGGGTTGGCCGCACGTGAAGTGGCTGTCGCCGCACTCGCAACCGTGTACGCAATTTCTGGTGGCGACGATGTCGCAGCCCAGGCGCTGTCGCCCTTGATTGCAGCGCAATGGACCATTCCTACGGCATTGTCGTTGTTGGTCTGGTATATCTACGCGCCGCAATGTCTATCGACACTGGCAGTGATCAAGCGCGAGACCAATTCCTGGAAACAGGTATTTATTTCGTCCGGCTATTTGTTTGCACTGGCGTACTTTGCTTCATTCATTACCTATCAGCTGGCAAGGATCTGGTTATGAACTACGTCTGGCTGGAAACATTTCTGATGGGTACGATCTTTCTCGCTGCGTCTTTGTTTGCCGTAAAACATTTTGCACCCGGGTTTTACGCGAGCGTATTGCGCCTTTTGAAACATAAGGACAACCGGGCCATTGCCATCAATCTGGTTGCCACGACCAATGCAGGCTCGTGCCAGACAAAATGCTCAGCTTGTAACGGCTGTTCGATGGCGAGCAAGTAAATCGCCAGAGTTCAAAGATTGCAAATTACATTCTGAAAACACCGAATCGCGATTTCACGATGGGTGCATTTAACGAGGCCGAGATTGCCAGGCCCAAGACACGCCTGGTATCTGCCGGATCAATGATCCCGTCATCCCACAAGCGAGCCGAAGCATAGTACGGATGCCCCTGGCGTTCGTATTGATCGCGAATAGGTGCCTTGAACGTTTCTTCTTCTTCAGCGCTCCAGGTTTTTCCGGAGGCCTCAATGCCGTCTCGTTTAACGGTTGCCAGAACCGAAGCGGCTTGTTCGCCACCCATGACGCTAATGCGGGCGTTTGGCCACATCCATAGAAATCTCGCACCATAAGAGCGTCCACACATGGCGTAATTGCCGGCACCAAAACTGCCGCCGATCACGACGGTGAATTTAGGTACATGCGAGCAGGCCACGGCAGTCACCATTTTGGCACCGTCTTTTGCTATGCCTGCATGTTCGTATTTTTTGCCGACCATAAAGCCGGTGATGTTTTGCAAGAACACCAGTGGAATATCGCGTTGATTGCACAATTCAATGAAGTGCGCGCCTTTCAATGCACTTTCAGAAAACAGGATGCCGTTATTGGCAATAATTCCGATTGGATAACCATGTAAATGAGCAAACCCGCATACCAGGGTCTTGCCATAACGGGCCTTGAATTCCTGAAACTCCGAGCCATCCACCAGTCTTGCAATAACCTCACGAATATCAAACGGTTTGCGCGTGTCTTTTGGAATCAGGCCGTAAAGTTCGCCGCTTGAATAAAGTGGTTCTTTTGGCGCCTGCAGTGCCAGGCTGATTGTTTTTTTGCGGTTTAGATTTGCCACGATATTGCGGGCAATTTCCAAAGCATGGGCATCGTTTTCGGCCAGATGGTCGGCAACGCCGGAAATCCCGGTGTGCACATCGGCACCGCCCAGGGTTTCGGCGTCGACAACTTCGCCAGTAGCGGCTTTTACCAGCGGTGGGCCGCCCAGGAAAATGGTGCCTTGTTCTTTCACGATGATGCTTTCGTCGCACATGGCGGGAACATATGCGCCGCCAGCAGTGCAGGAGCCCATCACAACGGCAATTTGCGGGATATTTTCGCCAGACAATCGTGCCTGATTGTAAAAAATGCGACCGAAATGTTCCTTGTCCGGAAAGACTTCATCTTGCATTGGCAAAAATGCACCGCCGGAATCAACCAGGTAAATGCAGGGCAGTCGATTTTCGAATGCGATTTCCTGGGCGCGCAAATGTTTTTTGACGGTAATTGGAAAGTAGGTTCCGCCTTTTACGGTGGCGTCGTTGGCAACGATCATTACTTCAGTGCCATGGATGCGACCAATACCGGTGATTATGCCAGCGCACGGAGCTTGATCGTCGAACATTCCATGGGCTGCGAGCGAGGACAGTTCAAGAAAGGGTGAGCCGGGGTCGAGTAGTGCAGTAATGCGTTCGCGAGGTAATAATTTGCCGCGTTCGGTGTGCTTTGCACGAGCTTTTTCACCGCCGCCCAGGGCAATACGATGTTGCTGCTCTTCAAAGGCATTTACCTGCTCGGATAAATACGCATGATTTTCCAGAAACTCGGGTGATTTTGGTTCGATCAGAGACTTGATAACTGGCATTGCACAAACCCGTTACGAGGGGACTCAAGTTTAAGGGTTATGTGAGGAAGAGCCTAGGGCATTGATGTAGCAAAAAATGCAGACGAAAAAAAAACCGCCGGTTTTCACCGACGGTTTTTTTGTGACTCTGGGTAAAGAAGTTATTACTTCTTTTCGCCTTCAGCAGCTGGAGCTGGTTCAGCAGCAGCAGCGTCAGCAGCAGCGCCTTCAACGGCAGCAGCAGCGTCGGTAGCAGCAGCGTCAACGGTTGCAGCAGCGTCGGTAGCAGCAGCGTCAACGGTTGCAGCAGCGTCGGTAGCAGCAGCGTCAACGGTTGCAGCAGCGTCAGCAGCAGCAGCGTCTACGGTTGCAGCAGCGTCGGTAGCAGCAGCGTCAACTGCAGCAGCGTCGGTAGCAGCTTCTTCGGTTTTGGTGCAAGCGGTCAGAGCAGCGGCCAGGGCCAATGCGAGCAGGGCTTTATTCAGGGACATGGGTGTTTCCTCGTCTAGACGTTAAACAATATTGTTAATAACAAAACGTGCGCATACGGCGCACGTCCGCATATGATGACATTATCTTTGCAGTAGTCAAGTGATTTGTATGAAAGGCTTTAAAAACAAGGCTCTTGCAGATCTGGTCACTTTATTACATCAGCTCAATTGCGATTGCCGTTGCTTCGCCGCCACCAATACAGAGCGCTGCAACGCCGCGCTTTCCGCCGGTTTTACGCAGGGCATGGATCAGCGTAACGATCAAACGAGCACCGCTAGCGCCAATTGGGTGCCCCAATGCACAGGCTCCGCCATTTATATTCAGTTTGGAGTGCGGAATGCCGAGTTCACGCATAGGCGCCATGGCGACCGTGGCAAAAGCCTCGTTGACTTCAAATAAGTTCACGTCGGCTACCGACCAGCCTGTTTTCTTCAATACTTTTTCAATGGCGGCAACGGGTGCAGTGGTAAACCATTCGGGGGCCTGCGAATGGGTGCTGTGCGCCAAAATTCGGGCTATTGGTTTAATGCCTTTGGCTGTGGCTTGGCCTTCATCCATCAAAACCAGGGCGGCAGCGCCATCATTGATGCTCGACGAGCTGGCAGCGGTAATCGTGCCGTCTTTCTTGAAAGCGGGTTTCAGAGCGGGAATTTTGCTGATGTCACATTTGCCGGGTTGCTCGTCGGTATCAATTACGACATCGCCTTTGCGGCCGGAAACAGTTACCGGGGTGATTTCGTCTTTGAACGAGCCGTCTGCCTGTGCTGCCAGTGCACGACGAACGGATTCGGCTGCGAAAGCGTCTTGCTCTGCACGGGTAAATTGGTATTTGTCGGCACATAACTCGCCAAAACCACCCATCGGCTGTTTGTCATAAGGATTGGTCAAGCCATCCCATGCCATGTGATCGAGCATTTCGGCACTACCGAAGCGAATGCCGGTGCGTGAACCATTCAACAGATGAGGAGCATTGGTCATGCTTTCCATACCACCAGCAACGACTACTTCCGCCGAACCGGCTTTGATTAAGTCATGCCCAAACATCACTGCTTTCATGCCCGAGCCGCAGACCTTGTTGATTGTCGTTGCGCCAGCAGCAAGCGGAATACCCGCAGCGATGGCGGCTTGACGCGCAGGAGCTTGCCCCAAACCGGCAGGAAGTACGCAGCCCATGATGACCTCGGACACTTCATCTGCAGTCAGGCCAGATTGTTCCAATGCAGCTTTCATTGCTGCAGCGCCCAAGACAGGCGCAGGTACGCCGGTAAATTGACCCAATAAAGCACCCAATGCGGTGCGCTTTGCACCGACGATAACGACTGACATGACAGGCTCCAAGCAAGAATATTAATAAACAGGCGCATTTGCGCGCTGCATATTATGCGCCTGTCGCTGCTCATGAGGAAACCAGCTTTGACATCTGACATCTGTCTGCGCCTTGTGCCGGATGTCAAAGCTGGTTAGCCTGAAGGAATTGGGGGGATCTATGCGTTTTGCACGTGTTGTCAAGGCGTTTGCCGCATCAATGATGTTCACGTCAACAATAGTGTGTGCGCAAGATTTGAATGCCGTGCGTTTTCAGCGTTACGGTGTTGAAAATGGATTGTCGCAAACGACCATCCGCGATCTATATCAGGACCAGGACGGTTTTGTCTGGTTGGGAACGCAAGACGGGCTCAATCGTTTTGATGGTTACGAATTCCGCATTTATCGCAATGACCCTGCCAAACAAAACACTGTCGGTGACAATCACATTATTGCTATCGAAAGCGCTGCCACAACAGGTTTTTGGGTTGGAACCCAATCAGGGGGGTTGGCGCTTTACGACACCGTCAAGGATGACTTCAAAAGATTCCAGGCGGGGGGTAAATTTGGCGACCTGGCCGACAACAGTGTTACTACGATAAAACTTGATTCGAAAAAGCGGCTTTGGGTGGCTACCAATGCAGGTACCCTGCAATGGCTGGATGACAGACAAATGTTTTTCCAGAACGTTGCAGCGGTCAATAACGATACCGCGGGTCGGGTAAAGTCCATGTTGGACTATCGCAACGGGTTATTGCTAAGTACGCGCAACGGTATTTTTTTTCTTCTCAACGAACGTTCAACATTGCAGCCATGGCCCGTACAGTCGCCATTGAATATTGAAGTCGAAACCGCGATTCGAAGCCTGGATGGCAAGGAAATCTGGGTTGCGACCCTGGAAGATGGTTTGTACCGCTTCACGGAATCGGGCCAGCTATTGCAGCATTTCAAACGACAAGATGGTTTGGCCGATGATAACGTCCGCGACTTGAAGTTCGATCGGCTCGGTCGTTTGTGGGTTGCGACGTTCGATGGCCTGTCACGTATCGATACGCCGAACGCCGCGATCAAAACCTGGCGTTACAACGAAGGGCTTGGCGGTACCTTGGCATCAAGTCGTATTCAGTCATTGATGGAAGATCGCGACGGATTGATGTGGATCGGCACTTGGTTAAATGGCGTGAGTTTATTTATTCCACGAACCGAAACTTTTCAGGAAATAACAGCTCAGTCCGGAAACGCGAATGCATTGCCAGGATCGGCTGTGCCGGGCATGTACGTGGATAAGGATGCCAGCTTGTGGCTGGGTGTTCTGGAAGGCGGCGGCTTGATTCATTTCAATCTTGCCAAAGGCATTGAGGCTCGATATGTCCATCAGCCAGGCAAATCGGACAGTTTGCCGGCAGGCGCGGTGCAGAATATTGCACGGGATCGAAAGGGCAATGTTTGGGTAGCCACTGGAACGGGTTTGGCAAAATTGAATGCCGACGGAAAAACATTCGAGGTTTTCCGTAATCAAAAAGATAACCCCCGTTCATTGCCGTACAACACGTTGCAAAGATTGTTTGTCGATTCAAAAGGTACTTTATGGATCGGTACTGCCGGCGGTGGTTTGGCATCCCGATGTGAAACTTGCAATTATTTTGATCGTTATCCGGTTCCCGATGGAAACAAATACACCAGCAACGATACCGTAAACGCCATTTTCGAAGATTCGCTGGGGCAGTTCTGGTTTGGTCTAAGGCCGGGTGGTTTGGTGAAGCTGGATCGTCAAACTGGCGTCATGCAGCGTTTTCGTGGCGTACCTGGCAAAGCGGGCGCATTAAGTCACGACACCGTGACTTCGATTTTTGAAGATAGCCGCAATCGTATCTGGATCGGTACCCAAGGGGGTGGTTTGAACCGGATGGTGGTTAGTCCTCGAGGTGAAATCAGTTTTGTTTTGTACAGCACGAAAGACGGCATGGCAGCCAATGCGATTGGTGGAATGGCGGAAGACACGCAAGGCAATATTTGGGCTAGCACGACAGCGGGCCTGTCGCGCATCAATCCGGAGCGTGAGGAAATCGAGAACTTTGGATCACGCGATGGTGCACAGGGCATTGGCTATTTCGTGGGCTCGTACGGCAAGTTGCCGGACGGCCGAATGTTGTTCGGTGGTTTGCGCGGCGTCACGGTGTTCAATCCACTCGAAGTGGGCTCCCAATCAGCGCCGAATCGTACGGAAATCACTGCACTACGCGTGTTGAAAAGAGGTCAACGATCAACGGCTTCCGAAAAACCTTATATCTATACGGATGAAGAGACCGGCGGCCGGCTCGAATTGGAAGCTGAAGCGGATGACATTAATCTGGAATTTTCGGCGCTAAGTTATACCGACCCGCAAGCTCTTCGTTATTCCTACCGGATGCTGGGTGTACATGATGAATGGATAGAAACCGATTCATTGAGGCGTTTGGCAGCATTCAACAATCTTGACCCCGGTGGTTACCAGTTCGAAGTCAAAGCCAGAAGCCCTGATGGCCAATGGGGCGAGCCTTATATATTGCGAATTCACTTGCCGGCTCCTTGGTGGGCCACGAACTGGGCCAAATTTTCCTATTTCGCATTGGCGACCATCATCATCGGCATGTTTGCATATGAAGTCATACAAAGAGTCCGTGAGCGTCAACGCGCACAGAAAGATATTCGAGACAGCGAGCAACGTTTGAAGCTTACGCTTTGGGGTACGGGCGACGAATTGTGGGATCTGGATATCAAGTCCCAGCGGATGGTGCGAAGCAACCCGCTGCGGATTTTGAAGGCATCCAATGACGAGATTGTCGAAAACACGACTTCATTGCGTGACAGCGTGCATCCTGACGATATCGCGATATTCGAAGAGGCCATGTACAAGTGTCTCAAGGCTATAGAAGAATCGATAGATGTAACCTTGCGAGTCCAATCCATCCACAATGAATGGTATTGGATTCGTATTCGCGGTCGTGTAGTGGAGCGTGATGAAAGAGGGCGTGCCCTGCGTATGTCCGGCACCACTGGCGACGTAAACGAATTCAAATTACACGAGATCGCCCTGGCTGAAATCAACGCGCAGCTGGAGCAACGCGTTGCCCAGCGTACCGAGGCGTTGAATAAGTTGAATGTCGAATTGCATACCAATATCGATCAGCTGACCCAGACGCAACAGCAACTTGTAGAAGCAGAAAAATTGGCCGCACTGGGTGGACTGGTGGCTGGCGTCGCACATGAAATCAATACGCCACTTGGCATAGGCGTTACAGCGGCATCATTCCTGGATGTTGAAGTCAAACGGCTGGAAAAGTTGCTGCAGGAAAGTACGCTCACGAAGCAGGATCTGGAAAACTTCAGTCGAAACGCTACGGAAAGCAGTCAGTTAATATTGAGAAACCTTTATCGCGCCGACAAGCTGGTCAAGAGTTTCAAGCAGGTTGCGGTCGATCAATCGAGCCAGGAAACCCGCGTAATCAACCTGCACAATTACATCGAAGAAGTCCTGGTGTCACTGCAGCCCGCCATCAAGAAAACGCCGCATGAAGTGCATGTGTATTGCATGGAATTGCTCGTTTTCGAAACCTATCCCGGTGCGATTTATCAGATACTGGTGAATCTGGTAATGAATGCCTTGCTGCATGCATTCACCAAAACCGAAAAGGGCAAAATCGACATTTTGATCAGCCTGGATCGCGATACCGCCCTTATTGAATTTCGCGACAATGGCTGCGGCATGCCTGAAGATATTCGTCGCCGGGTATTCGATCCGTTCTTTACCACCCGCCGCGGCGAAGGCGGTTCGGGACTCGGACTGCACATCGCCTGGAATCTGGCGACGCAATTATTGGGTGGCAGCGTGAGCTGCGAAAGCGAAGTTGGCAAGGGTACGAGCTTCTATCTTCGCATTCCGATGCTGCTGAAACACAAGACCGAATAGTTCAAATTCGGCGGCGTTGATATCAATAGTCGTCGGGAAGTTGGAGTCGAACTTGTTCGGCGGCATCCCAGTGCTTGAACAGCAACTCGACTAGATCCGGGTCAAATTTAATTCCGCTTTGTCCGCGAATGAATGCCTGGATGTTTTCGCTTGTCCAAGGCTCTTTGTAACAACGTTTGCTGCCGAGCGCATCGAAAACGTCGGCGAGCATGGTAATGCGGCCGCTCAATGGAATGTCCTTGCCCTTCAAGCCGTTTGGATAACCGGTTCCATCCCAGTTTTCATGATGGGTTGCTGCGATTTCCGCCGCAATCAGAAATATGCCGCGCTTGGATTGCGAAAGCATTTGATGTCCGATGCTCGCATGTGTACGCATGACCTCGGCTTCTTCCGGAGTGTGGATTGCCGGCTTGTTCAAAATGGCATCGGGTATGCCGATTTTGCCAATATCATGCAGCGGCGCGGCATGACGAATCATTTCTGCTTCTTTCTCGCTCATACCGGCTGCTTTGGCCAGTAATTCGGCCAGCAATCCGACGCGACGCACATGGGCAGCCGTTTCCTGGGAACGCGATTCAGCCGCACCCGCCAAGACACAAATCATTTCCATTTGTGCTTCGACCAATTCCTGATTCAGGTGGAGGTTTTCAAAACCAATCGAGACGTTGGTGCAAAACACTTCCACCAATTTGAAGTCGAGTTCCGATAAATCCCAGGTTTCGCCGACATAAAGCAGGCTTTCGCTATGCAATGTGTCCGTGAAATGCAGAGCGTAATGGTCGGGTTGGAATTGATGCTGCTTTTTTTCGCAGGCAGTTTGTAATGTTTTGAAAATATGTGCAGGCAAACCTTCATCTGCAGGATGATTAATGTACTTTGCATATTCACCGGTGGCCGCGGCCACCACAAATGTTTCGGACTCGGAATTTTTCGAATTTCCAACCCTGCAGTAAAGCGCTCCGTGTTCCATGCCGACCAAGGCAGTCAATTGCGAGAGGACGGCAGAGGCAAATTCGGTAGATTTTTCATGCGAGAAAATATGCGAAGAAGCTTCCAATACACGTTCCAGACCCCGCTTGTTGGCTTCGATCGTCATGATGTCGCGATAGGCACGCAATGACGCGAACATCATTGTCGATAATTTTTGCGACGTGAGTTCGGTCTTTTCCTTGTAATCGTTGATGTCGTAATTGCTGATAACTTCATGTTCTGGCGCTTGCCCGGGCTGGCCGGTACGCAGAACGATGCGAATTTGGTGGTTATGCAACTCTTCGCGAATGTATTTGACCAGCTCGAGTCCGGCGTTTTCCGTTTCCATTACGACATCGAGCAAGGTAGCTGCAATATCGTTGTGCGCATTCAGCAAGCGCTTGGCTTCATTGATATTGTAGGCAGACAGAAACTGCAGGGGTTTGCCTTCGAAACTGAAATTACCCAGAACCAGGCGAGTTACTTCGTGGATCTCCGGTTCGTCATCCACCAGAAGCAATTTCCAAGGCTTCTCGGTCTGAGTGCTCGTTTCTGCTAGGAAATCCATGAAGTCCCCCTGTGGACTTTGTGTGACGCTGGCAGCCTCAGTCTAACTAAATCGGGGAAATATGGAAGCGCAATTTTTCCGTTGTGAAACCTGCGTTAAGAACGGCCTTCAAACAGTTCACGGCCGATCAACATACGGCGGATTTCGTTGGTTCCGGCGCCAATTGAATAGAGTTTGGCGTCGCGCAGAATTCGGCCAGTATCGTATTCGTTAATGTAGCCATTGCCGCCAAGGCACTGGATGGCTTCAAGCGCGACTTGTACCGCGGCGTCCGAGCAATGCAGCAAGCATGACGCTGCATCAATACGCGAATTGTGACCGGCATCGAAGTCTCGTGCTACTTGATAGGCAAATGCTCTCGAGCTTTGTAGCGCGGTATACATGTCGGCGATTTTGCCCTGCATTAAACCAAAAGTGCCGATAGCGGCATCGAATTGCTTGCGTTCACGAACATAGGGCAAGGAAATATCAAGTGCTGCTTGCATCAGACCTAGCGGGCCGCCGGATATCACCAGGCGTTCTGTGTTCAATCCGTTCATCAACACTTTCACGCCTTGATGTACTTCACCCAGCACGTTTTCTTCCGGGATTTCGCAATCCTCGAATACCAGCTCACAGGTATTCGAACCACGCATGCCGAGCTTGTCGAGTTTTTGCGCTGTCGAAAAACCCTTGAAACCTTTTTCAACGATGAAAGCGGTCATGCAGCGCGAGCCAGCTTCTTTGCCTGCCGTACGCATGTATACAATCAGGATGTCGGCTTCCGGGCCGTTGGTAATCCACATTTTATTGCCGTTTGCGACCCAGACATTGCCACGTTTTTCCGCGCGACAACTCATCGAGCCGACAACATCCGAACCCGCGCCGGGTTCGCTCATTGCGAGCGCACCCTTGTGTTCGCCAGTGCAGAGTTTCGGTAAATATTTTTTACGCTGTGCTTCGTTCGCGTTGTGATACAGATTTTGTACGCACAGATTGGAATGAGCGACATAGCTCAAGCCGACCGAGCCAGAGGCACGTGAAATTTCTTCCATGGCGACCAGATGCGCCAGAAACGACATGTCCGAGCCACCGTATTCGCCGGGAATCGCAATCCCCAGCAGCCCCATCTCGCCTAGTTTCGGCCACAAATCCTGTGGAAAGACATTTTCGTGATCGATGGCGGCCGCACGCGGCGAAATTTCACTTTCCGCAAACTTTTTAACCGTATCGCGGAGGGCATCAATGTCTTCACCGAGTGAGAAGGGGCGCATAAGTTTTCTGCAAAATGTATGGTTGGAGATCGGAGTAATGCGAGCGGAGATATCTCCGCCCACATTAAGTCAATCATGGATTACTTTACATCAATTGCCGCGACGCCCCTGGAAGCGCGGTGCCGACAGGCCCAAATGCGGCAAGCGCAATTTGCCGATCGAGGTGATGCGTTCTTCGGCCATGCGGTCGGCCGCTTTGTAGGTCGGGATATTGTCGCGGGCACTGATTTCGAAAATGCGGCCCAGGTTGAAATAAATGGTACGCAGCATGCGCATCGCGCGTTCGCGGTTGTAACCGTCAATTTCAAGCGAGACATTCATCAAGCCGCCGGCGTTGACGGCATAGTCAGGTGCATACAATATGCCTTTACGCATGACTTCGTCGCCGATTTCGTCGGTCGCCAGCTGGTTGTTCGCAGCGCCGCAAATGACTTGGCATTTCAGGCGTGGAAGTGTGTTTGCATTGACGGTGCCGCCGAGTGCACATGGCGAGTAGACGTCTGCATCAACGTCATAAATTTGATCAGGGGCGACTGCTTCAGCACCATGATCGTCGACTGCGCGTTGTACCAATTCCTTGTTGATATCGGTAACGAAAACTTTGGCGCCACGTTCGCGTAATAATTTTACGAATTCCATGCCGACATGGCCCACGCCTTGCACGGCGAAGCTGTACTTGCCGACATCTTCATTGCCGTATTTCACGCTCAGCGCTGCCATCAAACCTTGCAAGGTGCCGTAAGCAGTGAACGGCGACGGGTCGCCCGAACCACCATGCACTTGATGCACGCCGGTGACGAATTCGGTTTCGCGGAAAACATATTCCATGTCGTTAACGTCGATGCCGACGTCTTCCGCCGTTATGTAACGACCGTTTAAGGAATTCACGAAACGGCCGAATGCACGGAACAAGGCTTCGGATTTGTCTTTGCCAGGATCGCCGATGATGACCGCTTTACCGCCGCCTAAATTCAGGCCAGACACCGCTGCTTTGTAGGTCATGCCGCGGCTGAGACGCAGCACGTCATTTAATGCGTCCTGTTCGGTGGCGTATGGCCACATGCGCAGACCGCCCAGGGCCGGACCGAGTACCGAGTTGTGAATGGCGATGATGGCCTTCAAGCCGGCGTCTTTGTTGTGGCAAAAGACCACTTCTTCGTGACCGGTTTGGGCGAGGGTTTCAAAAATCATGGCAAGCTCCGGGCGGACGGGATTCTGATTTGCGCAAGAAACAAAGTCGCTGCGAAATCGATAGCCTGTCCGCAAGTGTTTGTAAGTAAAGGGTTTGATGGATTCACGTCAGCGAGCCACCCGGCTGCTGCGCGGGTAGTGTAATGCAAACCCGGCGACGGAGCAGTCTTGTCATATGAGGCGTTTTAATATGGCTAAATGTTTTTAGCCATTTATTGTCCTGTTTTCGAACTTTGCTGCGTTCATATAAGTGCCTGATGGTTTATCTCTCCCCGGGAAACCATCGGCTCCAACCCTAGAGCAGGGACATTTAGGCGGCCCTCACCGGCCGCCTTTTTTTTGCTCGGCTTCCTGCGCTATCTTAGCCGCATGCCCACCCAGCCATTAAGAAGTGTCGAGAACGCCGTCAGCGTCGAATGCGAATTGATTTGTCGCATCGCCGAACATGATTCCAAAGCGTTGGCTGAATTATACGAACTCACGGTTACGCGTATTTATGCGGTTGTCATGCGAGTTCTGCGACATGCAGCCGATGCCGAAGAAGTTATCAGTGACGTGTACTTGCAGGTTTGGGAAAAGGCCGGCAGTTTTCAGTCCGAGCGCGGCTCGGTGATGGCATGGATGAATACCATGGCCTGGAGTCGGGCCGTCGATAAGCTTCGCAAAACCAGTCGTGATTGCATTCAGCAGAGTTTGCATCCGGAGGACCTGGAAACCACGTATACAGAATGTGAAGAATTGAACGCAGAGCAAATTGCCGAGTCTTGGTCCAGCGGTAAAGCCATTCAGAAGGCTTTGCAGGAACTGAGCGAAATCCAGCAACGCGTTTTGCGTTTGGCGTATACCGAGGATTTGAGTCATCAGGAAATTGCCAATGCGCTTAATTTGCCACTGGGGACTGTTAAATCGCACTGTAGACGTGGCTTGGCTGCGCTTCGCGATGTCTTGGTAGTGCGGGAATTGTGATGAATAAAGAAAAAGGCAATTGTCTGGATGTTTTGCTCGCGGCGAATGCCGGCTTGATTCCCGAACTCGCTCCGGAGGCGGCTGCCCGTAAGCGGATGCTGGCAAATATCATGCAGCGGGTTGAAGCACCCGTGATGCAAGTTGTGCGTCACGCGGAAGGCCAATGGCGCGACATTCTGCCTGGCGTCAGCATCAAGGTTTTGCGTGAAGACAGTAGTGAATGTAGTCAAACCACGCTATGGCGCATGCAGCCGGGTGCCGGCGTACCGAAGCATCGGCATAGTCAAAATGAAGAATGCCTGGTGCTGGACGGTTCCATCGTGCATGCGGGAATCGAATATTTTGCAGGTGACTATTTGTTGTCTCCTGCGGGCATGGATCATGATGATTTTTACACGCCTCAAGGAGCCTTGTTTTTGATTCGCGGCGAAATCATTGGCAAGGACATGCTGATCTGAATTTTTTTCCGTGTCATCACGCGGTTGTCACAACTTCGATAAAAAAATTGCATCCAATTTCACGGTTGCATGCGTATGTTCCAGTGACGCCGATTTTGCGTTGATAAAAACTGGAATAACGATGTCGAAAAAATTCATGCTCTATGTTTCCCTGCTGCTTGCGACCAGCCCGGCTTTTGCCAATACTTTCAACAAGGTAGATCCTCCGTTCAGGCAGCGCGGCGATATCCTGGTAGAAATGAAAGGCCGTGGTGTCTATACCTACGATGGCGACAAGGCCGCCAATGAAACCACCTGCTTTGCACAATGCCGCCTCTTGTGGCCGCCCATTTATGCAGATGACGAAGCCAAGCCAAAAGGCTCGTTCACCATCATTGTTCGAAAGGACGACGGCAAGCGTCAATGGGCTTTCAAGGGCAAGCCGCTTTATCGCTGGGTGTCGGACGTGAAGCGCGGTGATGCAGGTGGCGACGGCGTTGCAGGCGTATGGCGTCTGGTCAAAGTCTATTCAAAGCCGGCCACTAAATTTTCTGCAGAAAAAGTGGCCGAAAAGCCGGCGCAGCAACCATCGAATCAGTAAATAAACTTCCGGATAAATCATGTCAGTCAAACAAGTAAGGCGTAAAACCCTGTGTGCTTTGCTATTGGGTGTTACCGCGAATGCCTATGCTGCAGACCAGGATGAAAAGGATTTCGATTTCGGCGGGAAATTATTGCTGACCGGTGGCGTCAGCCAGTTGGAAGGCTCGGCTGGCGGTGGTTTGACGCCGTGGGCTGTCATCGGTGGCTATGGCACCGACGATGAAATTGGTGCGAACGTGTTTTACACGCGTGTTAATACTGGCGCTTACTACTTGGACAATGCCGGGGTTCTGGTCGGATTTTACAATCGGGTCGAGCTTAGTTTCGCCCAGCAGCGTTTCAATACCGAACAAGTAGGCGGGCTGCTGGGTCTGGGCGACGGTTTTACTTTCAAACAGGATGTGATCGGCTTGAAAGTACGCGTTGCCGGTGACCTGGTAGTGAATTCCGATAGTTTGATGCCGCAGATTTCCGTCGGTCTTCAACACAAGAAGAACAATCAATCCGGCGTATTGGCTTTCATTGGCGCGGAAGACGATTCCGGCACAGATTTTTATGTCACCGCAACAAAATTATTTCTCGCCGATGGCCTGCTTATCAATGGCACCTTGCGTTTTACAAAGGC
>JAKFDD010000010.1:0-477460 GCA_036676335.1 Arenimonas sp. | reverse complement strand
GTTTTACAAAGGCCAATCAAATCGGCATCCTGGGTTTTGGCGGCGACCAGAATGATAACTACAAGCCGCAGTTGGAGTTGTCGGCAGCGTATCTGCTCGATCGAAAATGGGCGATTGGTGCCGAATACCGTATGAAGCCCGACAATCTCGGTATTGCGAGAGAAGACGACTGGTTTGATGTTTTCGTTGCTTATGCGCCGAATAAACACGTGTCGTTTACGGTGGCTTACGCGGACTTGGGCAATGTCGTCATTGAAGATAACCAGCGTGGTGTTTATGCCAGCGTACAAGTAGGTTTCTAGGGGGTTCCATGAAAAGCACGATTAAATATTCAGGCTTGGCATTGTTATTGTTATTCGCGGTGCAAACACCTGCACTTCATGCGCAAGAAGCAGCATCCATACAGGACGATGAGATTCCCCTGGAAGATGAAATTCCTGCAGATGAAGAAGATTCCGTTGAAACCGAAGCTGTAGATAGCGTATCGAGTCCGGTGGCCGATTTGGCCTCAACGGCGCCGGCGTATCCGGAATTGTTGCCGGTATTCAAACAATTCGGTGAAGAAGCCGGCCTGGTGAAATTAATGGATGTATTTATGGATAAGCTGCTCGCCGATCCACGCATGCGTCCCTTTTTCGAAAATAGCGATCAGGCCCGCGTTAAAAAACATCTGGTCGAACAGTTTTGCGTGATCCTTGGTGGCCCGTGCAAATACAGTGGCCGTGACATGAAATCATCCCATGCTGCGCTTGGCATTGACCGCGCCAATTTCAATGCCCTGGTCGAGGATTTGCAATGGGCCATGAACAAGCAAGGCATTCCGTTCCGTGCGCAAAATAAGTTATTGGCAAAATTGGCGCCTATGCACCGGGAAATTGAAACTAAATAATTTTCCTTGGTGTTGAATGCAAATCATGAATGCGGCATATGCAGCGAGCGCTCGCCGTTTTGCGGTTCTGCGAAATGAACTATTTACGAAACCGACCCTGGTGTATCCATAATGTCGCAATCCATTTTGTACCGTATTTCACGGGCAAACCTGCGTGCAGGGTTCTGGTGTCCGGAGAGCCATCGGCATGTAAATTCTTGAATGCAATAAGGCGTCCGGTCTTCGGGACGATTTTTTTATCGAGTTCGATAAATTCCGTCTCACCGCCGTTTTTCACGTCATTCAAATAAACAATGACAGTGCTTTCACGCTGGCCGGCACCGCCTTGTTCCAGTGGCGTGATCATGCTTGACGGCAAGTAATCACGATGCGGGCGATATTCCTGCCCATTTTGGTAACGCAGTAGCTGCAATGGCTCCGCACAGGCCGGCGTGGTATTCACAAAAGCGCACATTCTTCTTTGAATCAGCAGCAGAGTGATGTCTTCCTGGGTCTCATTGAACGCCATGTCGAAGCTGCTGCGCAGTTGTACTCTGACTAATTTTCCTTCGGGATCGGCGGCGATCGAAGGTTCGACCAATGGACCGCCAAGGTAGCGAACCAGATAGCACTCTTCGGCATTGAGTGCCTTGTCGCCAACACCAATCCATGGACTCTCGGACAACAGTTCAAGCGGGCCGCTTGCGACAGCGTTTGCCAAATCCGGCATCGGCAGGAGAGGGAGGTCTGCTAATTTTTCAGCTTGAGCCAGTTGTGGATGAGCTTGAATGTTTGGAGGGTCGATTGGCAGATAAGTTTTCATCAACAATGTGTTGATGGCATTCGCACGCAATAAATTTTGAATGCAACCGAAACCTATTCTTAATCGATGCATCAATAAAGCCAGGCTAATGATATCGCCACCGATGGCGGCATGTTCCAGGCAGAGCGTGCCGAGAGACAGTAACGAATCATCCTGACTTCGCGACCAAAGAATTGCCAGTGAACGTAGAGCTGCAGGGTGACCAAGCTCGGCGCTTTTTCTCAAACATTCGTTTGCGTACTGCCAGTCAGGGTCTTTGTCCGGTTTGCCTAGTTCAATCATGGCCAATTGATAGCACGCGCCGCCATGGCCTAGATTTGCGGCCTGCTGTATCAGTTCCACCCCGCGTTTTTTATTGGCTCCATCGATCAATGAAAACAAATGCAGGCAGCCCAGATTGAAGCAGGCGGCGGGATGCAGGCCAGATGACGCGACCTCGAGGAAACCGACAGACTCGAGCGTTTTTCCTTCACCAAGCAGCATTCGCGCCTGCTGCCATTGCTGCTCGATATTTGTGGATACTTGATTCATAAGGTGAATTGTCGCCTTGAAACGGTCAATAACGCCAGCGGGCCCAGTTTGTGGGAAAATAGCCAATCGTTCCCGAAGGCATCCGTCGTATGAGTACCTCCGCCAACTCCTTGCCATCCACCGAAGCTCAAACTGAACGCGGTCCATTGCGTTTTGTGACAGCTGCCAGTTTGTTCGACGGTCATGATGCCGCGATCAATATCATGCGCCGCCTGATCCAATCGCAGGGCGCCGAAGTGATTCACCTCGGTCATAACCGCAGCGTTGAAGATGTCGTACGCGCGGCGCTGCAGGAAGATGCCGACGGTATCGCGTTGAGTTCCTATCAGGGTGGCCACGTCGAGTATTTCAAATACATGGTCGACATGTTGAAAGAGCGTGGTGCTTCGCATATCCGGGTATTCGGCGGCGGTGGCGGCACCATTACACCGGAAGAAATTCGCGAATTGCAGGATTACGGTGTCGAGCGCATCTACCATCCGAACGACGGCATGCAAATGGGTTTGGTAGCGATGATTGAAGATTTGGTCAATCGCACGCATGCACATCGCCTTACGGTCGGTGACGTCAACAAGATTGATATCAACGATGAAATCTCGATCGGGAAAATGCTATCGGCGATCGAAGAAGGTGTTATCAGCGAAAACGAGTTGGTAAGTCTCCGCAAACAATGGACGCTCGCCAGCGGCAAGACGCCGGTTGTCGGCTTAACCGGTACAGGCGGTGCCGGCAAGTCGTCGGTGACCGACGAGTTGATGAATCGCTTTTTGCAAAGCTTCCCGGAAATGCGGATCGCAGTGATTTCAGTCGATCCGACCCGCCGCAGAACCGGCGGCGCCTTGCTGGGTGACCGCATCCGCATGAATTCGCTGCGTTCGCCGCGTGTGTTCATGCGTTCGATGGCGACCCGTCGCCAGCACGTGGCAACCAATATAGTGTTGAAAGATTGCGTGTCGTTTTTGCGCAGCCTCGGTTTTGACCTGGTGATGGTGGAAACCGCCGGTATCGGTCAATCGGATTCCGAAATCGTCGATTTGGTCGATTTCCCGGTTTACGTGATGACATCGGATTTCGGCGCGCCCTCGCAACTCGAAAAAATCGACATGCTCGATTACGCCGAGCTGGTCGTTCTGAATAAATTCGACAAGCGCGGTGCAGAAGATGCGTTGCGCGATGTTCGCAAGCAATGGAAACGCAATCGCGTGGCATTCGCCGTCAAGGACGAAGACGTGCCGGCGTATCCCACTATCGCAAGCCAATTCAATGATCCGGGCGTGACCTGGATGTTCATGAATCTCTGTCGCCTGATGCGCGAGAAATTAACGCTCGATGGTTTGCGTTGCGATTTCAATCCGCATCTGGATACATCGCTGAAAGAACCGCGTGCCACTGTTTTGATTCCCGGGGCCCGTGCCCGTTACCTCGCCGAAATTGCCGAGCAGGGTAGAGGCATCAATAGCTCGATCGAAAAACAGGCAGAAGCCGCCGACCGCGCACAATCCTACTGGCAGAGCTTGCAGGATATCGGCGACGATAAATTGCCGAAGATGCTCGATGTTTACGAGTTGGCCGATGTGCAAATTGCGACCCGTTCCACCGATCAGGCTCACACAGGCGAAGATCGTCGCACCGGTATCGACCGCCGCAAGGCGGTATTCCAGTGGCAGAAAAAACGCATCGACGAAGCGGAAAGCAAACAAGCGCCAGTCGTCGCTGATCGCAGCATGCTTACCTTGCGACAGCGCTACAACGATGCCGTCAAGGCATTGAGCGCCGAAGCGATTAATCTGCTGCGCGAATGGCCGGAACGTCTGAAATCGATCACCGACGAATTCACTGAATACCAGGTGCGCGGCAAATCGATCAAGGTCGAAAACTATCGCGACTCGCTCTCGCATCAGAAAATTCCGAAGATTGCCGCACCGACATATAAAAGCTGGGGCGAGCTGCTGACTTTTCTGATGAAGGAAAATCTGCCGGGTGCCTATCCCTACACCGGCGGCGTGTATCCCTATCGCCGTGTCGGTGAAGATCCGATCCGCATGTTTGCCGGTGAAGGTACGCCGGAACGTACCAATCGACGCTTCCATTATTTGAGTGTCGGCCAACCGGCCGCACGTTTGTCGACTGCGTTTGACTCGGTCACCTTGTATGGCGAAGACCCGGCGATTCGCCCGGATATTTTCGGCAAGATTGGTAACTCCGGCGTCAGCATCGCAACGCTCGACGATATGAAAAAACTGTATTCCGGTTTTGATCTGTGCGCGCCGACTACTTCGGTATCGATGACGATCAATGGTCCGGCGCCGATGATTCTTGCAATGTTCATGAACACCGCGGTCGATCAACAAGTCGAGAAATATCTGAAAGCCGATCCTGCGCGTTGGACAAAAGCACAGGACGAAATCAAGAAATTCTTCAAGGGCAAAAAACGTCCGGAATATTTCGGAGAATTGCCGCCGACCAATGATGGACTCGGTTTGGCATTACTGGGCATTTCCGGCGATCAATTGCTTGACGCGGAAACCTATGCACGCATTCGCGCTGAAACCTTGTCGACTGTTCGCGGCACGGTGCAGGCCGATATCCTGAAAGAAGACCAGGCGCAAAACACCTGCATCTTCAGTACCGAATTCGCGTTGCGGATGATGGGTGACATCCAGCAATTTTTCGTTGACAACAACGTCCGCAATTTCTATTCGGTCTCGATTTCCGGTTATCACATCGCCGAAGCCGGTGCGAATCCGATCTCGCAATTGGCCTTCACGCTGAGTAATGGTTTCACGATCGTCGAATATTATTTGGCCCGTGGCATGAAGGTCGATGATTTCGCGCCGAATCTGAGTTTCTTCTTCAGCAATGGCATGGACCCGGAATATACGGTGATCGGTCGTGTCGCCCGCCGCATCTGGGCTCGCGCCATGCGTGAACGCTACGGCGCAGACGCGCGTAGCCAGATGATGAAATATCACATTCAAACTTCCGGCCGTTCGTTGCATGCGCAGGAAATCCAGTTCAACGATATCCGCACGACCTTGCAAGCGCTGTATGCCTTGTTCGATAACTGCAACAGCTTGCATACCAATGCCTATGATGAAGCTATCACCACACCGACCGAAGAATCGGTACGTCGTGCGGTCGCGATTCAAATGATCATCACCAAAGAGCTCGGTTTGAATTTTTGCGAAAACCCGTGGCAGGGCAGTTTCATTGTCGATGAGCTTACCGATATCGTCGAAGAAGCCGTGTACAAGGAATTTGAAGCATTATCCGAACGCGGCGGCGTACTAGGTGCGATGGACACCATGTACCAACGTGGCAAGATCCAGGAAGAGTCGATGTACTACGAACACAAGAAACACGATGGCAGCCTGCCGTTGATTGGCGTGAATACTTTCCTGCCGAAAGAACACAGCGGCGAAATTACGACGACGATCGAACTGATTCGCAGTACCGAGCCGGAAAAAGCCCAGCAAATCGATAACGTGCGGACCTATCAACTGGCGAGAAATTCATTGGCGCCGACAGACGCAGGCAACCAAGGTTTGCAGTATCTGCAAGCTACCGCTCGTGAACGCAAAAATATCTATGCCGCGTTGATGGAAGCCGTCAAAACCCATTCGCTCGGCCAGATCAGCCATGCGCTTTATGATGTCGGCGGCGAGTACCGTCGCAATATGTAGTTCTTGCCGTGTCTGCCGACGATTACAGTTTTGGTCAGTTTTTCTGCCTGAAGCCGGATCCGGCAACATGCAAAGAAATTCTTGAAACTGCAGGCAGACTTAAACGTGAGCACAAGTTACCGGGAAGGCTGTTCGATGCCGGCAAGTTGCATCTGACTGTATGTCCGATGGGTAGGCGGTACAAACTTCGTCAGCATGCCGGGGATGCCGTGTATGCTGCAGGCGAAATGATTCGCTTTAATGCGTTCGATGTTGTATTGGACAAGGCTGCTGGTTTCTACGGTGGAGCACACGGTTACCCTAATGTCTTTTTGGCCGACACTGGCAAAGACACGCCACTGATGAAATTACGCATGTCCCTGTTCGAATCCCAGTTGCGGCATGGGTTGCTCGTCACAGGCATTAATCAGTTCAAACCACATGTAACGCTGTCTCGCTCTTCCGACTTTTGGGGCTTCAGTGGTGCAATTCCGCCAATAAGATGGAAAGCATCGGAATTGCTTTTGATCTACAGCCATCACGATGGAAATGATCGCGTGCACGAAGTGGAGGGGTGCTGGCCATTGCAGTCATGTGCGTGATCTCGACGATATAGCCCGGCTGGCAACTCGACTCACGGCGGTTTGTTACTCGGTCGTGTCAACTCACGCATCAAATCCGGCCGCAGATCGCGGAAAATGAAAAGTGCGGTGACGGCAATCGTCATTACGGCCACGCCGAAGGTCCCCATATTGAGCAATTCTCCGGCCATGATAAAAATCAGGCCGGCACTCAGCACGTGCCCCAGCACTATCGGCTGATCGCGTTGTTTGCGCAGCTCTTCGCTGAGACCCGAGCGCCGGTCGGCACGGTATTGGCGAAATGATTCGGGCAGCGCAGACACCACGATCGCGACCGCCGACCAAAGCAAAGTTGGGGTGAACAAGCCGTCTCTGGTGAAGGATGCGAATAAGGCGATCACCCAGCCAAACATTGCCGTGAGAAGCAAGCTGACAAACATGCCAATCAGTACAAGTGAAATCCAGGCGCTGACCGCGTTGAGCATGCCCGCATCGGCTTCCTCGATCTCGGTGGAAACTGCGACTCCGACAACGCCGATACAAGCGATCGTGAGAGACAGGCTGAACACGCTGAGCAGCAGGAATTCGAGGGCCGAACCGTCAAATACCAGGATGCATGCAAGCGGAATCAGGTTGCGGACCACGATGGCAATCGTCTGTGCCTTGCTCAAGGATTGCCGCGGCAGCGAGGCCCAATAAGGTTCTTGTTTTTTAGCCTTTTTCGCCATGTAAACCTTATATCACTATGCTAAAAAGCGGTGTATTCAACAGCCATATGCAGTTGCTCTAATGCCGTTCTCTCAACCCTTCCCGTTTTTTTCGGCGCGTGGCCGGATAGATGTCATATTTCCGTTACACCATGAGCCTGTCACTATGATTTGACGAATCCCGTCAAATCATTTTATTGTGACGGCCAGCACAATATCACGTCGGGATAATGACTTTCCCGGCGTTTTTTTGCCTTTGGACTAATAGTTTTTTCATAGGGGGGTATAGATGAGGAAGTTTTTTTCGGCATTGGTGGTATTCGCATTTACAGCGCCGGCCTGGGCCGTAGGCACATTCATTTCAGCGCCGCAGCGCGTGGACATGGTCCATGACAGCAAACGTAATGTTATCTATATCAGCGAAGCAGACCATGTACTTCGGTACGACGTCACAAGCGGTGCCATGTTGCCGTCGATTGTGCTGGAGGGATCATCGCTCGGTGGCCTGGATATTTCGCCAGATAATGAAAAGCTGGTCGTTGCCGATAGAAACGGTGTCGATACTGCATCCTGGGTTTATGTCGTAGACCTGGATAATCTGAGCCATCAAAGATATGCAGCCGGTGCGCATTCGACGGAAGGCGGAATGTTTACAGCGGTATACGGAGCCGATAACAATATCTACACGACTTCTACCTATAACGGTTCCGGCAACGTTCCGTTACGTCGCTTGAATCCTGCAACATTCACATGGACCGAACTGGCGACGGTGCGACAAAACACAATGTTGTCTGCCAGTGGTGATGGCAACACGATTGCATTTGCCGAATCAAATAGTTCGGGTGGCATGTGGGGTTTGATTGATATCCCGACTGGCAGTATTGTCCGTCGTTCCAGTTATTCCGATGCTACCGGCTGGTATAACTATGAAATTGCAACCGATCGTTTTGGTGCGCAATTTTCAATTCCGGTGTATGGCGGCACTTTCGTTTACGACGATGTGTATCAAAAAGTCGCAACCCTTGGCCAGTACGCCGGCCCGCAGCCAATTGGCGCTGCCTATCACCCGGTAGAACGCGTGGCATATTTTCCATGGGCGCAAACCCAGGAAGTGAAAGTGTATGACATGAACACTTTCACGCAGATCGGCAGCCATAATTTTGAATTTACGTTCACCAGCAACGGCAACCATGCCTTTCAGAATGGCCGAGCAAAACTCTCTCGTGATGGTTCCATATTGATGGCGACTGTCGGAAATGGCGTCCGTTTTACAAATTTGTATTCGCCATTGAGTGCCGCCAATGTTTCCGCGTCGACGGTCGGTGGTGTTCCGGTAGCGATTCCGCTCGCCGGCTCGGTCGGTAATGGCGGAATTATCGAGTATTCGCTGGTATCGGGACCTGCAAACGGCAATGTCACCATTTCCGGAAACACCGCGACGTATACATCCACGACGAATTTCGTCGGCAACGTGACATTCGCTTACCGTGCAACATATGGCCGCGAGACACGTGACGCGACCGTAAGTGTTGCGGTCGCGAGCTCGAACAGGGCGCCAGTTGCGGTGAATGATTTTGCGAGCGCGACGGCGCAGCCGATTTCGATTTACGTGTTGGCCAACGACACGGATCCGGACGGCGATGCGTTCTCGCTTGTTTCGGTAACGCAACCGAGTGCCGGACAGGCAAGCATCGTGGGCAACAGAATCGTATTCACTCCGCCAAAGAAATTCACCGGCGCAGTATTTACCTACACGATCAGAGATAGTCGCGGTGCTTCCGATACGGCCGTGGTAACCGTTTCCAAGCGTTAATCGCTCTCGTTGGTTTGTGCATATAAAACCCTCTCCCTGTTTTGCGGGGAGAGGGTTTTTTCTTGTATTGAATCAACTCACAAACGTGATGAAGTCAGTTTGATATCGGCACTTTTCCAGGCAGCTGCAAAGCGTTTATCAACTTCGGCAGCATCGGCATCGCGTTTCTGTGCATGCAGGCTTTGCGATAAGCCAAATAACGACCAGCCGTTTTCCGGATTGCGAGCCAGTTCTTCGCGATACACTTTCTCGGCATCGGCGGCTTTGCCGTCTTCCAGCAGGAAGAGTCCCAGCGTATGCCGTGTCGGCGCATGCCAACCGGGTGGTTCGTCGTACGGAATTTTATCTTCGATACTTACCGCTTCGCGCATCGCGGCAATGGCGGAAGTTCTATCGCCCTTGCTGGCGGCGATTTCCGCTTTCAATGTGAGCGCGGCGATTTTCACTGCATGCGATAGTGAATAACGATCCCAGACCGTCAGTTTTTCCATCGCAGGATCGGCCGCCGATTTTGCAAGCTCATCAAGATGTTTCGTGGCATCGACGGGTTTATTTAATCGCAGCGCCGCCATGCCCTGTGCGTAATGCCAAATCGCGGTGACGTACGGTAAATCAGGTGCAGGATTGGCTTGGCCGCTGATTTCATCCCAGCGACCGAAACGCACGCGATAAAACCACGGCGTCATCCAGTAATGCTGCAATCCGGCGAAACCCGGTTGCCGCATCAAATCGGGAATATTGGTTTTTTCCGAGGTGTGTGCTGCGGCTTCTTTCGCCAGTGCATTCGAGCCTTCCATGCTGGCAGCGAACCAGAGAAAATGATGATTGTGTGGCACATAACCGAGCGGGTACAGGCCTTTGGTCTTGCCTTTGCAAACGGCTAGATAGGCATCGTCTGCTTTAATCGCAATCTGGTTGGCAAGCACCGCGTCATGCCAACGACCCACACGCGAATAAATATGTGCAGGCATATGTACAAGATGTCCGGAGCCCGGGATCAGAGTTCGCAGATGATCGGCTGCCGCAACACCTTTGGTCGGATCAGCCGAAGCTTCAACCGCATGTACGTAAAGATGCAAGGCACCGGCATGGTCCGGATTTCGCTTCATCACCGATTCCAAAGTTGCAACAATTTCTTTTGTTCCACCTTTGGGTTGCAATTTATCGTCGTAATAATCCCAAGGCTGTAGATCCATCAAAGCTTCGGCATGGAAAGTAGCTGCATCGAGGTCATCCGGAAATTCTGCCACCAGCTTTCCGGTCGAATCGGCATAGGCCGCATCAAGCGGTTTGCGGTCTTCCGGTGGTTTTTCTGCATAACGGGCTTCCAGTGCACGGATAAAAGCCTGTTCGCGTGGCGTGGTTTTTGACGCAAGCGCCACTGCTTTTTGCAGGCGCTCCCAGGCCAAAGCGTTATTGTTTGGATCCATGCCCGAGTTCACGTGTGGGCCAAGCACCAACGACGCACCCCACCAGCACATGGCGCATTCCGGATCAATTTCAGTTGCCCTCAGGAAGGAGCGTTCGGCGGCATCATGGTTGAAGCCATAAGTCAGCATTAATCCTTGATCAAACCATCGCTGCACTTCTGGCTTGATACTGGTTACCGGGAAACGGTAGTTGCCCAAACCTTCCAACAAGGTCGCGCCGGCGAGAACATCGGGCGCCGGTGCGGGCTCGACATCAATTGATACAGCGGGAGGAGCAGGCTCATGGGCTCTGCGAGCATATAGAAAACCGCCAACACCGACCGCAACTACCAACAGGATAAGTAGTGGACGTTTCATAAGGCACCCGAGGGGAGGTGGGAAATACTTTTTTACGCCTGAAAAAGCCGGCATGCAAGTGTCTTTTCCGTACGGAATAGTCGCCAATATGAAGCAGTTTCAAGCTGCAAAGCTTAAGGAACCGATAGCCCGTATAATGGCAAGATTGCTCAACGGTCATTGTCATGCGTGCTTTTTTTCTGTTTCTTTTCGGTGCTTTTTTCCTGTCCTGGTGTGTTTGGACCGAGCCCGGTGTTCGCCTCGTAAGTAAAATATCGACAGCCTTGGGTGCCGGTCCTCCTGCGCTAGAGCTCGACTTCAATCAGTTGAATGGCGAAATGACCGAGGCCGATTTACAGGCCCGATATCCAAATCTGGAATGGTTTTGCAGTGACGTGTCTGGATCCAGAGATGAGCCGGGTTGGCGCAGTTGTGAAACCAAAGTATTGCTCGTGAATGGTGTCAAAGCTATCAGTATTGTTTCGTATACACAGAACGGCAAACTAGACATTGTTTATGTCGAACATGTTCCTGATTCGTTTGCACAGCTAGTGTTCAAATTGAACGATCAATATCCCCGTTCCGGAAACACCGGTTACTTCAAGTCACAGCATCTCGCGTTGAAGCCTGGCGATGCTCTATACACCTCTCTCCTGAGTGGCGAGGCTCGGGATTATTGGGGATGGAAAACGAAGGACGGAATGATTGTGTCCTCCAACCATAGAAGAAATTTTCGAAACAACGTCATCGCTTTTTGGGCCTCGAATCAGCACATGAGCGGATACAGCAACATGACGATGGATAGCAAGCCCTCCTACAAACAAGTGATCAGGTCGCCGGCTTTGGCTGAACCATAAAACCCCGATTGATTTCAATCCGTTCAAGGTAGACAAAAACACGACTCCACGTCGTGTTTTTCGTTTCCTGGCAAATATATTGCCCAATGCAGCCGATATCCGGCACTATCAGGCAGCAGAAATTCTGGTCAGGAGCGTGCAATGCCATCGAACCGTTTACAGGCACAGCAACATGCGGATGTTATCCATCATTTTGGTCAGGAATTGACACGCTTGCAGCAGGAGCGGGTACTTAACCTGTCACCCGAACAACTGCAAAGTGTGCAAAACCATCATGCCGCCTTGCTGCAGTCATACGCAAAACAGTTTGATATCGACAGTGTGCAAAAATCAAAACAGCTCAGTTTGGGCATGCGTATCGCTTCGTTCCTTGGCGCAGTCGCCCTGGCTTGCAGCGTGTTTTTCCTGTTCTATCAATTCTGGGGTTTGCTCACTACCACTGTGCAGGTTGCAGTATTGATTACGGCATCGCTCGGAAGTTTTCTGTTCACGATGCTTTTGCATGAAAAAGACAGTTCGGGTTATTTCACCAAGCTGGCCGCATTGGTTACTTTCGTCTGCTTCGTCATCAACATCAGCATGCTGGGACAGATATTCAATATCACGCCATCCGACAAGGCGCTTATAGTCTGGGGCGGATTGGCATTTTTGCTGGCGTACTATTGCGATCTGCGTTTGCTGCTCGCTGCCGGTATCTTGTGCGTGATTGCGCTTATTTCGGCCCGCACCGGTACCTGGGGTGGCATGTATTGGCTGGATTTCGGCGAACGTCCGGAAAATTTCTTTCCCGCTGCAATATTAATTTTCATGTTGCCGCTGTGGATTTCCCACACCCGCTTTACCGGTTTCGACACAATTTATCGGGTGTTTGGTTTGCTGGCGGCTTTGCTGCCCATATTGGTGTTGGCCAATTGGGGGCAGGCAAGTTATCTCGATGGCGATCCCAATATTATCGAAGGCACATACCAGTTGCTGGGTTTCGTATTGAGTGCCGCCGCCATCTGGATTGGTGCGCGCAAACAGTGGAATGAAACCGTCAATACCGGTACTACGTTCTTCGTCATTTTCCTCTACACAAAATTGTACGACTGGTGGTGGGAAATCATGCCGAAGTATTTGTTCTTCTTCGTGCTGGCATTGGCCGCGATTCTTGCGATTGTCATACTGCGACGGTTGCGGAATGTGATCGAAAAATCCCAGCGTCAGGGAGACGCAGCATGAATTTCTTCAAGAAACATATTGCACTGCTGACTGGCACAGGCCTGATTTTATTGACCAATGCCATCGTGCTTGGCGGGGTCGCCTACAATTACAGCGGGTCGCCGCAAAGCCATTTGACACTGAGCGAGCGCGAGCTGAGCTATTTCAACTACGACCATGACGATAACAGCGGTATCGCCGTCAACCTGCAGTGGAAAGTGTTGTCGCAGGAAATTATCAACCCGCAACGCAAAGTCCAATCCTATGACTGGTATAACTATTCACGCGAGGCCTATTGGCTGACCGACGCTAAATTGCGGGAACTTGGTTTTGATATCACCACGCCCGCTTTCCCGGTGGAAGGCTCTTATCGCTACAAGCAGCTGCAAGATCGCGAAGTGTTCCTGGTGCTCGAACAAAACGGTCCGTCCTACCAGCGTTATCTTGAACAAGCCAAATTGCTTGCAAAAGAAGCAACAACAAAGGAAGAAGCCGTCCGACAAGTGAAAGCGGCGGAGAGCGAAGTCAGCCGCCTGTTCGTGGTGGATGCAGGCAATAATCCAGACGAGTTACGCAAGCGCTATCCCGACGGAGCCATGTATGCCATTACCAAAGGTATCATCGGTGCCAATTGGCAAAGCGGCAGTAACAAGCCTGTGTTGAATGCCCATATCAAGGAACTGAGTGTGTCCTCGCTGCATGTTTCCAAGCCGCACGATGCCGTGTTTGTCGGACAAAGCTACGCTACTCCCAGCGCCCGGTATCAGGTAAATGTCGCATACGGGCAGCGATACGAGCCGTGGATAACGGGTGCGAAAAGAACCCGCTGACTATCAAAGTAGTGCGTTTCGGCGCACTATCTTTGTTATTCCATCTGGAAAGGGATACCTGCAATGAAAACGATTTTTCTGGTGTTTTCCCTATTGTTGATTGCACTCCCGGTATCCGCACAAACAACGGCGGAAGAATACAAGGATCAGGCTTTCATGAAAGCGATCCGCGGCAATCCCGGTGATATCGACTCCGGCATTGAAGATGCCAGCATGGCGATAAAACTGAAGCCGGATTATCACGACGCCTACAATCAGCGTGCAAACCTGAAGCTGTCGAAAGATGATCTGGACGGTGCATTGGCCGACTACAGCAAGGCCATTCAATACGGCCCGAAAGTCGCCAACTATTACGCCAATCGTGCGGCAGTGCGTGAAAAAAAGAAGGATATTGTCGGAGCACTTGCCGATAGCAGCAAGGCAATCGCGCTGGCTCCGAAGAATCACCATAATTATTACGAGCGCGGGAAAATAAAGCTGCGTAATAAGAACTATGCCGCCGCGATTCTCGATTTCGACAAGACACTCGTCATCAAGCCGGACTACTTCGCCGTTCGCAAATCACGTGCGGAAGCATATCGGGCGCAAGGTAACAATAAACTTGCCGATGAAGATGAAAGGATTTATTCGGAGGAGAGTAAAAAGTTTTTCGAGAAGCTGAATTTGTAGCGATTTGATGGAAACAGTTAAGGCAGGCAATATGGAAAACGTTACCAATCCACTTCCCGATAATGTCCTGGAGGCTTTGCATCAAGGCCAGACGATCGAGGCGATCAAGCTATTGCGTCTTGCAACCGGGCTTGGCTTGAAGGAGGCGAAAGACGCTGTCGATGCGCATCTGCAGGGTCTTCCGGTATCCGTGCCGATGGCAAGTTTGGCCAATCAGCTTCCTGCTTCGGTAGCGGAAGCGCTGCGATCTGGAAACAAGATCGAGGCCATCAAGTTGTTGCGTGAACAAACCGGTCTTGGTTTGAAAGAAGCCAAGGATGCCGTCGAAGGCATGGAAGTTCGTAAAGCCGGAGGTACAGGACATTTTCCGACTATCGAAAAACCAAAATCGGGCAGTGGTCTTTCATGGTTGATAGGATTAGTCGTGCTTGGTTTTGCCGCGTATTATTTTTTAAGATAAGTCGGGTCAGGGCCAGACCTGCATCAATTTTCAAGCCTGTTCACTCGCAATTGGCTTCTTTCACTTTATCAATCGTGCAGAAATCAGGTTGCTTGTTCTTTTTCCAAAAGGCTTTCAGCCCGGTATGCTCGATATATTGCCTAAATGCGTCACTGGCTCGTAGTTCGCGTGATTGAGGCTGCCAGAGGATCCACTGGTACGACGTATAGCCGAGTACCTGCATGGTATTGAGTCCATCGATGTCGAGTGCGTAATCGCGTTTCGGCAAGAACAATCTTTCCAGACTGTATGGGCGGATACGGTTGGAGCTTTCGAATTCGGCTTCGGATTTTTCAATTTTTCGCATGAGTTCCGGCCATTGGGAAGCATCTGTCATGGACGTAGCCAATGTTATCTCGGAATCACGCCATCTCGAGTCCATCGGTAATTCTGATGCAATGCGTTTTGCATCGGTAAAATCATTTCGCCACATGGCATTCATATAGAGCGCTGTGGCATTTGCTCCCGGCCTGTCGTTCGACAATAATTGATCGCGTGCTTCCTGGTGCAGGCCAAGCGTGTCAAGCGCCCGCCCGCGCGAAAAACCTGCAAGATTGGATAGCGGGTCGATTGCCAGCGAATCGTCGATTGCCTTGAGACCTTGTTTGACATAGCCCACGGTTATTAGACGCTGCGCATGCTGTGCGAGTATGTGCGCATCGGAGGGAGCGAAGTCGACGGCTCGTTGAGATAAAGATAAGCATTTGTCCCAGTTCTGATCTCTGCAGGCAAGACCACCCAACGCTGCTGTGGCCTCAGCCTGGTTTTTGTCCAGCGAAAGTGCCTTTTTGGCAGCAGCGATTGCCAGTTCGCGATTTTTCGGACGATCTTTATCCACACTGCTGGCAGCAATCATGTAGATCGTGGCCAAGCCGCTCCAGGCGCGTGCATATTTAGGATGTTCGATGGTTAGTTGGCGAAGTTCGCGTTCTGCATCCTGAAATTCCACGTTATTGGCACGATTTGCATCAATCACACTTTGCCGTGCCCAAAAATACCGTTTGTATAACTGTGGATTTTCACCTGCCGGGATGACGGTTAATTGCATGGCTTTTACCAACTCTTTACTGGCGGTGCGTGCAATTTGTCGTTGCAACAGGAATCCTGGATCCGACTGGCGTTCGAAGGACTGAGACCAGACTGTCCGACGCGTTCCGGTTGTCATCAGGCGCATACTCATGAAAACGCGTTGTTGCTCATGCTGGACAGTGCCTTCAAGGAAATGTGAGGCGTTCAGTTGAGTTGCGATGTCGACGTTTGCGAGTCGCGATGAGGAAACAGGTGCCGTGATACGAATGCCTGGAGTGCGTGATAAAAGGCCGGTGATGTTTTCGCTGATGCTCGCTGCCAATGGGCTGCTACGTTCGTCTTTATCCAATGCCCGAAATGGCATGACGGCCAGTACCGGAAAACTATCGACAGACTTCGTTTCCTGCGAGGTTTCGCTCGTTCTGCGGACATAAAGCAAAGCCCAAAGCGAAAGCAGAACGAATAATAAAACGGCGAGCTGTAGGAACTGCCTGTTGTAGCGGGTGGCGGGAATATGCGTCGCGTTTGCGAGCGTGTCGTTGCCAATCGTGTCGGCAGATTCCGGCTCTGGTCTGCCAGTGACAATATCCAGCGGCTGGGTCGGGTCATTTGCAGCCAAATCGATCGGTAATTCGATGTCCGTGGAATCCTGTTGGGTAGGTAAATTGAATCGATAACCGACGCCGTGAATGGTTTGAATGTAGCGTTCGTGGGAGTCTTCATCGCCGAGAGCACGGCGTAAAATTCCGACTAAACGCACCAATACGCCAGGCGTCACATGCCGATGCCCCCAAACGGCATCCAGCAGTTCCTGATGGGTAAAGGCATGGCCGGGTCGCGATAGCAAAACGCGTAATAGCGAGTGGGCCTTGGGTTCCAGTGCGATCTCCAGCCCGGCTCGCGTGACTTTCAAGCCGTCGGTATCCACCTGAATATCGTTGAACGAATAGATCCCGGAGCTTGCGGCATTGTTGGTCATGCGCTCGAGTTCACCAAGGTAGGATCAAGGATAAGGGTAAGGTATCCGAAACAACGCATAAAAGGCTGAAAAGTGGCCGTCCTCGGCATTCCCTCGCAATCTCCTCGTGTTTTCCCGTGTGCTGCATCGGGACTTCATCGCCCGATCGGACGGATGCTGCAAGCCAGGCAGACACCCTTCGTGTCGCCACTTGAAGGAGACCACCATGAAAACTTTATCGATGTTGATCGTACTCGTTGCCGCCATTTTCAGCAGCCATGCCTATGCCGATAGCCAATCTGCCAATTCGTTCAGATTCGACTGCGGCACAAAAAAAATGCCATCACAGCAAGCATTTGCAAGAGTGATGGGAATCGACAATCTTGCCGAAGCCTATGACGAACGTTTGCGGGTGCGCAGCAATTTATTGCGCCAGTGCCATGAGCACAAGGCAATTGCACTTATTGTGCAAGTTAAAACATTAAATATTCAAACCATCGCGAAAAAATAATTCGGCCCGTAATCGCAGAATGGAAAAGGGTGCGCATGAGCGCACCCTGTCGTTTTCTAAACTAATTAATCAGCGGCCAAATTCGTCGTAGTGCTTGTCGGCGTATTTTTCGTAGCGGGTCAGCAAGGTAAGGTTGGCTTTTTCGACATCGGTCAATTCCGCTTTCACGTCATTGCTTACCGGCACATACCAATCATAGGCTTCGAAGACGAGCCGTAAATCCTTCTTGTTGAAGGAATAGCCATGGCGGGCAAAGATGAAGTTGCGGATGATGCGTATTTGCGGTTGCGTCAGGTTTTCGACATCGCCTGTTTTTAATGTGTCGATGGACGGATTTTTTTCCAGGCCGGACTCGCCCAGATTGACGTATTCGTCTTGTTTTTCTTCCTGTGCGAGTTTTGGATTGTAAACGAAGGTTTTTCTTTCGAGTTTGAAAGCCTTCGGAGTCGCGGCGGCATCCTTGGGTTTCCAGGTGCCGGCTAAATTATCGGCAACCAGTACCATGTCGAAACTGCCGTCATTCTTGTCGTCACCGGGTTCGCTGCCGCTTAGATGAAAACCGGATTCGGTTTTTTCCCAGGTTCCGGTAACGGGTCGTTGATTTCCCGCCGCGATACTGTGGGCGCTGAATGTTTTGTCATCGCGCATTTCGTCGATCACGATGCTGAGCCGGTTTGGCGAAACGAATGCGTAATAACCGTACAGCGGGTCGAGATAGAGATAAGGGTGGAATTGCTTCGGAACATCCTTGAGATTGGTGATGTATTCGAATTCTGCATCTTCGCCAGCCCATTTTTCGAAAGCTTCTTTTGCCTTGGTATAGTCTGCCGTCGGTTCGAATTTCCCTGTATATAAGCCAAGCTTTTCTGAGTATTCAGTTGCGGTAGCAGGCGTCGCGTTCGCAGGTGTTTCGTTCGGCGCAGACGTTGCCGGAGCATTATTCGCGGCGACTGGCGTTTCGGCAGCCTTTTGATGACAGCCAACCAGCATCAGGCCTGAAATTACCGATAAACTGTAAGCCAATGTTTTGAATTTCGATATGCTCATGATCGGACCCCGTGGACAATATGTGCAGATAGTAAAGTATTTCGGCATTGTGGTTTTAGCCTTTTTCAGCTATTTGATGCTCGAAATTATCCTGCGCTATGTGACGTTTGATACCGATGCCAGCTTCCTGCAAATCAAGCAGGACTTCATCGGCAATCAGGCCTGGCTGACGGCATTTTATGTGCATGTGTTTTCCAGCCTGTTTGCATTGCTGGCCGGATTTACCCAGTTCTCGAAACGCATTCGCCAGCATGCCCCGCAAATTCACCGCATGGCCGGGCGCATTTACGTAATTGATATTCTATTGATTACCGGTCCGGCCGGTTTGTTGATGTCGTTTTATGCCAATGGCGGCATCGGTTCGCAGCTGGCATTTTTTGTCTTGTCGGTTTTGTGGTGGTACTTCACTTATCAAGCCTGGCGTGCAGCAGTGGTTCGCGATTTCCCCAAGCACCGCGCCTATATGTTGCGTAGTTTCGCGCTGACGTTGTCCGCCATCACTTTGAGAGTCTGGAAATTGGGCTTGGCGCATTATTTCGAATTGCCGCCGATGGACATTTACCGCATTGTTGCCTGGCTGGGGTTTGTACCGAATTTAGTGCTTGTAGAATTTTATTTGCGCCGCTTGCGAAGCAAAACGGCATTGAAATAATGGCGTTATAATTCACTTCCAGAGGAAATATGGGAGCTGACAATGGCTACCGGTTGGGCAGGTGATGGTGCGGTACAGGATCAGATTGACGCTACGGTAAAAGATGGCATCCAGCGTGTGCGTGGCAAGATTCCGAAAGGCCCGAGTTTGAAGCATTGCGAAGAATGCGATGCCAAAATCCCCGAAGCACGTCGCAAGGCATTGCCTGGTGTGCGTTTGTGCGTTCCATGTCAGGAAGTGCATGATCGGGAAGACGCAGGTACGAGTGCATATAACCGACGCGGTAGCAAAGACAGTCAGCTTCGCTGAGTATGTTCAAGCTCCTACGAATACCCCAAAATAAAAACGCCTGGATTGACCAGGCGTTTTTTTATTTGCGTCCGCGGAGTCTTGCTGCGCGACGTCTTGCACGTGCTCGTTTCATGACTGAATGCCTGGGAATTAGAAGGACATCTATTCTCCCACGTTTGTCATTGATGAGGGGCGGGTTAATCAGCTTTATCGCCGAAAGCCTTGCTGCAGCAGGACTTTGGCTTCGAATAAATTTCAATTTTCACCATTTTAACCAGCCAGTTTGACCTTGTTGCGCCTTGTATATGCGCAAACTTGCGTAATACTCTGTCGGTCGTTCGGGCTTCAAAAACCGGTTTCTTTACGGAGTGAGGTATGAGATTGATTTTCAGAATATGCGCATGGCTGATGTTTTGCATCGTTTTGTCGCCTGCCTACGCGGCCGAATATCTCGAATTAACCGATTTCCATTTGATTGATGGCACGGGTGCGAAAGAGCGCCTGGTCAAACGTTTGATCGCGCGTGATGGCGTCATTGTCTCGATAGATGATCGCGGCACTGTGCCTACACCCGAGCCGGACGCACGATGGACAAAGATAGGTTTGAACGGCGCCTGGGTGATGCCGGGATTGATCGATACACACGTCCATGTGGCGCGCTTTCCGGACACGCGTGCATATGCACAAAAAATCATGCAGGCTGCCGTTCGCGGAGGCGTTACTGGCGTGCGTGACCTTGCCGGTGATGCGCGCGCACTCGCCGAACTGGAACGTAGCATGGGTGCCAACGAATTTATCGGACCCGAATTGGTGTTCAGCGCGTTATTTGGCGGGCCGGATATTTTTCGCGAAGGTCCGACCACGGAAATGGCACCGGGCAGGCCCCCCGGCGAAGCTGCCTGGGCTCGTGCGATAACCGCTGATAGCGATCCGGTGAAAGCGATTGCCGAAGCCAAAGGCTCGGGCGTGACCAATATCAAGGTGTACGGTGATTTATCGCCCGGTTTGGCAACTTCCATTATCAGCGAAGCAAAACGGCAGGGCATGATGACAACCGCACATGCCACGGTTTTTTCAGCGCGTCCAAGTGATTTGGTCAACGCTGGCGTTGGTTCGCTGGCGCATGCGCCATATTTGGTCTGGGAAGCGGTAGACGTTGTACCAACGGACTATCGTGAAAGGACTAAAGGACCCTGGGAACGAATTCCTGCGGACCATCCGAAGTTGTTGGCGCTTTACAAGGAAATGGCCGCCCGCGGCGTTTACCTGGATGCCACGCTATATGTTTACAAAACCATGCAGAACTTCTCGCCGGAAGTGAAGGCCGATTGGGCCGATGAAGCTTTTGCCTGGGCGGCGAAGGCAACGAGCTTGGCGCGGGAAGCCGGAGTTCCGGTCACTACGGGCACCGATTGGTTCGAGCCCTCGAGCGATGGCGAGCTGCCCCATACGCATGAAGAACTGGCATTGCTGGTGGAAGCTGCCGGTTTTACACCCATGCAAGCCATTATTGCCGGTACGCGTAACGGCGCGAGAGCCATTGGCAAGGGCAAGACTCATGGAACGGTTGAAGTGAGTAAGGTCGCGGATTTGCTGGTGCTGGAAGCCAATCCTTTACTCGATATTCGCAATACATCGCAGATCAAGATGACAATTCGCAAGGGGCAGGCCGTCTCGCGGTTTTGAGTGAAATCCGGCCGGTAGAAACGCAGCCCCGTGTTATCCTGAGCGCCTGTTTCAGCGGTCAATTCTCTCGTTTCCAAGGGGCTTTCAATGGATTTTAGTATTGCGGTCATCATCGCGGCCGCGGTCGCGGCTGTCGTTTTCTTGACGATGTTTGTTGCGCTTTTCTTGCGCCGTGTTGTTCCCACCAATGAAGTACATATCATTCAGTCCGGAAAATCGACGGTTTCCTACGGCAAGGATCACGAAGCCGGAAATACCTATTACGAATGGCCGTCATGGATTCCGAAAATCGGTATCGTCAAAATCGTGTTGCCGGTTTCCGTATTCGACGGTGACCTGGAAGCCTATGAAGCCTATGACAAAGGCAGATTGCCGTTTGTCGTCGACGTAAAAGCTTTCTTCCGCATTTCCGATTCCAATCTGGCGGCACAGCGCGTGAGTTCGTTTGACGAATTACGCAGCCAATTGCACGCGATCTTGCAAGGTGCGGTGCGTACGATTCTGGCTTCGGCCGATATCGAAGAAATCATGCAGGGCCGCAGCCAGTTTGGTGAATCCTTCACTCGCGAAGTGGAAACCCAGTTGGTGAACTGGGGTGTTTCGACGGTAAAAAATATCGAGTTGATGGATATCCGCGATTCGATGGGTTCGAATGTCATCAAAAACATCATGGAAAAGAAAAAATCCCTGATTGAAATGCAAAGCCGTATTGAAGTAGCTGAAAACATGAAACGCGCCAGCATTGCCGAAATCGAGGCCAAGCGCGAAACTGACGTTCAGTTGCAAGATGCCTTGCAAAAAGTCGGAGCACGTACGGCAGAAAAAGACAAGGCTGTGGGTATTGCGAACGAGCAAGCACAGCAATCGATTAAAGAGCAGGCGAAAATAACGACCGAAAAAGAATTGGAAATCACCAAGGTTTCCGAAGTGACATCGGCGAACATTGCCAAGGAAGTCCAGATCGTTAAAGCCAATCAGGACAAGGAAACCGCGGCCATCAATAAAGAAATGGCGATTATCAAAGCGGCGCAGGAAAAAGAAACCACGATCCTGGTCGCCGAAGGCACCAAGGCGACGACCATTCTCGTTGCGGAAGGCGACCTCGAAAGCAAGAAGCGTGAATCCGAAGGTATTGCCGTTGAAGGCACCGCGAAAGCAGAGGCCGAAAAAGCCATGCAACTTGCGCCGGTACAGGCACAGATCGTGCTCGCGAAAGAAATCGGCAACAACGAGGGGTATCAGAAATATCTGGTGACCATCGAACAGGTCAAGGCGAATCAGGCCGTGGGTATCGAACAAGCCCATGCCTTGGCGAAGGCTGATGTCAAAGTGATTGCCAATTCCGGTAATGTCGAAAACGGCATGAAGAACATCATGGATATTTTCTCGTCCAATGGCGGCACCAATTTTGGCGCGATGCTCGAAGGCCTGGCTCAGACAGAGCAGGGCGAAGCACTGTTGAAGAAAGTCGGCCTGAAGTCGGACGACGCGAAGAAATAATATTCCAGCGTTACCTCACGATAATCCCGGGTTTGGCTAAGGCTGGCCCGGGATTTTTCTTTGTCTGCTCGAATTAAGGCTAATGACCGCATCGAGTTGCAGCTGATGCGCTAAAATAGCAACTCTCTTATCAAGATCGCTCTGGCAATGTCCCTTCGTATCAACGATATCAAACTACCTCTCGATCACAGCGATGCTGACTTGAACAAGGCGGTTCTTGATACGCTAAATATTCCGGCTTCCGATTTGCTGGATGTGAATGTCTATAAACGTGCCTACGACGCCCGGAAGAAATCGGCGATTTGCCTGATCTACAATCTTGATGTTTCCTTGAATATAGACGCTGAAAGAAAAGTACTCGGTAAATTTCCGGATTCAAGCAAGGTATTTCCCAGTCCGGACACCACGTATAAATTTGTTGCGAAGGCGAATGCCGATTTTCCCGGCGGCGGACAACAACGTCCGATCGTCATCGGTTTCGGTCCTTGCGGAATTCTCGCGGCATTGGTGCTAGCCCAAATGGGGCTTAAGCCGATCGTGCTTGAGCGCGGACAGGATGTGCGTATCCGCACGCAAGACACCTGGGGCCTTTGGCGCAAAAGCATTCTGAATACCGAAAGCAATGTGCAGTTTGGCGAAGGCGGCGCCGGTACCTTTTCCGACGGCAAGTTATACAGCCAGATAAAAGACAAATTTCACTACGGTCGCAAAGTATTGACCGAGTTTGTCAAAGCCGGCGCGCCTGAAGAAATCCTGTATGTCAGCAAACCGCATATCGGCACTTTCAAGCTGGTGACGATGGTAGAAAAAATGCGGGCCGAAATCATCGCGCTTGGCGGTGAAATCCGTTTCGGCAAACGCGTGGAGAAACTGCATATCGATAATGGACAAGCAACTGGCGTAACGCTGGCATCCGGTGAAACACTGCATAGCCGCCATATCGTATTGGCGATTGGCCATAGTGCCCGCGATACCTTCCAGATGCTGTTCGACAGTGGTGTCTATATCGAGCCAAAACCGTTTTCGATCGGCTTCCGCATCGAGCATCCGCAATCGGTTATCGATCAGGCACGTTTCGGAAGTTTTGCCGGCAATCCAATCCTGGGCGCTGCAGATTACAAGCTGGTACATCATTGTAAAAACGGCCGCAGCGTTTACAGTTTTTGCATGTGCCCGGGCGGTACCGTAGTTGCGGCAACGTCCGAAGTCGGACGTGTGGTAACAAACGGCATGAGTCAGTATTCGCGAAACGAACGCAATGCCAATTCGGCGATTGTGGTCGGTATTGATCCGGAAAAAGATTACCCCGGCCACCCGCTTGCCGGCATTGATCTGCAGAGAAAACTGGAAGAACGTGCCTACGAAATCGGCGGAGAAAACTATGAGGCGCCGGCACAATTGGTCGGTGATTTTCTGCGCGACAAAGCATCGACGGAGTTGGGTAGTGTTATTCCTTCCTACAAACCCGGCATCAAGCTGTGCAATTTGACTGAGGTTGTACCGCCGTTCGTGATTGCCGCGATTCGTGAAGCGATTCCTGAATTCAATAAGCAGATTCAGGGCTTTTCGATGAATGACGCGATACTGACTGCGGTTGAAACCCGCACTTCATCACCGATTTGCATCAAACGAAATGAAACAATGCAAAGCCTGAACACTCGCGGCTTGTATCCAGGCGGCGAAGGGGCCGGATATGCCGGAGGCATTCTTTCTGCGGCAGTCGATGGAATAAAAATTGCCGAAGCGGTGGCGAAGGATTTATTGAACACCGGATCGTGAGTCACATGGACTCTCGTCATCGAGATATCGGCTGGCGTTTTCGATTTGATGCGGGCAATATTGGGTCTTGAATTGTCAAGGCAAGGTTGAACCATGACTAGCAAGCATGTGAATTGGAATTTCTATTTCGTCCTGCTGATTGCCACCGTACTCACTTTTTTGTTGCATGAAGTCGCGCACTGGCTCGCCGGAGTAGGCTTGGGTTACGACATGGTGATGAGCATGAACGGTGCATCTCCACGAAACGGCGGGTTTCTATCCGAGCGTGATGCCTTTCTGATTTCCGGTGCCGGACCACTTTTTACCTTGATGCAGGCATTAACCGCTTTCTTTCTGGTGAAGTCGCGGGATTGGACCTTGGCATATCCAGTCTTGTTCGTGGCGCTGTTTATGCGTTTTGCGGCGGCTTTTGTCAGCTTGATGCATCCTAATGACGAAGCGCGTATGAGCCTTGCCCTGGGGTGGGGTATGTGGGCGCTGCCAGCGCTAATCGTTGGCGGATTATTTGTTCTGACCTGGCTAGCTAGTCGGCACTTGAAATTGGGTTGGAAAACCAATGTCGCGTCTTACATTTTTTGCAGCTTGGCTTTTGCGGCCATCGTATTTCTGGATGCGTAATGAGGCAGTTTAGGCAGGTTGCATTCTCGTTGTCGGCCTGAACGCGACATTGGTTTCATCACTCATCAACTGGCATTCGCCATCCTGGATCATCGCAGTCAGTCGCATGCCTCGTTGTAATAGTTTTGTGGCTGCTTCTACCGATGCTCCATCCAGATCAATCACGGTGAGGTTTTTCAAGCGTGCCAACGAGGCGGAGTTTTTGTTCCACCAAATATCGGATGCATTGCCGTTATAGGTGACAATCACGACTTGCTGCGAGCGGCCGCAGGCTTTGCGAATTCGGGATTCATCGGGTTGGCCAAGGTCTATCCATTGTTCGATATCGCCGGTGTAATCGCGACGCCATAGATCCGGATCTTCGTCGCTACTTAGGCCGCGCCCGAATTCCAGTTTTTCTTCTGCCAATAACGCAAACGTGATCAGGCGTGCCATCAAGCGTAAATCTGTTTCCGAGGGATGCTGTGCCAACGTCAGATTATGCAGGGCGTAATAATGGCGATCCATATCGCTGACTTGCAGCTCGGCTTTGTAAACGGTTGCTTTGGGTGCCATTGGAGAAGCCTGGTATATGCTGAATCGAGTCGGTTATTGTAACCGTTCCCGCACCAATCCTCCGATATAGAAAAAAAGCCGGCATGCAGCCGGCTTTTTTTTCAATGACCGATTGGTCTAGAAAACCCAGACATAGGCGGCACCGTATACCAACGGGTCGATATTCACTGTGCCGATATCGCTGCCATTCAATTTGACTTTCGAATCGATATCGATTTTACGGATATCCACGCGAATGAACTGATTGTCATTGACTGCGAAGTCCAGCCCGGCATGCGCCGCGAGACCCCAGGAACTATCGAGGTCCAGATTGTTTCCGGCGAGCGGACCTTTTTCCTTGACACTGAAGAACGTCGTGTAATTCAGGCCCAGGCCGACAAATGGCCGTACTTTTTCGCCCTTGAAGTGATATTGCAGCGAAAATGTCGGCGGAAGCTGTTTAACGCTCGCCATTTCCACGCCATTCAATTTCACGTCGTGCTCGAATGGTAGTGCGGCAAGGACTTCCAGGCCCCACTGGTCAGATAGGAAATACTCGCCGGTGAACGAGAGATTCGTTGCGGAACCCACGTCCGTGTTCAATGCCCCCCCAGCCAGGCTGCCGTTATCGGAATCGGGATTGACCTGATGGACGCCAACGCCTACGGCCCAGTCGCCTTTTTCAAAGGCAAAGGCAGGTACGGCGGTAAAAATCAAAGCGGCCACAATGCTGTTACGTAAAATGGAAGATTTCATACACTTGCTCCTTGATTAAAAAATTCATGGAGCAAGGTTATCGACCTGGAAAGTCCGGCATTTGATCTAGATCAAACGTTAATGCAAGTCTTTGACTGTTCGTATGCAAATACCTGGTACAAGATGACGAACACCCGTTTCAATTTCGGTCAGGAATCGTATTCATCCCGGCATTGTGCTTGATTCCGTTCAGCTATATAACGGATAAGTGGCCTCCTGCAAGGTGGTTCAACGTAATCGAGATAGTACATACGCGAATGCCGACACATGGTTAAACCAATTTCAAGGATCGAAATGCATTTTCCCCGTCTAAGAGCCATCTGCTTATTGCTGCTGTCGATTGCAGGTGCTTTCGTTGCAACTCAAGTTATGGCATCCGAGTTCGGAGATTGCAATGATCCGGCGTATCTAGCCCAGTTCGATGCGAGATTGGCTCACGAGTCCGGATTTCTTTGTGTGGAAACCGGTCGCACTCCCGTTAGATCGGATGCCGGTACTACTCACATAAGAATCGTGCAACATCTGGTGGCTGACTGGGCGACAAGACCCGGGGCAATGCGTTCGTTCAAGCAAGGCGTTGATGCATCAGCCACAGCGATGTCGTCGTTGGGCAGCTTCAGAATTTCCGATGTCACCATTTTACTTGTAGATGGGTATGGTCCTGGCGTAGGTAGCGAAAATTTCGGAGACATTGCCGCGTGGACAAACTTTTCGCCAGGAGGCGAATGTCATATCACGATCTGGTTGCTGGGTGCCGGTGCCACGGCGAGTTATGGCGCAGCGGTTGTTTCGCATGAATTATTCCATTGCGTACAACGTTCGAGTCTGACCAGGGCGCAACTAAATTCGGCGGCCACGTTGGGTGCGGCCGGTGGCGGCACCTGGTGGCAGGAAGGTTCGGCCGACTGGTTTTCGACCGTCGCGGTAACTCCGCCGCGTTACTTGAGTGACAGGGTAAGTATTTTCGATAGGGATTCACCACGCGTGGCATTGAATCGCATGTCATATGACGCATACGTGTTTTTTGCCTGGATGGGCGGTGCGCGTGGTCGCGAAAGCGTGATGCCATTTCTTCGTGCAATGGCATCCAGCGCAAGCGAGTCGGCACAGCGCACTGCGATGACGGCGGCACTCCCTTCTAATCAATGGTTGCGTTTCGCCGAGGATTATATCGATCGACGCATTCGTGATGGCCACGGCGGATCGATTGGTTCGACGCCACAAACAGGTGATACCTATAACTGGGAAAATACGCGTACACAGCGGGTAGATCTTGCGCCGTTTGTTTTAAAACGGGCAAATATTACATACAGGTGCGGACGCTGGCGCGTAAACCCGCAACCGCGAAGATTTCATGCAGTGAAAGCCGGTGGCAGCGAAACCTGGGCGGATTTCCCGGTCACGATAGACGCTATGGACGGTAATGCCCGCGAATTTAAATTCGTCGGTATGGCTGCATCCCCAGCAGCAGCGGCATTGCAAATTACCGGAACGCGTGAAGCGAGTTGTCAGGAATGCGCAGCAACCCGCGAGATTGATCGCTGCATGGTGGGTACCTGGCAAATGACCGTCGATGGTATGCAGCAATGGATGCGCGAGCACGTTCCGAATTTCCGCATAACCGGCACATCGATGGTAGGAAATACATTGACACTCAATGAAGACCGCAGCTTTATGACCGGGCGATCGCATGTGTCGGCTAGCGGCGAGATGGTAGTAAGCGATTCCAGAGCGAGCGGTACCGCAAGTTTAAGTGGCCAAGTCAGTGGCCGTTGGTCTGCTTCCCATGGCCAATTCAATATGTGTCCAGATGCCGGTGATGTCGGTGGCTCAGTTACGACAGTTGTGCATGGACGAAGGATCACCGTGCCGATGCAAGTTGGCCCGTTGACGCCGAATACCAGTACTTACGTTTGCAGCGGCAATGCGTTGCGGGTGACGATGTCGGTCGGTACGACGGGTCCGGTGACTTCGGTTTACACACGTATCTCCGGCCCTCGTTGATCGCTCGTGTGGCTCATCTAACACTGGCTTTGCTTCAGTAATTTGCTAAGCTAGGGCATGCGCCCGTTCCTTAGAATGCTCGCGGTGACTCTGGCCTTGTCTGTACAGGCCGATATTGCAGCGCAAGACGAATACGTCACCAGCCCACGGGAATTACTCGCGCAAGCGAACGAAATCGAAAATAAAGATCCGAAAGCGGCTGCTGAGATAATCAAACGTGCGCTGCCAAAGCTGCAAAATACCGAAGATGCGGCATTAAATCGTGAAGCACAAACGCGTCTGTGCATGACGACCGTTTCATTTGATCCTGCGGCTGCGCTGTCAATCGCGCAACAGGGCCTGGTTCTCGCGCGCATGGCAAACGATGTCAAAGCGGAGCCCAGATTGCTGCTTTGTGAAGGTAATGCCCATGAAAAGCTCGGGGACACTGCAGCGGCTTCCGTGGCTTACTTGTCTGGCCTTGCCGTTGCGGAAAAAGCGGGCGACAAGGAGTTTCTGTCGGAAAAAAATCTTCGTCCATTGATTCAGTTTTACGACATGCGGGTTCGAAATTTTGCCAAGCATGGTGATTTTCAAAGTGCCCATGAAGCAGGTAACGAGTTGCGGATGGTGCAACGGCAACTGAATATACGCTTGCTTGAAGATCAGGCCGCAAAGTTTGAGCGCGAGCGTGCCGAACTCGAAAACAAGGTAATGCTGATAGAAAATGAGCGGATTTTCGAAGCACAATTTAATGAAGAAAAACAACGCAACTTGTGGTGGCAGGTCGTTACGCTGGGCACGGTACTTCTAGCCTTGTTGTTAATTCTGAGTTTGTGGCAGTTCTACAAAAAGCGGCGCACTCGCATTTTGTCGATGACCGATGAATTAACCAAGTTGCCAAATCGGCAACACATCCTCACTTTCCTGGGCGATCAGGCCAAGAATGCCTATGAAGAAGAGCAGCCTCTGAGCGTGATCACATTTGATATCGATAATTTCAAGCAGGTCAATGATAAAAATGGTCATGAAGGCGGTGATTTAGTCATCAAGACAGTCGCCGATGTTTCCAATCAGGCATTGCGGCGAGGAGATCGGATAGGCCGTCTCGGCGGCAAGGAGTTCCTGGTTGTTTTGCCCGGTTCTCCCAGGCGACCTGCCGTTGATGTTGCTGAACGTTTGCGCCGTTCGATAGAAGTCACCGAGATGGATAAATTGACGAATGCGCCGCAGGTAACCATAAGCTTGGGTGTTTGCGAATGGAATGCCGGTCATGAAAGTATCGATGCATTGTTGAAGCGTACTCACGGTGCGTTAGACGAGGCGAAAAAAAGCGGACGCAATTGCGTAGTGGCGAAATAATTTGTTTAAAAAAAGGGCCCATCAAGGGCCCTTTTAATTTTACTGTTCTGAACGTTTAGCGATTGCCGTAACGGATATTGTCTTCCTGTGGACGCACATTCACGACAACGCGCATGGTACGGCCCGGACGATAGTCGGTAAATGCCGTGTATATCTGTCCGGCATAACGGTATGTGACCCGGTAGGAGTCGTAATTACCATATCTGCTGTTGTTGGTGTTGTCGTAAAAAGTGCGGCAGCGAATGACGGTGTTATTGTTATCGCGATACTCGTATTGATTGTTGTCGCGTGCAATCTTGTTGCCGATAACACCACCAATAACGGCGCCGGCTACTGTGGCGGCATCACGGCCATCGCCCTTGCCGACCTGGTTGCCGATGGCACCGCCGACCAATGCGCCAACCACAATACCGGTTTTGCTGTTGCGGTCATCGCCGCGATAAAGGCGACCGTATTCGTCGCGGTAATATCCACGATCATAGTCTCGGGTTTGTTCGTTCCAGCATTCCTGGCGCTGATATGCACCGATAGTGTTCATTCGTTCAACGCGAATGACCTGGGCGAAGTCGTTACGGCGATTGCTGAGGCGACGGTTTTCATAACGATCTTCATAGCGATTGTCGTAACGGTCATCGTTGTAGCGGTAATCCTGTGGGGCAGCAAAGGCACCGCCCGCAGCAGCGGTAATGGCCAAAGAAAGCATACTGATTGCGATACTTTTCATGTTGTTTGCTCCTGACGCCGACGTGGCGCGTAGGATAACCGTACGCCGCATTGCCTTAACAAAATCCTGAATAATGATGATTTTTTACTTTCTTATTAATGTTTCCGACAGCAAGCTGAAGCTTCAGTCATTTTCGATGATTAAGCGTGCCTTTCCCGATATTGCATGCTGGTGTGTTCAATAAAAAAAGGGCCCATAAAGGGCCCTTTTAGTCTTAGTCTTGAATCAATTTCAGCGACTGCCGTAGCGGACACCGTCTTCTTGCAAACGTACATTCACGGTTACGCGAATGGTGCGGCCTGGACGGTAGTCGGTCATTGCCGTGTAGGTCTGGCCTGCATAACGGTAAGTCACTTTGTAAGAATCGTAATTACCATATCGGCTGCTGTTGTTGTCGTCATAAACCGTGCGGCAGCGACGAATCGTATTATTGTCATCACGATACTCATACTGCTTGTTGTCGCGAGCAATATTGTTGCCTATGACGCCACCGATGACAGCGCCGGCGACAGTTGCGGCATCGCGGCCATCACCCTTGCCGACCTGGTTGCCGATAGCGCCGCCAACAATGGCACCTACGACTACGCCGGTTTTGCTGTTGCGGTCATCGCCACGATACAGACGGCCGTAATCATCACGGTAGTAACCATCATCGTAATTACGGGATTGTTCATTCCAACACTCCTGACGCTGATAGGCGCCGTATGGATTATTCATGCGTTCTACGCGGATAACTTGTGCCAGGTCGTTGCGACGATTGCTGACGCGACGGTTTTCGTAGCGATCGTCATAGCGATTGTCGTAATTACTGTCGTTGTAGCGGGAATCATTACGGTAGTCCTGTGGGGCTGCGAGGGCACCGCCCGCAGCAGCGGTAATGGCCAAAGTAAGCATACTGATTGCGATACGTTTCATGTTGTCACTCCAGACGCCGACTTGGCGCGTGATTCAACGGTACGCTGTCGTACCTTAACGGCAGCCTCAGCGCGATTGAATCGATGGAAATTGTTTATCAACGCTACAGAAAAATACAAAAATGCACTTTTATAAGTGTGCTGGCACACATAATTAATATCGCAGGCGAGACGAATAGACGATAATGGAGCTCTCGATTCCAATGCGTTCAATTATCAGATGAAAACCCCGAAAGGCCTGCAGCCACTTATCGACGATGGCGTTATCGATGCAGTCATGCGGCCACTGAAAAGCGGCAAGGAAGCTGCTGTCTACGTTGTGCGTTCCGGCAGCGAAATTATTTGTGCGAAAGTTTACAAGGATATGGCGCAGCGCAGTTTTCAGGCGCGCGTACAATATCAGGAAGGTCGAAAGGTGCGCGGTAGCCGACAAACACGTGCGATCAGCAAGGCAACAAAATTTGGTCGCAAGGAACAGGAAACTGCCTGGAAAAATACCGAAGTCGATGCGCTGTATCAATTGGTGGAGGCCGGAGTCTGTGTGCCGAAGCCGTATGGTTATTTCCATGGCGTGTTGCTGATGGAATTGGTGACAGACGAAGCCGGTCATAGTGCGCCGCGCTTGGGTGAAGTCCAGCTCAGCGATGAGGAAGCCCGCTGGTTCCATGGCGAACTGATCGGAGATGTCGTACGGATGCTTTGCATCGGGATGATTCATGGCGATTTGTCGGAGTACAACGTGCTGGTTGCGCCATTTGGCCCGGTGATCATCGACTTTCCGCAAGTTGTCAGTGCCGCCGGGAATAATGCAGCTCGCACGATGTTGCTTCGCGACGTGCACAATTTGCGTGACAGTCTTGGCCGCTTCGCCCCCGAACTTCTCGCTACGCACTATGGCGAAGAGATGTGGGCGATATACGAAAAAGGCGAGCTGCAACCCGATACGGTTTTGACGGGGAAATTTGTATTCGACGAACACGCCGCCGACCTGGATGCCGTCATGATGTCGATCGAAGATGCCAGGCAGGAAGCCATTATTCGCCAGCAGGGCCGCGAAGAAGCTGCCGAGCGCGATTGATGTATCTGGCAAGTTGCCGCAAACCAATCATTCACTCATCATGTGTCATGGATCAGCCGAATAAGCTAGAGCAAATTGATGGAATCGGTATTTTCCGGCCCGTGGGTACTTATCGTTTTCAACAAGCAGTAGCACTTATTTCAAAAGCGATTATCGAGGCCGGGGGGCAGGGCATTCGGAAACTGCTGATTGTTGCCGATGGACTTACCGGCTTCCCGCCCCCAAGCATAAGCGAGCGCCACTGGATGGTGCGCGAGTGGGTATCGGCTTCCGGAGGAGCGCTCACCGTGGCGGTTGTGGCGCAGGCGGCTTTTATTGACCCGGAAAAATTCGGTATTGTTGCTGCCGCGAATTTCGGCATCACTGCCGACGTGTTTACTTCCGAAGCGGATGCGATGCACTGGCTTCGTGCTCTGCCTTGAAGTCGAATCCGCCGATTACTGCGGCTTGTCACGCGAACGCGTGTGCACCACGGCCGAAAGAATCCCTAGCCCGGCGATAATAATTGAACCTACGACGATCCATTGCTGTGGTACGTGCAATAGTACTGCGCCGTAAATGGCTCCGCCTAGGACAACGAGAATACCTAAAATATAAAGTGCGAATGACATGGTCAGACTCCCAATGCTCGATGCTTGCAAGCTAAACTGCCTGTAAGTAGCAGTCAGTGCGTTAGCGCACACACGGCTCTTCATCGATAAGGTTGTTGTGGCCAGAGTTCAGTGTCGAGAATCCCGATAGAAGCCGATGAAGTGCACTTGACCCTGTTGTTATTTAGGTGGAGGCTATTGTTCCCGCTACCACAACAACAGGAGTCCGTATGAGTTACGTTGACGGTTTTGTGTTACCAGTTCCGACCAAGAAAATGGCGGAATACCGGAAGATGGCCAAGTTGGCTGGCAAGGTTTGGCGTGAACATGGCGCGCTTGATTACAAGGAATGCATTGCCGACGACGTGAAGCCGGGCAAGTACACTTCTTTCCCGCAAAGCGTGAAGTTGAAGAAAGGCGAAACCGTGGTCTTTTCCTTCATCATTTACAAAACGAAAGCCGACCGGAATCGGATTAATAAAAAGGTGATGGTCGACCCACGTCTTGCCAGCATGATGGACCCGAAAAAAATGCCGTTCGATGGCAAGCGCATGTTTTGGGGCGGGTTCAAGACTTTTGTTGATCTGAGTTGAGTCTGGAATCGATTCACGGCAATCAAGTAGGCTATGCTGTGGCAATGGAAAAACTGAAAACAATTTTATTGCCACCGTATGGCACGCTCGATGGCGAGCGGCTTGCCCGCGCAAGAATGTTTGCCGATGAAATGGCAACTCGACGAACGGTCAGGGATTTTTCGACCAAAGCCGTATCTCGTGAAGTGATTGAAGCCTGCCTCAGAACGGCGGGAACTGCGCCAAGCGGAGCAAATCAGCAAGCTTGGCGTTTCATTGCCGTTTCAAATCCCGGTGTCAAAAAACGCATTCGCGAAGCTGCCGAAGTGGAAGAGAACGAATTTTACAACCATCGCGCACCAGACGAATGGCTTAGTGCTCTTGCTGAACTGGGGACCGACGCGAACAAGTCATTTCTTGAAACGGCATCCTGGTTGATTGCCGTTTTTTACGAGCGGACAGGACCGGAAATAGACGGGCATAAAGCCAAGCGCTATTACCCGCATGAATCTGCGGGAATCGCAACCGGACTGTTGATTGCGGCATTACATAAAGCCGGCCTGGCCACATTGACGCATACTCCGAGTCCGATGGCTTTTTTAAATATGATTTTGAATCGACCCGAGAATGAAGTGCCTTACTTGTTGCTGGTGGTAGGACATCCGGCCGATGATTGTCGAGTGCCCGATATCAATCGCAAGACTTTGTCGGAAATCGCGATTTTCATCGAATAGGTCAGCATGGGCATGTTCCGCCCGTCAAGAAAAACAATTTTGTCATGATCAACAAACATTCCGGTTCAAAAAATTCGATGCCGCAGATGTCCTTGTTCGGGCTCGGCACCAAGCAAGAGCATGAACACAATTATTTTTTTGCGTTATCGCCTGGCCCGGAAGTTCGCAAAGCGCTGTCGAATTGCGCTGATGAGTTGAGAGCTGCATATGCTTTCAATGGCAGCTGGATTTCCAGCGAGCGTTATCATTTGACTTTGCATCATCTGGGCCAGTTTCCGGAAGTACGACCCGATCTGGTGAGCAGGGCACTTACGGCAGCCAACAAGGTTCATGCCAAGGCTTTCGAAATTGTGCTTGATCAATTCATGTGCTTCGACAGCAGGACGGGAAGATTTCCCTGCGTGGCAACTTCAGCTAATGAGTTGCCCGATTTGAAAAATTTCTGGCAACTGCTCAAGAATAATTTACTTGCGGTCAAGCTGGGCGACAAGTTGAACAATAACTTCAAACCGCATGCGACTCTGCTTTATAACCGACAGCCTGTTGGCGAAGCCCGTTCGATTACGCCGATTAACTGGCCTGTGAATGATTTTGTATTGATAGAAAGTCTGGTCGGAAAATCCGAGCACATCGAACTGGGTCGCTGGCCCTTGTCAGCTTGACTCGCCATCATGGAATACATATGACTCAAGATCGAAACCCCCAAGCCGAACAAATGGGCGATCAATCCATGGTGCGCAATCTGGCATATCAAGCCGATGCGATTTGGCCGCAGGAAAAATATTTATTTGATCGATACAAACTCGGCGATACGATCAGTATTCTTGATGTAGGCTGCGGTACCGGAGAAATCACGCGTCGTCTGGCCGAGCATTATCCGCAAGCCCGGTTAACCGGCATGGATATTCTGGAGTCCAATCTTGTTTTTGCCAGAAGAGACAGTGAGAAATTCTCTGGCCGCATTGGTTACGAACAAGGCGATGCCTTCGCATTGCGTTTCGAGGATGCCAGCGTCGACTTGGTTGTTTGCCGGCATATGTCGCAGGCCGTTCCGGATTTTCCGCTGGTGTTGGCGGAATTTACCCGGGTGTTAAAACCCGGAGGCGTATTGCATTTGCTGTCGGAAGATTACGGAATGTTGCATTTTCCGGTAAGCGAATTCGATCCGGATCGTTTCTGGAATGAACACGCTGTCAAATTTCTTCAAGGCATCAAATGCGATGGCCGTATTGGACGACACTCTCCGGCTTTACTGGAAAGCCGTGGCTATCTAAATATTACGATGGATTACATCACCGTCGATACTTTGCGAGTGCCGCGTGCAACATTTGCAGGGATCATCCGGTCGTGGCGCGATGGTTACACCGCAGTTCTGGCAGAGGCGTCAGGGCGCAGTGAAGATGCCGTTGTTGCCGATATGAATTCCCTGATTCACGCCATCGAAACACCACCCAATTATGCGGTTTGGCATGTGCCGGTCATTTCCGGACGCAAGCCGAAAGAAAAAGCCGGGTTTTAACCCGGCTTTTCAAGTTTGCATTGTTCACCGGCTTGGCTCGTCGTTACTTTGCGGCCGTGGTTTTGGTGGTTTTACAAAGCGCGTGATTTTTGGCGGCGGATCTATTTTCAGCAACCTTCCGCTACTTTCATCGGTGAGCAGATACAAGCCTCCATCCGGACCAGCACATATGGCGCGAATACGATAGCCAAGCTCGCCCATTAAACGTTCTTCCTTGACGATGCTTTCGCCATTGATTTGAAGCCGAACTAATTGTTGCGCTGCCAAGCCACCGACAAACAAATTGCCATACCAGGCGCTATTTTTGTTTTTGTCGAAAAACGCCATTCCGCTCGTTGCGATAGATGGGACCCAATAATGTATTGGCTGTTCCATGCCTGGTGCACTGCTGCCGGTGGATTCCGGAATTGGCTGTCCGTCGTAATTGATGCCGTAGGTGATGATCGGCCAGCCGTAATTCTTTCCGGCCAGGGGAATATTGATTTCGTCACCTCCCATCGGGCCATGTTCGTTCAGCCATAACTTTCCGGTCCAGGGATTTAAAGCCGCGCCCTGTGGATTGCGATGACCGTAGGACCAGATTTCCGGTTTGATATTGGCTTGCCCTACGAATGGATTGTCGGTGGGTATACTGCCGTCAGGCCAAATACGAATGACCTTGCCTTGGTGATGATCAAGATATTGGGATGTAATGCGATTATTGTTTTCGCCCAGAGTGACAAATAAATAGCCAGAATTATCGAACACCAAACGCGAGCCGAAATGATTGCCAGTGCTCAACTTCGGCATTTGGCGAAACAACACCTGGGTATTTTCCAGCGCATTGCCGTTCAAATTGCCGCGAATCACGACAGTGCCGGCCTTGCCACCGGTGCCTGCCTCGGCATAAGCCAGATAAACCAATTGGTTTTGGGCAAAATTGGGATCAATGGCCACATCCAGTAATCCGCCCTGGCCTTGGTTGAAAACAGCAGGTGTCCCGGTGACGGCACTGGACAGTTGTCCTTGCGAATAAATTCTCAGACGCCCGGGGCGTTCGGTAATTAATAAACGGCCATCGGGCAGAAATGCCATGCCCCATGGGTGAGCCAGATTCTTGACCAGGGTGGTAACGCGAAACATGCCTGATGAGCTGTGGCTATAGACCACTTCCTGCGTATTTGCGGTATTGCAGGAAACCATTAATAACGCAAAAAACAAGCTCAATCGAAGCATGACGACACTCCTTGTGGCTGGGCGGTTCAATTTACTCCGCTGAACATTAACGCTGCGTAGATAAAACTCGTTATCGCGTTAAGTTCGACCTGAACAATGCTTAATTTGTCAGGCTACTTTTCGCTTCGATGCTTTCTTCTTGGCACTCTTTTTCTTTGGCGCCGATCGGCTCAAGGATTTTTCCGGTTGTTTCGGTGCTTGATCGCCAATAATCGATTTCACCGGGCAGACGAGATAAATCGGACATTTTCTGCAACCGACGGCAATGGCAATGGGACATATCGTCACGGACATAGTCATTCTCACACGCTAGGTTTATAGGTACAGATCGGACGGGTAGTCCTGAAAACCTGTTACCTAGCTTATAACATCTTTAATTGAAAAATTAGCGATAGAATGCCAATGACGAAACGATTTATTTCACGTGGTGGGGACCCATGATGAGCAAGAATGCCGAATTGCAGCGGCGTCGAGATGACGCTGTTGCTCGTGGTATTGGCCACGCTACACAACGTTATGCAGTACGTGCCCTGAATGCAGAAATCTGGGACGCCGATGGCAAGCGCTATATTGATTTTGCCGGCGGTATCGGCGTGCTTAATACCGGGCATCGGCATCCGAAAGTGATGGTCGCCATTCAAAAGCAGCTGGATGCTTTTATTCATAGCTGCGTACAGGTGATGCCGTACGAGCCCTATGTTGAACTGGCAGAAAAGCTGAATGCAAAAGCCCCGATCCTGGGCAAGGCGAAATCGTTTTTTGTCAGTACCGGTGCCGAAGCTGTCGAAAATGCCGTCAAGATTGCTCGCGCTTACACCAAACGCACTGGCGTTATTGCATTCTCCGGTGGTTTCCATGGCCGAACCATGATGGGCATGGCATTAACCGGCAAAGTGGTGCCTTACAAAACGGGCTTCGGACCATTCCCCGCCGATATTTATCACGCCCGGTTTCCGCACGCCTATCACGGTGTCAGTGTCCAGGATGCTCTCAACGATATTGCGCATCTATTCAAATACGATATTGAAGCCGCACGTGTTGCCGCATTCATTATCGAACCGGTGCAAGGGGAAGGTGGTTTTACGGTCGCTCCGCCCGAGTTTTTGTCGGCACTTAGAGAGCTTTGCGATGAATACGGAATTCTATTGATTGCCGATGAAGTACAAAGCGGTTTTGCGCGCACCGGAAAATTATTCGCGATGGAGCATTACGATGTTCATGCAGACATCATCGCGGTCGCGAAATCCATAGGTGGCGGGTTGCCCTTGGCCGGGGTCGTCGGTCGCACTGAGGTCATGGACGCACCGGCTGCAGGAGGGTTAGGCGGTACATACGGCGGCAATCCGGTGGCTTGTGCAGCAGCATTGGCGGTATTCGAAGTCATTGAATCGGAAAACTTGCTACTACGTTCGCAGAAAATTGGCGATCGAATTCGCGCTTACGTCAGCGAATTGCAAAAAGACAAAAGTCTGGGCATTGGCGAAATCCGGGGCTTGGGCGGCATGGTGGCGTTTGAATTGATTCAGCCGGGCAGTAGCAATACGCCGGATGTCGATACGACGAAAGCGCTGACGACTCAGGCGGCCGAATCAGGCCTGATTTTGCTGTCCTGTGGCGTCTATGCCAACACGATTAGGGTGCTGGTGCCGTTAACGGTGGAAGACCAGATTTTGGAAGAAGCTCTGGGCTTGCTAGCCAGCAGTTTGAGGGTTGTAAGAGCAGCAAAATAACGGCCTGGCAACGCTTGTAACACAAAAATCGGAGATGTCTGATTTTTAAAGCTTTTGCCCTATTTTTATAGCATCAGGCCCTTGGCAATCGTTACAATACGCGTCTTGTCCCACCTGACCGATATTATGAGCGCCCAAATCGCCCCGACCGCGTCCCAAAACGCCATTTCCGCTGCTGCCAGCGTTGGTTTAACCGGCAATGCCGCCAAGCAAATGGAAACTTTTACCGCTGCGTTTTACGCGCGTTTGCCAGAAGAAGAACTATCGCTGCGCAGTGCGCAGGAATGGGCCGCAATTGCCCGCAGCAACTTCGATTTCATCCAGAAGCGTGAAGCCGGCGTCGCCAATATCCGTGTATTCAATCCACTACAAGCTAGCGACGGCTTCGAAAGCAGCCATACCGCTATTCACATCGTCAACGACGATATGCCGTTTCTGGTCGATTCGGTCAGCATGGTGCTCCACAATTTTGCTTGTTCGCTACATACATTGGTGCATCCCGTCATGCCGGTTTCGCGTGACGCGAACGGTCAACTGACGGCGATTGATTCCGGTGCCAAGGAATCCTTGATCTATCTGGAAATCGATCGTCAAGCCAGCCCCGAAGATATGGAGAAAATCCGTGTCGCGATTACCGATGCTTTAAGCGATGTGCGTGAATCGGTATCCGACTGGGAGATCATGCGCGACAAAATGGCTTCGATTGCCGATGAAATGGCAACGCGCCCAATGCCGGCAACGGCGCTCCAGCGCTCCGAGGCCCAGGATTTCCTGCGCTGGGCTGCCGACAATCATTTCACCTTCCTCGGCTATCGCGAATACGAAGTTTCCAACATCAAGAACCAGCGCATGCTGGCTGCCATCAAGGGCAGCGGTCTGGGCTTGATGCGAGGCAAAGATGAAGATGTAAAACCGCGTCCATTGGCCGGACTGGCTGCCGCCGATTTGGCGGCAGGCGCGACGATGGAGCCGCTGGTTCTGACCAAAACCAATGCGCGTTCGACCGTGCATCGTGCCGGTTATATGGATTACATCGGCGTTTTGGTATTCGATGAAAACGGAGTAGCTATCCGTGAACAGCGCTTCCTGGGTTTGTATACCTCCAGCGCTTACAAACGCCGTCCGTGGGAAATTCCGTTGGTGCGTCAACGTCACGAAGCCGTGATGGAAGCGTCCGGCTTGGGCGAAAACAGTCATAGCGGCAAAGCCTTGCGCCATATTCTTGAAACCTTGCCGCGCGACGAATTATTCCAGGCAAGCAAAGATGAATTAACCCGCACTTGCATGGGCATTCTGGCCTTGCAAGAACGCGTACGCCCGAAATTATTCCTGCGTCGCGATCCATTCGGTCGTTTCTTCTCGGCCCTGGTTTACATTCCGCGCGATCGCTTCAGCACCGACGTGCGTGAACGCATCGAAGCCCTGTTCATGCGCGAGCTGAAAGGCGAGCGTCTCGACACCAATATTCAAATCGGTGAATCCGCGCTCGCACAATTACATTTGATTGTTCGTCCGAAGAGCGGCGAGAAAGTCACTGCCGATACCGCCATGCTGGAAGCCGAATTGTTGCGTATTGTCCGTAACTTCCAGGACGAGTTGCGTGATGCATTGGTACAACAAAGTGGCGAAGAAAAAGGCCTGAAACTCTTCAGTCGCTTTGGCCGTTCGTTACCTGCTGCTTATGTCGAATCGGTTTCGCCGGCGATTGCCGCAGAAGACCTGCAGCAAGCCGATTACCTTGAAAGCGACGATCAACTTCGATTGAACTTGTATGTCGACCCGGAAGATAAGGGACTGCGCTTCAAGCTGGTTCGCCTACACAAGGAAATTGCCTTGTCGGATGCCTTGCCGATGCTGGAAAACCTTGGCCTGCGTATCAACAGCGAACATCCATACGAATTGAACCTGGATGATGGTCGTATTGTCATTCAGGATTTCGAAGTCGAACCGACGGCCGGTACCATTGAAGTCGCTAGTTCACGCGCACGTTTCGAACAGGCTTTTGGTGCTGTCTGGTCTGGCGAGGCCGAAAATGATGGGTTCAACCGTTTGGTGTTGGCTGCCGGCTTGAGCTGGCGTGAAGTTGCGGTATTGCGCGGCTATTGCAAATATCAATTGCAAACCGGCGTGCCGTTCTCGCAAACGTATATGGAAGAAACGCTGGTGCGTTATCCATTGATCGCTCGTTTGCTGGCGGAGCTGTTCGCTGCTCGCTTCGAACCATGCCGCGACGATAAAGCTGACAGTACAACCTGCAACAATTTGCATCGCGGATTGATCGATATCGTGCCAGTCGCCGATCGTGAAAAAATTGCAACGATTCTTGAAGAAGTGGCCGCTGATCGCGCGCTGGATCGCGATGCCCAATTCGATGCCTGCGATGACGCATTGGCCATCCTGCTTGAAAAAGTGGCCAGCCTCGACGAAGACCGCATCTTGCGCAGCTTCATCACGGTCATCAAAGCGACTTTGCGTACCAGTTTCTATCAAATCAAGAACGGCAAGCATCGCGATTACATCAGTTTCAAGTTTGATCCTTCCCAGCTTCCCGATTTGCCGAAGCCACGCCCATATCGCGAAATTTTCGTGTATTCACCGTGGGTAGAAGGCGTGCATTTACGTTTCGGTCCAGTCGCACGCGGTGGTTTGCGCTGGTCGGATCGCCGCGAAGATTTCCGTACCGAAGTATTGGGTCTGGTAAAAGCGCAGATGGTAAAAAATACCGTCATCGTGCCGGTCGGCTCGAAGGGTGGTTTCTTCGTCAAACGTTCGCCGGTCGGTGGAGATCGCGACGCGGTGCTGGCAGAAGGCATTGCCTGCTACAAACGTTTCATCAATGGCTTGCTCGACATCACCGACAATATCGTCGATGGCAAAATCGTGCATCCGATCGATGTCGTTCGCCACGATCAGGATGATCCGTATCTGGTCGTTGCTGCCGATAAAGGCACTGCAACATTCTCGGATATCGCGAACGGCATTTCGGCCGAACACGGCTTCTGGCTGGATGATGCATTCGCCTCCGGTGGTTCGGTTGGTTACGACCACAAAGGCATGGGTATTACCGCGAAAGGCGGCTGGGAATCGGTCAAACGCCATTTCCGTGCCCTGGGTCGCGATTGCCAAACGCAGGATTTCACCTGTGTCGGCGTCGGCGATATGTCGGGCGACGTATTCGGCAACGGCATGTTGCTATCGGAAAAAATTCGTTTATTGGCAGCGTTCGATCACCGCCATATTTTCCTCGACCCGAATCCGGATTCCGCGATTTCGTTCAAGGAACGCGACCGCATGTTCAAACTGCCGCGTTCAAGCTGGGACGATTACGACAAGAGTCTGATCTCGGCCGGCGGCGGTGTGTATGCACGCAGTGCAAAAACCATTCCGTTGTCGCCGGAAATCAAGGCTGCGCTCGACATCGATACCGACAAGGACGCGATGACGCCAGCCGATTTGATGAATGCGATTTTGAAGGCACCGGTAGACCTGTTGTGGAACGGCGGTATCGGTACTTACGTCAAAGCCACTTCGGAAAGCCATGCCGATTGCGGTGATCGCGCCAACAACGCCTTGCGCGTCAACGGCAACGAGCTGCGCTGCAAGATGGTGGGCGAGGGCGGCAATCTCGGCATGACACAACGTGGTCGTATCGAAGCGGCGCAAGCCGACGTATTGCTCAATACCGACTTCATCGATAACTCGGCCGGCGTCGATACATCCGATCACGAAGTGAATATCAAGATTTTGCTCGGCGCCGTCGTACAACGTGGCGAAATGACGTTGCCGGAACGCAATACTTTATTGGCCAGCATGACCGATGAAGTCGGTGATCTGGTCTTGATGGATAACTACCGCCAGAACCAGGCGATCAGCGTGATGGAAGCGATGAGCACTTCGCGTCTGGGTTCATTCGGTCATTTCATTCGTACTTTGGAATCGCAAGGTTTGCTGGATCGCGCCATTGAATTCTTGCCGAGCGATGCCGAACTAAGTGATCGTAAATCGCGTGGCCAGGGTTTGACGCGTCCGGAACTCTCGGTGTTGTTGAGCTACGACAAGATCGTGATTTTCAATGAATTGCTGGATTCGGATATTCCGGAAGATCCGTATTTGTCGAAAGAGCTGCAACGTTATTTCCCGAAACCGCTGCAGGAAAAATATGCGGCCGATATGCAGAACCATCGCCTGCGTCGTGAAATCATCGCCACGATGGTGACCAATTCGATGGTCAATCGCATGGGTTCGACCTTCCTGCTGCGCATGCAGGAAGACACCGGCGAAAGCCCGGCACAAATTGCGAAGGCATACACGATCAGTCGCGAAGTGCTGGAAGCACGCGACTGGTGGGTTGGCATCGACAATATGGATCTGAAAGCATCGGAAAGCGCGCAGATTGCAGCATTGACAGATGTCTGGCATTTGCAGCGCAATATGACTCGCTGGTTATTGAACAAGCCGGGTGAAACTTTGAATATTGCGGCGCAGGTCGAACGCTACACGGCTCCGATGCAGGTGTTGAAAGCGGCATTGCCACGCATCCTGCCAGCTGAAAGTCGTGCCAGCCTTGAGGAAGATAAAAAAGCCTGGATGAAGCAAGGCTTCTCGGCAGATATGGCCTCCGATTTCGCCAAGCTGCCGTATCTGACTTATGCACTGGATATCATTGAAGTCGCACTTGAACGCAAATCCGATGTGGCACTCGTGGGTGAAGCGTATTTTGCATTGTCCGATGCGTTGCATACCAAGTGGCTGATGGACAACGTGGAAGTGCTTCCCGTCGAAGGTCGTTGGCATGCTCAGGCACGCGGCGTATTGCGTGATGAATTGCAGGCGCAGCAACGCGCTCTGGTCGGTATCGTGCTGTCGCAGGCCTCAAACAATAAATCGGCAGAAGCCCTCGTCAATGAATGGTTGTCACGCGATGACGCAACATTGAAATACACGTTGAGCATGTTTGCCGATATGCGTAATTTACGCAGCATGGATTTTGCGACCTTGTCGGTTGCGGTTCGTCGCTTGGCACAAATTGCTACGGCTAGTGCGCGGACTGCATAGTCAACTCAATAAATCCAAGGCGTCGTCCCGGCGAAAGCCGGGACCCAGAAGCATCTGACGAAGCCGCATATCGATGTTGTGAAAAATATTAAATGCTTTTGCATTAGATGTGATTTGGCGTTTTAATGCTGCGGATGTTTCTGGGTCCCGGCTTTCGCCGGGACGACGTGGATCTAGTTTATAAGTCGATGTGGCATTACAGAAGCGCGGCAATGGCATTAAACTAAGCTTCAGACAACGGAGTAAGCTAATCCAATGCCAATACCCGCCAATCCACGCATCGCTTTTTTAGCCAGTCCAACCGCCGATGCACAGGCGGCGCTTGCAGAGTTATTAACCAAACATACGCAACATACACCGGACGAAGCAGACGTCATTTGTGCTCTCGGTGGTGACGGTTTCATGTTGCAGACCCTGCACAAACATGGTGCTCGTGGCTTGCCGGTATTCGGGATGAAGTTGGGTACCGTCGGTTTCTTGATGAATCATCATAACCCCGTTGCCTTGATCGCCCGTCTGCATGCAGCCGAACCTGCTGTATTACGGCCGCTGGAAATGCATGCGGTGACCGAAGCGGGCGGAATATTTGAATCCCTGGCCTACAACGAAGTGTCCTTGCTGAGACAAACTCGTCAAACCGCACATTTACGTATTCACTTGAATGACCAGGTGCGTCTGGATGAACTGGTTTGCGACGGCGCTTTGGTTGCAACACCTGCTGGCAGCACGGCCTACAACTATTCGGCGCATGGTCCGATTTTGCCACTGGGTTCGTCGGTAATCGCATTGACGCCGATTGCCGCTTTCAGGCCGCGTCGTTGGCGTGGTGCGATCCTCAGTGCCGAAACCAAAATCAAACTGGAAGTACTCGATGCCTACAAACGTCCGGTCAGCGTAACCGCCGATTCGCATGAAATTCGCGATGTGGTTGAAGTCACGATCAGTGAATCCCGCACACGTACGGTTACGCTGCTGTTCGATCCGGAACACAATCTGGAAGAGCGCATTTTGAACGAACAATTTGTTACCTGAAGGCTGCAGTCGCAGCCGATGAGAATAAAATCCGTTAAGCTGTCGCCATGAGTGAATCCCCCTACAATTCGAGCAATAAACTTGTCGTCGCCATTTCTTCCCGGGCCTTGTTCAACCTGGAAGAAAGCCACGATTTATTCGAACGCGAAGGCCTGCAGGCCTATCAACAATTCCAGCGTGACCGGGAAGACGAGCCGCTCGAACCCGGCATTGCGTTTCCGCTGGTTAAAAAGCTTTTGGCATTGAATCAACACGGCAATGCAAAGCTGCCGAAAATCGAAGTCATTCTATTGTCGCGAAACTCGTCCGACACAGGTTTGCGAATATTCAATTCGATCGAACTCTATGGTTTGGAAATCGTGCGTGCTGCATTTACCAATGGCACGCCGCCGTTTCCGTACATCCAGCCGTTCGGCGCGCAATTATTTTTATCCACCCATGTTGAAGATGTCAGGAATGCCTTGTCCGCCGGCGTTGCTGCCGCCACCATTTTGCCCTCGAAAGCGCCGGATATCACGCATGACCAATTACGCATTGCCTTTGATGGCGACGCGGTGATTTTCGGCGACGAATCCGAACGAATCTCGCAAGAGCAGGGCATGGAAGCGTTTGCCCTGTATGAGCGCGAACAGGCGCAAACACCTTTGAGCGGTGGGCCATTTCGCGGTTTTCTTTCGGCCCTGCATGAAATCCAATCGGCATTTCCGCCCGAGCAGTCCCCCATTCGCACTGCGCTGGTGACTGCACGTTCTGCACCTGCCCACAAGCGCGTCATTCTTACTTTACGGCAATGGGGTGTTCGTCTCGATGAAGCCCTGTTTCTTGGTGGTCGCGAGAAAGGTCCTTTCCTGCAAGCTTTTGGTGCCGATATTTTCTTCGATGATTCACATCACAATGTCGAAAGTGCAAGACAGCATGTCGCGACCGGTCACGTACCGCACGGAGTGAGTAATGCCGAAAAATAAAATTCTTCGATTCTTTGGTGTTTGCCTTGCATGCGTTGTACTGATCGCCTGTAAACAGGACAAGCAAAAGGGCGTCACCAATATCGATAAAAAAGCCGATCCACAGGCGCTGGAATCCGAGTTGCATATTTTGGCGTTGAATGGCCGCATTGAATCCGGAAAGAATAATCCCGATATCGATTGGGTAACGCCGTTTGAAAATGCGACCGGCTGCAAAGTCCAAGCGACGCTGGTCGAAAATAATCTGTTACTCGGTTCCAGTATGGGGAACCAGAATGTCGACTTGGTGATCTCGACCGAGAGTGCGACTACTGAATTTATGCAGCCGCTCGATACTTCACGCTTACGTTCGTATAAAGAACTGGATAAGCGTTTTCTGGTTCAAGCTGTGGCTACAAGAATTTTTGCTTTGCCATTTCAATGGCAGTTGATAAAACCCGTGTCACCGGAAACGGAAATTGTTACCCAGGTTGAAAGCACGTACCTGCTTGCAAACGCCAAAAACATCAATTGCGCCTATGCCTGGATGGAATGGTCCTTATCGCCGAAAGTGCAGGCTGATATTGCTGCTTCGCTAGGCACGATCCCGGTGGTTCCGGCAGCCTGTGTCGGTAACGAAGCTTTGGGTGACGATGCCTGCAAGCAGCGGATGAGCGAAGTCGTAGTGCCTGAATCTCAAGTTGCGCCTGCTGAAGTTCCCGCAGAAACAAAAACACCATAAGTTTCACGTGATCTAAAAATATGCCGTCTTCCCGACGAAAGTCGGGAAGACGATATTTTTTATTTCCCGTTTGATTACTAATCTCTTCGCGACACAAACAGCACGCAAGCGAGCAAAGACACCGCCGCGCAAGCCATAAACGCCGCCTGGCCTTTGCCGATGTCCCACATCCAGGAAGCGAGCAAGGCGCCGACGACGCCTCCAATGCCCGAACTGAAGCCGTACATCAGGCTTTGTCCGGCTTTTAAATAATGGCCCGGGAATAGTTTTCCCATCGAATGCATACAGCAGGCATGGAATACCGCGAAGCCAAACGCATGCGTCGTTTGTGCAATCAGCATGATCGCGAAATTATCGGCATACAAAGCCGTCACGGCCCAACGTACTGTCGTAATCAGCAGGCAAAATATCATTAACCGGTGTGCACCAAAACGTGAAATCAGTTTTGGTGCCTGCCAGAACATCGCGATTTCAATGAGAACGCCGGTGCCCCACAGAATCCCGATATGCGCACCATCGTGGCCATTGGCCTGTAAATGCAAAGTGTAGAAAACATAGAAGGCGCCAAAGCCCAGCTGTGCCAGCAAGACGACGAACAGGAAGTGCGGCACGCCGTGACGGCGCCACAATTCGATAAACCTGACACTGGCTTTTTCTATAGCCGGTGCCGGATCGAAACGGTGCGGCCATGCTGCCAGCACGGTCGCAACAAACAAGGGCAAGGTCAGCCAGGGGAATGTCGTGTTGCCAAAATGATCGAGCAGTTTTCCGTAGCTCGATGCCACGATCAAAAAGCCGACCGAACCCCAAACGCGAATGCGCCCATATTGATGCGTATCTTTGCCCAGCGCCACCAGAGTCATCGCTTCAAACTGCGGCATCACGGCGTTATAGAAAAACCCGAACAGCCCCATCACGATAAATAATTGCAGCGTCGTTTTGGTCAGCGTGAAACCGGCAAAACAGAGCAATGTCAGTACGGTGCCAATGACAAACCAGTGGCCGGGATTTTTCGATCGTTCGATCCAGCTATTCCAGAGTGGCGGCCCGATAATCCGGGTGCCGTACCAAAGCCCGAGCATCGTGCCGACTACATAGCCACTGAAGCCGAGTGAATCGACCCAGCGGCCGATATAAGGTGTATATGCTCCGAGTGCTGCGTAGTAGAAAAAATAGAAAAGCGAGAAATATCGGAGCTTGTTTTGCATGTTGGCATTTTAACATGCAGGCGTAGGTCGGGCCCTGGCCCGACTTCACATTCCCGAAATAAAAAGTCGGGCCAGGGCCCGACCTGCATTTCACTTATTTCCGCAAAAAAACGGCCAGCGATGCTGGCCGTCAAGTAACACATTCCGGGGTGACTTAGCGTTGTGTTCCCACACGCGCGGCCATTTCACGAGATTCCAGTTGGGTCAAACGCGTCTGGTCTTTTAATTCGACAAATTTCAATTCGAATGGTGCGCCATAGCCTGCAGGCAGGTTTGCGCGATTGAAGTTCAGGCTCAATGAACCCTTGCCTTGCTTGAACCAATTGGCCATCGCCGCTTGTGCCACCGGACGACTCACGCCATCGCGACCGGTCGCAAACAAGGTGCCGCTCAGTTCATAACGACCCGGCGAGCCGACTTGAATCGGCATGCTGAACGACAAGGCCTGCGCATTGAAACGGAATTCACCATTCAATTTTGCCGTTGGCTGTGCAATCGAAATGACTGTGCGGGCATCGCGTTGTATTTGCAGGCCGCCATCGCTGGCGCCGGCCAATACTTGTACTTCCCACAGGCCGGGTTGTTGTGTCACTTCATTCGGCAATTTACTCACCGCACGAAGTTTGCCTTTTTCTTTCTTGAATGCGATGTCATAGGTTTTGCCCGATGGCGAGACCAGCAGTCCGCTGATTTCGGTATCGGCAAAGGCTTTTTCGTTTCTGCCCAGCATGGCATTCACTACCAGCTGATCACCGGCCAGATAATTCTGGCGATCGGCCTTCGCTTGCAAGGTCACATCGCTGTTGGGTTCAAACACGTGCACCAGATAACGACCGGTGGCTTTCGGCAGCATCAATTGAAAACGACCCTGGCCTTGTCCATCGGCAATTTTCACGACTGCCGTGCCTTTGCTCACATCCATGCCGGCTTTTTGCAATTGCTCGGTATTGGCACGTTGCGAAAACGCTTTTGTACTGTCGATGACTTTGCCATTGCGGAGCAATTTCAGTTCGCCCGGAACAATTGCAGCAGTACTCCCGGCTGGGCTGATGCGCACCAATGCGCCCGGCGCCGTGGTATCAAGCATCAAGCCTTTGCTTAAATCGCCACCATCGACCTGCATCCAGAACTCGCGGCTTTCTGCAGTGAATGGCGAGCTGGCGATGACTTCATTTTGTGGATTGAGTGCATAGGCAAAAGAAACTGCCTTGCGTTCGAATTGTCCCGTTGGCGCTGGAATATTCACCAGACGCGACGAGATCAAATCATTGCCGCGCGTGGCCAAACGCGGGTCATTGGCCGCTTGGGCAACACATGCCGCACTCAACAGAGAAACTAATAATAATTTACGCATGATGTGGCCCCTTAGTACGACATGTCGGTGCGGAGGATGGAATCAAGACCAAAACAGGCCCGACGACTTTGGTTATGCGATAGCGGCTCGGCCCCGGCCATGCGGGTTTTATCGTTGAACCACACGCTGCCTGCTGCCGATTGGCTGGTGCAGTTCAAGAAACCGTCCGAACAACTATTCAACCACCATTGCGTTGTTTCCAAACCGACATTTTCGGTATAGCCGCCGCAGTAACTGTCGCTATCCCAAATCGCCGAATCCACATCGGTGCCGACCACACTGCGAAACAGTTTCGGCAGTGCAGGGCGACCACTGGTGCCGTACAAATTATTGGCGTTGTACTGTGCCATCCAACTGGTTTGTTGCTGTCTAACCGCATCGGATTTATAGCCGAGCAACCAGCCAAGCGAGGACTCGAACACATTGCCGCTGATCACCGCATCGGCAAGTGGTGTACCTGCAGACGATGGTGCAAGTGCATTGACGCGCACGATTTTCGAAATGATGTTCGGATAACGGCTGTCATAAGTCGGGTTCGACATAATCCAGCGCACAATATTGCCGCCGTTCGAATGGGTGATCACGATTAAACGCGTAATCCCTTTGTTGGCGATGAAAGTGGTCAATTGACCGGCCAGGCAACCGGAGGCCCGGCTATCCCACATGTATTGATCGAAATTGCAGTTGATGACGACGTAGTTGGCCGGGTTAGGTAACCCAGCACGGACATTGTTCACCATCGTCGGTTGCCAATAAGCGTTATAAGCGTCTGTTTGATTGCCGGTGCCATGGACGAATGCCACACCGGTATTGGCTGAAACTACCCCCGAAAACAACAACGAAGCCACTAAAAGTAAATAGCGCACGTTAACCCCCCCCCCCAGACAGCAATTCGAACGGTACATCCATCCAATGGAATCCGTTCGATATGCACCGGCGCTCTCCCTTCGCCGGCGTACGGGGGCCAGCATACCGGTACGTATGCGTACGTCAACACATTTCGATTGTGCGCCGCGACACAGTTTGTATGCTGCATTGCATGATTTTTGTACAAATTTCCGGATATTCAACACCGGCCGGTTTTTGGCAACAGGGTGGGTTTTCGGGGTGAAAGTGTGACCCGATGCGAGTTTGGTCAAAAAATGGAACAAGCGTTTGAATGAGGTTAGCAACGCTAACCGATGAATAAACTCAACGAAATATTTTTTTGTAGGAGACCGTTTCGCAGGGGCAGGCGACAACCCAACCATGTCTTTGCAGGAGCCCGCTCCGCAGGAGCTGGCGAATGCTCACTACAATTTAATTCGATTTACCCGAAACCGACCTTAAAAAACTCTCAACCTCTTTCGTGTTGCCCAACACCACGGCCCGTTGATCCGGCCGCAATATCGCGAGTCGTTTTAAAATCTTGCGCCTGCGTTGTTCGGGGTAGAACAGAATCCACCACAGAAAACTCCAGTCGAGTTTTTCATTGCAACCGGGTGTCATGTCGGCGCGGGCACGACCATGGTTCCGGACACGCCGCAGAATCACACGCCAAAGGCAAACCCAGCGCGATATATCGAGAAAGACCACGGTGTCACAAGCCTCAATACGGCGCTCCATCGTGCCGCCGAAATTGCCATCCATAATCCAGCGCTGTTCGGAAATGAGTTGCTCGACTTTCGCGGTCCATTCTTCTTTCGGCGTTTCAACCCAACCCGGCTGCCAAAATTCCGCGTCCAGATGGATAAGCGGCAAGCCCGTGCGTTCGGCCAATTGAATGGCAAAAGTCGATTTGCCCGAACCACCCGAACCAATGACAAGTACTCGCTTCATGCGGCCACTCATTTTTTACGAAGCAGGGCTGTGATCTCTTCCAGCTGCGCCTGAATCCCGCGCAATGCCGCTAATTGTTCGTCACTAGCATTGGTACTGGCCGCCACGCCTTTATGCGGCTGCATGCGATTGCGCACCGCCTGCCGTCGTTGCAAAATCAATTGACGAAAATCATGAGCATCGATAATCCCGACGAACTGCATATCATTCGCCTGATGGGCACTTTGCCCGGCGGTTTCGAATTTCAAAATACTCAGATGAAATTGTTTCAACAACGGGCCTTCGATAAAGGTCACGTCCTGGATGTTTTCCAGCGGAATGGTTTTCTCGATCTGGAACAAAATACCCTTGCGGAAACGGATTTCGATATCGCTGATTTCGCAGTGCAATTTCTCGAAATAATGTTTCGCCCACCATTGGCCAACGCCCAGAAACCAGATCAATGCCAGTGGAATCCCGATAATTGTAACGGCGAGTACAAAACCGATCTGCAGCACCAAATAGGGGCGAATCAGGGGGTTGAATTTGGCAACGATGACATCGCTGGAGTGAGCGTTTTCCATATTATTCATCCCGGTCTGGTGGCTGTATCATAACAAAGCAGTTGCTTCCGCTCCGATGGACGGACTTCCAGCCCCGATACTTTTGCTCCGCTCTTTTTACATGTTGTGACAAGCAATGCGGCGGTAATTTGACTTGGAGCAAGTCGGCCCCCAAATCCCTGCGGGATACTGCCGGAAACCCACAGGAATTGTCTCGTGAATAAGCTCAACGAAACCCCGGTCGACATAGAAAACACGGTATCGATGATCAACGACGGTCACCAATTGCAGCAGTATCTGGCGATGGAAACAAATCAGTCGATTGGCACGCGAGTAGGCTGGAGTGAATGGTTGGCGGCCGATCCCGATGCCGACCACAAGACATTCCAGCTGGCGATGCAGATCGATGTTCCGCTGATTCACAAGGACTGCTTCAAGCCCGATGCCACCGTCATTCATCGACTGGGTACGCAGGAAGTCAGGCGCCTGCGTGCAATTCCGTTGATGGTTGGTCAGGGCCGCATCATCGTTGCGATGGAGAATGCCGGCAGCGATGAGTCCATCAGTACGCTGAATTTTTTGCTGAATGAGCGCGTCATGCCGGTATTGGTGACGCCGCGGGAAATGCGGGACGCGATTGCAAAATATTACGATCGCGAAGAGGACTTGCTGGTTTCGCGGCAACTTGGCCTGGACCCGGGTTTGCAAGTCTCACATAGTGAATCCGACATGGAAAAACTCGCACGCGAAAAACCGATCGTGCGAATCGTGACAGAGATGATTACCGAGGCCGTGCAACGTCGGGCATCGGATATCCATTTGCGGCCCGGCCAACATGGCCTCGATGCTTTGTTCCGGATTGATGACGAACTGGTTCCGGTTCGGCAATTCATGCATGTCTTGCAACCGGCCATTGTCAGCCGTATCAAGGTACTGGCTTCGATAAATCTGGCGGATCATCGCCGCCCGCATGATGGTCGAACATCCTTCGTGCTCGATGATGGCCGCAAAATTGATTTGCGCGTTTCGGTATTGCCGGCGGTATTCGGCGAAAGCGTGGTCGTGCGTCTGCTCGACACCAACGAAAGTCTGTGGAATCTCGATCAACTCGGTTTGACCGACGAAGACCGCGTGCGCGTCAACGACATCATGGAACGCAGCCACGGCATGTTTCTCGCTACCGGCCCTACCGGCTGCGGAAAATCCACCACGCTGTACGCGATGCTGCTGGAAATGCGCAAGCAACGCATCAATATTTTGACGATTGAAGATCCGGTCGAGTTTTATATCGAAGACATCCAGCAAATGCAGGTAAATCGTGGCGCCGGTTTTACCTTCGCCAGTGCAATGCGGAATTTCCTGCGTCACGACCCGGACGTCATCATGGTCGGCGAAATACGTGATCGCGAAACCGCCGGTATCGCCATCGAAAGCGCGCTTACCGGACACTTGCTGCTAAGCACTCTGCATACCAACACTGCAGCAACAACGGTTACGCGCCTGCTGGATCTGGGTGTCGAAGCCTATTTGTTGCGAGCATCCCTGCTCGCGGTCATGTCGCAACGTTTGGTGCGTCTGGTGTGTGAACATTGCCGTGTACCCGAAGACGTCAGTCCGCATATTCGCGAAGCTTTAGGTGTCGGTAAAGACGAAGAATTTTATATCGGTACCGGTTGTTCGCATTGCGATGGCCTGGGCGTGCATAAACGTCGTGCCGTTTACGAATTGATGCTGATTACACCGCGCCTGCAAGCACTTATTGTTCCCGGCGCACAGGCCGACGTAATCAATCGCGTCGCGATAGAAGAGGGCATGGTTCCGATTACCCAGGCCGCCGTCCGACTGGCGCGCCAGGGGTTGATCTCGCTATCGGAAGCCTGGCGCGTGCGTGCCGATTGATCTGTGCCGTGTGTGGGAGCGCTGTCAGGCGCTCAAGTTATCCCGACCAGCAATTCCCGCAATTGCTTGCCCACGCTGGGCCAATTCAAACGTGTCGAATATTCGTTGAACGACGAAACCGCCAATTGCCGATACGCTTCCGGCGATGCCATTAAGCCTTGAATGTAATCGCAGTGCTGGTCCGGATCGGCATCGACCGCAAACATCTGTCCGTTTTTGCCGTTTCGCACGGCCGTCGGAATGCCGCCGGTGTCGGTAGTGACCGATGGCAGGCCAAACGAGCTGGCTTCTGCAAGCGCAATGCCAAAACATTCGGCACGCGTCGGCAGAATCAAAAAGTGCGATTCCGAAAGTAATTTGTCGATTGCCGCGCGCCCTGCGTCCGTACGTTTCGAAATAAAACCATGGCGGATAACAAAATCGGGCACGGCCACGTCCGGCTCGCAACCCACAATATGAAGTTCCGTTTTCAAGCCACGTTTGTTCAGTCGCTTGGCGACTTCCAATGCAACATCGCCGCCTTTACGCTGCCATTCCACACCTAAAAACAATAAGCGACAGACATCAAAGTTTTTTTGTCGGGTAATCGTTTCAATATCGTCGACACTGCGATTGCAGCTGATGTTCGCACCGAACGGCACCACTTTTACCTTCGCCGGATCAACATCGTAATGTTCGATCGCGGAATTCGCGGCCCACTCGGAACTGTAAATCGCGAGTCGGCATTTCGATAAAGCCATTTGCTCAAGCGCATGACCGTTGCGAATCGATTCGTCGCATAAATTGCTGAAGGCTGAATAATAATTATGCAAGCCGGCAAAACTGCCATCGGCCCAAAACACCACTGGCTTGTCGGTTTTCATATAAGCCACCGGCGCATAGCCCGGACTGAACACCATATCGCAATCGCTGTTTGTCAGTCTTTGTTCGGCTTGCCTCGCGTAGTTTTGCAAAAGTGTCGGCTCCCGGTCGCGCAGATATTTTTTCGACAAAATACCGGCGTAAAACGCTTTCTTTAATTTGGCGCGGAGCTGATAGGTATCCGCAAGATTACCGATTGCAGACATCTCGAAACCGGCGTTCTGCAAGGCTTGGTATGTATGCATCACCGTGCCAGACCAGGCATGCACATCAAATGGGTCGGAAGTACTGACGTAAGCAATTTTCATATTCCGTCCATGGATGGATAAGCTGCGGACGCCAATTTTAACCGGTTTGTACAATGGCCGTCGTAGTAGCCCGGATGCAGGCGCATCGCGCCGTAATCCGGGGATTATTGAATCCGGAACGCCTCAAGCCTTGGGCACTGGGGCGATAAAGTTCACCATCAACAAACATCCAATTAGCGATGCCTCGATGTTGGCGCCATCCTTGAATTTGTAAGTAACAAACTGGGTTGGCCAATCATCACTAAGCTTATTGTCGTCGGTGTCGGGTTTGCCATAGGCTTTATTCAGCTCGGCCAACACCGTCGCCCAATGCGTTTTGCATACGGAAAAGTCGCCTGGCTTGATCTTGGCAATTGCGTAGACGATAGTCATTTTGTCTGCGCGTTCGAAGCTATAGTTGACGGCGAAGTTTTCACCGAAAGCCGTCGCAGTTCCGAGCAGCATTTTCGTATCGGGTTCGTTTTTTTTACTGCTTTCCTTGAAGTCAGGTCCCAGTTTTTGTTTTGCGACATCGAATGGTGTGCCAAACGCGATGCCATTGAAGCCTGATAATTTCTGGCGTGAGGGTTCAGTCGCGGCAGTCAACGTAGAAGCAGCGAGAAGTGAACATAAAGCGATAACTCTGATCATGTGCATGCCCCGGGTTGGTTGTCATTCGACGACCCGATGGTACTCCACTTTTCTCAACTCAGTTCGTTGCCCGAATGCAGGCGCAGTAGGTCGAAAGCTTTGGAACGCTGACTTGGCGTGGCCAATTTCTGGATGCCTGTTCCCGTTACTTTGCACCTAAGTGTCCGAAATAACCCGAGTACTGCGTACTTAGGTGTGCCGGTTGAAACAACTGCGATTGATGTCCTCATCGTCGACGGTATAGGCGTATTAGTTGCAAGGGAATGATTTATCCATCAATGACCGAATTGCCAACGACAGGAAATCCCATGTCTTCAATAACGAAAATCTCCAGTGCCGTCTTGTTTTTTACCTTTAGCCTTATCGCCTCAGCCGGTGAGCGCGTGGCCGCGGAGGGTCCCATTAGTAGCAAGATGGCAGCAACCGAAAAAGAATACGAGAGGACACCGCGAACATTGCTATCAAAAGAGTACCCCGATAATTTTATCGCTTGCCGTGCCCATGAGCCTGCTATCGTTAATCAGATCGTTGCCGCAGTAATCGCTGAAGATGTTGATGTGGTGTTGTACTTTCATGGTGGCCTGAGTAGCCAAGAATATGTGGTCACTGACCTGGGGCCGAGTTTAATAAAAAGCGTATTCAGTCAAACGAAGGTAATCCTGGATCCAGGCGAAGATCCGGAACATGTGCAACGCAAACTATATCCAATATTCATGAATTATGACGCAGGTGTTTGGGATTGGGACAAGTACTCAAACGAAACCCAAAAAATCGCCGGTAGCCAAAAATATAAAGCCTTTGAGGCTTCGATCAAGGAAAAGTTATCCGAAGAAGGCGAGGAATATCTGGCCGCCGAAGGTCAAACGTCTACATCGCGCACCGCAGCCGAGATTGTCTACCAGTTCGATCGCAATAAATCGCTCCGTGCCTTCAGCGAGTTGTCCGAAGACCAGCAGACGCAATATTTCCTGGATATTTTGCAGGCTGACGATTTGCCGCAGCAATTCATGAGTGAAAACAATACTGTCCAAGGCGAGCTCGAGACTCTATCAAAACTCTATCGTGATGTGGATTACGAATACAGCGAAAACAATAAAGTGAACGCGCTCAATGGCGTTTATGTACTTAATAGCGGGATCAAAAAAAGTCTGCTCAGTTCGTCATTGGCTGCGTTGCGAGTTCTGAGGATTTTTGCGCGAATGGCATTAGGTAACGACCATGGCCTGGATGCCACCATTGCCGAAGAGGTTTTTGACGGGCTGCATGTAAGCACACTGGGTGAGGTGCATTGGGAAAAGGTAAAGCGTCATGCCAAACAATGTTTTTCCGAGGACAGTAATGGTCGTAATCTGGTCAATAAATTGATTACAGTCCAGCAAGGCCGTAATCGTAAAATCCATACCTGGTCGCATTCGGCCGGCTCCATTCCAACGGCTGAGTTGATTCATTATCTTGGCGATGCCTTTGATAACAAGCGAGTGCTAAACCAAGTGCAGATGGTTGCGCCGGCGATTAATCAAAAAGATTTTTCCACGCTGGTATTGTCGCACCCCAAGGTATTCAATCACCTACAGGCCTACGCACTTACCCAGAAATTCGAACGCAAGGATAAACTGATCTGGGGCCTGTATCCGGCTTCATTGCTGTATGCCGTGTCATCATTGGCCGAGAATACTTATTATCTCGATAAAATGCTGCTGCTCGACCAGCATATGCAACCGAAACGCAGGCCCTATAGATATGGTTTATATCGGGCTGCGACTGGCGAACACTCGAAAGATATCTGGAATTACTTTTTAGGTGCTACGCATGGTAATGCCGACTTGTATCTTTATCCGCAAGCAGCAGACACAGTTCACGTGAACTGTGGTCCGCCGAATGCCAAATGTGGCCCAAGCCACGAAGGCACCAAGTTACCCTGGCTAAGCACCGATCTGACTCGTCATGTACTGGAACGTTTCCAAGTCATTGACGCCCAGAACCTGACTTTCCCTTAACCACTGTCGAAGCCAAAAAACTAGTCAGGATTACATGTCTTTGTCATTTGTAACCCGGATGAAGGTGCAATGCACCGTAATCCGGGAATGATGATTGCTGAAATTTCCGACATACTCTTGAGGCGACTCCGTACATTCATGTAGCTGATATGCAGGCATGCTGCCTGTATGAATCGACTTTTTCACACTCTTGTCATTATGTCCAATCCGACATGTAGTGAATGTCATGAAAATTGACAAATTAAAACGCCTAAAGGCTGCTGGCTGGAAAGTCGGCAATGTCAGCGATTTTCTGCAATTAACCGAAGAAGAATCCAAGCTCGTAGCCATCAAATGGTCGCTGATGACTGCGGTCAAAAAATCGCGCATCAAACGCAACATATCGCAAATGGATCTCGCACAAAGGATGAAGTCGAGTCAGTCGCGCATTGCCAAAATCGAAGCTGGTGACTCGTCTATATCACTCGACCTCATCCTTCGAGCACTGATCGCAACAGGCGCGACAACAAAGGACATACAAGCGGCGTTCACCACAAAAGAAAACAAGGCAGCCTGAATCCCGTAGGAGGGCCCTCGGGCCCGACACTCTGCTGCGATTCAAACCACCTTCACATAAACCACTTTCGAAGAAACCCCCGGCATGCTGCGTTCTTCCACCACAAAATATTGCGAGTTCTTTTTGAACAAAGTACTGAGCTTGGCATGGCCATACAAGCGCGGGTCAAAATCAGGACGAATCTTGGTTAGATAAGAACCAACAGCACCTAAATTGGCCCAGCCATTTTCATCGGATTCTTTTTCGATCGCTTGACGAATCAGTTTTATCGGTGGCGCTGCTGTAGACGGTTTAGCGGCAGCTTCTGGTGTTTTTACGGGGGTTGCCGTTTTCTTCACAGGCTTCGCACCTTGCGCCTTTACAGCAGGCTTGCTGACCACTGGCGCACTAACCACCACTTCTGGCCGCAACACTTCGGTATAAACAAACTTGTCGCAAGCGGCCACAAACGATTCCGGCGTTTTCTGTTCGCCGAATCCAAATACCATTAAGCCTTCTTCTCTCAAACGTTGTGCCAGCCGTGTAAAGTCGCTATCACTCGACACAATACAAAAGCCATCGAAACGCCCCGTGTACATCAAATCCATCGCGTCGATAATCATCGCGCTATCGGTCGCGTTCTTGCCTTTGGTGTACGGAAATTGCTGCACCGGATTAATCGAATGCTTCAATAACGAATTCTTCCAGCTATTGGCATGCGACGAAGTCCAGTCGCCATAAATCCGCTTCACGCTGGCCACCCCGTAACGGGCAATCTCCGCCAGCAAACCTTCGATAATGCTGGCCTGCGCGTTGTCCGCATCGATCAACACCGCCAAACGGCGTTGACCGTCTTCGAGCTCGTTTTTGCCGTTGGTGCGTGGTTTCATTGGTAAATCCTTCAAACACTTTTCGTAGGAGGCCCTCGGGCCCGACGCTCTTGCTTCTGTGGGAGCTGGTTCACGACCGCCATGGATGGCGGGAGTGTCGAAAATGCAGGAGCACAATCGACCCAGCGATTAGAACTAAACACCTGTGAAATTGCCGCTTTTGTAGGAGCGACCTTTAGGCGCGAAGATCTGCGAAAAATCTGATTATCGCCCCGATTAAATGAACCTGACCCCATTTTTGGCGTCTGATTATTTCAACGGCTTGATACCGCGCTTCGCTTTCACGGCTGCCACATCGGCTTGAAGCTTTACTGCGGCATTCATATCGGCTCGTGCTCCAGCAGCATCACCATTGCGACTTTTCGCTGCGCCGCGGCCGAACAGTGCCTTGGAATTTTCCGGCCATAATTTAAGCGCTTCGTCATAATCATTTATCGCGCCGGCATAATTGCCCATCAGGAAATGGGCATCGCCACGGCTATCGAAGGCCTCGGTTGCGCCGGAAAGAGGTGACAACTTGATTGCCTGGTCGGCATCGGCTATAGCTCGATCATAGGCACCTGTCGCACTAAACGCATAGCTGCGCAATACAAAAACGTCGGCGGCGCCTGGGTTGCGAATAATCGCAGCATTGAAATCTGCAATGGCTTTAGCGTATTGGCCGATGGCGTAGTAAGAGTTGCCTCGATACGGCAAATAAATATCCATTCGGCTGCCTTGCAGCGCGATGGCCTTGCTTAAATAAGTGATCGCCGATTTGTGTTTGCCCATGACCCAATAGTGGGAGCCAATCCGACCATAAGCATCTGCATAATCCGGTTTCATGCGAATCACCGTTTTATAATCGGCGATTGCCAGCTTACGTTTCTTTTCGTCGCTAAAGTCGTCGTCATAGGCTGACGCACGATTAAAGTAATCCTTGATCAGGTCGTCTACGGTTTCTTTGCCCGACTTGATAAGAAGCGTGCACCCATCAATCTGTCTGTCCTGTTTATAGCCTTCCTGAGCTAATGCTTTACCGTCGCACCATGCGCGTGGGTCGCCGAGCTTTTGTCCGGCAGCGAGCTGCGTCTTTGCCGCTTGAGCGTCGTCCCGGCAACTCTCTGCAATGCCGGCCCGGACATAACCGTGCTCCACAGCCAGTGCGCAATCGGCAAGCGCACGCTCGTAGTCGCCCTTATCCAGATACACCATGCCGCGCAAAGCCAATAACCCGTAACTATCGGGTTGAAGCTCGAGCGCGCGCGTGTAATCGGCAATCGCTTGGTCGTAATTCTCAAGCATTCTTAAAACGAATGCGCGTTTGGAAAAAGCGTCCAGGTAGTCCGGCTTTAGCGCGATGGCCTGGCTGCAATCTTGCACCGCTGATTGCAGCAATTCAGCGTCATTGGTTTTTGCCTTGTCCCAGCCCGCCTCAACACGCAGATGCTGGTCCAGTTTTAGACCACAGCGGCTGAGATAAATCTCGGCCAGATTTTCAGTGTCCTTCATGCCGTCGGCCTTGAGGCCAGAGCTAATCAGGGTTGAACACGCGGCTATGCGTTCGTAGTTTGTTATTGATTCACCCTGGCCTTTACAAATGGCATCGGCCGGCAAAGTCGTCGGTGCCGCTGAGGATGTGGTGCTGAACAGCGCTGCCACAATACCAATCAAGAAAATGATTCTCATGGATATCTCCGGCCCAAACAGTCGATTCCAGTTTTACCTCTACCCGGCCAGTTTGCAAGACAAAATCGATTCGCGATCGGCAAGAACACTGGGCCTGGTTCGTTTTTTTGCCTCTTCCGGCTTTGATCTGCTTTCAGGGATGATGGGTGTCCGTGTTGTTGGTCCTCGCCACCCCGTAACGGGCAATCTCCGCCAGCAAACCCTCGATAATGCTGGCCTGCGCGTTGTCCGCATCAATCAACACCGCCAACCGGCGTTGGCCGTCTTCGAGATTGTGGTTGCCGTTGGGTTTTGGTTTCATGGATTAATCCTTCCAAAATTGTAAGAGGGGTTTCAACCCCGACGCTCTTATCTTTAAGGAAAATGTTCAAATCCAAATGATTACGCGTCTTTCTTAAATTGAAGTGGCGGGCGCAGTCCAAAGCTTTAAAGCATAAGGGAAAAGGCTTTCTGCGCGTATCAATATTTCACTCTCATCCCAAGTTTTGTCATTGTTGTAGTTCTGGAAAAACGTATTTAAACGCAGCAGGCTATTTGACGTAATTTCAGGTTGTTTCTTGATAAACGATTCATTGCTCAGCGATGAATTGAATGAACCAGTGACCAAGGTCAGGTTGCCAATGCTGTGAAGCAATTTGTTTCTGTAATCGATTGATTCTGGTTTGTCCTCGGCGATAGGCCATTTTTCAGGCGACCACTTTTGAGGCATTAAGTGTTCTACGGTTAGGTCATCTGGCAACGCCTGAAATTCTTGCTTGCTTCCGCGCTGGGTCAGTTCTAATGCTTCAAGAATGGCCCTGACTTTGCTGGTATTTTTGCCTTGATATAAAGCTCGTGTGAGCCATGAAACCTTAAATTCTACATCTCTAGGCCAACGTTGGCTGTCGCCCTCTAAGCCCGCAAGATAATTCCTGAATTTCTTTGGGTCTGTATTCCCGTCTTGGGTTTGCTCTGCTAATCCCTTCATGAATATTCGGTTATAGCCTTTTGTCGTTAATCCACACACAAATCTCCGGATTACATACGACTCCAAATCATTGAGTAATTCAACAAATTCTGTTGAGTCAGGCGAATGGTGTTCTAGATAGTAAAAAACCAAAGGTGTTAGTGTTGAAGTGTCGAGCAGCTTCATTCGACGGCAAAATAAGTCGAATCGCGTTGCCTGCGAAGGCTGTAAAAAAACTTCGAAATATTTGGCTAATTTTTCTATCCGCGCAAGCTCGACGCCTATATCTCGTTCTTCGACGCTCCACCATGATTTGAATTCATCGAATACATGAGCAACTTTCAAGTCTTCACACTTGCGGAGACTCGCATAGTGATAGAGCAGCAAGTCCAGTCTGACGGTTTTTAGTCGACCTTGACGTTGCTCCTGTCGCCAAAACTTTGCGCCTTTGTGGTTGCCACCATCTAGCCGTTCATCAAAGTGACGCCAGTATTTGTCATAGAGTTCGTCAACATTCTCACCTTTGCGAGTGGCTTCAAGGAATACGAAATTTCTGACCAAGTCGCTGGGTTGTAATGGTGCGCCACGGGCATTTAAGGTCTCAAAAATTATTTGAGGATCGTCTTCTTCTTCCAGCTCCAGTGACATTATCTGGAAACAGTCGCGGCAAGTATTGATAAAATGATGTGCCTTTTCTAATGAAAAGGGCAGGTTGTTGCCTGGGACCCAAATGCTATTTTCTTTGTCAATCGAACGGATTACGGCATTTGAAACGGTTCGTTCTTCTCCCTCGTTAATAACGTCATCATAATTTATGCCGCGTAGCCATCCAGAAAGCATGGCATAGAAAAAAAGGTAGGTCTGAACCATCAATGGACGATCATTCTTTTCAGATTTGCGTGCACCATGAGCCGGGAACCGCCTGCAGACTTCATTCAAGCTGGCTGCTTCATATAATGAATGCATGACATCTCTGCCTACGTTGGTAGGCCATACTTTCAAATGGTGGCGAGCATCGCTGTAAACACCTCTGTTAAATGTCATTTTCTCCAGGTCATCACGTAATGCTTGATCATCAATACTGGCAGCAATGTCTCGCATTGCAAGTAACAATATCTGCAGAGTCGTAAGCCGTTGTTGTCCATCAATCACTTCTGAAGTTTTAACGGCGCGTGATGTTCCGCCATTTGGTGAGCTGATGACTATGGCGCCCAAAAAATGCTTTCTAAGCTTGAGTAGCTTATTGTGGCCGCCTACTTTTTCCGCGTTCTCATTATGCTCTGCCAATGCGGCGGACCTGTCCATCAAATCTTCCCATAAAGGCAAAATCTGTTCGTTTAAAGACCAAACATACCCTCGCTGGAAAAGCGGTATTAGATACTGGACTCTGTCTTCGAACAAATCACAGATGGATACTTTGTCATGTCTCATAATAAAGCCTCATTAATCGAACTGTTTTGGCTCTCTGGTTTCAATGGCAACTATAGATACGCCGCCGTTATTATCGTCGACAAAGTTATCATTCATTGGATGGTCGTTCGCACCATCTGGAGATGCACTATGGCCTGATATTATCTTGGCAGTTTGAATCTCTGAGCCAGTTCCTGTCTCGCTATTCCAGGATGAGAAATCCATTGTAGATCGCTTTTTTGCTTTCAGTCTTGAATTTTTTCTATTGAACAAAGCAGTGGACCCGTAATCCAAAATGTCCAAAACTACTTCGCTCCATTGTGTTGCGTCGGCACCTCTTGTATTGATATACGCTCTTCCATTCAAGCCAAGCAAGAAATCAACAAGCACATTGGCGAGTGATCTATGTGCGAATAGCTGGGTTTTAGCTGGCCATACGCCCATGCAGTATGTGCTGGGTAGGCCGGCCATTCCGCTGGTTAGGTTCAATGGACCCGAATTATCAATCAACAAGTACTGAGCACCGAAGTGCGATGCTTTAGGTGTTACAAAACGTTTTGTGCCAATTAGTCCGAGCGTTCTGAAATACTCGAAATCAGGCCAGTTTTGATAAAGACTTAGTTGTATCAAATCGTTTGTCGTCGTGATGGTGTGAGTTGAGGAGGCGGTTGCTTTTGCCTGGAGCAATAGTGAATTGTTGCTAATCGTGCCGTCAGCGGCGATATGTCTATGAACAAATAAAATGTCTCCAAGCTCACAGCGCTGCTTAACATTGAATTCGACCATAGGACGTTGGTGGCAAAATACGGAGGCTACTGAGACTGAAATTCCATGAGGCCCTAATAAGGATTGAAGTGTTTTATGAATAATCGGCGTCCCTTCAAGCACCAGCATTGCGACGTAGTCAGGTTCTTGTGGTGGATTAGGCTTTGACTGATTCCATGCCTTATGCATTGTAACGCGGATTGCGTGCTCGAAGCTCGACGTCAGCCCAAGCTCATTATGCAAAACAATGGATTGGAAAGTGCTCACGCTACTGCCTTTTCAATCATCACATCGACCAGTTTTTGCTGTAATTGATTGGCTTTGGTGACGCGAGCTTTTAGTTGCTCGCAAAGCGTCATTAATTCATCGATTTTGGCAACGATGCGGCGTTGCTCAGCAAGTGGCGGTAATGCAACAAAGAACAATGCCTGTTTGGTGATGCTGACTTGGTTCCTAGTTGTCTGTTTCATTACTAATTCTGCCTGAGCTTGCCAGCTGGGCGAAGCAAAATATAGGCATAAATATTTAGGTTCAATGCTATTTTCATTTATCCGGTAATAAGTGACAGATGTGCCTAGTAGGAATTTACTTTCGGGGCAATCGTGAGCATATGCAGTTCTCCCGACCGTGGCATTGTGGGTGAAAAAAACATCATTTTCGGTAGCCCATCCCTTAAGCAACTGTTTTGCTATTGGATATTTTAGGCGCGGACACTGATCCCACGAAATATAACCGTTGTTTGATATTTGAGCTGCGGTTAGGAAAAGCACACCTTCCTTGCCAAAATCAGCTTTACGTGGATATAAACTACCGTGGTTGCCGTCGGCATAATCAAGGATATGATTGCTCAGATAAAGTTGATCAATACTTTTATATGACCAAGTTTCTGGAATTGTCGGTAATTTATCTTTAGCAATTATGCTTTTATCTCTTATCTTCTGTTTCCCTGATCGCTCCAGGTTTTTTGGTAGCTTGATATTTTTACTGTAAGTTACATCAGCATTTTCAGAGTCCATATCCTGTGGCGCAAGCTTACCCCTTACCGCTAGTTGCAAAAGGGTTTGTTTGAGTGCGTCGATGCTGGATTCGGTGGTGAATAGGGTGTCGAAATGGGTGGCGATTCGTTGCCAGTTTTCTGTGAAGGCTTTTGCGTCGGTGCTTTGGGTGAGTGTTTCCAGTAATACGCTGACGATTTTTTCGTGGGCTTCGGTGACGTTATTGTGCTGTGCTTCCAGTTGGTCGCATAGCGCCATTAGTTCATCGACTTTGGCGACGATACGGTGTTGCTCTAGCTGAGGTGGGAATGGAGCGAGAGTTGCAATTATTTTTTCGCGAGAGATATTTGGCTGAGCCCCGCCAGCTCCTTGCCCAATAAAATTAGACTTCATTGCTTTTAATAAGAGCAGCAGGTATCGGTTAAAAATACCTTTGTTTGGTGTACAGGCACAGACGGCTTGATTTGTAGTTCCTGCAACTTTTAGTATTGCTGCTTTACCAATTGTTGCCCCGTACATAGCAATTAAAACATCACCCGGCTGATTAAGCCGCAGGGAGCATTCTTTTAAAGCAAGCTCCGTAATGGTCTCTTCGGAGGTGTCAATAAAATCTGCGATTAGTTCGCCAGATTTAAACCATGGGGTTTTACCACCGTAATAACTAGAAATGCTGCGTAAAGGAGTTGCACCTGCACCCCAGTCACCAATATTTCCAAGCCTAGACCAGTCCCAGCCATTGGGTAGATCGAAGTACTTGTCATTGTCGGTAATTAATGGAAGCTGCTGGCCTTTCCTAATCTTGCCTGATTTGATTAGCTTTTCTTTTTGTACTTGTATTCGCTTTAGCAGTTCGCCCGCCGGCTCATCCTTCGGATCTTGCGGTACAAGCTTACCGCGCACTGCGAGTTCCAAAATCAATTCACGCAATTTTTTAACGCCATAGACATTGATAGAGTTGCCAGAAGCACGGCCTCGACCAGATTTCTTTGCGGTATCAGCCGATATCCAAATATCCAGGCATTCGGTGATTAAAGTCGCTGGGTTCCCGCCTGCTCTGGAATGACGCAAATTAGCAGTCATTATTTCTTGCCCGTCAATGCAGCATCTAGAATGCCTTTCAGCTGTTCTCGCAAAGCCGCAATATCATTTTGCATGGTTTGGTATTGGGCCAAGAGCATGTCGGGATCGTGAATTTCTTGCTCGCCAATATGCGGGTTCTTGCAATCAAGGTTGTAGTTACGGGCTTTGATGTCGTCACTACTGAGTTGCCAGGCTTGCTCATTTTCTGCGCGTTTCTTGAAGTCGTCTTTTTCTTTACCCCACCATTTTTCCAGGGCAGCGAATTCTTCCACCTTCATGGGTTTGGTTTTGTTGTATGCCTTTACACCGGTTGGAAGTGTTTGTTCATAAAACCAGATTTTTTTAGTGGGCATACCTTTTGTAAAAAACAACAAATTGGTTTTGATGCCTGTGTAAGGTGCAAATACGCTGTTGGGCAGGCGCACGACTGTATGAAGATTACATTCTTCGAGCAGTTTTTCTTTGATGCGGGTCTTGATGCCTTCACCAAACAGGAAGCCATCCGGTAATACCAGTGCAGCGCGGCCACCGGGTTTCAGTAATTGCATAATCAGAACTAAAAACAGATCGGCGGTTTCGCGTGTCCGAAAGGCCGCTGGAAAATTGCTTTCAATACCGTCTTCTTCCATGCCGCCGAAGGGCGGGTTGGTAACGACGACCTCGACGCGTTCCTTTGGAGTCCAGCTAATGAGTGGGCGTGCCAAAGTATTGTCATGGCGAATATTGCTGGGTACGTCGATGCCATGCAGAATCATATTGGTGGTGCAAAGTAAATGTGGCATCGGTTTTTTTTCAATGCCGAAAATGCTGTTTTGCAATTGTGTTTCATCATCCACGGTTTTTACGTCTTGTTTGCGAATATGCTCAATGGAACAAGACAGAAAGCCGCCTGTCCCGCAGGCCGGGTCCATGACTTTTTCGCCCAAGCGCGGGTTGACCATACGCACCATGAATTCGGTAACGGCGCGGGGTGTATAAAATTCACCCGCATTGCCCGCTGCTTGCAAATCGCGTAGCAATTGCTCGTACATGTCGCCAAACAAATGGCGTTCGGTAGCTTTATTAAAATCTACGCCGTCTTGAATCTTGTTGATTACTTGACGAATCAAGTGGCCAGATTTCATGTAATTGTAGGCATCTTCAAATACCGAGCGAATAACATAAGCACGTTTGTCGCCGCCTTTTGCAGGCAATTGTTGTAGAGCAGGGAACAAATCATTGTCGAGAAATTGTTTTAGCGCATCGCCGGTCATGCCTTCAGCATTAGCAGCCCAAGTACGCCAGCGATATTTCTTGGGTAAGGGCGATTTGTAATCGTCTTGCAGGGCTTCCCATTCGCTTTCGCGGTCATCAAAAATCTTTAGAAATAGCATCCAGACTAATTGGCTGAGACGTTGTGCATCGCCATCAACACCGACATCTTTACGCATGATGTCCTGGATGGATTTAATCGTTGAAGAAATACTCATTGTTAACTATGACGCCTTGTAAAGTTGATCTTGCAGTTCGTGTATGGCTTTTCGGTAGGCTTGCTTGTTACCAAAGGCTTTGATGAGTTCTATTGGGGTGCCCATTTGTTTGAACGGGTCTAAGGTGAGGACATTGATGTCTTCCATGTTCTCTATACCGGTATCGGCATATTTTTCGACCAAGGCATCGAGTACTTTTCTGGCTTGATCGCCAAATTTGATGAAGTAATTGCGCTTTCTGACATTTTCAGCACGTTCGCGGCGTGTGAGTGGCGGTTGCCCAAAGGCGACATGGCAAATTAAATCGAAGGGGTCGTATTGCTTTCCGACTTCATTTGCCAAGGCTTCGATCAGGACGCCATGACTTTCTAGTTCAGTAACAATGGCGGCCTTGCGCTCGGACTGTTTCCAGCGTTTCAGGAAGGCGTCGAGAGTGCTGAACTCTTTGGTAATGGTTTTCTTGGTGTAGTCCTTGAGTGTTTCGGTAATTAAGGTGCCATCTGGGCCGTAGTATTGGATGCGTTCATTTATCACGAAGACGGGCATGTCTTTAATCACGTATTTCACACGCCCTACGGGTTCAGGCCATGGGCCTGGAGGTGGATCGCCCGTCGACGGCCCTTCAATAGGCGGGTCAGTAAACGGCGGGTCGAAACCGCCTTCTGGTTTTTCTAGTGGTTCGGGTGGAGTAGGCGGGTCATGTGGTTTTGGCACATAGATCTGCACCGGGTCGCCGTCGAATTTCTTGTCCGCAAAGAGCTCAGTGGCTTTTTTGAAATCCATGATGGTGAACCAGTATTTGTCGTAATCCTCATTGATTCGTGTGCCACGCCCAATGATCTGCTTGAATTCAGTCATCGACTTGATGTGCTGATCTAGAACAATCAACTTGCAGGTTTGGGCATCTACGCCCGTACTCATTAACTTGGATGTGGTGGCAATTACCGGATAACGTTCTTCCGGGTTGATGAAGTTATCCAGCTCGGCTTTGCCGAGCTTGTCATCACCGGTAATGCGCATGACATATTTCTTGTTTTCCGCGACACGCTGTGGATTCAAATTCACCAAGGCTTGCCGCATGCGTTCGGCGTGATCAATGTCATCACAAAAAACGATGGTTTTCTGGAATTCATCACTGGCTTGCAAGAACTCGGTGATTTTCATTGCAACCAATTGAGTGCGTTCATCAAAAACGATGTTTCGATCAATATCGGACTGGTTATAGATTCGGTCTTCAATAAGGTTGTTGTATTTGTCTTTTTGTCCCTTGGTCGGCCGCCAGCCTTTCAGGTCGATATCAAAATCAATGCGAATGACTTTGTATGGAGCAAGGAAGCCATCTTCGATGCCTTGTTTCAAGGTATAGGAATAAATAGGCTCGCCGAAGTAATGAATATTGGATGTGTCTTTGGTTTCTTTTGGTGTAGCAGTCAAACCAACATGCGTGGCGCTGGAAAAGTAATCCAGAATGTCACGCCAGGCCGAGTCTTCAGCGGCGCTACCGCGATGACATTCATCAATAACGATTAAATCGAAGAAATCTTTTGAGAATTGTTTGTAGATATTCTTTTCTTCGTCTGTACCGGTAACCGCTTGATACAGCGACAGATAAATTTCATAGCTCTTATCAATTTGCCGTTTGGCAATTTTGGTCATTGCTTGACCAAAAGGTTTGAAGTCATTGCTTTTTGTTTGATCAACCAAAATATTTCGATCTGCCAGAAATAATATTCTTTGCTTGGTGCGTGATTTCCACAGGCGCCAAATAATTTGAAACGCGGTATAGGTTTTGCCAGTGCCGGTTGCCATCACCAATAAAATGCGCTCTTGTCCGCGAGCCACGGCTTCGACAGTTTTGTTGATCGCGTTGGCCTGGTAATAGTGTGGCTTTCTATCCGTGCCATCGTCGTAATAAGGCATTTGAATGGTTTCATGTGCCTTTTTGTTTGTGATGCCTTTCCATTGGCAGTACTTGGCCCAGAGTGTTTCTGGACTTGGGAATTCGTCGTTGGAAAGTTCGGTTTCGGTTTTCTCGCTGGTGCCAGTGAGATCGTGCATCAGAAAGCCATCCCCATTGGAACTGAACACAAAGGGAGTGCTTAGGCAATCGGCGTAATCTAGTGCCTGCTGCATTCCAGAGCCGACTGCATGGGAATTATCTTTGGCTTCAATAACTGCCAATGGGATGTTGGCTTTGTAATAAAGAACGTAATCGGCACGTTTTTGTTCGCCACGGGTATGTAATTTGCCGCGAACGATAATGCGACCTTTGGTGAATGAAACTTCTTCCCTAACTTGGCTGAGCAGATCCCAGCCTGATTTGGTGATTGCCGGGGTTATGAATTTGCTGCAGATATCCCTTTCAGACAGCTTTTTCTTATTCATTTACTTTAGCCGCCCAGAGTTAAAAGACATCTAAGCCAGCAAAAATGCGGCTTCCCCAATGAGAAGGATGCCTCAGAAGCCTAAATATCGCCAGACTTGTAGTCTATTGCCGCCCATGCGCCTCATCAAATAACCCTTCCAATCCCGCATGACTTCCACGCACGACATCGACCACTTGTTTGGCCCAGGCGAAGTATTCGGTTTTGCGTTCGGGTGACCATTTCACGGGTGGGTGTTTGGTGATGTCTCGCAGGTTGGCGGTTTTGTCGGCGATCTTGACCAGTTTGGCGCCATGCGGAATATGGGCGGCGTGGTCGACTTGGGCTTGTTTGCGGGCTTTTTTCGGTAGCGATGTGTCGTCGGTGACGGCTTCGACGTAGCTCAAAACTATTTCGCCGAATTGTTCGCGAATTTCCTGGCGGCGCAATTCGATGTGCATTTGATGGGGGCCGGAGCAGTCTTCGATTACATCGTGCAGCAGGGCGGCGATCAGGACGTCGTTGTCTTCGATGCCGGCTTCGACATTCAGGATATGCAGCAGGCTGATCGGGTGGTTGATGTAGGGCGTGGCGGCTTCGTCTTTGCGGCGCTGGTTTCGGTGTTGTTCGGTGGCGTAGTGCAGGGCGCGCACGAGTTTGTTGGTGTCGGTTGGCATGGTTTTCCTTTTTCGATCTGACCTTATGTTTTCAGGATAAGGGTGGGGTGTCGCAAAAGGTGATTCTTGTTTAGTGCGGGGGTGGTGGCTCTGCGAGGGTGGGATTCTCGGCGGGGTAGGCATTTAATCGCGGCTGAAGCCGCTCCCACAAAAAGCCTCCCAAAAGTACCTTAACCGATTGCTTCAGCTACCTGTCCGGGAGCTGAAGGGCAGGCTTTGCGAAGTGGCCGGTTGCTGATAATCTCGAAAATCCCCCATCACGATAGGCTCGTACCATGGCCCTCTGGAAAGAAAACACTCCCGCTCCCAAACCGGTGACCACTCCTATGACTGACCTCAAAGAACAAGCACGTTTCGATTCGGCACCGACGCCGGAAGTAACACCAAGCCGCGATACGTTTTCTTCCAGTACGAGTGCGGCTCCGGCCAAAGCGCAGCCGAAAGAATCCTTGATCGCTTCCGATTTGACGATTGAAGGCAAGATTGAAGGTGCAGGCAGTGTTCGCATCGCCGGTAAATTCAAGGGCGACGTGAATGTGCAAGGCGATTTGACGATTGAAGCCGGTGCGAAACTTTCCGGTTCGGTGATCGCCAATCAAGTGACGATTGCCGGTGAACTCGAAGGCAATATCGAAGGTGCGTCGCGCGTTGATCTGCAAACCAGCGGCGTGATTACTGGCGACGTCAAAGCCGGTTCGATGACCGTTGCTGCCGGTGCCCGCATGCGTGGCCAGGCGGTGTTCGGTTGGAAAGACGAACCCGGTGCAAAATCGGTTAAGAACGGCAGTTCGTCGGAGAGTAGTTCGCTCTCATGAGCACGCCGCGTCCCGGCACTCCCGGAGCCCTCCGCGAGTGCCCGCACTGCAAGGAAAGTATTCTCGAAAGCGCCAAGGTTTGTCCGGCGTGCAAACATCACCTGCGTTTTGACGAAGGTGTGTCGGCACCGATGCCGGAAGGTCACACGCCTTTGCATATCGAGGGTAGTTTTCGAAACCCGGCCGATGATCTCGATTGGGAATATTCGCTCGTGGTCACGATAAAAAACGAGCAGGGCAAGGAAATCGCCAGAAAGCTTATCGGCGTAGGTGCGTTGAATCCAAACGAAAAACGGACATTTAGTTTGAGTGTGGAAATGGCACCGAGTACCGCAAAGGGTAGCGGGAAGAACCGAACAAGACATTAAGTAAGGGCTGCCGAGGCAGCCCTTTTATATAGTTCTCTTTTGATTCGTCGTCCCCGAGCGCTTTTGTCGGGGATCCAGTGACTTTATGCATCAGAGCAGAGACACTGGGTCCCCGCCTGCGCGGGGATGACGATGTCGGGCCTAGAAGGCCCTCCTACAACAGCAGTATTACTTAGCTTGTTGGCGGTTGTACAAATACGCCGCCACGAATGCGATTGAAGCAATGATCATCTGTGTGGTCATCGATTCGAAATTCGCCGAGCCGTTGAAGCCGACCAGATCGACGATTGCCAGTTTCCTGTCGTTCAATGCGATGTACATGGCGAATAAGAACAACACGATGAAGGTACGCGGGGTGCGTGTGAAGCGACCGAACGCGGAAGCCAGGGCACTCAGGAAAACGATGCCGCTGAATACGGTCAAGGTGCGTTCCGGATAGTCGGCAACCCAGCGCAACGCGATGCCGCCCATCAACAGCAAGCCCAACACATTGGTGGCAGCGAACTGGCGCAGGATGCGTTTGGTTTTGCCGCCGTGCACGGTGCCGGTGATGTCTTCGGCAGTCGCAGCGTGATCACGGGTGCTGATGTCGCTGATCAGGATGCCCCAATAAGTAACCAGTGCGCCAAGCCAGATCGGCAAGTTTGCTTCGCTGGCGGTAGCCGAGCCAATGAATGCAACGATGGTGACTACGATCGCAACTGGCGATGTCACGAAAGTCAGTGCGACATCGGCCATTACTTGTCCGGTTATGCCGGGCAATTTCGCCGACAGCAGGAACAAGGGTTTCACGACACGAGACAGCGGACGCAACCAGCCATTCAAAATGGTCAGTGGCGAACGACGTTTGCGAGCCGCACTGACTTTGACGCGATCAGGCGAGTAGCGATGGAACATGAAGACCGCAGGCAGCACCGGCGTAATCGCAATCAATGCCGAAGCGATACGCAGCATGACCAATTTCATCGGCCAGATGATTTCCGGCAAGGTGACTGCAGCCAGCTTGGGGCTGAAGCTGCTGATGCCGATCGAAATATCGGAGGTGCCGATCAGATGTTGCATCGTGATCATGCCGGCGGCGAGGCCGGAAAAATCGATCAACAGCAGTGGCGAAAATGCGTCTTTGCCGTCTTCGCTGAAGGCCGCCATGATGCCTAATTGCATCATCCAGACAATGAAGAAAAGTACGTCGCCGATTTTGCCCATCAAGAAGGGAATGCTGTCGAACAAGATTGCGCAACTGACGCCGAAGAAAATCATCGGCAGTAAAAGCAGGGCGTAGATTTGCAAATAAACGGTGATTTCAATCGGGCCATCGCCACGAATTGCATGCAATAACAGCGTCGTACCCAACAATGCCAGCACCAGCGTGGACATATACGCCACGCCACCGAGCCAGCGTGCGAGCAGGAATTTCCCATTGGTAACCTGGCTGGCGGCGATCACGCTGCCGGTGCCGCTGCGAATATCTTCACCGGCACGGCCACGCGCCAGATAAAAACTACCCAGACCAAAAAGAATGGCAGCCAACGAAGCCGTGCCAAATGCGAGGGCGCTGCTGGTGTTCAGAACGCGGGCATCGCCAATCGAAATCAACGACATTCCGCTACTTGGGTCCGGCACCATCAGCCAACTCACGGCAATGGTGCACATCACCATGACCATGGTACTTATGCGGCGCATGCGCAGCCGCACTTCAGTCTGCACTAGAGTTTTAATAGTATCGAATGTCATGCGATTAACCGTTGCGGGACTTTGTCGATGTTGGGTTCGGCGCCTTCCTGTACGGCATAACGCTGGGTCATCAATGCTTCTTCCAAGTTTGGATCGGCAGGATGTGCGCCTTCGCAAGGCGAGGTCGCGTGCGCGATACGCACATTGACGAAATCGCCCTGACGTTGCGAATGCAGCACATGCACTTTGGTACGCAGGGTTTCGAATTGATCATTGGTGAGGCGGGCCGACCAGATATGGCCGTACGCTTTCGCCAGAATTTCATCGGGGGTTTCAAACGCGATCAGTTTGCCGTTGCGCATGATCGCCAACTGGCTCGCGACGCTTTCGACATCGGACACGATGTGGGTCGACATGATGACCAATTTCTTGAAGCCGATTTCGGCCAGCAGATTGCGGAAACGCAGGCGTTCTTCGGGATCCAGGCCAGCTGTGGGTTCATCCACGATCAGGATGTCGGGGTCGTTCAACAAGGCCTGGGCGATACCAAGGCGTTGGCGCATGCCACCGGAAAAACCGGCCGCCGCACGATGGGCTTGATCGTGCAGGTTCACCACTTCAAGCAAATGTTTGATTCGGGCCGGGTCGTTGATTCCCTTCAATGCGGCGAAATACTGCATGAATTCGAGGGCGCTCAGGTTCGGATATACGCCGAAGTCCTGCGGCAGGAAGCCGAGGCGGGCGCGGATCGCATTCGGTTTTTTTACGATGTCTTCGCCCTTGAACAAAATCTGGCCGCTGGTCGGGCGCGTTAGCGTCGCTATCATCTGCATCAGCGTGGTCTTGCCAGCGCCGTTATGGCCGATCAGGCCAAGCACGCCGTTAGTCAGATTAAGCGAGACATCGTTAACGGCGGTCACGTCTTTGCCGAATTTCTTTACTACATTGCGAATTTCCAACACCTTGATTTCCCCTGGGTAGTACGGGCCATAAGCCATGGCCGATGATGGAAGTTTATTTAAGCGCCAGGGGTCGGGCGCGTACTAAAAGTCAGTGTGACTAAAGTCCTGCAAGGCCAGAAGGCTGTTGCTGTGCGGGTTGCAGGAAAAGGGCTTGCAAGTACTGCGAGGGCAGGTTATCAATAGCCATGGACACTACGAGGTAAATGCTTAGTGACTCGTATGAAGCTGACAAAGGAAGAATATGCTTTCTTTGCGCAACACGCCCCCCGAGAGTTCGATTTATCCCGTTTAAGTCCGGAGCCATGTCCGGAAAATGATGCCGCTTTGACGGTGGATAGGGAGGCATTTATTGTGATGGCGGGAATAACGGACCACGTAATAGCAGCGCCCGTTGATACCAAGATCATCAATAACACCCGCGATACCAGCAAAGTGTCGCAAGCCATGCATGTCCTGATTCCGGTGGCCGCATGCGTGTTGGTCGTGGTGATTGTGTTGATGGTGAACGAAATATATTTCTAGTGCCGGATTACGGGGGCTGTAATGCTGAAACCATTTGGTGACAACGTAACTTCGACCGTGGCCCAGGCCAATTTCGTCAATATCGCCTGCAAGGCATTTGATACTGGCCAGACCTTGCCGCAAATGCTGATATCGGCTTGCGAGCGTTACGGCGACCGACCTGCATTCACCAATCTGGATTGCACGATCAGTTTTAATGACGTGAATCGTCTCAGCGCCGATTTTGCTGCGTATTTGCGAAACGGCCTGAATCTGAAAGCCGGTGATCGTGTTGCGATCATGCTACCGAATTTATTGCAGTATCCGGTCGCCTTGCTTGGTGTGTTACGTGCGGATTTGATTGCGGTATTGGTGAATCCGATGTACACCGCACGCGAACTGAAACATCAATTGAAGGATTCCGGTTCGAGTGTGCTAATCGTGCTCGATAATTTCGGATCAGTGGCGGCCGAATCGATTGAAGGTACGTCGGTCAAACACGTCATCACGACACGCGTTGGCGACATGCTGCCATTTCCAAAATCAAAGATCGTCGATTTCACCCTGAAATACGTCAAGAAAATGATTCCGGCGTTCAATATTCCGAATGCTATCCGTTGGCCGAAAACATTATCGGCCGGAAAAAACATGCCGCGCGTGCAATCACAGGCGAAAGCCAGCGATATCGCACAGCTGCAATACACCGGCGGTACCACAGGATTGTCGAAAGGCGCGGTGTTGCCGCACACCGCCTTGATCGCGAACGTGGCTTCGGGCGAACAAACGTTTGGTCTTGCGATGAATCCGGAAAAAGATATCGCGATTATCTGCTTGCCGATTTATCACATCGCCGCGTACACCAATATGTTGTTCACGATGACGCATGGTTACCATGCGGTGCTGATTAGCAATCCACGCGATATTCCAAATTTGATTGCGACATTCGGTAAATATAAGCCCTCGTTGTTTTCCGGTGTGAATACCTTGTACGACGCGATGCTGAATTCGCCGGATTTCGCCAAACTGGATTTTTCCAATCTGAAGATTAGCCTGCAGGGCGGCACCGCATTGCGTCGTGCCACCGCCGAGCGCTGGAAAGAAGTGACGGGACATAATGTCGTCGAAGGTTACGGTTTGTCTGAAACCAGTGCGGCGATTACCTATAACCGCTGGGATGGCCCGAACCCGGTCGGCTCGATTGGTTTGGCTTTGTCCGAAGTTGAAATTTCCTTGCGCGATGAAAGCGGCAACGAAGTGCCACTGGGCGAGCCCGGCGAGTTATGTGCCCGCGGCCCGCAAATGACCACCGGCTATTGGCAACAGTCCGATGAAGGCAACGATACATTTTTCGAAGGCGGCTGGTTTCGTACCGGCGACATCGCGAAGGTAGACGAGGCAGGCTATTACTATTTGCTTGATCGCAGAAAGGACATGATTCTTGTGTCGGGCTTCAATGTGTTTCCGAACGAAATCGAAGACGTCGTTGCAATGCATCCCGGTGTGCTTGAAGCAGCCGTCGTCGGCATGCCGGATGAAAAATGCGGCGAAGCGGTGAAATTGGTGGTCGTGAAAAAGGATCCGGCGCTCACGGAGGAAGATTTGCGCGTCCACTGCCGAAAACATTTGACTGGTTACAAGCAACCGAAAGTCGTGCAATTCATAGATACATTGCCGAAGTCTGCGGTAGGCAAAATTCTCAGACGCGAGTTGCGGTGATGTCGTAGGAGCGCCTTTAGGCGCGACAAATCCCGCCAGATTTTTCGCGCCTAAAGGCGCTCCTACGTAAAAACTGAATGTGGGAGCTGGTTCACCAGCGATAAAATCTTTCAAGCAGTATAATCGCCCCGTCATTGGGGAGTAGCCTCGCTTCGCAAGAAGCGGTTTGCGTCAACATACTTGGCCCACAGGCCATGGCGCAAACAGTATCGATACTTGGCAAGACCTTTGACCATATTGCCTTCGGTTTGGCCGGGCGGCAGTGTGGTCAATCGTCTGAAGTCCGGCCAAGGAGAACCAATGGAATCGCTACTTATCTCTACCGGCGTTGTCGCCCTGGCCGAAATCGGCGACAAGACGCAACTGCTCGCATTTATTCTTGCAGCCCGATTCAAAAAACCATTGCCTATCATTCTCGGCATTTTGTGCGCGACCCTGGTTAACCATGGCTTGGCGGGTGCGCTCGGTGCCTGGATTACCAGTGTGATGAGCCCCGATGCAATGCGCTGGATTCTGGGCATCTCGTTTATCGGTATGGCGGTCTGGACGATGATTCCCGACAAGATAGAGGAAGAAGAAACCCGGCTCGGGAAAAAATGGGGCGTGTTCGGTGCAACACTGATCACTTTTTTTCTGGCCGAAATGGGTGACAAAACACAGATTGCCACCGTGGCATTGGCAGCGCATTACGCAGCACCGCTGATAGTGGTGATAGGCACCACGCTTGGCATGTTGATTGCCGATGTGCCGGCGGTTTTTGTCGCGAATAAATTTGCCGAGAAAATCCCGATGAAGCTGGTGCACTCGATAGCCGCTTCAGTGTTTGCCGTGCTGGGCATTGCTACACTGCTCGGTGCCGGAACGAAGCTAGGTCTGTGAGCGACATTCATTTAAAGGAAGATATCAATGCACACCGAAAAGCCTGAAAAATGGATGCATCACCACGTCTTCGACGAGGGCAGCCAAAATGCCGAGCGCAGCACGCGGATCGTGATGTGGATTACCGCCATCACCATGTTGGTCGAAATTACCGCAGGCTGGTGGTACAACTCGATGGCCTTGCTCGCGGATGGCTGGCATATGAGTTCGCATGCCGTTGCGATTGGCCTTTCATCGACAGCCTACGCGACGGCACGTCGCTATGCCAAAGATCCGCGTTTTGCTTTCGGTACATGGAAAATCGAAGTGTTGGCCGGTTTTTCGAGCGCTATTTTCCTGCTTGGCGTTGCCGTGATGATGGTGGTTGGTTCGCTTGAACGGATATTGTCGCCACAACCGATTCATTACCGGGAAGCCATCGTTGTCGCCATTGTCGGCTTGCTCGTCAATATTGTGTGTGCACTGATTCTTGGCAAGGCGCATGATCACGATCACGGGCATAGTCACCATGGGCAGGCTGCACATCATGATGATCACGATGACAAGCATCACGAGCATCACCATGATTTGAATTTAAAGTCGGCCTACCTGCACGTGATTGCCGATGCCGCAACTTCGGTTCTCGCTATCGTAGCGTTGGTGGGCGGCTGGATTTATGGCTGGTCATGGCTCGACCCGCTGATGGGGATTGTCGGGGCTGTCCTAATCGTGGTGTGGGCCAAGGGCCTGCTTGTGGAAACCGGAAAGGTGCTACTGGATCGTGAAATGGATCATCCTGTGGTGGACGAGATCAGGGAAGCGGTGGAAGTGGATGAAACCAGAATTACCGATCTTCATGTCTGGCGCGTCGGAAAAAAAGTGTACTCATGTGCGATGACTGTCGTCACTCACGATCCAGATCTGGCAGCCGCTGAAATTCGGGAGCGATTTTCCATACACGAGGAGATTGTGCATTCGACAATCGAGGTCCATCTTTGCACCGATCGCGATGCGGGCCATTAGTCGAGATTCAAAATAGACGAACAATAAAAAACCGCCTTTCGGCGGTTTTCTATTTTTATGGTGGAGGTGGGCGCACTCATATCGAGTGGCTAATAGCCATTTTGCGCGCGCTTCCTGTGATTCTAGTTTTCACAGTTACCGTCATAGTTACCGTCAGGTTGTGTTGTTGCAATCGATTGATGTCGCGGGATTTTTCTCACCTTTTGCGATGGTAGTTTCAGACAATGCTACAACGTCTAAGGACGTTGAGAGTCAATTCACTCACAACAGGAGAACAATCATGGCAGCGCATGCGGGAACAGATTTTAAGTTATTTAATACGAAGGATCATATTTCAAGATTACGTGCAGTTGAGATTATAGCCACAGAACTCCATAAAGAATATTTCAGTGGACGAACGGCCAAGAATAAAGCCCGCAGCTTTTTGAAATATGCTGTAGATAGCGGGAAGTTAAAGTTAGAAGGCGGCGGCTTTGTATCCGGGCATTTGGCATGTCTTCTAAGGCATACCTATAAAGGCCATTTTATTGGATGGCCGGAAATAGCGGATGTAACTCTTAGTGATGAAATGGATTTTAATGTGAAAGCGAATGGCTGTCGCATTCCTGCAGATCCCGATCAGAAAGATATGTTGCTTCAGGCATTGAACGATGCGCTAAGCCTGGCACATGAAAACCTTGAATTGAACCTTCCCGATGCGGAGAGGTGGCGTTCAAGTTTGCAGCAGCGAAAGGCAGACGGGAGAAAAGGCGGGAGGCCGTCAAAGGATTGATGACGTATATAAATCTCTGAAAGCATAGTTAAAAGATATTTGCTCAATAAAGTAAGTACCACTGCTTACCACAGTGGCCTAAGCAATTCAGCATAGGTCTACAACAATCAGAGGTTTATTATGAATTCCAGAAAATATGATACTGGCCAATTGGCCTCCCAGCTGGAACGGCTACCGACTGTTAAACGCAGAACCGGGCTCAGTAGAAGCGAGATTTACCGGCAAATCAAAGTTGGCACTTTCCCGCGGCCAGTTAAGTTGGGGCTACGGAGTAGTGCATGGGTGTCCACGGAAATAACCACCTGGATTGACCAACGGATTGAAAAGAGGGGAACATCAAATGCGTAGAAAACCCTCATTAGAGAATCGCTGGAGCGACTTCAAAGGTGGATCAGCGTTCATGATTCCACTCACAATGCTTCGGCATCCTAACTTTGTTCGACTTTCGCCTTGTGCGTGCAAGCTGTTACTTGACTTGGCGCGTCAATATTCTGGCTTCAACAACGGATATCTGTCTGCCGCATTTACAATTCTGAAGCCCAACGGATGGCGGTCTGAAGCCACTATTCGAGAGGCTGTAGGGGAATGCTTGCACTACGGCTTCATCTGCAAGACGCGGCAAGGCGGCAGGAATAAATGCAATCTATTTGCATTTACCTGGCGTCGCATTGACGAAAAGGATGGGAAGCCGTTAGAAATGAGCAAAACTATGCGGCCATCTGATGAATGGAATACGGAGGTTGCGCAATACATAAAGCCGTCGAGAAAAAAATTACCTCCCGAAGCGGTTGTGACGTACAACCGGATGGGATGTATTCGGAATAAAATTGCACCGCAGAAAGTGCCTCAACGTATGACTTCACCGCTGGCGGCTGCTGTGATTGTTCCCGCTAATAGAAATTTGCGACCGCAAGGGGTGACCTATTAATAGTCTTTGCCATGCGTATGTTTTATTTAGTGAACTGTAATACTGCTTAATTGCGTCTGGCTGCGCCGAAAGGTAGGTAAGAGTCTTTATTTGCAGTTAGAGATTTCGGCGTAGCTTGACGAATTACCTGTTGTTGATCGGCAGCTATTAATCCATCTCGGCCACTAATAGCGTGCAGCATGTCGGCTCATCATTCCTGCTCTCAGGTGGAGACTAAAGCATGCTTCGAGATCAGTTGGCTGCGAGATTATGGACGTCTTCAGCTGGGAACAGTCCAAGGCCCACGATAGCGGCATGCGCCGCATCTGGATCGTCTGCGAAGAAAATCACAGCCAGATCTTTTCCGGCGCGCGAGCAGCATACATATAGGAGACGGCGCGTTCGGTCGAAAGTTGTGTCTTTGCCTTCACGTAGGTTTGTTTCGTCTGTATCGGAGGGCTTAGTAATACCGAACAGTTTCCCGTATGAGAACTGATTGTGGCGGCCTTCCTCGTCATCGAGAACTGTCAAGACGCGGCAGAACTCTGCACCCTTCACTCCCTGATGTGTCTCGAAGGGCGAATGCTCCTCTATGTAGTTCCGGTAGCCCCAGAGCTCCTTCATCGGAGTTTGAAGCAGTTTCTGGATTGCTGCTGCGTCTCCCGTGTCTGTAGGCGGAACTGATTCGCTGTACTCGGACATTGCAGTCAGAAGGCGATCATCCAGGCTGAACATCATGCCGTCCCGCAAAATCTTCAATGCTTCGAACGCAACAACGGTAGAGGTCGCACCGAACGCCCTGGCGAGGGTTTTCTGCATTTCATCCAGCTGTTTGAGGATTGTCGGCAACACGTTCGCGCGCGCGTATTCGCGTTGAAGAGAAGGAGAGAAGCGACGCAGCAGATTCATCGCTTCGAATTGATCGTCTGCTTCGTTGGCTAAGATTAGTGGCATCAAAAACTTCAGGAAGGGCTGTACCGACCAATGTGAGCCATCATCGAACATTTCCTTGAGGCCTTCGGAGGTTTTGTTGTGGAATGCTTCGTATAGAGCACCAAAGCCGAGACGGCTGGCGGCCATGCGATGTGCAATAACCAAGACCTTCACGTCGGCGATGATCTCATTACTGAGCCAGAGGGGGTCATCATTTTGATCAGCTAGCCATTGGCGAGCGGCGGTCAACCGCCCACTTCGGTCATCCTTAGGAACGACGAGAAGTTTTGCTGTGCCTTGGACAGGCTTTCGCTCTTCTCCAAAAAGTTCAGTCCTGCCACCCGTCTGGGTCAAGCCGTCGCCACCAGCTCTGATGTTATTGATCACATTCAGAACTGACGCAGGAGACCGGAAGTTCTCTGGCTTTTCGATGTTCTTCCATCCCGGGAGGGGTTCTATCGCGCCAGCGCCCGTGGTGTAAATCTTCTGCATAGGATCACCAATGAAGCCGAGGCAGAACTTCGAGCCCAGCGCTGCCGAAATTGCTTTGAGTGCATCAACAACGTCCTGTGCCGTGTCCTGGCTCTCGTCTACGAAAACGAATGGAAACTTCTGACCGACGACTTTGGCAATGAGGGGCTGAGATTGGATGAGCTCGGTCGACAGTCTAATCACATCATCATGTCCCAGTATTCCTTTGGCGTAGTTACTCCCTACGCCGTAGGTGAAACGGTCAAAAGAGACAATCTTCAGCTTTTGCTCCCGGTAGCGTTCAATGTCGGCCGCAGCCTGAATCCGAGTATTCGGCCGCGTGCGACTTGTGAACGCTGCGATGTCCTTTTCAGTCTCTGCAATCTTCTGATCGAGCCGGCGATCAACCCAGATAGCGATGTCTGCCTGAAATGGCTTGAGGGCTGTCCAAAGAAAGCTATGAATAGTCGAAACGTGGAAGAGCGGATCGTTCCCGACGTCTCCCCATATTTCGCCGACAGCGACCTCAGTGTAAGTGATGCAGGCAATCTTCTTTGCATGTTGGCGAAGGTGTGCACCGCGTGTCTTTCGGAGGTAATCGAGCGCCTTAACGATTGAAGTGGTTTTCCCCGAACCTGCTCCCGAGACCATGACGAAGCCCGTCGAAGCGTCAGCGTCAAGAAGAGCCCGAAGTTCTACATCGGCCGGAGTATCTGGTTTATCCGCACGGCTCGTCATTGCGCAACCTCAAAACCATTAGGGGCTGCGTCAGCAGCAGGCGGTAGCTTCGCGGCGGTGCTATCGATTATGTCGTCGTTAATCGCGACATGTGTCGTGAGCCAGTTGAGGCCCTCCTGTATATATGTGGGGACAACCCAGCTCGAATCATTGCTCGCTAGCAGCCCTAGAGCGAAGTTCGTCTTCTTGAAGCTTTCTCCCTTCACCCGCCTATGTATTTTGGCGGCGAGAACTTCGAGCGACATCGTGGCCGATTTGGTCCATCGAAGGCCGACCTCATGATGCTCCTTCTTTTGACACCAGACGAGATTTTCATAGGCGAACGCTTCCTCAAGAGTTCGGCTCTTGAGCTCTAACGTTTCCATGCCCCATGTAACATTTACGGGGCATTGATAGGTGACCATCACATGCGCTCCACCGTCCGCCGTAGGAGCCTGAAGCTTGTCGTCGGCCGACGCTGCCAGGAGTTCATCGACCAATGATTTGGCAGGAAGCCATTGGAGCAGAGTCTGATTCGCCGTGATAGCGCCGGGGGTGCCGGCTGGACATTTCGATCTTGGCTTGGGCTTTTTCCCAACTCCTTCCTCGTCTTGATCCCCGATGTTGTCGTCGTCATCCTCGTCTTCAGCGTCTTGAGACGCTTCGGTGGTCTCGGCGTCTCCTGTTGCCGCTTCTACTTTTTTCGGCAACGTTGGATACACACTGTCGAGGTCGGTCACGATCAGCGTCGGCAGTCCGAGGAACTCGATCAGCTTGCGGAAGCGGAAGGCAAAGGCACCGCCTACTTCGAGAATGCTGAGATAGGCCGCGGCGAGTTTGTCGGCACCCTGTGCGATCATTAGTGGTAGGACAAGACGCTCGACGTTTCCTTCAACCAGAATGGCCGCATCTGCGAAGAAAAGGTCGCAATGCGTCAGCTTCATGTAGCGCTGAAGGAAATACCTGTCGGTCTCATTCTGATCGTAAAACACTGACAGATTGAAAACAGTTGAGCTTTGCTTCGCGCCGATCTCGTGCGAGCGTCTAAAGTAGCGGATCGGCTGAAAGCCACGTTCATATAGGATGTGCGGCGAGTGTGTGGTGATCACAAATTGCGTCGCATAGCCGTCACTACCTGTTGGTGGGATCAGGTCAGTTAGCTTTCGCACGAATGCCTGTTGGAGCTGAGCATGCATGTGCGCCTCAGGTTCCTCGATGAAAATGAGGTGGATAGGCTGTTGCTTGTCTTCTTCACCTTCCTCAGTGGAGGACCAGGCCGAATGAATGTCTAGGAGTTCAACTCCCATGTAGATGAGGTTCTTGAATCCAAGGCCGTTATAGCTGTCCGGGAGCGCGAGTGCCTCGGCTTCAGCAGTCGCTTCTTCGAGCAGATAGTGAACCTTCGCCTGTTGGTCACCCATAATGCGCTCCAGCTTGAGCGCTGCGCGGATCTCAAGGGTGGGGTTGGCCAGACCTGGATAGCCGAGTTTGCGGAGCGACTTGAAGGTGTCGCTGAATACGTCTGCAAAGTGTTTGGTGAGCTGGTCCTCGGAGAGTGCTAGAGCTCTCAACGCGTTGTGATCGTCTTCGCGCTTCTTCTGATTGCGAGAATAGAATCGGCTCAGTCGTTTCGAGAGATCCTCCGTTCTTGCCTGAGCATTACCATCGCTTAGGTGGCGTTGGGCGCTAAGGAAATCGACTTTGATTAGTGAATTGATGACGGTGTGTCCGGATCGTTCGGAATCACTGATGATCTCTTTGGGCGTATAGAACGAGTCGGCAGTTTCCGCTTTGAGCTGCGCTTCATCAAGAATGAAGTAGCGCAGACCATATTCGTTTTTCAACTCGCGGGCGAGAAAGTCACGCATGTTGCGTGGCCAAGGCTTGTAGTCCTGTCCGCCTTTTTCCTTGGTTTTCGCAAACTTGGCCGCTTCGATCGCCTTCGCTCTGAAGTTCGCGAGAGTCTGGGCGGAATCCTTGGCCGCGAATACGATCCGAAGTCCGACTAGCGATCCTTCCCAAGCAGCGCGGGGCAGTAACTCGACAACGCGATAGAGATTGTCTGCGTCTACGCTGATCCAAACATCAAGGGATATTGCTGGAAACTCAATCTTCGCGTCGGCCGCGCCCTCGGCTGGAAAGTTCTCGAAGTCGCCCCAGCAGTCCGCGGAAAAGTCGTGAACTGTGAACTTATCCTTACCTCCCGAAAGGAAAAGTTCAATCGCGTGAGTGGCTGAAGTCTTCCCGCTGTTGTTGGCCCCGACGAAGATTGTCAAGTCATGAGCGAAGTCGATACGTGCGTCCTTCAATCTTCGGAAATTTTTAAGGGCAAGAGAATGTACATGCATCTTGTTCTTTCCCCCTGGCGGTATTTGTGTCGAATCTTATCCGGACTATCGCATATGCTGTTCCTCAGCACATAGCGAGGCGAAGTGGGAGCGAATCTAAATTCACCATTCGTTCTTAATGGGCGGCGTTTGATTGAATTCCGTGGACGGCGATCTCTATAGCCGATGTAAGTGACCGATGCTATGGTCTTTGATTCGTTTGAATGCCATGTGTTCTCCGAGGTCCGTGATTGCATCGTTAACCATTTACGTTAGTCGCGTCGTGGATGGAGCGTTATCTCAGGTGGAGAGCCGTTTCCGGGGAAAACGCAGCGAGCAGTGAATTCTTCCTCAACACCAAGTGCATTTGATGCCTCAAAATCTAGTAGCACTTGAGCATTGCCTGTGGTCTTGTTGGAGTTAAAAGAGGCTCCGATCCATGTATGCATGTCTGCGAGTTGTGGTTGCGCAGTCAAGCTTTTTGCGGCATTACTACACGCCTGAATAGCGCTCTCGCGGTCAACTACTTTTTGAGATTGAAAGGCTTTGTTTGCAGCTGTTTTTAGGTCGGATTCTGCGATATACATGCGCTCGCCATTACGGCAATCTACAAAAATAACAATTTCAGTGGTAGTAGAGCGATCGGATGCCTCAGCTGATTCTACATAATCACACTCAGCTTTTTCAGCTACAAGAAATGCGGCTGCTTCTCTTGTTGGTTGCAGTCGAACCCATGATTCACCGAGTTGTATTGCTAGTTTTGGATAAGTTGCTTGATCGTCTGCCTTAAATACATAAGGGGATATCTTGGTTCGCGGGTCTGCAGGCGGCTGCGGCGCGCCAGATGCACCGACCTGATTGTCTGTATCTGTTGGATTCGCACAGGCAGTTAACCATAAGATAAGAAACGCAAGCCCCATTTTATAAACTATCATAACAGCGCCTCCAAAAAAGTGTGGTTACTTGAAACAAGTTGCAGTGCTTTCACAGAGATCAACTAATTTTGTACGTCGACGATATACGGTCGCTAAGGAGAAAACGGAATGATTGCAGTGAATACACCGGTCTTTTTCATCGTGCGTCTGAGTTCAAACATCGACAATGCTTCGACTACGTCCAACGAGGCCAGATTATTAAAATCGATCTTTTCCCAGTCGCTTCGTACTACGCGAACAGACAGCAAATACTCGTCGGTTATTTGTGCAGTCGCTTTATCTGCACGTTGTGAATAACCGGAAAATACAATTACCTTTGAGTTTGGTAAAGCGCTAAACGCTTCGCCAATTGTGCGGAAAGCTATGCCATGAATGTGCTGCATATATAGTTTTTGGACTTGTGTAGGTGACAGTTCTTTCACAGAAAGCTTGTAGCCTTTAGATGGAACAGAAGCCTTGTTGGTTGGCATGTCCTCTATTTCCGGAAAATCCGCGTCGACAAAGATGACGTGGCCATTGTCGGTAATTTCAGTTGACACGTCAGTTTCTCTTGGCCAAACAATGTCTTGGAGTGTCTCCTCAAGGAACCGCTCCATAGCATTTTGGTCGTTGTAGATTTGAGACTCGATTAAATGTTTTCTATTGTTTTGGGATTGATTGAATGCAGCAAGCTGCATTTCCCATTTGCTTATTGATTCTTGATGGGTCGCCAATGCAGATACATATTCTGCTTGGGCCCTTTCTCTGTGTTTTTTGAATAGTGAACGAATGAAGCCAAGACGTTTCTGAGTCGGAGATTCAGGTGGTTTTATGTAGAAAACCCCCGGCACAAACCTCGGCCTTTCTTTTGGCGATGGTGTTGAAAAGTGCAATTCACCAACGGAGTCAATTGCCTGATTAATCTCATCGCACTTACTTTGTATCAAAATACGAATGGCATCTCCCTGTTGCCTTTTTGCCAGAGTAACGATGTTTTCTGGAAGCGGAAAACCATTATTGTCCCTAAAAGAAATGGTGCCGTCGTCATCTACGCTAATGGAAATAGGGACCGCGGTACCACCGCTAGCTGATTTCGACGACGAGCTAGTTTGTCCGCCGCCAATTTTTTGACGGGCTGAGAGACCGGTGCCAGGAATACCTGTATTTAAGTAAGTTCCTCGCTTCCCGATACCAACTGATGCACCTCTAGGCCCCACAGACCAACTCATGCCGCCACCGCTCAAGTTCATCCGTACGCCTGGCGCAAGTTTGAATGATTTTCTAAAACGAATGGCCATATTTGTCCTTGAGAGTACTTTGTCGGATGTAATGTAGTCGCTTCGCATGTATATACTCAGAAATGGATAACGAACATGTCTGTCGAGATGATCTACCGATCGAATTGCGACGTTCCACAATGCTTTGCGATGGATATTGATCATGATGTCTGCCAACGAAAATAAGGTGTTGATGCACCGGGTGTAAGACTAGAATGCAGTTACTTCACCGTGGTCACCTTGATTGTGCAGTTATGCCCCAATATTCTTCCCAGTATGTGCTGTCCATCCTAGTGTTGCCTCAATGTGCCTCCGAATCTCAGTGTCAATTTGAGGCGGTGTAAGGCGAATGTATTTTTCTGCATTGTCACGCTCAGGGCCCGTCAACTTTCGTAGATGCTCAACTATATGCTCTTTCGTTGGAACATTACCTTGATTGTCAACAATCTTTGGTTTTAGCGCAGTCCAAATAACATGCTTGATTCCGTGCGCGTTTGCCCAGGCCGGAAGTTCGTGAATACAATCTGGTGATTCATCACCGCGACTCCAAGAGCCTATATTTCTGGTGGGGTCTTTCGATGTGAGTCCTTCCCGCGCTGCTAATGCGTTCTTCGCATCCTCTAGTGTGGTAGAGGTCATTACAGCCCAGAGACTTCTAACGGGTACAGCGGCATCGTGCAGAACTAATGTTATTCTGTTGTCCTGCGATTGTCTGAGAAAGTCGACACTAATAAATGGACCGTCTTGAAACCAGTGTCGATGAATTGGGAGCTCTCTGTGGTCCCAGACAAGAGAGCCCCAGCCAAGACAAATAATCATTGTGCTGCCTCGTATTCATGCAGGGTATAAAAGCCGAAATGTGTTGCTGACCCAACCTGCGTGAAACTTGAAAACAGCTTCTTCGCGGCGATCTTCTTGATTGTGTCGTTAAGGCGCATGTTAGATATTCTCCCAAAGTCGTGCCTTGATCATGGCTTCAGCTTCAGCGGTCCATTTCAAGCCGTCAGTCCGAATTCGATCAATGTCAGCATGGAGACGATCTGAGAATTTTGCTGGGGGGTGCTCGTGATTGACTTGGTCTTCGGCAAGGGCACTATTTAGCAAATCTAGGATGGACAGAAGTTTTTCTTTAATGCTGTCCTTAATAAAGATTCCGCTATAACTGAGCGCAATGCTTGCTTCACGGCAGGCGTTAAAAGCTTTAGAGAGTCGGTGTCAATAGATTAGTTCGTTAAATTTCTTGGATTTGTCATTATGTGCTAAGACTTCTTCTCTTTGCCATTCTGATAGTTCGCATGCTGCAATGAAGGCTATAAGCTGTTTCGGCTGCATTTTGTTGAGGTCATGAACCATTTGTAATGGTGATACAAGTGATGCAGTAGTCCAGTAAGCTTCACTGACCTTTTCCCAAACTAATGGAAGAGTTTCAAACTCTCGTTGGTATAGCTTCGTTGCACGATCGAACGACTTTGTGAGATCACTTCTAAGTCTCTCAATTTCTTTATTCTGATCATGGACTAGTTGTTGAAAATTCTTCTGAAATCTTAAATCAAGCCATTTTGCTGCAAGATACTTAAATGCATAGTAGGCAATGACTGACGAACCACCGCCAATTAGCGTTATTTTTCCAACTAGCTCTAGAACTTCGTTTGCCATATAGGAGACCTTACAACTTGTTAACCTCAAAAGTTATGCGTAGCAAGGGTATCTCGCCATTCTGATCCCGGGCAAGCACCGCCGACAAAGGTTTCAGGTCTCTATTGAAAGGCGACGATTTCCTGAGACTGGACTCTTGTATAGCCCACCTTATCAGAGTGGCACCTACTCAACCCAGCTGAGAGACGCCGTAGGCTCCTTAAGTTCAATGACTTCTTTTGGGCCGAAAGCTGAGTCTAACGAAAGTCTCTTGAAGACATGGTCAGAGAACCTAACATCGCACTTAGATCCTGTAGTCTACCGGCTATTAAATGATTCACCCCGTCAGCCGATTCCCATCGGCCTTCGACCACCATCAATTGCGATTCCAACAATACTCTTCGTTGTCGCTCACCTACGTTTTGCCACACGACGACATTCACCATGCCGTCTTCATCTTCTAGTGTGACAAAGGTGGCACCACCGGCGGTTTCTGGCCTTTGGCGAAGCGTGACGAGTCCTGCCATGCGCACCTGGCTTCCGTGATTGCGTTTGAGCAAATCCCGTGAACGCTCACACCGTTGAGCTCGCAATTGTGGACGGAGCAGGGCGAGGGGATGCTTACCTAGCGTCAAGCCAACGCTGGTGTAATCTGCCGCGACATCTTCGCCCAACGTTGGCATGGGTAGCGACACCGGTGCATCTCGTATTGCGATATCTCCAAACAGTGGCAGTTGTTTTTCCACGCCTTGAATCGCCCAGCGGGCCCGATGACGATGTCCAACAATACCTTTCAGTGCACCTGAATCTGCCAATAAGGCCTGATGTGCCTCATTGAGATCGGCGCGCGCACAGAGATCTCCCACATCGAAGAATGCTTTACGTTGCCTCGCGATGGATATCCGTTCTCCGCACGCTTGCTGGAATCCTGAAATCAAGCGATAGCCCAAGCGGATGGCAGGCTGCTTCCCTGGATGATTCGGATACGATTCCAGCGTGCAATCCCAATCACTGAAACGTACATCCACAGGTCGTACTTCAATGCCGTGACGTCGCACGTCTTGCACTAACTGATTGTTCGTATAAAACCCCAATGGCTGAGAATTGATTAGGGCGCAAGTAAAAGCGGCCGGTTCGTGGCATTTCAACCAGCAACTGACATAGGTAATCAGTGCAAAACTGGCGGCATGTGATTCGGGGAAGCCATAACTACCGAAGCCTTTAATTTGTTCGAAGACATTCTCGGCAAATTCCAATGCATAACCACGCTCGGTCATGCCGTTCAAGATGCGTTGTTCAAAATATTCCAATCCGCCACGTCGCTTCCAAGCTGCCATCGAGCGACGCAATTGATCGGCTTCACCCGGAGTAAAACCAGCGGCCACGATGGCCAATTGCATGACCTGTTCCTGAAATAACGGAATGCCGAGTGTGCGTTCGAATACCGCTTTCAACTCCTCCGAGGGATACACAACAGGATCGAAGCCTTGGCGACGTCGTAAATATGGATGCACCATCTTGCCCTGGATAGGACCTGGCCGAACGATGGCGACTTCAATTACCAAGTCATAAAAGCACGCAGGTTTTAATCGCGGCAACATACTCATCTGAGCACGCGATTCAATTTGGAAGGTGCCGATGGTATCGGCACGTTGAATCATGGCGTAGGTTTTCGGCTCCTCGGCTGGAATAGAGGCAGGTGTTAAATCTAGATCGCGATGCTTTTTCAACAGTGCAAGACATTTACTGACACAGGTCAGCATGCCGAGTGCCAGACAATCGACTTTCAACAAGCCCAGGGTTTCCAGATCATCCTTGTCCCATTGAATGATCGTACGGTCTGGCATCGCTGCATTTTCCACCGGCACCAAGTGATGCAGCGGCTGTTCGGAAATCACAAAACCGCCGACGTGTTGTGACAGATGTCGTGGTGCATCGATCAATTGCCGAGTCACGCCTAGCACTCTTCGCATGATGGGGCTTTCCGGATCAAAGCCTTGCTCGCGCAGGCGCTGTGACAAATCGGCCTCGCCATTCCACCAGGAAAAGACTTTGCTCAGTTGTTCGACTTGATCCAGTGGCAGCCCAAGAGCCTTACCGACATCTTTCACGGCGCTTTTGGAGCGATAGCAAATCACCGTGGCGGCTAGCGCAGCACGTTCGCGTCCATATTTGTTGTAGATGTACTGAATGACTTCTTCGCGGCGTTCATGCTCAAAATCGACATCGATATCTGGCGGCTCGTCACGTTCTTTGGAAATAAAGCGCTCGAACAGCATATTCATCCGGGCGGGGTCGACTTCGGTTACGCCTAAGGCAAAGCATACGGCTGAATTGGCGGCCGAGCCGCGACCTTGGCAGAGAATGCCTTGCGAACGGGCAAATCGGACAATATCGTGCACTGTCAGAAAAAACGGTTCGTATTTAAGCTCGGCAATCAATTGCAATTCGTGTTCTATCTGATCCTTCACCTTGGCCGGAATACCCGCAGGCCAACGCCAGGCATATCCTTGTTCAGTTAGTACTCGTAACCAACTCGAAGGCGTGTGACCGTTAGGCACCAGTTCTTGCGGATATTGGTATTTCAGTTGTCCCAGATCAAAGGTGCAACGCTCGGCGATGCGAACCGATTCTGCGAGCAGGGCCTCGGGATAGATGGCCGATAGCGCTTTGCATGATCGTAGGTGTCGCTCGCCATTAGGAAACAAAAACGCTCCAGCTTCGGCTATGGTCGTGCTGTGATGGATAGCAGTGAGAGTGTCATGTACCACGCGGCGGGATCGCACATGCATATGTACATCACCGCAGGCCACAGACGGTAGGTCCAGTTGCTTCGACAGGGCAAGCAATAGCTGCAAGCGTGCTTCGTCATTCGGGCCACGGTGTAATTCGACTGCTATCCATAAGCGTTCCGGAAATATTGTCTTCAGCCATACACCTTGTTCCTGTTTCGGTGTGTTATCAGGAACCCATAACGCCAAGGTGCCAGATAGACCGCTCACAAGATCATCCCGCGTCAGCGAGTACTCGCCTTTCTCGGAACGTCGTCGGCCTTGCGTAATCAATTGGCTAATCGCGGTGTAGCCGGTTTGGTTCTCGGCGAGCAAGACCAGCTTCAATCCATCCACCAAGCGAATCTCTGTGCCGACAATCAGGGGCAGGCCGGACTCGCGCGACGCTTCCAGAGCACGTACGGCGCCCGCCAAGGTGCACTCATCGGTTATGGCTAGTGCGGTGTAGCCATTCTTCTTGGCCTGTGCAAAACACTCGCGCGCACTTGAGGCCCCACGTCCAAAACTAAAATGGCTCAGGCAGTGCAGTTCTGCGTACGTGCTCATGCGAACCACCCGTGCAACATCCAGGCACCTTCATTCACCCCGGCCGGCTGAAACGCCCAGGCACGCTGGCCTTGCGAGGTCTGTACGACATAATAATCGCGACGTACATCGCCGCCATCCCACCAACCCGATTCAATCCGTTCGGGACCGGACAACACTTTCAAATCGTAATCACGCAACGGAATGGGACGCTCGAGTAACCATGTCGGTCGCGGCGGTAGCAGCAAAGCATCGGGTTCTTTCTTGATCTGGGACGTGGCGCGCACGGTTTTTTCCGGGCGCGGATCGGGATGCACAGTGAGTTGATATACCGCGTCACTGCCCAGTCGCGCCCGAAACCGATCGCGTAAGGCTTCCCAGGGCAGGGCTTGTGCAGGACGTTCATCGAACAAATCACGACCGGCAGGAACAAACGGAGGTAGTTCGCGTGCGATCAATCGTAAACCGCGTACCGCTTCGGGAATCGTCGTCTGCTCTAACCGCGATTTAGCCAACTCGAATAATCGCGCACCATCACGCTCGGCACTCAGCAAACCAACTGTGATATGGGTATCGGCAAAATTCTCATGTTCCAACGCGATGATGAAACGTTGCACACCGCCATCGCGGCCGGACAGGTAGACCGCCAGATCATTGATCAGACGTTTGATCGGAAACAGCAGAGCAGGATGATGCTCGATGTCATAGTTCAATTCGACACGCTCATCAAAGACATCGGGCGGTCGATACAACTGACGAGGATCGGGTTGTGTGCCAATCATGCGATCCAGGTGTGCCAACAGGTCGGGCTTGAATCGTCTTGCAAGCGCATCGCGGGGCAAAGTGAAAAGCTGTTTAATCTGGCGAATGCCGGTGGCACTCAAGGCGCTGACTGTGTCCTCGGGTAATCGCGAGAACACCATAGGTAGTTTTCCGATCGCATTGCGCAGATGCACTTCGTCGGTAATCGCCATGCCATCGTGTGCACCGGCCAACACACACGCGCCTACCGGGGTAGGCGCGACAGCAATCCGATGTTGAAAACCCAAGGCTTTCAAATCTTCGCGAAGCCGTACTTCAAACTGTGGCCAAGGTCCGAACAAACTAAGACTCGCTTCGACTTCCAACACAATGGCATCGTCGCCTTCCAGACTCACCATCGAGGAATAGCGATAGGCAAACGCGGCCAGGAATCGCCGCATCCGGTCATCAAGCCGTGGGTCGTGATCAATTGCGATGAAGTGCTGCAAAATGGCATGTGCTGCGTTCAAGGATTGACCGGGGTATAAGCCGGCTTTACTCGCAGCATCATTCACGTCGAGCAGTACACGACGTTGCTGAGGCCCTGTAACTAAGACAAGCGGTAGATGTGGTGTGGGGTGGCGTCGGAGAACACCGTCCAGTGCCAAGTGTGGCAATAGCAGACAAGCCCAGAGCATCGTGTGATCCGCATCAGTGTCGAAGATGAGGGGAGTACGGAATCGCCCGCATAGGCGCATTGGCACCGCGACACTTAATCAATCGCAACTCGGGTATAGATGAAGTGCCTTTTAAACTCAGACGCACCGGCGCCGGTGACGGATTGTTCGCGGCACCGATCGCACGAAACGCAAAACCAAGGGTATGGCCGGTTTCTGCTGCGACCTGCAAACGACGCAATGATTTGTCATCGGCTTTCATTGGCCAACCGATTACGGCACCACACGATCCCGATCGCAACGCTTGCTCCATTGCCCATAAGGCTTCTTTAGGTTGAGCATCAATCACATGCAGTTGGGATAACTGCACACCACTACGTTGCCAAGCAGGTACGTAAGGTCTGTAGGGCGGGGCAATCAATACAATCGGTTTTTGTTGTTGCGAGAGTTTGGCCAGGATCGGCAACACCAGTGACAACTCGCCAATGCCATCGTGTGTAATCAATATTTCCACGAGGGAGGCTTCTAACCAACCGCCACTAGGTAACGCTAGATCGAGTTCTTCATAGCCTGTCGCAAGTGCTGAATTGGGCGATGCAGTCGGTGCATTGCCTCGCCAGATGCGACGATCCTGCAGCACGGTGTCGAGGGAAAGGACTTGGCCCATCAATGTGTTCTCACCAGTCCGCAGTAAATGCCTTCAATGGCAAAGTCGGCATCCTTGGGCACTTCGATCGGATCAAATTCGGGATTGCGTGGCAGCAACAGAATTTTGGTCTTGGTTTGCTTCAAACGCTTGATCGTCATCTCGCCATCAATGCGGGCAACGACAATGTCGTGGTTGTTAGCGGTGTTGGCAGACTGCACAGCCACCAGATCACCATCGAGAATGCCATCGTCTTGCATGGATTGGCCTTTAACTCTGAGCAAGTAATCGGGCGTTCGCGAAAACATAGTGCGATCAATCGTCATATGCTCATCGGTCACATGGTCAGCCCCGATCGGGCCACCTGCCGCTACACGACCAAGAATCGGCAGGTTAAGTGTCTTATTCCGGGGCGTAGAACGGTTGCGGCCACGCAATGAAATTCCTCGTGTCTGACCGGTATGCAGCGTGATATAGCCTTTGGTTTCGATCGCTTGTAAATGTTTTTGCACAGCGCGCGTCGAAGCAAAACCGAAGGCGTCGCAGATCTCTTGCCAAGTGGGCGGGATGCTGGTCTGGGTAATCGTCTCGGTAACGAAGTCCAGGATTTCTTGCTGACGGTCAGTAAGGGTTGTCATAGGTATTAATATTGATACCATTGGAGGCGTAAGCCAACCATTTTTTTGGGGGACCAAAGGATTCAATCAGTTAGCCGTCTCAAAACCTGCAACTGGTTCTGAGATGGGCAAAAACGCCGATATTTAGGAAGGTGAACCGAGATGAGCTTTGGCCCAAGGCTCAAACATAGCTAAAAAAGCTTTTGCTTCAAGATCAGTACTGGCGGCGTCTGTGAGCTGCACCCAGAGTTCGGCAATTTCGTGGGCTGAAAAGCCGTCAAGAGCATTCAAGTCTGTGGGAATTGTTTTCACTGATCGCCTATCGAATGCCATGAGGTGCACAGTATGAGTCAATGGAAAACAAAGTTTAACTGCATCATTGGCGTGTATGTCGCAACGGCTCAAGTTCAGGACTAAGATTACAAACAGCTACCCATCAGGTGATCACGATGTGTTACTCAGCCCAGGTTTGGGAGGACTACCATAAATTCAAACGTACTTTTGGTGCCGATATCAGCATCAAGGATTACGTGCGACTTTATGTGCGAAGAAGCAAAGGCGAGAAGATCAAAATCCCGAAAGGCATGGACGCTGCTTTCATGAATCCGAAAACCGATGATGAGCGAGAGGTTTTCGAGTTGATCCGGGATTACGACAGCCAGCGAACGACTACGCTTGAACAGGATTTATTCAAGCTAAAAATGCGCCTGGCTAATGCCGAACGAAAATTGCAAGAAAAAGAAACCCTCAGTGCTTTAAAAGAGCGCGACATAGCTTCAACAAAAATTGAAAAGACCTTAGGCTGGTTGGCGGATTTACGGCGTACCGATCTGAAGCCAAGAGACTCGCGCATCTTTCCATTGTCCTATACGTCGGTAATGGTTTGGGAGCAGGGCAAGCGTGTGGTTAAACCAATGCGCTACCAATGCCGCCCTCAAGGAAAGCCAGCCAATTACGATGTCAGGTTTCCCGGTACTTATAACGCGCGCCGTGACAATCTCGAAAAGTTTTGGCATCGCCAGTTTGGTTATACGCACGGCATCATTGCGGTCAACGCATTTTATGAAAATGTGGAAAAAGAGATTGATGGTGAGCTGAAGAATGTCGTGCTCGAATTCAAACCAGAGCCTCAACAAGAAATGTGGGTCGCCTGCCTTTGGTCTCATTGGCAAGTGAAAGGAGAGTCGGACTTGTGGTCATTTGCGGCTATTACCGATGAGCCTCCTGCTGAGGTCGCTGCCGCAGGTCATGACAGGTGTATTATCCCAATCAAGCCGGAGAATATTGATGCATGGCTCAACCCTGATCCAGCCAACCTTGATGCGCAATACAAAATCTTGGATGACCGTATGCGCCCCTACTACGAACACCGTATGGCAGCGTGAGAGCTGCATTTGTTAAAAAGGAGAACAGCCATGCATGGTGATCTCGACACACTCGAAGAATACGATGAGGAAAAACATGGCCGGTTCAACGAGGAGCCATTTCAAAACGGCGTGATCCAATGGCAGTTTGGAGATTACGTTGAAATAGACGAAGAGTGGGTCTCTTACTGCGTCGCCCCGTTGAAGCTGCCAGATGGTAAGTACAGGGGGCTTGTCTTAATACGATCGACACAAGATATGGACGCGTGCCCAGCAAGGGAAGTCACCGACGAAATGTTCGATTCTGTCGAACAGGCATTGGAAGGAGCAAGACAGGCTATTCCACTAGTTCGGGAAAAGTGGGATCCGTATCCTCGTGATATTTTCCCAGAGCTTTATACAAATGATGGCGAAGAATAGAGGACTATCCATACAATGGACAGAGAATTTAGATCTACATTCAAATTCAAAGATGGAACTGTTATTGATCACCCATGGGTGAAATGGGAATTAGATATGTACAGTCTTGAAACATGTGAAATATCGCCCCTACTGTTGCAGGATGGAAATTTTAGAGGTTTTGTCCGTGTGAGATATAACGGTGATGGTCATGCCACACCTATAGACGCAGCGACAAGAGAAACATATGCGACCATGAAAGAAGCGTTAGATGCGGTAAAGAAGGAAGCCATAGAAAAATACGGCCCCGAATTCATTTCGTAATAAGGCTTTTCTGTAGAGCCGAATGACTGTTTCCGACCCAAAGCGGACGTCAATGCCACGGAAGGGCGACATTGCGTCGATGTCTATTCGTCCTTCGACGGCGCTAGCTTCTCCTCTAGGCGCCGCACTCGTGTTTCCAGATTTTCGAAACTATCTGCCATGTACCCATAGCTTGAGGATTCGGCAGCCTCCAAGGTAGCGTAGAAGTAACCCCACCAGCGGCGTAGCCGGCTTTGTGCAGGCGGTTGTAACGTTTGATTAGTCATAACATTCTCCTTCGAGAGGCCAATACCCAAAACAAAAAGTGCTATGCGGGTGTTGGCTGTGAGGTGGCGCCAGAGTTGTTTTCCACGCTGCCAGCAGGGGCGCGGATCTTGAACCAGATGGAGTACATCGCCGGCAAGAACACCAACGTCAGGACCGTGCCAGCGAGCGTGCCGCCAATCAGCGTGTAGGCGAGTGTTCCCCAGAACACCGAATGGGTTAGCGGAATGAAGGCAAGCACGGCGGCCATCGCCGTCAAGATGACGGGACGCGCACGCTGCACCGTGGCCTCGACGACGGCGTTGAACGGATCGAGACCCTCTAACTCGTTATGGTGGATTTGACCGATCAGAATGAGCGTGTTGCGCATCAGGATTCCTGACAACGCGATCAGACCCACAAGAGCGTTAATCCCAAACGGTTGCTGGAATACCAGCAAGGTTGGAACCACACCGATCAAGCCGAGCGGGCTGGTCAAGAACACCATCACCATCGCCGAGATCGAGCGCACCTGAAGTATGAGAATCAGAAGAGTAACGGCCAACATGATCGGGAACAGCGGCAACATGGCGGTGGTCGCCTTGCCGGATTCCTCAATGGAGCCTGCCTGTTCGATGGCGTAGCCTGGCGGTAATTTGTCGACGATGGGCTTTAGCAATTCGCTGATCGCGGTGGATACGTCAGGCGGTTGCAAGCCTTCGGCGATATCACCACGTACTGTAATCGTCGGCACCCGATCACGTCGTCGCATGACAGGTTCTTCCATACGCACTTCAAACTTACCCAACTGCGCCAGGGGAATTCTTTGGCCCTGTGCACCCGCCAAGGTGAAATCCGCTATACGTCCCGGGTCGAGACGCAAGTCGCCAGCGGAACGGGCTACCACCTGTACCGAACGAATGTCCTCGCGCACGGAAGTAATGGGTACGCCCTCGAGAAGGAACTGCAACTGCAGCGCGACACCACTCGAAGTCAGGCCGACGGCTTGTAACCGGTCCTGATCCAAGGTGAAGTGCAATGCGGAGGTTCGTGTTCCCCAATCGGCGTTAACGGTACGCATCATGGGACTGGCGTCCATAACACTCTGCACCTGTGCTGCAATTTCCCGCAGCTTGTTCGGATCCTTTCCGGTGACACGGTAAGCGACCGGGAATGGCGAGTACGGGCCGAAGACCAATTGGGTAACACGCACGCGTGCCTCGGGTGCCAACCCATCGGCGATGGCTTGACGCAATCGGAATTTCAATGCTTCGCGTTCGTCCTGGTTGTCAGTGCGAATGACTATTTTTGCGAACGAAGGGTCGGGTAATTCTGGGCCCATCGAGAAGAAGAATCGCGGCGCGCCCTGGCCGACGTAAGCCGTCACAATCTTGGCTTCGGCTTGCTTGGCGAGCCACGCTTCGACTTTCGCCGCCGCGGCGCTCGTCTGTGAGATTGCTGTGCCGTACGGCATCTGTACCTCGACAAGCACCTCGGGTCGATCAGAAATTGGGAAGAACTGCTTCTTCACCAATCCCATTCCCAGGATGGATAGGACGAACAACCCCACCACAGCACCAGCGACCAATTGCTTGCGTTCGATGATGCGTCGAAGGATGTGACGGAAGCGATTGTTCTGCGGTGTGTTGTAGAGCGCTTCGTGGCCGCCTTCCACTTTTTTGTAATCTGGAAGCAACTTAACGCCAAGATAAGGCGTGAACACGACGGCGACTACCCAAGAAGCGATCAACGCGATGCCCACGATCCAGAACATATTGCTGGTGTACTCGCCGGCGGTGGAGCGTGCGAATCCGTTGGGCATAAAACCGACGGCGGTAACGAGCGTGCCGGAAAGCATCGGCGCGGCGGTATGGCTCCAGGCATACGCAGATGCTGCCGTGCGGCTGAAGCCTTCTTCCATCTTCACCACCATCATTTCGATCGCAATGATCGCGTCGTCTACGAGCAAGCCCAACGCAAGAATCAGCGATCCCAACGTGATGCGGTCGAAGTTCTTGCCACTAGCAGCCATGATGAAAAAGACGATTGCCAGCGTCAGTGGTACGGCAGCAGCGACGACCAAGCCAACGCGCCAACCCATGCTCACGAAGCTCACGAGCATAACCACCAGAAGCGCGACGAAAAATTTAACCATGAACTCGTCGACAGAGGAGCGAATGTTGACTGCCTGGTCGGTCACTTTGGTTAGTCGCATCCCTAGAGGCAAATCGCCGTTGATAGCGTTCACCTCGGTTTCCAACGCCTCGCCCAAGTCAAGCCCGTTCCATCCCTCACGCATGACCACGCCAAGTAACAGCGAGGGTTCGCCGTTGTTGCGAATCAAGAACGTAGCAGGATCCTCGTAGCCGCGGTTTACATCTGCGATATCCGATAACTTGAGTGTGCGGCCCTTCGCGATCACGGGTGTGTCGCGAATCTTTTGCAACTGGTCGAATGCGCCATCCAAACGCACGAACACGCGAGGCCCCTGTGTTTCGATGGAGCCGGCGGGCGTCAAGACGTTCTGGGTATTGAGTGCCACGAAAAGGTCTTGTGGACTCACACCCAAAGTCGCCAGTCGCTCGTGCGAGAACTCGACGAAGATTCGCTCTGCTTGCTCACCGACGATGTTCACCTTCTTGACGCCGGGAACATGCAACAACCTTTGGCGTTGCGTCTCGGCATCGCGGACTAGCTGTCGTTGCGGCACGCCTTTTGCCTTCAATGCAAACAGTGCGAAGGTAACGTCCGAATATTCGTCATTGACCATCGGTCCGATAACACCCGGCGGCAAATTCACCACCTCATCGCCGACTTTCTTTCGCGCTTGATAGAACTCTTCCTGCACTGCTGCTGGCGGCGTACTGTCGCGCAACGTTAGCATCGTGAAGGCGAGACCCGGCCGGGTGTAAGTTTCGGTACGGTCGTACCAACGCAATTCTTGCATGCGCTTTTCGAGTTTCTCCGCGACTTGGTCCTGCATTTCTTGCGCGGTAGCACCGGGCCAGGCCGTAATGATCGTCATTGATTTGACTGTGAAGGCCGGATCCTCTGCACGTCCGAGCTTAAAGAACGACAGCAGTCCGGCCAAGGAAACCAGGACGATGAGAAAGAGCGTGATCGAACGCTCCCGCACCGCTAATGCTGAGAGATTGAAGCGACCCTCGCTCATGGACGTGCGCTCGCAGCTATCGCGTCGACATCGTCCATCACGCGCACCTGTTCGCCCTCCCGCAACAGATGTGCTCCCAGTGCCACAATGCGGTCGCCTTGTCTGACCTGACCGAGAATGTAGGCCTGTTCGTCATCCACGCGCACCACCTTCACGGGTTGCCAATTGACGTGTGCAGGCTTGCCGCTGATCACCCACACGCCTGGTCCCTTGCCGGCATCGAGCAACGCACCGATCGGCACGGCCAATGTGCTCGGGCCGGTAATGCGTAAGCCTGCGAGTTGAACTGTCACCGTAGTGCCCAAGGGGGCGCTCGCAAGCGGCTCACCGAGGACATAACGCGCCTCGAAGGTGCGTGTAAGAGGATCGGCAACGTCAGAAAGTTGTCGCAGTTCAGCAGGAACGATCACGCTTTCGTTGCCGAAGCGTTTGGCGCGTCCCACCGAACTCAGAGATGGGCGCAAGGTTTCCGGTAACTGGACGATCGCTTCGCGTGGTCCGGCATGGGCGATGCGTACTACCACTTGCCCAGCACTGACCACTTGGCCTGGCTCGACCAACGTTTCCATGACGACACCATCAGCGTCTGCAACAAGCGTTGCGTAGTTGCTCGCATTACGGGCGACGGCCGCCTGCGCTTCGACCGCTCGAAGCTGTGCACTTGACGCATCTGCTGCCGCTTTCGCTTGGTCGTGTGCCGAGGCCGAGACGACGCCGCGCTCGCGTAGGTTGCGGTAGCGGACCTCATCTGCTGCGGTCTGCTTCGCGAGTGCTCGTGCGGCGGCGACGTTTTCTTGCTGTGCATGAGCGGCAAGATTGAGATCTGCCGGATCAATACGCGCTAGTGGCTGCCCACGCTTGACGGTTTCGCCCGTGTCGACGAATCGCTCGAGCAGCTTGCCTGAGACACGGAACGCCAAGTCGCTTTGGATCCGAGCGGCGACGACGCCTGTGAAAGACCGCGACGCTGCGCCAGCATCTTGAACCTGCATGGATCTCACGAGTGGCAATTGCGTACGTGCATCTTCATTCGACTCTGCCGTGCAGGCACCGAGCAGTAGTGCCGACAATGTTCCGAACGCAATGAGTGCAACATCACTTACCGCGCGGCGAGGGGTAACGGCAGTTCGATCAGACAAGGATTCGAGTAGCGATAAGTTTCCTGGATTCATAACAGTTCCTCCGCGGACATCAGATGGAGACGCACGTTTTTGCGAATGCCCGCGTCAACCGCGGATGCCGGTGCGAATGCACGCAACAGGCTTAAAATTTTTGCCTGCTTGCCGGCGGTGTAGCGAAGCTTGGGTGTGTCGGCTTTGGCGGCCAGCAAGACAGCGTCGGCAACGACGGCCGGATCGTCTGCCGTCGCGAAGATTTCCTTGAGCACTTTGTTCAAGTGCGTACGCACTTTGCCGTATACATCCAGCGGTGAATCTGCCGCCATTGCATTGGATTCGAATTGAGTTCGGGTGTAGGCCGGCTCGATAAGCGACACGCGGATACCGCGAGTACGAAGCTCGTGATCGAGTGACTCGGAATAGCCTTCGACTGCGTGCTTGCTTGCCGCGTAAAGCGCCCCGTATGGCATCGGCAGGAAGCCGAGCACTGAGCTGATGTTGATGATGCGGCCGTTGCCCTCAAGCCGCATGTGCGGCAGGACAGCTCGCGTCATACGCACGAGACCGAAGAAATTAGTTTCGAAGATAGCTTTGGCTTGCTCGATCGAGCTTTCTTCCGCACCGGCCGGTGCCGTGCCGAAGCCAGCGTTATTTACTAGTAAGTCGATCCTTCCTTCCAGTCGAATCAGCTCGCTTACGGTGGCATTGACCGATTCGTCGCTGGTCACATCCAGTGGCAGCATTTCGAAAGTGCGTTGCACGGAGACACCGCCGAGTCGACTGGTGCCATAGACCTTGTATCCCTCAATGAAAAGGCGTTGCGCAATCGCTTCGCCAATACCTGACGATGCACCGGTTACTAGAGCAATCTTTCCGTTGGTTTTCATGGGTAGGCCTTTTCTCGCTATTGGATATGATTTATATGATGATCGTCATACGTTGGGACGAATGAAAATGCGGTCGTTTCACCGCAAATCAGTTCGTGGTTGGATTGAGGTGCTTGATGGCTGCTTCGCGCAGCGCATCGGAGAGATTGGGATCGTCCACCGCCCGCGCAAGCACGAGTGTTCCGACCATAGTGACAACGGTGATGAGTGCACGTTCGTGTGCACCGGGTTGCCCCCAGTCTGCGGACTGTCGGGCCACCAGATCAATCATCTCCTTGATGCGTCGCGTCGCGGCACGCCGTACTTCCGGCGCCTGCCGAGGCATCTCGGAACCGAGCGCTGCGACTGGGCACCCTGTTTCCTTGCTTTCCAAGTGTTCCTTGGACAGATAGCCCTTAATCATGGCTTCGAAGGCTTGCGAGGTGGGGGCGTCTCCGGCGAGGCGCTGCAAAAGCTGGATGCTCTCCCAACCGGCGCGATCGGCGGCCTCTGCCAGGAGCGCATCACGAGAAGAGAAATGTGCGTAGAAGCCGCCATGGGTAAGCCCGGCGGCTTTCATAATGTCCGCTACGCCCGTGCCGTTATATCCAGTACGGCGAATCGCACGGGCAGCCACGCCGACGATGCGATCGTGAGTAGCTTCTTTAGTACTTGCGGAGGTTTTTTTCATATGACGTGCATCATATTGCATTTCCACATGAAATGCAAGTGGCTTTTGTTCTGCCGGCAGAGATTTCAAAAATAGGACTTTTCCAGAACGTTGTTGTCCGCTTTTGGCCGATTGCGACCGTCATGATGCGACCCAAAACAGCCGGAACCAAGTGCCTGCTCCAACGATCACTACTACCCAGGCCGATGATCCGGCCCAGGCAGGCGAGGTGATGCGAATCAGGTTCGTCGCAATGACCTGCACTCGACACGCCAGTAATCAGGATGGAGAAAAATGAAGGACTTCGCTATGCACAAAAAGCTTTATTCCACGATGCTTCTGCTCTTGGTTGCTGCCTGCACCGACGGGCAAGAAACAAATGGCCTTCGAGGAGGCGGTGCCGAAGAACCAGCAAGAGCGGTGGAGGTGCGACCAACAGGCAGCGCCCCTTGGGGTCAACTCGGTTTCTTGCCTCAGAAGCAAGTACAGGTAAGTCAGTACATACGTCGGATGTTTCAGGACAAGGCTGGAAACATATGGTTCGGCACGAACGGCGATGGTGTCGTTCGTTATGACGGAAAAGCCTTGACCTATTTTTCGGTTGAACAAGGGCTGGCGGGCCGAACTGTAAGGGGCGTCGTGGAGGACAAGGGCGGAAACCTCTGGTTCGCGACCTCCGCTGGGATCTCGCGTTACGACGGGAGGACATTTACGAACTTTTCCGCAAGAGACGGGCTTCGCAATGGCGATGTCTGGAGCATCCTGATGGATCGGGCGGGAACGCTTTGGATCGGCACCCGGGGTGGGGTCTCCCGCTACGACGGAAGCGCCTTTTCCAGTTTCGAGATCTCTACCGATGCGCCTAGTTCTAGCCTGATCTGGAGCCTCTTCGAGGACCGCGATGGCGGCATCTGGTTCGGTTCCTATGACGGCGGCGCCTATCGCTACGATGGCAGACGCCTGACCAATTTCTCGGTGCAGGATGGACTAGGCAGCAGTTCCGTTCTGGCGATCCTGCAAGACCGTTCCAGAGATATGTTGTTCGGCCGCGATGGTGGCTTGAGTCGCTACGACGGTAAGGTGTTTGCCAATTTTCCGATGAAGGCTGGCCCTAACGGCGCGTACGTTTGGACGATGCTGGAAGATAGAGCAGGCAACCTTTGGCTGGGCACTGCGGGCGACGGACTGTTTCGCTACGACGGAAAGTCCTTTACCCATTATTCGAAGGCTGACGGTCTCGGTAGTGCTCATGTCCAGAGTATTCTGGAAGACAGGGACGGAAATCTTTGGGTAGGCACTTCGGGCGGGGTGTACCGCTACGACGGGAAAACGTTTTCGAATTTCACCAAGGAAGATGCCGGGCGGAAACGCTGACGGCTTGCAACTGGTAGTTCGGAACGAGCAGAAAATACTTGCAACTGATCGATTTGGGGAAGCGAATCTTCGGCTGAGGCGATTGACTGTAGCAACCTCTCCCTTGAATGAATTGTTAGAGCCTGCGAGAGTAGGCTGAAAGCGCCTCAAGGTTTGCAGTGCACGGCCTTCACATACGGCGCGTCGAAACATCGATCCAAGCTCGACAGCGCTTCTAAAAGGGCTTTATTCGCCGAGATTGCCGGTACATCAGGCTCGTTGGCAATGGCTGATGTCAGCAGTGCTTTTTGCCGCATGAACTCCACCTTATCTGCCTCCCAGTAGGCAATGGTCGCAAGCGCGAAGACATTCCATCGATAACCCAACCTTTGCATATCGGCTATCGGTCGTAATCCATGCGCCTTGCCTATCTTGGCGGCCTCCTTGTTGTTCCCGCCGAATGCAAGCGACTGGGCTTGGTGCCAAAACAACATCTTGTCCGGTTCGCGCTGAACTACGATATAGCGCTTGATGAGTTCAGCGGCTTCCAGATAGCACTCTGCGTCAGCAAGTGCTCGCCACCCGGCCCTTGGTTGTTGGTCGAACTCCTTGAACGGTAACGTGAGGTCGGCCTTGATACGCGCATCAAGGCTCTCCGCACAGGTTGTTGCCGCCGAGCTGTTGCTCAACAGTAAGAGCAAGGCCCCTACGATAGATAGAAGTCTGTGCGTCATATCCATAAATCCGTTTTCGTGTTTTGGCCCCGCATGTGACTTGGCCCCAAGAGGAAAGTTCCTGATCTTTTATGAGTCAGCCAGAGTCGCGATCAAAGCAAGCGTGAGCAATCAAGTATTAAGGGATTGGCATGCGATTGACCTGCAGCGGATATGAAATCAACTGACAACGACCATGCCTGCGATGTCAGCATGGCTTTGCGCGATGTTTCGTTTCAAATATTGCAGCACACGACTGCAGGGACACTTCCTGATCAGCAGGAACTGAAGTGTTGCTTGTCGTGGCTGAGTAAAGCTATTCGGGCTAGAAACTCAGTTCGGCTGATTGAGAACCAGAAATTAACAATTTAATACATAGTTGATCTCAATAGAAACAGCTCGGGTATTCACCACTGAATTGGGAAAGCTGGATGACAAAATAATGCCGTCCAATTACATGGCGGACAATAATCACTCAATAGTAGCTGCATGGGACAAGAAACTGCCCCTTGTTTGAGCAGCTAGCGATAAGTTGCCCGAAAAATAATTTTAATTGCGAGAGGGTAGTTACGCCTGACTTAATGCAAGAGATGGGTGGCGATAACTTCATGCATTGGTTTGCCTTGAGCTGCGTACCGATAAACAGCGACATTTATCCCAGTGCTGACCGTCGGCTTGCGACCCAAAGCGGTCATAAAGTTAGACCATCAAAGTTGGTTTGGTCCGAGTTGCTAATGGCCCGAGCATAACGACTCGGAGGCTGGCCGACGTGACGACTGAAAGCAGTGCTGAACGTGCTGGCCGAACTGTAACCAACACGTTCGGCTACTTCATCGAGTCCAAAGTCATTGCGACGCAGCAAGTCCTTTGCAACGGCCATTCGCCAGGCCAATAAATATTCCATGGGCGGAAGACCTACGGTGCGTGTAAACCGTTCGAAGAAAGCAGAGCGCGAGAGTGCTGCTTTCTGTGCAAGTTGCTCCATCGTCCACGAACGTGAAAGTTGGCCATGCATATGCTGCATCGCGGGTGCCAATCGTGCATCGGATAGTCCACGTAATAATCCTGGCGGTGCATCGTCACTTGGCGTAGAGCGCAAAGCTTCAATGAGCAATATTTCTACCAGACGCGTCAGTACGAGATCCTTGCCGGATCTTCGTGCGATCGATTCATCGCCGAGGAGTTGTACCAGTGTCGATAGGCGCTCCACACCCCGAACATGCACCAGTGACGGCAACAACGACACCAGTAGCGCGGCGTCCGGCGAGTCGAACACGAAATAGCCACCGAGCAAACGAACGTCAGGCTTTCCGCCACGCCGGCCGTGACGAACTTCAGCTGCATTGCCTTGCGCTGCGGCTGGATCAATCCGCTCTGGAATGACGGGTTCGAATCCTTTCATCGTAAAGCCCGGTGTCGCCGGCAGCAGCACAAAATCACCCGCTTCCAAGGTAATTGTGGAGTGTCTGTCTACCGAAAGCAGACAGCTACCTTCCAAGACAGCGCAAAAGCTCGGTTGGCCGAAATCGGAATAGCGAACACCCCACTTACCGGCACCACTGATGCGTTTGGACAGGACGGTGCGCGGTTGCATCAACGCGATGACTTCCGAGAGAGGATCTTTCATATTGGACGCTCACCAATGAAATATGGACGGTACATGGTAGAGCGTCCTGCGAAACTTCGCCATAGTGCTCACCACACAAACCCCACAGGAGACTCACTATGAAAACCGTCCTTATTACCGGCTGCTCATCGGGCTACGGCCTAGCGATTGCCAGTCACTTCCACGCACAAGGCTGGAACGTAATCGCGACCATGCGAACACCTCGCGAAGATCTGCTACCGAAATCCGATCGCCTGCGCATCCTCACTCTCGATGTCACGAAACCGGAAAGCATTGCAGCAGCGATTGCAGCCAGCGGTCCGATCGACGTTCTGGTCAACAATGCCGGCATCGGTGTTGTAGGTGCATTTGAAGCGACTCCGATGGCGACGGTGCGCGAAATATTCGAGACCAATACCTTCGGCGTGATGGCTATGACGCAAGCGGTGATACCGCAATTTCGTGCTCGTAACGCAGGCATGGTCGTCAATGTAACTTCAAGCGTCACTCTCGCACGGATGCCATTAGCAGCAGCCTATACCGCGAGTAAGGCGGCTATTGAAGGCTTCACTGGGTCGCTTGCATTTGAACTGGAGCATTTCAATATACAAGCCAAATTGGTTGAGCCTGGCTACGGTCCGACAACGAGCTTTGGTGCCAATGGCGGTACCCGAATGGAAGGAACCATTCCCGACGTGTACATGGCATTTGCCGGACCGATCTTTGCTGCGTTTGCTCAGCCGACTGCAACGACGAAAGAATCAGACGTGGCCGAAGTGGTATGGCGTGCTGCCAACGATACCACTGGCCAATTGCGATTTCCGGCCGGCGCCGATGCGGTGGCACTGGCCCAGTCGAAATAATAGACGCTCGCGGCGGGCGCTAGTTCAGTAACTTCCATGAAATGAAACGTCATTAGCAATCGCGCCAGAAGAATTCCTTCTGGCGTGAACGGCGGGGACTAACCAAGTAAGTTCTGCTCGCGTCCTACAGAAAAGTATTCTTGAATGCTCATTTGTCGACATTGCCCATCTGTAACTCGCTTTCAATTTACGCAACGGCACTGGCTGCGATAGGAACAACATTGGAAGAAGACGCTATGGCTTCGATGAGTTGATTGTTCGCGTGTTCGGCGCGAGCATCAGGACACAAGACTTTCATGTAGTCAGCATCAAAGTTCAATCGCTCCACCATGAAATCCACAAATGCTCGTACTTTAGGTGAGAGCACCTGGCCGCGTCGAAACACTGCATTGAAGTCCCAGGTTGCACCGTGCCATCCCGTGAGGACGCGACGTACAAGACCGAGTTCTGCAAAGGCTTTCATCGTGACATCAGCGGTGAGTATCAAGGCTTCACCGCTTAGTAAAGCGCCAGTTAATGCAGCCGGGTCATTGGCGACCAAGATGGGATCCACCACAAAATCATGATCGCTATGTCCGTCATTCAACGTCCAGATATAGCTACCACCGTTACGGCGTTGCTTTTGCATTGCCAAGGCACGGTGGTGCTGCAAGTCATTCGGATGCAAAGGCTCGCCATAACGTTCCAAATATTTTGGACTCGCATACACCTGTGTCCGAAATGCGGAAAGGCGTCGCGCCGATAAATTCGAGTCGGGTAAATTGCCGCCACGCAGTGCGACATCGATGCCTTCCGAAATCATGTCGAGGGCGTCGTTGCTCAACAACATTTCTACGCGGACTTCTGGATAGCGCAAATGGAATTCGCTTAATAGTGGCGCGATCCAGGTAACGCCAATCGTATATGGCGCAGTAATGCGCAGCCAGCCGCGTGGGCCACCTTGCAATTGACCAACAGCGCTTTCAGCATCTTGTAGTTCCTGCACCACGCGTTGTGCATGTTCGAAATACACTTTGCCCGCTTCGGTCAGTCCAATCTTTCGCGTAGTGCGTTGAATCATTTGCGCACCCAGTCGAAGTTCAAGTTCTTGCACTTTGCGACTCACCGTTGTCTTGGGCACTTGCAGCGCCTTGGCGGCGCCAACAAAGCTGCCGTGTTCTACCACTTTTACAAAAATAAGTGTGTCATTCAGGTCGTGTGTCATGTCAGGTTCCCCAGCTGTGTTTTCGAGATGGGTCTCGATTTTGGGATGATTATTCCCGCTTTTACCGACTAATCAAGTGGCAAATGTAGGACTAGAGTACGCCAACTTCTTCAGAGAGCGTATCCGGTGTCCCACAGCAGCCCTTACAACTCGCCTCTACCCCTAGGCCACTTGAAGGCACTGTGGGACACCGGCTTACCTTGCGGTAACAGCCTTCTGAGCCAGTCTTTGCAAGCCTTTGAGGCCAAAAGCGTTTCTGCTTTTGGAGCCCAGGCAAGCATCGTTGACCCTCCCTCCATGGGAGGCTTTACCTTCCTTTCTCCAGCTAGCGAACCGGGCCTCACTATCCCGCCAGCGGGAGAAATAATCCCACAGGTGGAACAATGAAAAGCCCAGTTGTCATTCTTGGCGCGACCAGCGGCATTGGACGCGCAGCAGTTCAGGTCGCCGTGCATGCCGGTCAACCCGTCATCGCCGTGTCCTCGGACGACGCGGCACTGCAAGCATTGCTTGAGACACATCCCGATGCGGACCTGACTGCCATGTCCGGGTCTATCGACGATGAATTCAGTTGCGCGATGCTCGGTTCACGCTTGCGCCATTTGAGTCGTCCTATCGGCGGTGTTGTTGTAGCGATTTGTGGTGAACCCACCGGTGGTCGTGTCATCGATCAATCCAGTGACAAGTTACGTCGTACCTTTCAGGTCGAATTGCTGCCACAACTCCATGCCGCGAAAGCATTGATACCGTTGCTTGCCGAATCCGGTCGCAATGGCAGCTACGTCGTGATCGGCGGACCAGGCAGCGAACAACCTTGGTCGGGTTACGGCCATCGCTCGATTTCTGCCGCCGCCACACGCATGTTGTTGCGTGTATTGCATGACGAGGCGCGATCGTTGTCGGTGCGCGTGCATTTTCTTGCCGTGGAGCTGCCTGCTCAAACCGACGAAAACATACAACGCTCTTGCTCGCATTGGCCTAGCGCGATTGCCATCAGTGAACGCGCACTGGGATTGGTAAACCAAACCGACGTGTACAAACCGACGGAAGCTGTCGTGCGCTATCCCAAATTGGCATCGCAGATGGATCGTCGCGATCGCACGCCCATCAAAGAACTCCCGTCTCTGCATTCAACCAACCACATGCCAAGCGACCACTCACCCATGGCTGCCGTAGACGACACCTGGGCAAAACTCAAACCACTACTTTCGCTATCTACGAAAAAAGGATCCACTCCGTGAAATCGATTACCGCTAGTTTTACTACCCGTTCTTTTGCCCCTTGGTTGGCGCTCTCGGCTAGCGTCGTGATGGCCTTGGCCGCCGCCGGCTGCGGCACGCAAGCGGCAACTCCTGCCGGCCCGCCACCAGCGGACGTCAGTGTTGCACCTGTCGTTTCTCGTAACGTTCGCTTGATGGATGAGTTCACTGGCCGCATGAGTGCCATTGAAACCGTCGAACTGCGTCCTCGTGTTAGTGGCTACATTGATCGCGTCGTTTACACCGAAGGTCAGGAAGTCAAAAAAGGCGATTTGTTATTTGTCATTGACCAACGCCCTTATCTTGCCGAACTGGCTCAGGCCGAAGCAGCTCTTGAACGTGCGCGCAGCGAAGCAAAATTGTCTCAGTCGCAAGACGCCCGAGCACAATCGTTGATCGACGCGAAAGTCATTTCGCGTGAAGAGTTCGAAAGTCGCCGCGCCGCCAGCGCCCAGAGCAATGCCTCGGTACGAGGAGCAGAAGCCGCCTTGGCATCAGCGCGTTTGAATTTGCAATTCACCGAAGTGCGTTCACCCATTTCCGGTCGAACGGGCCGGGCGATGGTGACAGCCGGTAATTTGGCGCAAGCCGATGCTTCTGTGCTGACTACGGTCGTCTCGCTTGATCCGATGTATGTGTATTTCGATACTGACGAACAAACCTATTTGCGTTACAACGACCTGGCACGCAAAGGACAACGCGATGCTTCGCAAAATCCCGTGCATGTCGGTCTCGCGGATGAATCGGATTTTCCACACGCGGGCACTGCAGATTTCCTGGACAACAGTGTCGATTCGCAAACCGGCACTATACGTGCGCGAGCCGTGCTGCCTAATCCAGACCGTGTCTTTACCCCCGGCATGTTCGCGCGTGTGCAATTGGAAGGCAGCGCCAATTTCAAAGCCATTTTGATTGACGACAAAGCGGTGCTCACCGACCAGGACCGTAAATTCGTCTGGGTTGCTGCTCCGGACAACACCGCCGTTCGCAAGGATATTACGGTCGGAAGAATGGTCGATGGATTGCGCGTTGTGACCAGTGGTCTGGCCGCCAACGATCGCGTCGTCGTGGTCGGCATCCAAAAAATCTTCTTTCCCGGCATGCCGCTGAAAGCCACCGTCGTAAAAATGGAGAAGCCTGTCGCTTCGCCTGCTGCCGTTGCTGCCCGCTAAGTTGTTCGAACAGCAGCACTCAGCTCTTTAAGGAACTCTCATGGATTTTTCCAAATTTTTCATCGATCGGCCGATCTTCGCCGCGGTGCTATCGATCGTGATATTTGCGGCTGGCTTGATTGCCATTCCGCAGTTGCCGATCAGCGAGTATCCCGAAGTCGTACCGCCTTCCGTGCAAGTGCGGGCGGTCTATCCGGGTGCAAACCCAAAAACCATCGCCGAAACGGTTGCTACCCCTCTTGAGGAAGCGATCAACGGTGTTGAAAACATGATGTACATGAAGTCGGTGGCTGGCAGCGATGGCGTTCTGGTGACGACCGTCACCTTTACGCCTGGCACCAACCCCGATCAAGCCCAGGTGCAAGTGCAAAATCGCGTCAGCCAGGCACTGTCACGTCTGCCCGATGATGTACGCCGTCAAGGTGTGACGACACAGAAGCAATCTTCCACTCTCACGATGGTGGTGCATGTGTTGTCACCGGAAGGCAAGTACAACAGTTTGTATCTGCGCAACTATGCGCTGCTCAAAATCAAGGATGATCTGGCTCGCTTGCCAGGCGTTGGACAGGTGGGACTGTTTGGTTCGGGCGATTACGCGATGCGCCTGTGGCTCGACCCAAATAAGGTATCGTCGCGCGGTTTGACCGCAGGCGATGTCGTGCGTGCCGTGCGCGAACAAAACGTGCAAGTGTCGGCCGGACAATTGGGTGCTGAGCCGACTACCAATGACAGCGACTTCCTCATCTCGATCAATGCACAAGGCCGTCTGCAAACCGAAGCCGAGTTTGGCCGTATCGTGATCAAGAGTGGCGAAGACGGCGAAATCGTTCGTCTGTCCGACGTGGCCCGTATCGAAATGGGCGCGGGCAATTACACCTTGCGTTCCACGCTCGATGGTAAGGATGCGGTAGCCATTCCTATTTTTCAATCGCCCGGTGCCAACGCCATTGAGTTGTCCGATGCGGTGCGTGCCAGGATGGCAGAATTGTCGACGCGCTTTCCTGAAGGTATGACCTATAGCGTCGTGTACGATCCGACCGTGTTCGTGCGTGACTCCATTAAAGCCGTTGTCACTACTTTGCTTGAAGCGACCTTGCTTGTCGTGTTGGTCGTTATTCTCTTCTTGCAAACCTGGCGTGCTTCAATCATTCCCTTGCTCGCTGTACCGGTCTCCATCGTAGGTACCTTTGCTGCGCTTTATTTGTTGGGTTTCTCGATCAATACCTTGACCTTGTTTGGTTTGGTGCTGGCGATCGGTATCGTGGTGGATGACGCCATCGTCGTGGTAGAAAACGTCGAACGTAATATCGAGCAGGGCATGTCGCCCTTGGCCGCATCCCATCAAGCGATGCGAGAAGTGTCCGGTCCGATCGTCGCCATTGCCTTAGTGTTGTGTGCCGTATTCGTGCCGATGGCCTTCTTAAGCGGCGTGACCGGTCAGTTCTATAAACAATTCGCGGTCACTATCGCTATTTCGACCGTGATATCGGCAATCAACTCGCTAACACTGTCACCCGCTTTGGCTGCCGTGCTTCTCAAGGCGCACGATGCGCAGAAGGATGCTCCAACACGTCTGATTGATCGTTTGTTCGGATGGTTGTTTAAACCTTTCAATCGTTTCTTCAATAGCAGCGCAACGCGTTATCAGTCTTCAATTTCCAAGATCCTCGGAAAACGCGGTGCGGTGTTTGGTGTCTATGCAGCGTTGTTGGTCGGTACTGGCATCATGTTCTCTGCCGTCCCAGGTGGTTTCATTCCCACCCAAGACAAGTTGTATCTGATTGGTGGCGTGAAACTCCCTGAAGGTGCTTCATTGGCTCGTACCGATGCGATGGTTCGCAAGATGGGCGACATTGCGATGAGCGTTGACGGCGTCAAAAATGCCGTGGCATTCCCCGGCTTGAACGCATTGCAATTCACGAACACGCCAAATACCGGCACCGTCTTTTTCACGTTGGAACCGGAAAGCGAGCGCGAGCGTTCTGCACTGGAGATCACAGCAGAGTTGAACCAGAAGTTCGCAGGCATGCAAGAAGGTTTTTCGTTCGCCATCATGCCGCCGCCAATTCTCGGTTTAGGCCAAGGCTCCGGTTACTCTTTGTATATCCAAGACCGGGCAGGTTTGGGTTACGGCGAACTACAGAATACCGTCAATTCATTCTCAGGTGCGATTTCACAAACCCCAGGTTTGTTATTTCCTTTCGGTAGCTACCAAGCGAACGTGCCTCAGTTTGATGCACACGTCGATCGTGACAAAGCCAAAGCGCAAGGTGTGCCACTCACGGAGTTGTATGACACATTGCAAACCTATTTGGGTTCGTCTTACGTCAATGACTTCAATCGATTTGGCCGTACCTATCAGGTGATTGCTCAGGCCGATTCACGTTACCGCGATGGTTTGGAAGACATTGGCAACCTTCGCACTCGCAATGCGCGTGGCGAAATGGTGCCGATCGCCAGCATGGTCAATATCGAGCAGTCGTATGGTCCTGATCCAGTGATTCGCTACAACGGGTATCCTGCCGCCGATCTGATTGGCGAGGCCGATCCACGCATTCTTTCGTCTACCGAAGCGATGGCGAAGATCAAGGAAATGGCGCCCAAGACGCTGCCTAACGGTATGACCATTGAATGGACCGATCTGAGTTACCAACAAGCCACTCAAGGCAAAGCGGCGCTGGTGATTTTCCCGCTCGCTGTGTTGTTGGTCTTCCTGGTGCTTGCCGCGTTGTATGAAAGCTGGACGCTACCGTTGGCTGTGATTTTGATCGTACCGATGACACTGCTGTCGGCGTTATTCGGCGTGTGGCTCACCGGTGGCGATAACAATGTGTTCGTGCAGATCGGTCTAGTGGTGCTGATGGGACTGGCCTGTAAGAACGCCATCTTGATCGTGGAGTTTGCCCGTGAACTGGAATTGCAAGGCAAAGGCATTGTGGAATCCGCGCTGGAAGCTTGTCGCTTACGTTTACGTCCGATCGTCATGACATCGATTGCCTTCATCGCCGGCACCTTGCCATTGGTGTTTGGCCATGGTCCTGGTAGTGAAGTTCGTTCGGTTACCGGTATCACTGTGTTTGCCGGCATGTTGGGAGTGACGTTATTCGGTCTGTTCCTGACACCGGTCTTTTATGTTGCCTTGCGCAAACTCTCGGGTCGTCCGCTGGTTTCGCATGGTCCCATTGTTCACCTGGAGCCATCCCATGCGTAATTTAATACCTGTCATTCGTCCGCTTACAGTCGCCGTGTTTAGCGTGTTGCTGGCTTCATGCGCCGTGGGCCCCGACTATGTTCGTCCAAACATGGACACGGGGGATCACTTTGTTCGGCAAGGGATGAGCGTCGCCGAGGCAAGCGGTGAAGATAAAGCGCTGAGTGCGTTGTCCGATGATGCTGATTTCTGGCAAGCACTGGGTGATCCTCAGCTGTCGGTCTTGATTGAACAAACCTTGCTCGCCAACCACGATTTACGCTCGGCTTTAAGTCGTTACGATGAAGCTAATGCGCTGCTTCGTGGCGCCAAGTTCGATCATCTGCCCACGCTTACCGCGCAAGCCAATGCCAGTGATACGCGCCTGAGTGCAGATCAATCGCCCGGCGCCTCAAGAGAAGCCCGTGATGTCAAAAGTTACGATGGCGGATTTTTGCTGAGTTGGGAAATTGATCTATTTGGGCGTGTGCGCCGTAACGTGGAATCCAAGCATGCAGAAGCCGATGCATTAGCGGCAGATCTTCGTGCTTTGCAGGTCAAGATCGTGGCAGAGGTAGCTAGCGAATACATCAAGCTGCGCGGTCTACAGGAGCGCCTCCAAGTCGCCAAACAAAACGCACAAATTCAGACCGATACGCTTCGTCTGGTGGATGCCGGTTTAGCCGCTGGACGTGGTACTGAATTTGATGCTGTACGAGTGAGGGCGCAACTGGAATCCACCTCGGCACGCGTTCCTGCACTCGAAGCACAGATTGCGTTTTCAGAACATCGATTGGCCGTCCTGAGCGGAAAGCCACCTGGCGCGTTGATTGCCGAGCTCGATACACCTAAAGCGCTGCCGGGATTACCGACCGCTTTTAACGTTAGTGCACCGGCAGAGTTGTTACGTCGTCGACCCGATGTCGCAGCAGCCGAGTATCGCTTGCACTCGTCGACCGCCAAGATTGGCGTGGCGACTGCCGACTTATTTCCTCGTATTACCTTGGGCGGTTTATTTGGTAGCCAAGGTGCTAGTAGTAGTGGCTTGTTCGAGCGAGATAGCGAACATCGCATTATTGCCTTGGGCATCGATTGGTCGTTCCTGGATGTTGGTCGTGTTAGATCCCGTATTGCTGCATCCAAGGCGGGTGCGGCAGGGGAGTTAGCCCGTTACCAACAAACTGTCTTGATAGCGCTAGAAGATACGGAAAATGCACTGGTTCGTTACGATAAAGCCAGAGAAGAAGACGAGTTCCAGCAGCGCGCCGCCATTGATAGCAATAGAGCCGCAGCACTCGCTCGCACACGATTCGAAGGCGGTGTCGGCACCTTGCTTGAGGTTCTGGATGCACAGCGAACCAATTTGCAAGCGCAAGACGAATTGGCACAAAGCCGAGCACGGACATTGAATGGATTGATCCTGCTCTACCGTGCCATGGCCGGGGGTTGGCCGACTCGATTGCCGGAACGTCAGGAAGTTGCCGATGCCATACAGCCAGCTGCTTCCGGCGTTGCCAATCCGTTATAGGAATACTCTGCCAGGTTAGACGAGCCATCTTGTAGTGAGATGGCTCGTTAACATATTTTGATTTTTTAGTTTCGACGGGTGAATCAAGTCACTGCGAAATTAAGGTGCACCCATGTCATCCGCTAAACACAAACCGCTAAATGACCAGCTATGTTTCTCCCTTTATGCCGCAAACATGGCCATTAACCAAGCTCATAAGCCGATGCTCTCCAATCTTGGCATTACTTATCCGCAGTATTTGGTACTGAGTGCGCTGCAAGAGCAGGATAGTCAAACGATCAGTGCTTTAGCGTCGAGAGTCGTAATGGACGTAGGCATCGTCACGACATTGGTGAAGCGCATGGAATGGGCTGGGCTCCTTGAGCGGATTCGCAACGATGCAGATAGACGGCAAGTTCTCGTAAGCCTGACACCAAAGGGCAAGGACCTTCTAGCAACGACGGATTGTCTGACTGAAACGTTGCTAGGTAAGTCTGGATTTGCAAGGAAAGAAATTGTCGCATTCAATTTTCAGATTCAGAAGTTACGTGATTTGCTTGCTAGCGAAGCGAAAAAATGACTCATGTGCATTGGTCTATATGGTCAAGGCGAAGTCGCTATTGCGACGCATTGGTTTGATCCATTAAGCAGTCCCGCAAAAAATGTTCCTGCAGTGTAAAAACCACCTGAAATTGTGAATCCCAAAAAACGATCTTTTGTCCCTGGTTGGCGACCATATTGAGTACTTGTCACGATAGTTATCCAGGCACAGTGCCAGAACCTATCGGCGTCGCGTGAATGCATGTTGCATCCGCGCACATAAAACTTCAGGAGATTCACCATGAACACAAATAAACTTCTCGCTACTTCCGTTCTTGCCCTGGCATTGATGGGCACAACTGCGCAGGTAAACGCGCAAGGCGAAACTTTTTACGCCGGCGCAGGTGTCGGTCAAAGTTACATCGACGATGGCACATACGACGATGAAGATACTTCCTTCTCAGTGTTTGGCGGCTATCAGTTCAATAGCTTCTTTGCGATTGAAGGCGGTTATACGGACTTCGGCAAAATAGAGTCCGATTCGATAGGCGCGCCATTCGAAGCCGATACTGTTTATGTCGCCGCTGTAGGTATTGTGCCAGTATCAAAAAAGGTCTCTCTATACGGCAAGGCTGGTTACCATTCCTGGAATCTGGATTCGAGCATTCTTGCCTTAACTGGTACCACCGATGACAGCGACACGGATTTCCTATATGGCGTAGGTGCTCAATATCGATTCACCGACAAGTTGGCGCTGCGTGGCGAATACACACGCTTTGAATTTAACGACGCCGATGTTGATCTAACGCAAGTTCAACTTCGATACGATTTCTAAAGGTTGGCAATGATCAGGTCAATGTGGCACTCCTTGACCTGATTGTTTTTAACGGCAATTTACGAAATATGCAAAAGTGACGATAAGTCTCTATTGTGAACGGTCACCGCCAGACCATTTGGCGGTGCCTTTTTTTATGGGATGTTGTCAGGTGTTGCACTTGCTTTGTCCTTCACGAAGATCGGCCATTTCAAAATCGCGTCTAGGGCAGGACAGAGGGCCTGAGTACGCGAGTCGTATAGTTGGTGTACTCGCCGATGGACTTATGACCCAAACTGGCTCAATGCGTCAGCTGTAGACATTTATGCATGACCGCTTTTGGCCGATGGCGGGCATAAAAACATTAAACTGAATAATCGGCGTCATCACATCCAAATACATTTTCTTCAAACAGAAACACTTATCCACCGATACTTAAACATTGAAGAAATATGGGGCTAGCGGCTACGTTACTTAATGATACGATGCCAGCAGCTATGGCTTTCTAAAAAACTAACGACGATTATTCTGTGCGTTATCGCACTGATTTAACTGTAATTACATTCATAAAATCTTTTCACCATGAATACCCATGAATTTAAGCAATTAGCTAAAGGCAAAGACTTCTTGAGAGTGGTCGCAACCAGTTTCGAAGACTCTCACGTAATCGTTAGCGCTATTCTGATCTGTGACGAGCCAGACTATCTCACCCCGTACAATTTCTTACGGGGCGACAAAGGTCAAATTTTAAAATTTGATCATACGGAAGAAGCTGTGACAGCGATTCGGATGTTTGGATACAAAGGTGAAATAACGTTTATCCGTGATAGGCAAAGAGTTAATTAATTCTGCTTTCGCAGGCTAAATAGATCTGGCGGTTGTAAACAAGCAACTGCAGGTATGTTGGAGCCCAAAATACCGTGTTAGCTAATAGCGATGACAAACCTGGTAGTTGGCTAGTCACCATTCGGGATGGTAGGAGAGCCTTCGCACGCTACCATATTGGCAACAGTGCGACCGCATTTGTCGTGAACACTGACGTAATACGCAGAGCCCGGCGCTGGACGATTCCATGGGGTAATCCTGATCGAACGGCCGGAATGATAGTGTTGCGCAACGTTGTCTCAGGAGAGCGGACGAAGCAATAACAGCATGCACAGAACCAGCATGAATATGGCGATCAACGCGTCGAGCACGCGCCAAGCCAAGGGCTTGTGGAAAACCGGTTGCAGTAGCCGCGCTCCAAAACCTAGCGTTGAAAACCAGGTGACACTAGCTACGCAGGCTCCCAATGCGAATGCCCAACGCAGCATGCCCGGGTATCGCGTGGACAAGCTAGCCAGCAGTACCATCGTGTCTAGGTATACGTGTGGGTTGAGGAAGGTGAACGCTAGACAGGTCAGCAGTACCTTCTGCCAGCGATCAGGCTCTACGCCTATCGCAGTCAGGGAGCCAGACCCTCGCCAAGCCCGTTGCGCAGCCATCAATCCATAGGCGCCAAGGAAGGCAGCGCCGCCGAAGCGGAGCACTTGGAGTAATTCTGGGAATGCTTTGACCAATGCGCCGACGCCGGCAACCCCTAGCAAGATCAGCACGAGGTCACCAACGGCGCAGATTGTGACGACTAGGCCAACGTGCTGGCGCTTTAGGCCCTGACGCAGGACGAACGCGTTCTGTGCACCGATAGCGATGATGAGTCCAGCGCCGGCTAAGAAGCCAGCTGCTGCTGCGGCAATAAACATATAGGGATCCACATTTTGGGTAGCACATGCTGGCTCGCGCACTATCTTTAGTAAAACTAAATATTCTGTATCCTATTAAGAATTTCTAATCTTGGTGTGATAATGGATCTTATCCATCCTCAGCTGGCAGCGTTCGCCACGGTGATTGAAGAGGGCAGCTTTGAGGCCGCAGCGCGGCGTCTGTCGGTCACGCCCTCGGCCATCTCCCAGCGAATCAGGGCCTTAGAAGATCGGCTCGGACAGGTGTTGGTCGTACGCCAAGTGCCTTGTCGGCCTACGGCAGCCGGGGAACGACTACTAAGACGGGTCCGACCGATGCAGGCCCTGGAAGCTGAGGCGGTCGCTGATTTCTTCCCTATGGACACTGATGTGGCGCATGTGCGCTCCATTGCAATTGCAGTAAACGACGACTCACTCCAAACCTGGTTTCTGGCTGCGTTGTCCTCCCTACACCAACGACACGGCTACATGTTCGATGTGCGCGTAGACGACCAGGACCATACGCTTGAACTTTTGCGTGACGGCACGGTGCTCGGGGCGGTCACCTCCCAGAGCACGCCTTTGCAGGGCTGCAACGTCTATCCACTAGGGACTATGCGGTACTACCCCATCGCTTCCCCGGAATTTTTTTCTCGCTATTTCACGGATGGGCTTAATGCTGCGGCACTAGCGCGGGCTCCGATGATCGTGTTCAACCGTAAGGACGATCTCCAATGGCGTTTCATACGGCGTATTACACGCGCTCGACTAATGCCGCCCATTCACTATCTACCCACATCGACCGGTTTCGTTGACGCCGCCGCACGCAGCCTCGGTTGGTGCCTTGCACCGAAATCGCTGCTCACCCAGGCATCGCAGACGAAGCAAATCATCATCATTGATCCGGCTCGGTGGCTCGACGTACCACTGTACTGGCAACATGCGGCAGTACGTTCAAGCACTCTTCAGCAGCTCAGCCAAGCTCTGCGTGAGGCTGCTGCTAGCGCTTTGCGTGGATAAGAATGGCAATGTAAGACGTCTTGTCTGAGACTGATCTTTGGCCATTGAAGAATTGGCCGATGTCCGTTTCTGGCCGAACAGCGCCCATTGATGAGCGCTATTTTCGCTTAACTCAGACTTCAGTTTGTTCAGCCATCTCAAGAGCATCGTCCACTTCTATTCCCAGATAACGAACTGTGCTTTCCAACTTCGAGTGGCCAAGTAGAAGTTGAACGGCGCGCAGATTCTTGGTTCTACGGTAAATCATGGATGCTTTTGTGCGGTGCATAGTGTGGGTTCCATAAGCAGAACCATCTAGTCCGATCATTTCTACCCAGCGGTGAACAATGCGGGCGTATTGGCGAGCTGAGAGATGTTGGGAGTCATGCAGTCGACTGGAGAATAGATAGTCGTGTGAGGCTAATCCTGACTTTTGAATCCAGGCTGTGATCGAGTTTCGAGTTGGCTCAGTAATCTCAAACTGCACTGGCCTCTGTGTCTTTTGTTGCATCACCATGGCTCTGGGGGAAATTTGGCTGCCATGACATATATCTCGTACTTTCAGTTTGACCAGATCGCATGCTCGAAGCTTTGAGTCGATGGCTAGATTGAATAAAGCCAAGTCTCTTGTGGTTCTGGCTAATTCCAACCTTACTCGAATAGCCCAAATATCACGTTGTTTTAAAGGTGCCTTTTGATCTATCAGTTTTCCTTTATTCCATGGTTCATGTGTGGGATGTATTTGGTTCATGGCAGAGCTCCAGGTGGGAGCTCTAAAGCGCGCTGGATTGTCTGATTAATTGATTAATCAATTAATCAATTTGGTCGCTTTGCGACCCAAAGCAGACGTCTCGTGAAGCTGAAAGGTCCGCGCGCCGATGCTTGCCGGAGGGCTTGCGCGCCAATGTCCGAAAGCGGTGTTGTGGGAGGGTCGATCAGAGCAAACAGTTACTGTCCGTCGTCGAACAATGCGTCATACGAGGAAGTTTGAGCCGCTGGAGCGCCGGGCAGGCCGACTTTGCATTGGTAAACCTTTTCGGCCGCGCAGCGTTGTTAGCTCCCAAGGTGGTTTGCATCCTGATCGCCTGATCCTCGAAATGGTCGCCTCGGAGCCCTTCATGCAGCCCTGCCAAACCAAGCAATTCTCCGGATGGGCCTGCGCGGCGGTCGCGGTGTTGACGGTCGTCTGTTCGGCGTCGACCAGCGGTCATTCGAAGGAACGGGTTCTGCCTTCAGGCGTCGCGACGATCACCATCGACGCGTCCAGCAATGACGGTCCGGCTACGCCCCTGATCGGCTTCGTCCATGGAATTGCCGCTCCATCCGGTGCTGACTACGACTTTCCGCCGGAAACCGCCGCACGGATCGCCGCACTCAAGCCGACGCTGTGGAAGGTCAGCGATCCACGGCATTACCTGAAGGCCAAGCCGTTCGGTGCACAGATCATGTACGCGAGTTCCGATCAGTACTTCCGCTATCAAGAGATTTATTACCCATGGAATGACACCGGCACGAAATCTGGAAGGTTCGATGACTGGGCCAACTTCGATGCCAACGCGATCAGCGTGCTGCAGCGCAGCCTGACCTGGGCGCAGCCCGTCGACTACTGGGGAATCTTGAACGAGCCCCAGTTCGTCCACTATGCGGCCGCTGATCGGAAACGCCTGATGCAGACATACAAACACGGCTACCACGACTTCAAGGACGGCCACCCCGAACAGAAAGTCGTGGCCCCGACTACCATCGGCTATAGCCACGCGGTCATGAAACCTTTTCTTGACCATGCTGCGGCCAGCGATCTGCGCTTTGACGCCATTGACTGGCACGAACTCGGATCGCGGCCCGAGGATGTTGTCGACCATGCCAATGATCTGAGGGCACTGCTCGCGGCTCGCCCAGGGCTGGGCTCCCCGCCGATTATCATTGACGAATATGCCTCGGCCGAGCAGCATCACTTGCCGGGGTTCGCGGTCGCGTGGTTTTACTATCTGGAGCAGGCGCGGGTATTTCGTGCCGCTCGCGCCTGCTGGAATATGCAGGACAAGGCGAACGGTATCTGGTCGGACTGCTGGGATGGCTTGGACGGCCTGTTCATGAAGGACAACAGCACGCCCCAAGCACTTTACTGGGTGTTTGAGCGGTATGCGCAGATGAGGGGGCGCAAGCTGAATTCAACCTCGAGCGAGCCGAGCGACGTGGTGGCGTTGGCGCGTGGTGCGTCGATTGGATCGCAAGGGACAGGAGAAATCATGATGCTTGTCGGGCGCTTTGTCAGTGACAGCAAACATGCGGGCGCGGCGGCAAGAGATGTCGTTATCCATATCGAGAAGTTGCCGTTGTCGTCTGGCAACGTGCACATCCTGGTTCAGCACATTCCGTATCTCGGTCCGGACGTTCTGACAGGAAGCGATCCCATTGCCGTTCCGCTGGCAAGACCTGAGCCGGCAGCGAGCCGCACCGTTGCCGTGGTCCGCGGCCAAGCAACGATTGTACTGCCGGCATTTCAGGATCGGGACGCCTACTACATTAACGTCAAGCAGCTCCACGCTGCAGATCGATAGCCGCCAATCGCGTGCGATCCTTACTCCCCGAGGCCGCTTCTGGCCGAATAGCGATTGGCGTGATGCGACCCTTAGCAGTTACTCAAGCCTACTGAGCATCGACCCCGCGATTGCGGAGTCGAAGATCGAGATTTACTTGCTGATGAAATTCAAAAGATCTTGATTGAGCCGATCCTTGTGGGTGTCGGTAAGACCGTGCGGCGCGCCTGGATAAATAATCAACTCGGCGTTTTTGATTAACGCGGCGGATGCCTTGCCGGAACTATCGATCGGTACGATCTGGTCGTCATCGCCGTGGATCACCAGTGTGGGCACATCGAATTTTTTGAGGTCGTCGCGGAAATCGGTCGCCGAGAACGCGGCGATAGAGTCGTAGGTGTTTTTGTGACCGGCTTGCATGCCTTGCACCCAGAACGACTGGATCAGACCTAGCGAAGGTTTTGCATTGGGGCGGTTGAAGCCAAAGAACGGGCCTGAAGCGATGTCCAAATACAACTGCGAACGATTTTCCAGTGACGCTTTGCGCAGACCATCGAACACTTCGATTGGCAGGCCGCCGGGATTGTTCAGTGTTTTGAGCATTAGTGGGGGTACAGCACTGACGAGCACGGCTTTGTTGACGCGACTGGTGCCATGACGGCCAATGTAGCGTGCTACTTCGCCGCCACCGGTCGAGAAGCCGACCAGGGTCACGTCTTTCAAGTCGAGTGTGTCGATCACCGCCGCCAAATCGTCAGCATAATGATCCATGTCATTACCTTCCCAGGGCTGGCTGGAGCGTCCATGGCCGCGTCGATCATGAGCGACCACGCGGTACCCCTTGGAGGCAAGGAAGATCATCTGTGATTCCCAGCTATCTGAGTTCAGTGGCCAGCCATGACTGAAAACTACGACTGATCCATTTCTGGGACCCCAATCTTTGTAATAGAGCTGTACGCCGTCCCGCGTGGTTATATAGCTCGAAGTTTTCTCGATGCCGACATTCTGGTCGACTGCGAGAGCGTTGCTCTGTGTGTTCACTGACTGTGCGGCTCCAACTTGTGCGGAAGTTGCTAGCGCCAGTAAGGCCGAGGCCAGAATGCGATGCGAAACTTTCATGACGTTCTCCTGATGGCGTTGGATTAAACAATGACTACGGAAACATCGATGTTTCCGCGAGTAGCATTGGAGTAAGGGCAGACGATGTGAGCTTGCTCGATGAGTGCTTGTACCTGCTCTTTAGGCAAACCGGGAACGCTGATTTCGAGCTCGGCCTGGATGCCGAAGCCGGTTGGAATAGGACCAATGCCAACCTTGCCAGTGATGCGGGTATCGGCAGGTAGCGCAACCTTGGCTTTGCCAGCGACAAATTTCAGCGCGCCTAGAAAACACGCGGAATAACCGGCTGCAAATAGCTGTTCTGGATTGGTGCCGGGGCCGCCTGCTCCGCCGAGTTCGCGTGGGGTAGATAGCTGCACATCCAAGGCATTGTCGGATGAGATGGCGCGACCGTCGCGACCGCCGTTTGCGGTGGCCTGGGCGGTGTAGAGGATATTTTCGATAGACATGGTGAGCTCCTGGAATTGAAGAAGTGGAAGAAAGTGCCTGTTGGCAGGAGCTACTTTATGGATGTTATGAGTACGATATGTGGCTTATAATCTTTAAAACATGACTTGGAGTATCATAATGGCAGATCGGCTTGAAGCATTGCTCGAACACTTTTCGGTTCAAGCCCAGATGTTCCACGCAGGCACGCTTTGCGGGATTAATGATTTGACCCCGGAGGCCGATATCGGCCAGTTACATCTGGTCAGGCGCGGCACAGTCACCGTGATGAATCACGGCGCGGCCGAGCTGCGCATCACGTCGCCCAGCCTATTGTTGTATCCCCGCCCACTGGCGCATCGCTTTGTCATGGATGCCGAGAATGGGGCCGATCTGGCATGTGCCAACTTGCGATTTGAAGGTGGCAGTACAAATCCGATTGCGGCTACGTTGCCTGCGTTTGTTTGTTTTCCCTTGGATAAGCTCGAAGGATCAGCCAATGTGCTTGCACTACTTTTTGAAGAGGCGTTCGAACAACGCTGCGGACGCAAAGCGGTTATTGATCGCTTATTTGAAGTAGTGCTAATTCAAATCCTTCGGCATCTGATGAATGGCGAACAGACGCAAGTAGGCATGCTGGCGGGTCTGGCTCACCCTCGATTACGACTGGCGATCATCGCGATGCATGAGCAACCTGGAGAAGAGTGGAATCTGGAAACATTGGCATCCAAAGCGGGAATGTCTCGAAGCGTTTTCGCGAATGCATTTCGCGAGAACGTGGGCTGCACGCCGGGCATATATCTTCAGCGATGGAGAGTCTCGTTGGTGCAGCAGGCATTGCGGAAAGGACGCTCACTCAAGCTCATCGCGGATGAAGTTGGCTATGGCAGCGAGTCGGCACTGTCGCGATCGTTCAAGTCAAGTTGCGGACTCTCGCCTCGAGAATGGAAGCAGGCACTTTGATAGTCAAAGCCGCAGGCAAATGAAAAGAGTGTTATTGAGCGCTGCTTTGGCCGGAAGCAACTGACACGATGCGACCCGATGCGGACATTAAAAAGGGGAGCTGAGCTCCCCTTTTTTTCATGAAGCGGTAATTTATTTCACACTGACATCATCAATCAGGAACGAGGTAGCAATGGTGCTTCCTTCTATACCCTCAAAATATATCTGTACCGTTTGACCTTTGTATGGGGTCATATCAAAAGTCTTCAACAAGTAGCTGCTGCCCTTGTTGAGATTCGAATACGTCGCCAGTGTTGCAAGCACAGTGCCACTGCTATTACGCACCTGAACTTTAAGCGTGTCATAGGCGGTGGTTGTCGTCGTTTCACTGCTCACCACTCGCAACCAGAAATTCAATTTTGGAAGCGAAGCATTCGCAGGAATACTGATGGATTGACGGGCGTATTCGGTATTGGCCGAACCAAAACCGTTGAGCCAGGCTTTCCAGACACCGCCATGAGCGGCATAAGTATTGTTCTTGGTAACAACACCATTGGTGGCAGTCCATGCCGTTTTACCCGACTCAAATCCACCATTAGTGATCAGTTCTACTGAAGGGACTGTATTGCTAACAGAGAACGAGACTGCTGTAGAAGTTGTGGTGTTGCCAGCGGCATCGAATGCCTTGGCCGTCAAACTATGAGAGCCATCGCTCAATGTGGTCGAATCCATTGTCAGTGAATAAGGCGAACTCGGATCAGCCCCCCTCAATACATCGTCAACATAAAATTCGACATTGGTCACACCGACATTGTCACTGGCCGTTGCCGACAAGGTGATTGTGCCGCTGGTGCCGGTTTCCGAAGCCGATATGGTTGGAGCAGTAGTATCGCCAGTCACGTTATTCACGTTAAATGCGAATGCGGTCGAGGTGCTGCTATTGCCAGCAGCATCAAATGCTTTGGCAGTCAGAGTGTGCGAGCCATTCGTCAGCGTTGTGGAGTCCATGCTCAATACATATGGCGAGCTGGCATCAGCACCCTGCAATACACCATCAACATAAAACTCCACATTGGTCACACCGACATTGTCACTGGCCGTTGCCGATAAGGTAATGATGCCGCTGGTGCCGGTTTCCGAGGCGGAAACAGTCGGAGCCGTGGTATCGGTTGGTGCCGAACCTTGATTCACCCAGATCGGCGCCGACCAGAGCCGATCACCATCGGCTTCGGTGACAACGCTGTAATAAAAATGCGCACCCGTTGTGGGCGTTATTGTCGTAGAGCCGGCGCCTTCAAACAGTTGCGTGACGGTGCCGCCCCGGCCAGGGACACCTTCAAAAAACTGCACCCGGGATGCAGTGCCGCCCACTGTGCTGGCGTAGTTGGCGGTCAATGTCAGGCTGCCACTATTACTGATGGTTTGACCCATGACTTGACCGTTGGCAGTCAATACCAATTGTGCATTCTTGTCTTCCGACGCGAAGGTGCGACGGGCTTTCAATGCATCGATGAAGTTGGCTTGATTCAATGTCACGCTATTGGAGAGCAATACACCGGTACGATTGCGGAAGCTTAAGCCCCAGTTGGCGCAATGGTTATCCTGGTTGGTTGCGGGGGCGACTTTGTAACCACGCTCCAGCAAGGTATTCCAGGCACCGACAAATGAACTTCGTCCGGTTTCGGTTTCCGTGGTGTTGGTCGAAAACGCCGATGAATTCAGAATTTCCGTTAGCACCATGACATCGGCACCATTCGCATCAAACGCCATGCCGATGCCGCCAATCGCAAATTGGGAGCTTGAGGGATGGTTAAACTGTCCAATCCAGCCGCGTTGCTTCATGACCGAATACAGATTGGCATAATCGGATTTAATCGTTGCCACGCTGCCAATCAACTGGCTGCTGGCGTTGTATTCCCAGCTCGGTAACGCATCCGGGTTAATGATATTGAGATGGCCGCCATTGCTGATAACGCCCCACTCATTACCGTAAAGTGCCAGAAAGTCGGGATGTGCCGTATTGTAGGTACTGGCCGCCGAAAGCCCCGATGCAAACAAATTATTGGCCGTTGTTGGGCTGGCCGAGGTGTTGGTGCCGGTGGAGCCGTCGTACATATGATTATGTTCGGACGCCAACAAGAAATCGCCGCCGGCTTGCGTGTCCATCATGGCGTAAGCATCGGCCGGTCCGTAAACGCCGCCCTGTGGCACTTCGGAACCACCACAACTCGAAACGGGCGCGCCGCCGTCACTGTGATTGGTTTGGCTATGCAAATTGCCGTAGTAAATCGTGTAGGGCAGCGTGCTTGCACCAACCGATTTGATACCTACGAGAGATTTGCTTTTTGCCTTGGCGCCCTGCGGCAAGCCCGCAAAGGGCGACATTTTTGGCGATGCCACGTTACCGACGCGTACATCGTAACTTTGCTCGACCAGTTCATCGCGACCCAGCGCAAACGAACGCTTCGCACGTTCCGCAAGAGACAAATGTTTTTCATTTTCCAACATCACCGAAGGAACCGCGCGTAAACGCAGCGTATAAAAACCGGCCTTGAGTGATCCGCCTTTGCTATCGCGACCATTCCAGTTCAATCGGTAATTTGCACGACCATTCGCCAAAGGTGATTCGCCCAACCAGCGCTGTACGACTTTGCCCTGCGGCGACACCACATCCAGTTGCCAGGTACTCATGGTCGGGTACACGCCGGCCGGGAAATCAAAACTCACTGTTATTGGATACTGGCCGACCGCATTTGCCTGAAATGCGGCAGAGATTTTTGCATCGAATTCGTAGTGATCGGGAAGGCGGACTAAACCGTCTTTATGGCTGCCGGCAGCAGACGCTGAAACTGCAGCACCAAGACATAAAGGCAGCGCCAAGCGACGTGGCCATGAACGATGTGACATGTGGAATCCCCTGGAAAAATTATGATTGGTTTTGTTGCGGTGCCAAAAAATAACTAAGCAATTTTATAAATGCAAAGCCCGTCACGATTATGCACATTAAAAGTGACAAAAATAGGTCAAAAGACCCGTAGATGATGAGTCTAAATAATGGTGCTTTGCACCATTCAAGGAGTTACGGCAATCATCTCGAATTAATGTTTAGTTGGACTGCGAGCAGGTGGAGAGAAAATATCGATGAGTTCAGCTCGAGAATTAATTCATGTCACTTACTCGGATGCAATGCATGAACTTGAATGCCAACTTCTGGCCTAAAGCGTCGCACTTATGCGTTGGATAGTCTGTCTAAGCGACATGGATTATTTGTCGAACAGGACTTCGTTCCAATGGTTGAAATAAGTACTACTTTCGGAGGCGATTTTTATGGCACTTGCTTACCCATGTTATTGGATGAGAAAAGACAACCAAAATCAGTGGTTCTGGACCTATCACGCCAGCAACTCTTTAACCATTGCTCGTAGTAGTGAGAGCTATCACAACAAAGCAGATTGCGAACGATCAATTGCAATCATGAAAAACTCAATTAACACTACCGTCTATGAAAACACTTAACTAAATCGCTTCGAGCTTAGTAGGCAGTTCTGAATGCGGCCGATAACGACTGACGTGATGCGACCCAAAGCAGTCGGTCATTTGTGTTTATGCACTTATGAATTGGCCTGGTGGACTGGACAACCTAATCAGCTAGGACTAGTCTTTGGGTTCAGGGGTGATCCAATAGTTATTGACGTTGCTTGTAATCGAGCAATAGTATCAATGCTGTACCGCTTGTCGTGACTGCCGGGAGGAAACATGACTAGGAAGCGTGTAGAAGAGTTCATTGAGGAAGCTAAGGCTGCCCCTGGTCGAGCAGATCAGTTCGACTTGGAAGGGAAAATCCTGCACCGCAAGCCTGGGGCGGAAACCGAGGATGAGTCGACATTATTGGATGAGGAGTTCCTCTACTTCACCACTAATAGTAAAGACTGGATAAAGATAGATAAGTCTCTTATCAAGTCGATTATTCCGATCTCAATGGAGACGTACGACGAGTTCACGGAATATAGGGCAATTATTGAGTTGCATGTTGCCGAAGACTGTTCTGGTGTAGTCAGGGCGCTTTACGAGCTGCTTAAGCAGGTCGCAGGAAATCTCTACGACTTATCCTCGCAAAAGCAAGCTGGCACAATCAATTGGTGGCGTGATTCGCGTATGCGCAGAGAAGTCGCACCATGGATAGCTGAGATGGCTCCCCGCCATCCATCGGGAGATTTCAGTGCTCAATTCGTTGATCCAAATGCTGTTTTGAGCAGCTTTTTATGCTCGCATCGAAGTTGTTGCGCTGGTTGCTCATCAGATTGTCCAAGGCCAACGCGAACAAAGGGCTGTCCAACAAAAGCTTTTTGTACCGGCAAGAAGGCTTGCTGACAAAAATTCACATGCCAATTTTCTGTTGTGTGGAGTAATTGATTTGAGCGACAGATGACTCTGAATCCAAGATGTGCGTACTCATATGAGCTTTTACTCGGGCAGGCCACAGGTAATCATGCTGGCCTGTCTGGCCTAGCGCAGCGTTGGTGTGACCTCTCCGCTAACGGTGACCAAGAATTATTTCGAAAGAAACTTCTTAAGGAGAATCTTTCGAAGGGAAATATTAATTTTTTCGAATCGACTCGCAATGTCGATCAAAACATTGTTGAGCCTAATTCTGCTTGGCTTAAATTGCGCAATGAGCTTTTCTGCTCGGGTGAAGTAGATGCAAAGACTGAGTCGATCATACAGACCGTATTGAATGATATAGAGCGCGATGAAAAATCATCATTTTATGGATTTACGGAAAAATTACTAAAGCTTGGTCTGCGGCAACTACATGCCAAACAAGTATCGTCTAAGGATTTATCGGGCGAACCAATGTATGACCTGCTTTTCTCATTGGCGAGCCGTATAGTATGGATAGCGACGCCTACACTTACTCTTGAATTGAATATCGCAAGAATGTCGGGCGAGCTATTAGGCGAGTCGACGGGTGAGCGATATACGTTTTTTTGCCAGGAATTGATTGTTGAACGAAGATGGATCGAGCAACTTTTTGATACGTATCCTGCATTGGAACGTCAAATATTCGAAATGATGACTAATTGGGTATTAGTCATTGATGAGTTTCTAATTCGATTCAAATCAGATTATTCAGAGCTTCATTCGTTGGACAATAATGTTGGTCCAATAGAGTCGATATGCGAATTATCAATTGATTTGTCTGACCATCACAAGAATGGTAGGACAGTTATTATATGCAAATTTGAACAAATCACTATTGTTTATAAGCCAAGAAGTTTGCGAATTGATGTGGTTTATTGCGATGTACTGAAATTCTTGAATTCGATTGAAGGTGGTAAAGAGCATCGATATTTCTGGACGATAGAGAAGGGTAGTTATGGTTGGCAGGAATTCATAGCTCATTCGCCGTGCTTGGATTCTTTGGAAGTCAGCGATTATTTTTGGCGTCTAGGAAGTCTGCTCGCATTAACGTATAGCCTAAACGGCAGTGATTTTCATCAAGGCAATTTAATTGCCAGTGGAAGTTATCCAGTCTTAGTGGATTTGGAGTGTCTGTTGTCCACTCCATTCGCCATCGAGGATGCAGTCAATTTGCCCGCGGCTAGTTATATCGCTCAGAGTCTTGAGAGATCTGTTGCTTGGACCGGATTGTTACCTGATTTGCTTGATTATCAAGCTGATAATTCCTTCGATCTGAGTGGCATCGGCGGCATCAATGATAGTGAGTGGCCAATACCGGTGCCTACTATCAAGTTGGCGCAGCAGGATTTAATGCATTACGAGCTTGAGAAACAGAAGTATGGTGCTGACAAGAACCGTTTAATGCTCAATGAGCATGTCATAGACCCAAGCCAATACGTTGATTCGATATTGCTTGGTTATCGATGGACTTACAACGCAATAGTCGAGCATCGGAATAATTTTCATGAGCTGATATCTAAAGCGCACGACAGTAATGTTCGTGTGCTTTTTCGTGGGACGCAGTATTACGCAATGTTATTGGATTCGTCGAGACATCCAGATTATATGTCCGATGGCTTGGAGCGCGAACTGTTTCTTGATGCTATCTGGAAGGACTCTCCAATTCGTAAGGAGCTGGAACAGGTCTACATCTTCGAAAAGCAACAGCTACTTCGTAACGACATTCCTTTTTTCACAGCAAATGCAAGCTCTCCGAAGATACTGTCGGATGACGGGGAGGAAACAGGCAGTACGCTAGGAATGTCCCCGCTGGACTATTGTGTCCGAAAGCTCGAGTTCATGAGCTTCACTGATATGGAACTTCAAGGTCGACTGATTGCACAGTCCTTTTTGCAGTTCGCGAAGCATCCCGCTAGAAATACAAAAACTGCCAGTACTATTGAATATAAGACAGACGAAGCGAATAAAATAATTTCCGACGCAATTAAGCATTCTGCATCAGTGATTTCAGAGCAGGCTGTGATTGTTAACGATGACATAGCCTGGCTCGATGTTCGCGATGATGGTGATAACTTACAAGTACGGCTTTCGCCAACAGACGAGAGTCTTTATTCGGGATTATCAGGTATTGCCTTATTCCTTGCCTATAGCAAACATCTGGTAGCGTTTGACGACAAGTTCGATTGTATTGGTGTTTCTGAGTCTAAAATGTTGTTGCAGTTAAGTGATACAGAGCATCGAAGTAATTTGGATTGGAGCGCATTTAGCGGTTTGAGTGGGACAATGTATTCCTTGCTCCATTTAGCTCGGCTGAGCGGGCGAGCGAATACCAATGAGTTCATATCTGAGTTCAGGTTGCCTGATGCAAATGACCTCTGTAGCAGAAAAAGTGTGGATATTATTTCTGGCCATGCTGGTATTTTGCTTGTGCTGCTCAGATGGTTCGATTCGACAAAGCGGAAAGATTGTTTGGAATTGGCAGTAGCGCTCGGCAATAAGCTTGCCGAGGAAGCAAAGTTTTCTAATGGAACATGTTCGTGGATATGCCCTGAATTCGGAGTCGCGCTGACTGGATTTGCACACGGCGCTGGTGGTATTGCATATGCTCTATCCGAGCTGAGTAGGTACACACGAGATGGCCGTTTTCGTGACGTAGCACTTCATGCTCTTCGTTTTGAAGAGGGCACATACGATACAACTCGACGTGGCTGGCCGGATCTTCGTCCGCACCCGGACAAGCGCCAAACTGAAGTATCAATAGCAACAGATGCTTGGTGTCATGGCCGTCCGGGAATCTTGCTCGCGTCGAAGTTAGTAGATCAATCACGCGAACTAACTGTAGAAAGTACAGATACGACTGAAATTATTAGAGGACCCATCGTTTCAGATAGCTTATGTCATGGACTTGCAGGAAATTTGGACATTCTCATCACTTTGAATCGACTTGCATCTGTGAACCAAGACGCGATTGTCGTGCCTGCTGCAGCTAATATCGCCCAGAAGGTATTAAGTAATGACTGGAGAAGTGGGTTGCTTACCGGCGTGAATTCACCAGGTGTAATGCTTGGTCTGGCCGGCATCGGCCTCGCCCTGCTTCGCAGCCAGTACTCTGATCAAGTGCCTTCGATTCTTCACTTGGAAGGGCCTAGTATAAAAATGGCCCATTAATTCCATTGGCACCACTCGACCCAAAGCGGACGTTTGTTCGCCAATATAACGGCCGTTGAACAGTAGAAATCATGCAAACTCTGGTCACAAATCAGGCAAAAACCGCTAATGGGCAGACCTGATCTCAATTTTCGTACCTCATCGTAAGGTAAAATAAACGCATTCCAAGCGCAGCGAGAGCTGCGTTTTTTGTTTGCCATTAAAAATGACGTTGTGGGGTTTGCTATGCGCTTTAAATTGATTCTTATGCTTTTCGCCGCCTTTGCGGCACAAAGCGTATGTGCGGAAGACCGTAACTATATTCCTGGGGAATGGAAGTACATTTCTTCCTGGGACATCGGTACGTCGAATGGACAAAGTCCGAACCACTCCACCGAGAGCTCCGCGTTAAATGTTGCAGTGGCCGCCATTAATGCCGACCCAAAAACTTGCGGGGCAGTGGTACTCACCAGCTCGTCCGCTTGGGGTAGCTTCATAAACGGCCCCGGTTTCTATACGTATTCGTCGCACTCGCATTCAGGTGTGCGAAGCACTTGGTATACGAATTCCAGTGGCGTGAAAAGCTGCAGAACCAACACAGATACCAGTGTCACGGTTGCGCGAAGCCGAAGTGTATCTTGCCCCACAGGATACACGCCGTTGAATAACGGGACCAACCTCTGTCGTGCTCTTTGGACAAGCCCGCACAAAACGGATTGCCCCAAGTGCGATGCGGCCTACCTCAATCAAAGTGACAAGATTCACGGCGGCCTTGGCTACAATGCACAGACCGAAACGGATTTCAGTGATACAGACAAACTGAGTTTCCAGCGTTTTTATATTAGCGCCAATACTCGTGCCGGAAGTTTGCTCGGGAAGAATTGGCGTCATAGCTATGATCGTTCGTTGACGCTTGTCACCAACACGGCGGGACCGTTAACAACGGTGCACATCGATCGGCCTGATAGTGGAAAGCAATATTTCACGCTCACGGGCGGCCTGTGGGTTTCCGATGCCGGCTTCAATGAGCGTCTGGAACACCTTGTGGGTGGCGGTTGGGTTTATACCGATAACAGCGACAACAAGGAGCGATACAGCGAATCGGGCATATTGCTGAGTATTGAAGACAAGAGTGGCCGTGTCCTGACGATGCAGTACGACATGGAACAGCTGATTGCCGTCGTCGATGATAAGGGTCGCAGTCTGACCTTTGCGTATCAATACTTTGCAAGCATGACAGACACGCCGAAAACCCGACTGACTTCTGTCGGACTTCCCGACGGAAAAATCATCAAGTATCAATATGCGGCAACGGGAATGTTGGATCGTGCCATTTATCCGGACAGTACTCCACTGGATACTGCAGACAACCCATTTCGTCGTTATCAATACGGTGATGGCACGAGCATGCCGACCTATTCGTTGACCGGTTTGTTCGACGAACGCGGCATTCAATACGCGAACTGGCAATACACCAACGCAGGAAAAGCCACTAGCAGTGAACATGGCGCGCCGAGTTCAGGTATCGATAAAGTGTCGTTTGTATTCAATGCCGACGGCAGCAGTGCTGTTACCAATCCCTACAGCCAGTCACGTACATACAATTTCGATATCATAAATGGTGTCAATAAAATCACCGCGATGAGTGCCGCATGCCCAGGCTGTGGTGTGAATTTTGCCGCCCGTACTTATGACGCCAATGGTAAAATCAATGTCGAAACCGATTTTGCTGGCACCACGACCGATAGCGATTACAACGCCCGTGGTTTATTGACCCAAAGAATCGAATCGGCCAATCAAGCAGCGACCAAGCGCACCTCACAAACCGATTGGCATGCCAGCTTCAATGTACCGACCGAGCGCCGGACTTTGAATGCCAGCAACGTCCTCGAAGCAAAAAGCACTTACGCCTACAACACGCGTGGCCAAGCCACCGCCATGTGCCAGATCGATCCAAGTAACAGCACGGCGATGAATTATGTATGCGGTTCGGCGACCAATGCACCGGTTGGCGTGCGTCAAAGCACCACGGCTTACTGCGAACAAGCCGATGTCACCGCAGGTACTTGCCCGCTCGTGGGCTTGGTTATTTCGAGCAATGGTCCGCGTACCGATGTGAGCGATATAACCACTTTCACCTATTACCAAACGGATGATGCGACCTGTGCCACGGCACCGACGACTTGTCCGCATCGCAAAGGCGATTTGTGGAAAGTCAGCAATGCCTTGAGTCAGGTGTCGGAAATCACCTCGTATGACGGTGCCGGCCGTGCCCTGCAGATGAAAGACGCGAACAACGTCATCACTGACATGGAATACGATGCCCGTGGCTCTCTCACGGCGCGCAAAATTCGTGGCGCCAATGGTTCCAGCGAAACCGATGATGCAATTACCCGCATGCAATATGATGCGGCCGGCCAAGTCACCAAAGTGACGCAGGCCGATGGTGATTTCATTAACTTTGTCTACGATGCCGCCCATCGATTGACCAGCATCAGCGATGCAGCGAACAACAGCATTAGTTATACACTCGACGATACCGGTAATCGCAAGGTGGAAACCACCAAAGACGCGAGTGATGCCGTCAAACGCAGTCTAAGCCGTGTGTATGACAACTTGGGCCGCCTGCAAGCAAGCAAAAACGCTGCGACAACTACGGTAGCTTCGTTGACTTACGATGCCAATGACAATCTCAATACCAATACTGATGGTTTAAACCGTATTACCGACCAGGATGTCGATCCGCTGAATCGCTTGATCAAGACGATTCAAGACGTTGGTGGTATCAACGCGACCACCCAGTTTGAATACGATGCCCGCGACAATCTGACCAAAGTGATCGATCCGAAAAGTCTCGATACGGTTTACAGCTATAACGGTTTGAATGAACTCACGCAGCTCGTCAGCCCGGATACCGGCACTACCGCGTACACCTACGACAGCGCCGGTAATCGTGCCACGCAAACCGATGCCAATGGCAATGTCAGCAACTACAGTTACGACGTGCTCAATCGCGTGACGCAGGTCAGTTATACCGGCGCCAGTGGTCTGACCAGCAGCTTTGTTTACGACACCGTCAACAACATCTGCGGCGGTACGGAAAACTTTGCCAAGGGTCGCTTGACCAGCTTCACCGATGCCAGTGGCGATACCCAGTATTGCTATGACCGCTTTGGCAAACTGACCCGCAAGCAAGTTACCAATAACGGCCTTGTGTCGACATGGTTGTTTACCTACACCAACGCCGGAAGTATCAGTAGCATTACCTACCCGAGCGGCATGGTGGTGAATTACGCCCACAACACCTTAGGAGAGACTACGCAGGTCACCGTGACTCAAGGCAGTACGACGACCACGCTGGTCGACAATGTCAGTTATTTGCCCTTTGGCCCGCTCAAGAGTCTGAGCTTTCCGGTCCCGGCGGGTGGTAGTGCGGCCAATCCGCTGACCCAATCCCGTACTTACGATAATGATTACGCGATCCAAAGCGTTGGCGGCCTGAATTACGGCGTCAACGTGCAAGGCAATATCACTAGCATCGTCGACGTCAGCGGTGGCAATACCTATGAATACGACAATCTGGATCGCTTGAGCAAGGTCAAAGACAGCACGACCTTGGCCGATATCACTGCGTTCACCTATGACGCGACCGGCAATCGTTTAAGCAAGAAAGTCGGCACTGCCGCGGAAGTGACCAACACGTATCCAGGCACCAGCCATCGATTGACCCAGGTCGGTACAACCACGCGCACGCTCGATGCCAATGGCAACACCACGAAAAGCGCCAGTGACCAATATTTTACTTACGATGAAAGAAACCGTCTGGTGGACTTCAGGACCGCTGCTGCCAGCAACACGATTGTCAGCCAATACCAATACAACGCGAAAGGCGAGCGGGTTCGCAAATACAAGGACAATACCGATCAGGCGCGCTATCAATATAACGAAGGTGGTCAATTATTGGTCGAAGAAAAGATCATTGCTGGTGTGACGACGACGCAGGAAATTATTTGGCTGAATGATATGCCGGTAGGTGTCAGTCAAAATGGTGTATTGCACGGTATCTTGACCGATCACCTGAACAGCCCACGTAGAGTGTTTGAGCTCGCAAGCCAAAACACTGTCTGGCTCTGGAGTATGGCCGACGCAGCTTTTGGTGACAATCTGGCGTTGGAAGACCCCGATACCAATGACATCGTGTTTAAATTTGATATGCGGTTTCCGGGGCAGTTGTATGACGAGGAGAGTGGGCTGCATTACAACTATTTCCGCGACTATGACGCAGCTAACGGAAGATATGTGGAGAGTGATCCGATTGGTTTGTTGGGAGGTATGAGCTCATACAGTTATGTTGGAGGCAACGTCTTATCAAACTCGGACATCTTTGGGTTATATGCGACCTGCACAAGATTTGAATATAACAATGAAGCATATTTCCACACTGAAAAAACTCCGACAATGGTTGGGGGTTATTCATATTCCGGAGATTTACCTCTGCCTCAAGGTATGCCGACAGGAGTCGGCGCTGATCCAGTTGTCCGACGTGGCCGCGGCGTGTTAATTCCATCTTTTAGCTTCGATTGGAAGGTATTCAGAGTTACGCATCATCTTGAAAAGTGGCAACTTGTTGGTCAAGACATGATGAAAAGACATTATTTAGTGGAATGCACGGAAAAAATTGTCGATTGCGACGGAGCAAGGGATGAGACGACTGTTAAACACTTGCGCCTGGATGAAAAAATAGGAAGTGAGTATATAATTAAGGAGTGGTATAAGAATTATGTAACTTTTGATGAAATAGGAGCCTCAAGTGCGCCGATTCCGCGGGATTAGTATCCAGTTATTTTTTATCCTCGTTATCTCGGTCGGAATTTCTGCCTGCGATATGGTCGTCACAGATAAGGATGGTAAGCAATCAGTTACAAATATTTTTGCCACGCCAGATTTTGAATTACTGGATGACGTTAAAAAAGCTATTGATGTTGCTAATGAAGTCCCGACGGAAGAGGGCTTCAACCAAGTTTCGCGAGTCTTTGAGACTTTAGAATTCCCGGCGAAGTGCGATGGTGACGAAAAGCAAGAATATATATTGGCTTATCATGCAATAAACTACATGAAATATAGGTTTAACGGATACGCGACTCCCGATGTCACTGTAAGCCAAGCACAGAGGTTTCTCATTTTATGTGCCCGCGATTCGCACAAGGCGCTAGCAGGTCCAGTTTTTTTAGGGATCGGGATGCATGGTCAACATGTTGATGCTGATTCAATATATAAGCGAGCACTTGTAGAAAATGACCAAGATATTTTGGTGTACGCAGCAATGGGGCTTAAATACGTCTGCGATCCGATTGCTGATAACTACCTTCAAGAAATCGCAAAACTTGCAAAGATAGAAAGAGTCAAAAAAGCAATACAGACGAATGTTGAAAACCGCCGTTTTATTAAGCACCGTAGCCCTGACTGCGTATAGCCAGAAGGACAGGGGTTCTTGATTAGTGCTTCAAATAAGACCGCCTTTTGGCGGTCTTGTCTTTTTAAAGTAAGCAGAAAAGTCGACATTGATCGGCTTAGATAGATATTGATTTTTGTGGAATGACTGCTACTGGCCGAAAGCAGTCGTCAAATGGCTAGTCTTCTGTCCAAAGCGGGGATTGCCAAGTTGGATTGTTCACGATCGCTGAATCAATGTCTTCGAATTGCTGTTTCAGCCACTCATCGATTTTTGGATTCGTTTTCAACCAGATTCGAAATTCTTCTACTTCATCTTGGGTCCAGTCTGCTTCGCCTGCCAAGACTTTTCCAACATTAAGCCCGGAATGATGGCAAACCGTTGCTGGATCTGCTGGGTCACCTTCGCCATCCTTGAAATAGCCAATAACCAAGTGGTTCAGAAGCTCGGCAGGGGACCATACATTCAAGCGCATTGTCATTATTGCGTAGGATTTGCTTTCATCTGTACCGGTCGTAATGGCATCGAGAAACGGACTAGCACTGATTGCAATATGACGGCCACTTTTTAATTGAGGCATGAGATTTTCCTAGGGTGCAGAGACAGGTATAGATTCTCGTTGAGCCTCAATGCATGCCCGCATTGTATTTGCATGAATAGTGATTAATTTTGACAAGGGCTTTTGATATCCGCCTGCCAAATTCCATGCCACCGGAATGCCGCGTCGGTGCAAGCCATGAAAAACTAGCTTGTCACGTTGAGCCAGTTGCGAGGTGGTAAGAAAGCCGCCTAGGGGATCATCGATGTGCGGATCGGCCCCGGCCTGGTAAAGCACGACGTCACACTCACTTAGTGCATCAAGATCATCTTCGATGTTCGCCAAAAAGAAACTGGCTTGATGCGATTCCTTGAACTTTTCACCGGCGGAAATATGAACGACATTGTTTACCGATAGCTTTTCGATGATGTCGACGGTTCCGTTTCCGTAGTGATAGTCGTAGTCAAGAATACCAACCTTCAAGCCGGTGACCTCAGCCTGTAATGCCAAAACAGTCACCATCAACCCATTGAACGTACAGAATCCATCGGCAGAATCCCAGCCGGCATGGTGAAATCCTGATACGGGAGCTGCCACCAAAGCCTTTTCATCGATGGCCCAGCGAGCGGCGGTCAACATGGCGCCGGTGGTGTAGGGCAGGCTCGCATTTACCTCTGCCGAACGAGTTCCAAAACCATTGTCAATTCGAAAGTCGAAAATGTCCCAGACATAGTTTGAATCATGCGCGCGACAGATATCCTGTTCGCTAACTGGCACTGCAGGTCTCAAGCTCAACTCAGGCCAAAGCTGCCGCCAAGCATCAACTACTGGACCGGGTTTGGCAGCGCTCGGGGAAAAGCCTTGAGCAGGTGCCAACATTTCAGGGCAGAAAACGACGTTCACTGACATGGCCTTATTTCCAATCTACTTGATAAAAAACATTGTCCTGCATTCACCTCTCAAAACATGAGATGGAAGTGATCAAGTCATAATTACAAAGAGAAATGACTTTATGAATCCGCAAAGATTTGGTCTTGGTTACAAAGCCAGATTGAGTCATTTTCCTCCGAAAATCTGCTTTGAAGTATGTAGTTTCGGGGCCTAATTTGATTATGTATATGTTCAATTAGTTGTTTGTTTTCTATGCCAATAATGGGCAGCTGAGGTAGCTCGGCATGGCGTTCATCGATCTTGTTAGGCAATTGCGGCTACAGGCCGTTGATGCATATCGCATTAGTCAGAGACAGATTGTTTCAACTCCTCCAGGTAATCTGCCCATTTTTGCATCATCTTATGGCGCTCGGGCAGGTGGGTCGTTCGGTTATATGCGCGCCCATTCGGATCACGTACCGCATGAGCCAACTGATGCTCAATGAAATCGGGACGGAAATTCAGTACTTCATCTAAGATCGTGCGGGCCATTGCTCGAAAGCCGTGACCACTCATTTCGTCTTTGCCGAAACCCATCCGTCGCAGCGCAGCTAAGACTGCATTGTTGCTCATTGGGCGCTTTGACGAGCGCGCGCCCGGGAAAACATACTTGCCTTGTCCAGTCAGAGCTTGGATTTCCAAAAGAATTGAAATGGACTGAGTAGAAAGCGGCACTAAGTGGGCTTCGGCCATCTTCATGCGATTCGCAGGAATAGACCATAGCTTGCTTCCAAAATCGAATTCATTCCATTCCGCTTGCCGCAATTCACCAGGGCGCACGAATACGAGCGGTGCGAGTCTTAATGCACACTTTGTAACTAAGTCACCTTGGTAGCCGTCAATTGCTCGAAGCAATTGCCCCACTAACGCTGGGTCCGTGATGGCTGCCATCGGCGTTGCTTTAACCGGTTCAAGGGCTCCTCGAAGGTCTGCGGCCGGGTTGCGATCGGCACGTCCGGTAGCAATGGCGTAACGCATGATCTGGCCGCAATTCTGCAAAATACGATGGGATGACTCCACGGCACCTCGTGATTCAACCCGCCGTAAGCAAGATAAGAACTCAGTAGCTGTGATTTCTGAAATTGGACGGCGGCCTAACCACGGAAAGAGATCCTTTTGCATTCGAAGCATGATTTTTTCACTGTGAGACAGCGCCCAGGTCTTTGATTGCTTGGAGTGCCATTCGCGCGCAACGACTTCAAAGCTATTTGACGCATTTTCATGACGAATCGCTTTCGCCGCTTTTCGGTGTTCACCTGGATCAATTCCTGCCGCTACACGTTTTCTCGCTTCGTCTCTTTTTTCACGAGCGTCTTTCAAACTCGTGTCTGGATAGGTCCCCATTGAAATGGTTTTACGTTTGTTCAATATCCGATAGTCAAAACGCCACCACTTTGAGCCATTCGGATTCACCAATAGGTAAAGTCCGCCGCCATCTGTCAGCTTGATCGGCTTTTCGATCGCTTTGGAATTCCTGATAGCCGTGTCGGATAGAGGCATGACGGTAACTCCTGGGGCAGGCGCCCTGTTACCGTCATAGTTACTGCCAGTTACCGTTAGATTGCAATAGGCCGTATGGGTTGGCCTGGGACATAAAAAAGGCCGGAGCCCTTTATTTATTTGGGGTTCCGGCCTTTATTTGGACTACATGACACTACAAAATGGTGGAGGTGGGCGGAGTTGAACCGCCGTCCGAAAGTGCTCCAAATCCAGCACTACATGCTTAGCTCGTTGTTCGTTCTCGTCAGCCGGCAACACAACGTGCGAGGCACACCGTCAGACATACCCGCTAAATTTAGTCTTCGGTTGGCGGGTCGCCACCGTAAACGATTCTGTGATAATGACCTTACATCCACGAGCACAGACACAAGTGGGTTCAGGGCGAAGCCTTAAGCGGCTAAAGCGTAGTTGTCGTCGTTGGCAACTAAATTTTGCTACTGGATTAACGAGGAAAGTCGCCCCCTCGGCATGCGCCAAATATCTTCGCTACCCCCGTCGAAGCCAGGACACCCCCAGTTCGTTGGAAATTACAAATCTACCGACAAGGTAATTATGGGGGCGGGAAGGCTTATCCACAAGCAGCTTCAACTTAAAATGGCTTGATACAGGCAGATTCACGGCGATATTTACATTATTATTCAGTGTCGATTAGGGATGAATCTTTGAATGAACGTAAAAAACTTGTTGATTCTCGTGTGTTTGGTGGGTGCCGGATTTTTTGGTTGGAAGCATTTCGATAAGGATGTTCAAAAAACCCGCGATGGTTTGGGAATCAATCCCAGTGCGGTTGTGATGCTCTGGATGCCGGAATGCGGCGATGTTTGCCTTGATCAGGCGAAGCAAATCACGAAGCGCGGTATAGAGGTCGTCAATCTGGATGTGAAAGATGGCGCATCGGGAACGAAGCTTTGGGAAGCTCTAGGTGGTGGTAATGGCCCGTTTCCGACCTTCCTGATCGGTAAAGAAGTTTTTCGTGCCGGGCAAGACGGCGATCTGCGCTCAAAGCTGCTGAGTGTCTACGGTCCGACCGCATTGAAATCGGTTGAAAAACAATATTTCAAGAAGCATTTCAATGCAGATGCCAGTTCGCGCGCAGTGTTGTATACCGCGGAATGGTGTGGCTATTGCAAAGAATTGAAAGCCGATCTTAATGCGAGCCACACGCCGTATACCGAGATCGATGTCGAGAAACATTACAATCCGGATGAATTGGCAGAGGTAATGAATATTCCCGGGTTTCCAACCGTTTATTACGGATACGAAAAAATTGAAGGCAATGTATCCGATATGGCTTCGCAGATCCGGACGAATCTGAAGTAGATCAAAGGGCAGGTACGCATCTGACCTGCTGAAGATGCGCTAGCGCACAGACGGAATCATTCGATCGCTTCACTATTGCGCCAGGCAAATAGTGAGTTGTGTCGTGAACATGAAAAATCTGTGGATCGCCGGTATCTTGATTCCCGTTGCTCTTGTATCGGGTTGGAGCTATTCCCGGGTCGATATTGGCTCAATGCGCACGAGCTATGCGATCAGCCCGGATGCCATCATCATTTTTACCAGATCCGGTTGCGGTGCAGTATGTGCAGATCGAGCCGATGCTATCAGGGCAGCAGGTATAGAAGTCGTGGCTCTGGATATTGATGACGGAACTGCCGGCAGCCATTTGTGGCAGGCACTTGATGGCAAGAATGGACCATTTCCGGCTTTCCATCTTCCTGGAACCGATCATCTACTGAAACGTAAAGACAGTCAGGTTCCGGCGTTCCAGGTTGTCGGGGCCGATCATCTGCAAATAGGAAATGACCAGAAGAATTAATTTGTAATTGCGAGATTTCTTTTGTAGAGGCCCGCTTCAAGTCCGAACAATATTAGGATCAAGAAGTTGGCGACGGCATGCAGGGCCTGTCGCCAGCTCCTTGCGGAGCGGGCTCCTACAAAAGCAGTTTCCATGAAACGAAATTAGGCAATAAGCTGCGTATATAAATCCGGCATCTCGTTCAGATATTGATACTGGAAATGCTTGGACTGCATTTTGCTCTTGATGCTTTCGATGTCTTCCCTGTTTTTCAATTCAAGTCCAACGACAACCGGTCCGGTTTCGCGATTATTCTTCTTCGCGAACTGGAAATAGGTGATGTCGTCTTCTTCGCCCAGAATATCGTTGACGAATTCCTTCAAGGCGCCAGGGCGTTGCGGAAACTGGATCATGAAGTAATGTTTGAGTCCTTCAAATAATAACGAGCGCTCCTTAATCTCCTCGGTCCGCAGGATATCGTTATTGCTGCCACTGACCAGGCAGACAACAGTCTTTCCCTTGATCTCGTCCTTGTAATAATCCAGTGCCGAGATCGCCAGAGCACCAGCAGGTTCGACGACCATGGCTTCTTCGTTATAAAGACGAAGAATGGTGGTGCAGACTTTGCCTTCCGGAACCAGCACGACATCATCGAGCGTCTGTTTACAGATATCGAAAGTAAGATGGCCCACTTGTTTTACCGCAGCGCCATCGACAAATTTATCGATACTTTCCAATGCCGTGTTTTTACCGAGCGCAATCGAGTTTTTCATCGCAGGTGCACCAGCGGGCTCGACACCGATTATTTTCGTGTTCGGACTCAGTTGTCTGAATACCGTCGATAAACCTGCAGCCAGACCGCCGCCGCCAATCGGAACGAAAATATAATCGATGGCTTGAGCGTGCGATTGCAGTATTTCCAGGCCTACGGTGCCCTGGCCGGCAATGACCTGCAGATCATCGAACGGATGAACGAACACCAGCTTCTTTTCATTGGCCTCAGTAACAGCATGTTGATAGGCATCATCGAAAGTATCGCCGACCAGAACGATCTCGACGAAAGATTTGCCGAACAATTGAACCTGCTTGATTTTCTGTTTCGGCGTGGTTTTCGGCATGTAAATTTTGCCGTGGATTTTCAGTAACTGGCAGGAGTAGGCGACACCTTGGGCGTGATTGCCCGCGCTGGCGCAAACGATGCCATGCTGTCTTTCGTTTTCATTCAAGGAGCTGATTTTGTTATAGGCCCCGCGAATCTTGTAGGAACGCACGACTTGAAGGTCTTCGCGTTTCAACAAGACATTGGCCTGGAATTCTTCCGACAGGTTCACGTTCAAAGCCAATGGCGTTGTGCTAATCACGCCAGACAGTTGCTGCTGCGCCTGTTCGATTCGTTCAAACAGGGCATTGGTGACCGGTAATAGATCGGCTTTGAGCGCGGACATGTTCATAACCAGGTGGCCTGGAAGCGCGGCGTGTCTTCAAATTGGGCGGCATCAAGAACGGCGTCGAGTTGCGCTTCCAGGTTGACGCTTTGCACATCAACCAGTCGATCCAATTGTCGACACAGGATGTTGGCATCCCGATCACTTTCGATCCGCATGTTGACCAACATATGGTCGGCGGTTCTTTCTACATGCAAGCTATCCAGGCTGTAACCGCGTCGTTCAACCGTGCCCAGCAGTCGTATCAAGGCGCCTTCGTTGGCGGCCATCGTTATTTCAAGTCTTCTGCTCATGCTGCACACCCCATCATGTCTGCGTTGGATTTACCCGGTGGTACCAATGGCCACACATTGGCTCGTGGATCTATTTTTACGTGGCAAAAAAGCGAACCTTCATCGTTCAACAAGCGTTCGATTGCGGCTGGCACCTGGTCGCGGCGTTCAACGGTGAAGGACGGAATGCCGAAGGCATTGGCGAGTATGGCGAAATCCGGGTTGTCGGATAAATCGACTTCGCTGTAACGCTCGGCGAAAAACAATTCCTGCCATTGCCGCACCATGCCCAGACACGAGTTATCCAACAAAACGATTTTTACAGGGATGCCGTAGCGTTTCAGTGTCGCCAGTTCCTGGATATTCATCATGATCGAGCCGTCACCGCTGACGCAGATCACGGTCGCATTCGGCTTCGCATACTGCGCACCGATTGCTGCCGGCAAGCCATAACCCATCGTGCCCAGGCCACCGCTGGATAAATGTGCGGCCGTGCGATTCACGCGCCAGTGTTGCGCCACCCACATTTGATGTTGACCGACATCGCTGGTCACGATGACTTTATTGCCACCGGCTTCGGATAATTGTTTCAGCAGGGCCGGTGCAAATACGCCATCACCCGGTGCGTCGTAGCGTTCCGCATGCTGCGTTTTCATCGAACGGCATTTGTTCTGCCATTCGGCGATATGCAAAGGTTGCGCCAAAGCCAACAGGTTCTCGCAGATTTTTCCGGACAGGCCGACATCGGCTGTTCGCAGTTTGCTGATTTCGGCGGCATCGATATCCAGATGTAAAACTCTTGCCTTTGGCGCGAACGTCGACAGTTTTCCCGTAGCCCGATCATCAAAACGCGCACCGGCAACAATCAGCAAATCGCAATCCTGCACGGCAAAATTCGCGGCCGGATTTCCGTGCATTCCCAACATGCCAAGATTAAATGGTGCATCGGGTTCCACAGCGCCTAAACCTTTAAGTGTCCATACCGCAGGCAAACCGGTCGAACGCATCAGCGAACGCAAAGCCCATTCGGCATTGCCCATGCTGACGCCGCCACCGACATACAATAGCGGTCGTTCGGATTGCGCAATCAATGCACGTGCTTGCGCGATGCCTTCGGGTTCTTCGACGGTTGCACGAAAACTAATCAAACCCGCCATCGATGCCGCCACTTTTGTGGTCGCAACGTCTTTGGGTAAATCGATCAACACCGGACCGGGGCGGCCGGAACGTGCAATCGCAAACGCATTGCGCACAGTCGCGTAAACATCTTCGGCATTGCGCACGATGAAACTATGCTTCACCACCGGCATGCTCATGCCGAAGATATCGACTTCCTGAAATGCATCGGTACCCATCACGCCGGTTTGCACTTGCCCGGTAATCGCGACCATCGGTACCGAATCCAGATAGGCATTCGCGATGCCGGTCAGTAAATTGGTGGCACCGGGACCGGAAGTTGCCAGACACACGCCAACCTTGCCGGAAGCGCGTGCGTAACCGTCGGCAGCCAAGGCGGCTGCTTGCTCATGTCGCACAAGAATATGTTTGATATCGCTATCAACCAGGGCATCGTAGACCGGCATGATGGCGCCGCCGGGATAGCCAAACAGGACGTCGCAGCCTTCGGCTTCGAGCGCGTGCAACAGCCACTGCGCGCCTGTTTTTGTCGTCGTACTCTGTGCTTTAGAGCCGTCCATATCAACCTCCTGCGGGTGCTAACCAGGGCATGCGTGCACGTAAGGCGGCACCGACTTGTTCAATCGGATGTGCGAGGTCGCGGTCTTTCATGGCGCGATAATTACCATTGCCGGCTTGATATTCGGCAACCCATTCTTTTGCGAAAGTGCCGTCGCGAATTTCCGCAAGCACTTCGCGCATGCGTGTGCGGGTTTCATCGTTGACTACTCGCGGGCCGCGTGTGAGATCGCCGTACTGCGCGGTTTCCGAAACGAATTTATGCATCTTCGCCAAGCCGCCTTCATGCAACAGGTCGACGATCAGTTTCAATTCATGCAGACATTCGTAATAGGCGACTTCCGGCTTGTAACCGGCTTCAACCAAAGTTTCGTAACCTTGCAACACCAATTCGGTCGCACCGCCGCAGAGCACGGCTTGTTCGCCGAACAGATCGGTTTCGGTTTCTTCGGCGAAATGGGTTTCGATCAACATCGCACGGGCACCACCAATGCCTGCCGCGTAGGCCAATACTTTGTCGCGAGCCTGACCGCTGGCGTCTTGATGGATTGCATACAAGCACGGAACGCCATGACCTTTTTCGTATTCGCGGCGAACGAGCGCGCCCGGGCCTTTCGGTGCGACCAAGATCACGTCGATGTCGGCACGCGGTTTGATTTGATCGAAATGCACATTGAAACCGTGCGCGAACAACAAGGCGGCGTTCGGCTTAAGGTTTTTCTCAATCGCATCTTCGTACAATTTCGGCTGCACCATATCCGGTGTCAGCACGGCGACGAGATCGGCCTGCTTCACGGCTTCGGCCGGCTCTTCGACGCGCAGGCCGTCGGTCTGGGCATTTTTCCAACTCGGGCCATCGCGGCGAACGCCGACGACGACATCCAAACCCGATTCATGCAGATTCAATGCATGTGCACGACCTTGGCTGCCGTAGCCGAGAATAACGATGCGTTTGTTCTTCAGAGCATCGGTGGTGGCGGCTGTTGTCATGGCGGCTTCTGTCATGGTTGTACTCCCTGGGTTTTTAGTTGGTTGTGTTGTTGTGTGAGTGAATGTTTAAACGGCATCGGTGACAGCTCCCTTCGATGCGGAGCTGACAAGACGGGCGTATTTCGCGAGTGCACCGCGAGTAACGATGGGTGTTCTGGCTTTCCAATCGGAGCGACGCGATTCCAGATCGGCATCGGTATTGATCGTTCGCGTATCGGCGTCGATCACGATGCGGTCGCCTTCTTTCAACAAGGCAATCGGACCTCCGCGTGCGGCTTCCGGAGCGATATGGCCGACCATGAAGCCATGGGTCGCACCGCTGAATCGGCCATCGGTAATCAAGGCAACATCGTCGCCAAGGCCGCGGCCAACCAATGCTGCAGTCACTGCCAGCATTTCTCGCATACCGGGGCCGCCGGCCGGACCTTCATTGCGAATCACGATCACATCGCCGGATTTGATCCGATCTTTTTGCACGGCGGCGAAGGCTTGTTCTTCGTTTTCAAATACGCGGGCAACGCCTTCGAATTTCAACAAGCCTTTGCCGGCTAATTTCAGCACGCAGCCATCCGGCGCGATATTGCCGTACAAGATCGAATAACCACCGCGTGGTTTCAGTGCATTGCCAACTTCACGCACGACTTCCTGATCGGAATTTGGTAATGCAGCTGCATCCAGTTCGGCAAATAATGGATTGCCAGTTACCGTTGCTGCGTCTTCCAGCATATTGGCTTTGCGTAAAGCTTCAGCCACGCGTGCAGTGCCACCGGCTTCGGTCAGTTCGACTGCGGTGAATCTACCGCCCGGTTTCAAGTCGGCGATGACCGGTGTATCGCGCGAAGCGATTTCGAAATCTTCCAGGCCCAGCGGGATTTCAGCATCGTGCGCAATCGCCAATAAATGCAGAACCGCATTGGTCGAGCCGGCGGTTGCGGCCACCATGCGGGCTGCATTGCGAAATGAAGCAGGCGACAATACATCGCGCGGTTTCAAATCATTGTTGAAGCATTGCATCACCAACTCGCCGCAGCGAAAAGCGGCTTCCAGTTTCTTCGGATCGGTTGCGGTGACATCGTTCAAGCCCATTGGCGACAAACCCAACGAGGTCAGCACCATCGCCATCGTGTTTGCGGTGAACTGACCACCGCAAGCACCGGCACCGGGGCAGGCACGTTTCTCGACATTGGCCAGCTCATCGCAACTCAGTTTGCCGGCACCGTGCGCACCGACGGCTTCGAAGACTTCCTGCACGGTGATCGATTTCCCATTCAATTTGCCGTGCGCGATGCTGCCGCCATACAAGGCGAGGCCGGGAATATTCATCCGTGCCAACGCCATCGCCGCAGCGGGAATGGTTTTATCGCAACCACACAACACCAACACGGCATCCAGGCAATGACCTTCGACGGCTAGTTCAATCGAATCGGCGATGACTTCGCGCGATACCAATGAAGCGCGCATACCCGAGGTGCCCATCGCAATGCCATCGGTTACCGCAATCGTGTTGAATTCAATCGGTGTACCGCCAGCTGCACGTACTCCATCGCAAGCGGCCTGCGCCAAATCACGCAAATTCAAATTGCAGGGCGAGACATTCGACCAGGTGTGAACTACGGCAACCATCGGTTTTGCAATATCGGCATCTTGCAGGCCGGTCGCTCGCAACATCGCACGTGCGGGTGCACGTTCTGGGCCGGATTTGATGGCATTGCTTCGCATGTAATTCATTTCCTTATGCTGCTATCTGTTTTTTCTGTTGTTGATGGAAAAGTTCGAGTAGTTTTTCGGTGATGCCTTGTGTTGTTGCATTGCCGCCAAGATCGGCCGTCAATTCTTCGGAGTCGAGCAGGGTATCGACCGCGTTTTCGACCGCGCAGGCTTCGGTTTCCAGACCCAGCGAATAACGCAACAACAAGGCGGCACTCAAAACGCTGCCGATCGGATTGGCTATGTTCTTACCGGCGATATCCGGTGCCGAGCCGTGGATGGGTTCGTACAAACCGCGAGTGCCGAGGCCGAGAGATGCCGATGGCAATAAACCTAATGAGCCAGCCAACACCGAAGCTTCATCGGTCAGGATGTCGCCGAACAAGTTTTCGGTAACCAACACATCGTAGTGGGCAGGCCGTGTCAGCAATAACATCGCCATCGAATCGACCAATTGATGTTCCAGCGTGACCTCGGGATATTCGGCCGATAAACGAATTACGGTCTCACGCCACAGGCGCGAAGTTTCCAGCACGTTCGCTTTATCGATCGAAGTCAAATGTCCGCGACGACTGCGAGCCAATTCGAAACCGCGTCGCACGACGCGTTCGATTTCTTCGGTGCTGTAACGGCAAACATCGCTGGCACTGGTTTCGGAACGGGTACGGGCGCCGAAATAACTGCCGCCGGTCAACTCACGCACGAATACCAGATCAACGTCTTTCAGATATTCCGGTTTGATTGGTGATTGACTGGATGTCCTTGCATGTACGCGTACCGGGCGCAGGTTTGCAAACACCTGCATGGCGGCACGTAATTCCAGTAAACCTTGTTCGGGTCGGATTTTCTGTGTCGCCCATTGCGGGCCACCGACGGCGCCCAGCAAAACGGCGTCAGCACTTTGGCAAGCTTTTTTCGTGCGCTCCGGCAATGTCTGGCCAGTTTGATCGATGGCACAACCGCCGATATCGTATTCGGCGTACGAAAATTCATGCTGGTAAGCCGAAGCTACCGATTGCAGCATCGCGACTGCAGCTTTGGTGACTTCAGGACCAATGCCATCACCGGGCAATAAGGCAATGGTCGCTTTCATGCCGTGGCCTCGCGCTTGGCTTCGTAGGCTTCAATTTGTGGCAGGTGCTTCTGTAGATAGCCGAGTTGATCGACGCCTTGCAATAAACATTCGCGACTGAAGGCATCCAATTCGAAACGGAAACGACCGCCATCCGGCATTTCGATCGTGCCATCGGCGATATCGATAGAAAGTTCGATGCCGGGGTGATTCAACAAATAACGGTGTTCGCTTTCTTTCAAGACAACGGCAAGCAAGCCGTTCTTCAGTGCATTGCCGCGAAAGATGTCGGCTATTTCGGACGACAGCACTGCACGCAAACCGAAGTCCAGCAAGGCCCAGGGCGCGTGTTCGCGCGACGAGCCGCAGCCGAAATTTCGACCTGCGACTAAAATCTCGCAGCCTTGCGATGTGTTTTTGTTTAACTCGAAATCCGGATTCAGACTGCCGTCGGCTTGATAGCGCCAATCATGAAAAGCATAACGACCCAATCCCTTGCGCTCAGTCGTCGTCAAGAAACGAGCGGGGATGATGCGATCGGTATCGATGTTCTCGTGTTTCAACACGGTTGTGCGTGAACGGATAAAACTTAGGGCTTTCATGCGGCTTCCTCCGCGTTGGTTGCTGCGTAGTCATTGGGATCTGCAATGCGGCCGGCCAATGCACAAGCCGCTGCCACCAGCGGACTTGCCAGTACGGTGCGAACACCGGGACCTTGGCGACCTTCGAAATTGCGATTGCTGGTACTCACGACCAGTTGCCCGGGTTGTGCCAAATCGCCATTCATTGCGATGCACATCGAACAACCGGGCTCGCGCCATTCGGCACCGGCGTTTTGAAATACTTGATCCAGACCTTCGCGTTCGGCTTCGCGCTTCACTGCATGCGAGCCGGGTACGACCAGCATCCGAACATTGCCGGCAATTTTTCGATCGCGCAGTAAATCGGCAGCGGTGCGCAGATCATTGAGTCGTGAATTGGTACAGCTGCCCAGAAAAACCAGATCGACTTGCATGCCCAACATCGGTTTGCCGGCGTCGACTTGCATATATTCCAGTGCACGGCGTTCCTGTAAATCTTTCGCTGCTGGCACCGAGGCATTCAAAGCCACGACCATGCCGGGATGCGTGCCGTAACTGACCGTCGCTCGAACATCCGAGGCATCGACATGCAGCTCGCGGTCGTAAGCCGCATCGGCATCGGACGGCAATGTCTTCCAATGATTGACGGCTCTATCCCAGGCTTCGGCTTTCGGTGCTTGTGGACGGCCTTTCAAATACTCGAAAGTTTTTTCATCGGGCGCGATCAAACCGGCACGGGCACCAGCTTCAATCGACATATTGCAGAGCGTCATGCGCTCTTCCATGTTGAATGCCGAAATCGTCGAACCGCGATATTCGAACACATGGCCGGTACCGCCATTCACACCGAGTTTTCCGATGATGTGCAGCGCCAAATCTTTTGCGCTGACGCCTGCAGTCAGCTTCCCATTCACATGGATCGCGAAATTTTTCGGTTTGCGTTGCCACAAACACTGCGTTGCCATCACGTGGCCAACTTCGGTGGTGCCGATGCCGAACGCCAGCGCGCCGAATGCACCGTGGGTCGAGGTATGGCTGTCGCCACAGACAATCGTCATGCCGGGTTGGGTTGCGCCTAATTCCGGCCCCATCACATGCACGATGCCGCGATGTTCGCTACTCCAGCCATGCAACTGCACGCCAAACTGCATGCAATTGCGTTCCAGTTGCGATACTTGCTCGGCCGCTTCGGTCGTGAAATAAACCTGCTGACCCAGATCATCCGCTGGTGTTGTCGGCGTTGAATGATCCAGCGTTGCCAATACGCGATCTGGATGACGCAAAGTCAATCCACGCTGTCGTAATTCTGTGAAGGCTTGCGGTGAAGTGACTTCGTGGATCAGGTGTAAGTCGACATACAGAATGCCGGGCATCGATTCGGTTTCGGCTTGCACCTGATGTGCATCCCAGATTTTATCGAGCAATGTTTTTGCGGTGGTTGCCATTACGCAGCCTCCATCGCAAAATCATCCTGGTTCACTTTGGTCAGCCAGGACCACTGATCGACCGTGCTACCGTCGAATAATCCGAAGAAGGCTTTCTGCAGTGCTTGCGTAATCGGGCCGGGTTTGCCGGTGCCGACGGTTTTCCTGTCGACCGAACGCACAGGCGTGATTTCAGCGGCAGTGCCGGTCATGAAAACTTCATCGGCGAAATACAGCATTTCGCGCGGCAAAGCTTGTTCGACGACTTCGTAACCAAGTGTTTTCGCGAGTGTGAAAACCGTATCGCGGGTAATGCCACACAGGATGCTGGCACCGGCGGAAGGGGTGTAGATTTTCCCCTTGCTGACGATGAAAATATTTTCGCCGGCACCTTCACTCAACAAGCCACCCGGTGCCAACGCGATACCTTCGACAAAGCCGCCTCGTACGGCTTCCTGGGCGATCAACTGGCTCGACAGATAATTACCACCGGCCTTCGCGCCTGTCGGATAGGTGTTCGGTGCGGCACGATTCCAGGAACTAACACAAACATCGACGCCTTGTTCCAACGCAGCACTGCCGTGCATGCTGCCCCATTCAATCGCGATGATTGCGACATCGACGGCAACGTCGTCATTCGGTGCCAGGCTGAAAGTAAAACCGGAGCGATAGGCAATCGGACGGACATAAGCGCTGCTCAAGCCGGTGGCGCGAATCAGTTCTTCGCTGCCCTGTTTTATTTCTTCGGCAGTGAAGGGGATTTTCAAGTCGTAAACACGGGCCGAGTGAAACAATCTTTCGGTGTGGTCGTTCAAGCGGAAATATTGTGGACCATCTGGTGTTGCATAGACGCGTTCACCTTCAAATACCGAGGAGCCATAGTGCAGGGCATGCGCACCGACCGAAACGCTGGCCTCGTGCCAGGCTTTGATACGGCCGTTATGCCAGATAAGTGAAGGTGGTTTCATCGTGTGGCTCCTTGCGATTTCTTCAGTTCTTGTTGTGTTGTCGGTGACATGCGCTCAATGCGGTTGACGACTTCCAATGCTGCCTGTGCTGCCGCTTCGACGATATCGGTCGAAACGCCATTGCCGCGAATTTCCTTGCCCTGATGATTGACGGCGAGTGAAGCCAATCCTTGTGCATCGCTGCCGATACCAAGCGAGCGAACCTGGAAATCGCTAATGTCGAGCGTGCATCCGGTAGCACGTTCGATCGCGTGCATCACGGCATGTACCGGACCATCACCGATCGAAGCTTCGCTCGTACTGCCACCAGCTTCGTGTTCCAGCTTCACCGAAGCAGATGACATGCCACCCAGATGACTTGAGCAATTTAACGAAGCGATACGCCATGGACCCAATGCTTCCGGATCGCGGCCCAAGGCCAGTGCTTCCAGATCGTTATCGAAGACTTCGCGTTTTTTATCGGCCAGGGTTTTGAAGCGGGTAAAGATTTCGTCGAGTTGCGTATCGTTTGTTTCGTGCCCCAGCATGCTCAAGCGTTCACGTAATGCATGACGGCCGCTATGTTTGCCCAAGACCAATTGTGATTTTGCGAAACCGACATCTTCCGGTTTCATGATTTCGTAGGTGCCGCGATGTTTCAGCATGCCGTGTTGGTGGATGCCGGCTTCGTGCGCAAATGCGTTTTCGCCAACGACCGCTTTATTGCGCGCCAAAGTAAAGCCCAGCAGATTGCTCATCAAGCGGGCGGTGGGATACAGGCGCGATGTCTGGATGCCGGTATCGACCCCGAATAATTCCGAACGTGTTTTCAAAGCCATCACGACTTCTTCCAACGCCGCATTGCCGGCGCGTTCGCCGATACCGGTCAAAGTGCATTCAACCTGGCGAGCACCTGCGGCCACTGCTGCCAAGCTATTCGCAACCGCCATGCCAAGATCGTTATGGCAATGAACGCTGATGATGGCTTTGTCGCAATCGCGTACGTTTTGTTTCAGATAGGAAATTTGTGCGCCCATTTCAGCCGGCGTGGTGTAGCCGACGGTATCGGGAACATTGAAGGTAGTAGCTCCGGCTTCGATCACTGCAGTCATCACTTGCGCCAGATATTCGGGATCGGTTCGCATCGCGTCTTCAGCCGAGAATTCCACTTCATCGCAATGCTGTTTGGCGCGTTGTACTGCAGCGATCGCGGCATCGATCACTTGCTGCTTGCTCATGCCGAGTTTGTGTTCGCGGTGCAAATCACTTGTAGCGATGAACACATGGATACGCGAGCGTTGCGCCGATGCCAATGCCCGAGCCGCCGCATCGATATCACTGGCTTGGCAACGGGCGAGTGCGCATATCGTCGGGCCGCGTACTTCGTTTGCAATAGCTTGCACGGAGGCGAAATCATCATCCGAGGCATTCGCAAAGCCGGCTTCGATGATGTCCACGCCAAGTTCCGCCAAGGCCTGGGCGATGCGTTTCTTCTGGCTTCGGCTCATCGAAAAGCCGGGTGCTTGCTCGCCGTCGCGCAAAGTCGTGTCGAAAATTCGAACGCGATCCTTGCTTGCGCTGGTTGTGGTCGGGTTGAATGGATTTGTGGTTTTCTGCATGTTTGCTTATGCAAACCGAGGCAAATAAAAAACCCCGCATCTGTTGCCAGGTGCGGGGTTTTGAAGTTTTTCGTTATTTTATTTCTTTAACGAACGCCTCAGCCCGCACCTCCGGTAATAATAAGGACGAGTACGAGGACGAGCGTTACGACATTGAGACCAGCATTAACCGGCAAGCCGACGACCGGAAGAATCCGGACGTTTTTTGCTTTGGCGGTGAATGTTTGCGAGGTCATGGGTTGAGACTAAACGCAGAATAAAATCTTTGTCAACAAAAATCTTTAGAGTTGTTATTCTATTTGCCCATATGCCAAATGCTTATATGGCGCCTTCTCAGGCGTATGGACCATGACAGGTTTATCTCAGGCGTATTTATTTTTCGCCCGCATAGCCTGTTGTTTGTCGCGTTGCCAGTCGCGATCTTTGCTTGCCTGACGCTTGTCGTGGTCTTGTTTGCCCTTCGCCAAAGCGAGTTCAAGTTTCACTTTATTACCTTTCCAATAGGCCGCTGTCGGAATCAAGGTGTAGCCATCGCGCTCGACCTTGCCGATCAATTTATCGATTTCATTTCGATGCAAAAGTAATTTTCGCGTGCGGCGATCGTCGGTCACGAAATGACTTGATGCCTGAAGCAAGGGCGTAATTTGCGCACCAAACAGATAAATTTCACCGCCGCGGACGACGGCATAAGCGTCGCCCATATTCATACGGCCGGAACGAATGGACTTCAATTCCCAGCCTTGCAGCGCGATTCCGGCTTCATAGCGGTCTTCGAGGTGATAATCGTGACGAGCGGTTCTATTGAGCGCGATTGTCTTAGGTGCGCTCGTTTTTGCTGCACTACCTGAAGTATTCTTGGCATCTTTATTCTTTGACATGGCGCTATTGTCGCCTATTGCAGGGCGGGCAGGGAACCACATGACACAAATCCATCGCCACGCATTGGTAAGGCATTCAGCGGCCCGCATGTTCGGGCTGGTGAACGACGTGGCAAGTTATCCGCGCCGATTCTCGTGGTGCGAAGGCTCGGAAGTGATCGAAAGCTCCGAAAATCATATGCTGGCCCGACTGGATGTGAAGGTCGCAGGCTTGAGGACGAGCTTCACCACCCGCAACACATTGGAATATCCACACCGGATCAAATTGGCTTTGCAGGAAGGTCCTTTCAGCAAATTCACAGGTGAGTGGGTTTTTCATGCGCTTGATGAAGACGCTTGCAAGATCAGTCTGACGATGGAATTCGAAGTGCAAAATAAATTGATGGGTTCTGCCTTGGCACTAGGATTTCAGGGCTTGGCCGATCGCCTGGTCGATGATTTCTGTCGTGAGGCCAATCGCAGTGACGACTGAAAGCAATAAGATGATTGAAGTTGAAGTGATGTATGCCGAACTGGAAAAGGTCTGGCAGTTCCCGATGCGCTTGCCAATCAATTCAACCGTAGCCGATGCGTTGGAGATAGCGAAGCAGCATGCCGATTGGCCGGACATCGAAATAAAACCCGAGTTGTTGGCGGTGTATGGGCAGACGGCTACTTTACAAACGCGATTGCATGAATTTGATCGCGTTGAAATTCTTCGTCCGCTATTGATTGACCCGATGGATGCCAGACGCGGAAGGGTAGTCAAGAAAACAAAGCGTTAATGAATTAAATCGCGCTGCAACAAAAAACCCCGCAATGCGGGGTTTTTTATATAACAAGAAAAAATTAACGGCGTTTTTTCTTGTCTTTGTCTTTTGGCAGGTTGCCGAATTTGCGCATTTCTTTTGCCAACTCCAGATCTTCTTCCGGGAAATATTCGCCTTCCCATTTCGTCAGTGATCCGTTTTCGAAATACAAGGTCATGGTTTTGACTTCCATGTCGCTGTAACGATGGCGCTTGGTGGCGGTGTAGTCCCAACGGCTTTGATGAAATGGATCTGCTATCGGTGGGGTCCCGACTAACTGGAAGGCTTCCTGTTGGCTCATGCCTACTTTCAGCTGATCGACATTCTTTTTCTCGAGCAATGTTCCTTGGTAAACCGGTTGGCGGTAAAGCAGGTTGCAACCGGTAATAAAGGTCAGGGTGACGCTGATAATCAAGAGCTTGGAGAATAACTTACGCATTGCGATATTCGTCATTTGGGAAACCGGGTGATGATACACTAAGCCCAGACCAACTAGCGCTAAAAAAGTTGCACAGGAGCCGCAAAATCATGGAAACAGAGGATTTACGCAAGGTCGGCCTGAAGGTCACCCACCCCCGAATCCGCATTCTTGAGCTGCTGGAGACCTCGGGCGCAAAGCATATGAGCGCTGAAGATATCTACAAACAGCTGATTGGCGATGGTGAAGATATTGGTCTGGCCACGGTTTACCGGGTGTTGACCCAGTTCGAAGCGGCAGGTCTGGTGCTGAAGCATAATTTTGAAGGTGGCACCGCGGTTTATGAAATGGATCGAGGCCAGCATCACGACCATATGGTCGATATGGATACTGGCAAAGTGATCGAATTTACCAGCCCGGAAATTGAAAGCCTGCAAAAACAAATCGCCGACAAACACGGCTATGTGATCGAAGAACATAGTCTGGTGTTGTACGTAAGAGCGAAAAAAAAGAAGTGAAGTAGGTCGGGCCCAGGCCCGACGCTTTTAAAGATTGCGAAGTTGATTATGTCGGGCCAGGGCCCGGCCTACGCGAATTAATTTGCCTGCGCCTGTTGCAACATCTGTTTCGCATTCGCACGAGTTTCCTTGCTGATTTCCAGGCCACCCAACATTCGTGCGAGTTCTTCGATTCGCGTTTTTGCATCGAGTGCTGTCACAACACTATGCGTGCTGCCATTGCTGACCGATTTCGACACCTGAAAATGCTGATGCCCTTGTGCGGCGACTTGCGGCAAATGGGTGACGCACATCACTTGTCGTTCTGCACCTAGCGCACGCAGTTTTTTACCGACGACTTCGGCAACCGCGCCGCCAATACCGCTGTCGACTTCGTCAAAAATCATCGTCGGGACCGAATCGAGTCCAAGCGCAGCGACTTCAATCGCCAAACTGATACGTGCCAATTCGCCGCCAGACGCTACTTTTCGCAGAGCGCGCGGCGGTTGTCCCGGGTTTGCGGAGACTAGAAATTCAACACGTTCGGCGCCCGATGAAGTTGGTTTGTCTGTTTCCATTGCTTCTAAGGCAGCCGAAAAAACACCGCCGGGCATGCCGAGTTCGTGCATCAAATCACTGACGGTTTTGCTGAGGGTTTTGGCCGATTTTTCACGTGATTTTGAAAGTGCTTCGGCGGCTTTTTGCCAGGACTTCAAAGCTTCAGCTTGTGTCTTCAGTAAATCCTGCAATGCGACATCCTTGCCGCGAAGGGTTTCGCATTCGGTTTGCAGTTCTTCGTAGCGTGCTCCAAGTTCAAGCAGCGGCACCCGATGTTTGCGCGATAAATCATGCAGACGACTTAAATGCGCTTCCAGCTCCTGGAAACGTGCCGGGTCGAGTTCCAGATCGTCTCTTAGTTTTTCCAGCGAGCCGGAGGCTTCATCCAGTTGAATCTCTGCGGTATCAAGTAATTGGGTGATTTCCAGCAAACGCGGTTCGTGCTCGGCGAGCTTTTGTAAATGCGTAGAAAGCTGACGCACGGTATTGGATAGTGCAAACGTGTCGTCGCCTTGCAGGCGTGACAAGGCCATATCAAAGCCTTGCAGTAAGCTGGCTGAATGTGCCTGACGACGGTGGGCTGCCAGTAATTCTTCGATGGCTTCCGGTGCCAGTGATTCGCCTTTCAACTCTTTGATTTGATGTTCCAAATAATTAATTCGATCGCTCACATCGCCGGTTTGGCTGAGGTGCTGAATCTGTTTATTCAGCTCATTCCATTCTTTGGCCAAAAAACTCACGGGTTCCAGTAAATGTGGATGTGAAGCAAAAGCATCCAGCAAAGCCAGTTGCTGTGGACGTTCCAACAAAGCCTGATGCTCGTGTTGGCCATGAATTTCGACCAATAAGCTGCCGAGCTCGGATAATTGCGACATGGTCGCGGCACGGCCATTGATCCAGGCCTTTGAACCACCATCGGCACGAATTACACGGCGAAGTTGGCAACTATTCTCATCATCGAGTTCGGTTTCACGCAGCCAGTCAGCTGCGAATGGGGCGTCATCGAGTGAAAATTCCGCCGATAATTCGGCGCGTTCAGCGCCGTGACGGACAATGCCGGCTTCGGCACGTGCACCGGTCAGCCACATCAGGGCATCGACCAATAAGGATTTGCCGGCGCCGGTTTCACCGGATACGACGGTCATGCCGGGGCCAAAACTTAATTCGGCGGAAGACACGACGGCAAAATCTTTTAAAACCAATTGAATTAGCATGCGTTGTATTTTGCCTAATCGGCGTCGGTTTAGGTAAGGATTTTTCCGACAATGCTGTCGGGCAATCCATTGCAGCGATGTAATCACGCGGCAATCGCAAATCTTAAGACTTGAAAAAAGCCTTGAAAAAACTCCTTCGGGACAGTATCTCTAGGGTATGACCGAATTACTCGACCCGCGTGCAAGACACTTACTGCGAAGCCTGATTGCCCAGCATATTCATGATGGTGCGCCGGTGGGTAGCCGTATGCTGGCGAAAAGCTCGGGGCTCGATATCAGCGCAGCCACCATTCGAAACATCATGGCTGATCTCGAAGACCTTGGACTGCTCGCCGCGCCGCATACCTCGGCAGGGCGGGTGCCAACCGCCCAGGGTTATCGTGTTTTTGTCGATTCCCTCATTCAGGTCGAGCCGTTGGCCGCCATGCAAATGAATCAGCTGCGGGAAACCATGAATCCGGCTGCAGGCACCCAAAGCCTGCTGGCAAACGCCGGTGAAATGCTGTCGGCCATGAGTCACTTCGTCGGTGTGGTCTCTGTTCCACAGCGTGGACAATTTGCGTTCAGGCATATCGATTTTGTGGCACTGGACGGCAATAGGGTGCTGGTCATACTGGTGTTCACCGACAATGAAGTACAAAACCGCATTATCAATACGCGCCGGATTTTTTCGCCGGGCGAGCTGGAGCAGACTGCACAATATTTGAACCATCAATTTGCCGGACGACCTCTGGCCGATATCCGCGCTGCCTTGGTGCGTGAATTGCGCGATACCAAGGATGAAATGCAGAAGGTGCTGGCAGTTGCCGTCGAGTTGTCCGAGCATGCTTTCGAGACCTCAAATGATGATGTTCTACTGACCGGCCAAACCCGCCTGATGACCGCTCCTGAAATGTCCGATGTCGAGCGATTGCGCGATTTATTCGATGCTTTTTCCCGTAAACGCGAGATTCTGGGCCTGCTGGAACGCTGCATGAAAGCGCCCGGTGTGCGTGTATTTATTGGTGAGGAAAGCGGCCTGGCGCCGCTGGATGCGTGTACGGTAATAACGGCACCCTATGGTTCGCAGGGCAAAGTACTAGGCGTGCTGGGGGTCATCGGCCCGACCCGGATGGCCTACGACCGTGTGATTCCAATGGTGCAAGCCACCGCCGATTTGCTCGGTCAGGCCTTGAATCCGGACGGTCCGACCCCATAAACCCCTCAGACCTCGGGTGACGAGGCGTTCAAGCAATAGGACCAATATGCATACCGAACCTAATAATCCGGGCGTTGACGCGCCCGAAGCCACAGAATTGTCGGGCGATACCCAATTACAGCTCGAATTGGAACAACTGCGAATCGCAATGGGAAACATCCGCGACGAAGCACTGCGCGAACGTGCCGAATTGGATAATCAGCGCAAGCGTCTTGCACGCGATGTAGACCAAGCCCGCAAATTCGCGAATGAACGTTTACTTTCCGAATTATTGCCTGTGCTCGATAGTCTTGAAGCCGGCTTGCAAGTCAGTGCCGATGAAACCGGCAAACTGCGCGAAGGCATGGAACTGACTCTGCGCCAATTAATGAAAGTCGCCAGCGACAACGGCATGACCCCCATTCATCCGATCGGTGAAACGTTCAATCCGGAATGGCATCAGGCCATCAGTCAGATTGAAAGTCCGGATGCCGCACCGAACACCATCGTGCAGGTTTTCCAGAAAGGCTATCTGCTAAATGAACGCTTGTTGCGTCCGGCACTGGTAGTAGTAGCAAAAAGCGCCGACTAAGACTTGAAAAAAAAAGAATCAACACTATTAAACAGTCAGGTTAACGCGCCGCACATCAGCAGGCGCAGCAAAATTTAAGGAGAATTGAAATGGGTAAAATTATTGGTATCGATCTGGGCACCACCAATAGCTGCGTTTCCGTGATGGAAGGCGGTGTTGCCAAGGTTATTGAAAACTCGGAAGGCGATCGCACAACGCCTTCGATCGTGGCTTTCACCAAAGACGGTGAAGTGATTGTCGGTGCCTCGGCGAAACGCCAGAGCGTCACCAATCCAAAAAATACTTTTTACGCGGTGAAGCGCCTTATCGGCCGCAAATTTACCGACGCCGAAGTGAAAAAAGATATTGACCTGGTGCCTTACTCGATCATCGCGCATGAAAACGGCGATGCCTGGGTCGCCACCTCGGACGGCAAGAAAATGGCCGCGCAGGAAATTTCCGCACGCGTGCTGGAAAAAATGAAGAAAACCGCCGAAGCCTATCTGGGCGAAACAGTGACCGAAGCCGTCATCACGGTGCCGGCCTACTTCAATGACTCGCAACGCCAGGCAACGAAAGATGCCGGCCGTATTGCCGGTCTCGAAGTCAAACGCATCATCAATGAACCTACTGCTGCAGCACTGGCCTATGGTCTTGATAAAGCCGGTGGCGATCGCAAGATTGCCGTGTACGATCTCGGTGGCGGTACTTTCGACGTTTCGATTATCGAAATCGCGAACATCGATGAAGAAAAACAATTCGAAGTTCTCTCCACGAATGGTGACACCTTCCTGGGTGGCGAAGACTTCGATAACCGCGTGATCGATTTCCTGGTTGAAGAATTCCAGAAAGAGCAGGGCATCAACCTGCGTAACGATCCGCTTGCCTTGCAACGTCTGAAAGATGCTGCCGAGCGCGCCAAGATTGAACTGAGCTCCTCGCAACAAACCGACGTGAACTTGCCGTATGTCACCGCAGATGCTTCGGGTCCGAAACACTTGAACATCAAGCTGACCCGCGCGAAGTTGGAAGCATTGGTCGATGATCTGATCAAGAAAACCATCGAGCCATGCCGCATTGCATTGAAAGATGCCGGCCTGAAGGCTTCGGATGTTTCCGAAGTGATCCTGGTCGGTGGTATGACCCGTATGCCGCGTGTGCAGGCTGCCGTGACTGAATTCTTCGGCAAGGAACCACGTAAAGACGTGAACCCGGACGAAGCTGTCGCGATCGGTGCTGCGATTCAGGGCGGCGTGTTGGCCGGTACTGTCAAAGACGTGTTGCTGCTCGACGTAACTCCGCTCAGCCTGGGTATTGAAACCATGGGTGGCGTGTTTACCAAGATCATTGAAAAGAACACCACGATTCCGACCAAGGCATCGCAAACTTTCTCGACCGCCGACGACAACCAGCCGGCCGTGACCGTGCATGCGTTGCAAGGCGAACGCGAGCAGGCCCGTTTCAATAAATCATTGGGCAAGTTTGACCTGTCGGGCATTGATCCGGCACCGCGCGGCATGCCGCAAATCGAAGTCACTTTCGACATCGATGCCAACGGTATCCTGCACGTATCCGCGAAAGACAAGAAAACCGGCAAAGAGCAGCGCATCGAAATCAAGGCCGGTTCCGGCTTGAGCGACGAAGAAATTCAACGCATGGTGCAAGACGCCGAAGCGCATCGTGAAGAGGACAAGAAATTCCATGAACTCGTCACTGCGCGTAATGCTGCCGACGGCTTGATCCACACCACACGTACCGCGATGAAAGATCACGGTGCAAAAGTGCCGGGCGACCAATTGGGTGGAATCGAAACCGCTCTGGCTGATCTCGAAACTGCAATGAAAGGCGACGACAAAGGCCAAATCGAAGCGAAAACTTCGGCGCTGCAACAAGCGGCACAGGCTTTGTACTCGGCTGCTGCATCGGCTGAACAAGGTGGCGCTGAAGCTCCGCAAGGCGAAGCCACTGCCAAAGCGGAAGACGTTGTCGATGCTGAATTCACCGAAGTGAAAGACGACAAGAAGTAAGTCGCACAGCGTGAAGTGAGAGACGGGAGACGTAGAATTCTGCGAGCTCCCGTTTCGTTTTAAAGTTCTTTCCTTTCTTTCGGTTTCAATATGTCAAAACGCGATTACTACGAAGTTCTGGGTCTCGGCAAAAACGCCAGCGATGACGAGATTAAAAAAGCCTATCGTCGCGCTGCGCAGAAACATCATCCAGATAGAAATCCCGACGATAAGGCTTCGGAAGAATCCTTCAAGGAAGCCAAGCAGGCATATGAAATCCTGAGCGATGCCAACAAGCGTCGTGCCTATGATCAGCACGGTCATGCGGCGTTTGAGCACGGCAATGGCGGTGGCGGTCATGGTGGCGCCGATTTCGGCGACATCTTCGGTGATATTTTTGGTGATATTTTCGGCGGCGGACGTCAACAGCGCGGGCCGCGTCGTGGCGCCGATCTTCGCTACATGATGGATCTGGATCTCGAAGAAGCGGTATTCGGCGTCGAGAAGAAAATCGATATTCCTTCGCTGGTTGCCTGCAAACCCTGCAGCGGCAGCGGTTCGGAAGATGGCAAGGTGGAAACCTGCAAAACCTGTAAGGGTCAGGGGCAAGTCAGAATGCAGCGCGGTATTTTCTCCGTGCAACAGCCTTGTCATACCTGTGGCGGTCGTGGTCAAACGATTGCGAAGCCCTGCAAAACCTGTCGAGGCAATGGGCGCGTCCAGGAAGAAAAAACCCTGCAAGTCAAAATTCCGGCCGGCGTCGACAATGGCGACCGCATTCGCTTAGCCGGTGAAGGTGAAGCTGGCCCTGCCGGTGCGCAAGCAGGTGACTTGTACGTTGAAGTCAGTGTTCGCGAACACAAAATATTCCAACGTGACGGCGACGACTTGTATTGCGAAGTGCCGATACGCTTTTCACAGGCAGCCTTAGGTGCCTCGATCGAAGTGCCGACCTTGGGCGGCGAAGTCGAAATCAAGGTTCCGGCGGAGACGCAAACCGGAAAACTGTTCCGCCTGCGCGGCAAGGGCGTGAAATCGGTTCGCAGCAGTTCGACCGGTGATTTGCTGGCGCGTGTCGTAGTCGAAACACCGGTCAACCTGACCAGCAAACAACGCGAGTTACTCAAAGAATTCGAAGGTACGTTCGAAGGCGAAGACGGCGCCAAGCATTCGCCGCGTTCGAGTTCATTCCTTGATGGCGTGAAATCGTTCTGGGACAAGATGACGTCGTAGGTCAGGCCCTGGCCCGGCGCTTTAAACAGATTGCGAAATTGCCAATGTCGGGCGTCGAAAAATGCTCCTGCATTTTCGACACTCCCGCCATCCGTGGCGGTCGCAAGCCCGACCTACGTATCAAAATTCGCGCCGCCAGCCAAGATCAAAGCGGGTCTCTTCAAGTTCAGAGTGACCAATGCTTCGCTGCAGGCCTGCATAGGCCTGCCAGCCGCGCGGAAATATGGCTGCTACACCAACGCCAATATCGCCAAAATTACGATCCGGTTCGCCAGTGACATAACTCAGCCTGAAGATCTGATCGCCACCGCGGAAGACATTAAAAATCCGGCGCGGATCATCTCTGAACTCATGTCGCCAGACGGCGCGAAAATAAGGCTGGAAAACGCCGCTTTTCGAAGATATCGTTCGCGCAACTTCAAAGCCGAGTGATGCTTGAAGACTGGTGACTTCTTGTTCGAACACCAGAAAATCCAGACCGAATGCATTGTCTTCGGCGATTCTTCCCACGTTTGTGTGCAGCCAGGATAGGCCGCCGTTATAACGCAAAGCCCATGCGCCTTTGGCGTGTTCCCAGCCAAAATTCATATCCGCGCCTCGCATCGTCGATTCACTTTCGCTCAAGCCGCGACTATTGATTGTCACGGTGGATTCATTGGGCTGGCCTGCATTCAATACCAGCGTGTATCTGATTTCACGCCGCATTTCCGATTCGGCTTGACCGGCATTCAAACTCAGATTGGCGCTGAAGCCATTCGGAGCGGCGTAAGCAAGTACCGCACTGATCATGTCGGTGTCGCTCTCCATCGTCCCGCTTGAAAGATTGAAATCGATCTCGCGGGATTCCCGTTGCAGTGCAATCAAACCGGTCCATCGGTCGTTAAAGCGATAGTCGATTCCCATCAGGTAAGTGCGTCCGTTGTCGTCGTAACCACGCTCGAAAATCGTATCGCTGCGATCGGAATTCGAGTAGGCAAAACTGCCAAATAGAGCCCAGTGGTTACCTTCGGCAAGATTGGATGATTGAGGATCGTCTGCCAGATTGGACCAGCCATTGAACTGGCCGTTAGAGCTGTCTCTTTCTTGCTCGGCCGCACGCGCTGCTGCCCGACGACGCGCGATAGCCATCATTATTCGCCCTTGTACCGCGAAAGTTTCCAGATTATTGCCGATTGCCGCGGCCGATCTTCGTCCACCGGACCCCGGCCCGGCGTTGAGTATTTCCTGGCAGCGATTGTAAAAATCGGTCCCGATCGTGGCCCCGGCGCATGCCGATACCCAGGCTGCATCGAGGGACTGGCTGGCTGTTTGTGCTTGCACCGTGGGTGCGAGGGAGGAAAGTAGACCAAAAAGAATCGAGTTGCTCAAAATGGATCCGCGCATAATCTCACCCCTGTCAAGACTGGACGTTCACCAGCTGCATTTTTACTCCTATATGCTGAAGACTTGCAAATACTGCATCCTGTCTTTAGCGTGTCGCGATGAAAAAAATTCAATTGCTTATTTTTGGGGCCTCTGGCCGTATGGGTCGTGCCTTGTTGCGAATCGCGGCTGATGATTCCCGTTTCGAATTGGCGGCGGCGGTTACCGGGCGAAATAATTCGCCGATCGATGGTGTTGCTTGCCCGGTATTCGGGATAAATCAATTGGAGCAGTTACCCGTCTTCGATGTGGCAATCGATTTCAGTCAGCCGGAAGCCTTCACTACCGTTTTGCAATTATGCAAAACAAGAAAAGCGGCTTTGGTAAGTGGCACCACCGGGCTGAGCGACCTGCAGAAACAAACGATGAAGGATGCAGTCAAAGAGATTCCGGTTTTGTGGGCATCCAATTTCAGTCTGGGTGTTGCCGTACTAAATGATTTGGTGCGGCGGGCAGCAAAAGCTCTGGAAACCTGGGGTGTCGGAATTACCGAAACCCATCACGTACACAAGAAAGATGCACCTTCGGGCACTGCTCTGACATTAGGACAATCGGTCGAACAGAGCGGTGGTCGAGTCCCGACCTATGTCAGCCATCGGGAAGGCGAGGTTATCGGCGACCACACGGTCAGATTCAGTGGCCCGGGCGAGTTTATCGAGTTGCGTCACAATGCGCTGGATCGCGATATTTTTGTACGGGGCGCGCTGGAAGCCGCGTATCGCTTGCGCGAAAAATCGCCGGGGCTTTATTCGTTCAGTGAGCTGATCCTTTAAATTCAGGCTTTTCAAGCGGCTACGCATATTCGTCATGGACAGCGGCGACTCCATTCGCTAAAATTCTCGCTCGCCTGAACCCCTTTTCGTTCAAACAGATTTGGCCCTTGCCCTATCTGCGGGCTGCTGCAGCTTGGCGCCCGAAGTGGTTCACCCAACCAAAGGCGAGCTCCCGTGACTCAAACCGCCATTCTTGCACTCGAAGACGGAACCGTATTCGAGGGCGTTTCCGTAGGCGCACCCGGCTTATCCGTCGGTGAAGTGGTATTCAATACCGCGCTGACCGGCTATCAAGAAATTATTACCGACCCATCCTACGCCCAGCAATTAATCACGCTGACGTATCCGCATATCGGCAACACCGGTTTTACCTCGCAAGACGATGAAGCCGGCGAAGTATTCGCTTCCGGTCTGATCGTGCGTGATGTGCCGCGACGTCCCAGCAACTGGCGTCATCAAGTGGCACTACCGGAATGGTGTGCAGCGCGTGGCGTAGTGGCCATCGCCGATATCGACACCCGCAAATTGACGCGCTTGTTGCGTGACCGCGGTGCGCAGAATGGCGCATTGATGGCCGGCGATATCGATGTCGACAAAGCGATCGAAGCGGCTCGCAAATTTCCCGGTCTGAAAGGCATGGATCTGGCGAAAGTCGTTTGCACGCGCGAACGTTATGTCTGGACCGAGGGCGAATTGGATCTGGATAAAAACCAATTCAAACGCGTCGATTCGAAATTCCATGTCGTGGCTTACGATTTCGGCGTGAAGCGCAATATCCTGCGCATGCTGGCCGATCGCGGCTGCAAGATTACCGTCGTACCGGCTCAGACATCTGCCGAACAAGTGCTGGCTGAAAAGCCGGACGGCATCTTTCTGTCGAACGGTCCCGGTGATCCGGCGCCTTGCGATTACGCGATCGCCGCGATCAAGCAATTCATCGCCGCGAAAATTCCGATGTTCGGTATTTGCCTCGGTCATCAATTGCTTGGACTCGCATCGGGTGCACAAACATTGAAGATGAAATTCGGCCATCACGGTGCGAATCATCCGGTTATCGATCTGGATACTGGTCGCGTGATGATCACCAGCCAAAACCACGGTTTCGCGATTGACGAAAAAACAATGCCTGCCAATGTTCGCGTCACCCACCGTTCGCTATTCGACAATTCCAACCAAGGCATTGCCTTGACCGATGCGCCGGCCTTCAGTTTCCAGGGCCACCCCGAAGCAAGTCCCGGCCCACACGATGTCGCCGGTTTGTTTGATCAGTTTGTTGCAATGATGGAAGCCCGCTAATGCCAAAACGTACCGACATAAAATCCATTCTCATCATCGGCGCAGGTCCGATCGTGATTGGTCAGGCTTGCGAGTTTGATTACTCCGGCGCGCAAGCATGCAAAGCATTACGTGATGAAGGCTATCGAATCATTTTGGTGAATTCGAATCCGGCCACGATCATGACCGATCCGGAAATGGCCGATGCGGTGTATATCGAGCCGATTAATCCCGATACGGTCGAACGCATCATCGCGAAAGAAAGACCGGACGCATTGCTGCCGACGATGGGTGGTCAAACCGCACTGAACTGTGCGCTCGATATGGCCGATGCCGGCACGCTGGAAAAATATGGCGTCGAATTGATCGGCGCGTCGCGTGAAGCTATTCGCATGGCGGAAGACCGCGAACTATTCCGCGTCGCGATGAAGGAAATCGGACTGGAATGTCCGAAAGCCGAAGTCGCCAAGACATTGGAACAAGCAATCGAAATTCAGGCGCGCGTTGGTTATCCGACCATTATTCGCCCAAGCTTCACGCTCGGCGGTAGCGGCGGCGGTATTGCCTACAACCGCGAAGAATTAATCGAAATCGTCAAGCGTGGTCTGGACCTTTCGCCGACCAGCGAAGTATTGGTCGAAGAATCCGTACTCGGCTGGAAAGAATTCGAAATGGAAGTGGTTCGCGACAAGGCGGACAACTGCATCATCGTGTGTTCGATTGAAAATCTCGACCCGATGGGCGTGCATACCGGCGACTCGATTACGGTAGCGCCGGCGCAAACGCTGACCGACAAGGAATATCAGCGTCTACGTGACGCATCCATCGCAGTGCTGCGCAAGATCGGTGTCGATACCGGTGGTTCGAATGTGCAATTCGGCGTGAATGCGCAGGACGGACGTGTGGTTGTGATCGAAATGAATCCACGCGTATCGCGTTCCTCGGCGCTGGCATCGAAAGCGACCGGTTTCCCGATCGCGAAAATCGCCGCGAAATTGTCGGTCGGTTACACGCTCGATGAATTGCGCAACGACATTACCGGCGGTGCAACACCTGCTTCGTTCGAACCGAGTATCGACTACGTCGTTACCAAGATTCCACGATTCGCCTTTGAAAAATTCCCGACGGCCGATGCCCGTTTAACGACGCAGATGAAATCGGTCGGCGAAGTAATGGCGATGGGCCGCACATTCCAGGAATCGCTGCAGAAAGCGCTGCGAGGTCTGGAAATCGGCAAGGTGGGTCTCGACCCAACCGACGACGCAGAGCAGGGCGAAGAAGGCCTGCTGAAAATTCGCCGTGAATTGAAAGAACCGGGTCCGGAACGTTTATTCCAGGTCGCCGAAGCTTTCCGTGCCGGCATGACGGTTGACGATGTATTCAAACTCAGTTTCATTGATCCCTGGTTCCTCGATCAAATCGAAGACTTGGTCGCGATGGAAAAAGTGACCGAGAAAGCCGGTTTGCCGAGTCTCGACAGGAAACGCATGCGCGAGCTCAAGCGCGCGGGATTTTCCGACGCACGCATTGCCCAGCTGACCGGCACCGACGAAACCGCTATCCGCACACTGCGTCGCGCATTGGGTTTGCGTCCGGTTTACAAACGCGTTGATAGCTGTGCGGCCGAATTCTCGACCAGCACGGCCTATATGTATTCGACCTACGAGGACGAATGCGAAGCGGCGCCGACCGACAAGAAAAAAATCATCGTTCTGGGTGGCGGCCCGAACCGAATCGGTCAGGGTATCGAGTTTGATTACTGCTGCGTACATGCCTCGTTGGCATTACGCGAAGATGGTTACGAAACCATCATGGTCAATTGCAATCCGGAAACTGTTTCAACCGATTACGACACCTCCGACCGACTGTATTTCGAGCCGGTAACGCTGGAAGACGTTTTGGAAATCGTCGATCTGGAAAAACCGATCGGTGTGATCGTGCAATATGGCGGCCAAACGCCATTGAAATTGTCGCGTGCACTGGAAGCAAACGGCGTGCCGATTATCGGCACTACACCAGATTCAATTGACCTTGCAGAAGACCGTGAACGTTTCCAGCAATTAATCGAAAAGCTGGGTTTGATCCAGCCTGCGAATCGTACTGCCAGAACGCAGGAACAGGCGATCGCCCTGGCAGGCGAAATTGGCTATCCGCTGGTCGTACGTCCGAGTTATGTGCTTGGCGGCCGCGCGATGGAAATCGTTTATAACGAACACGATTTATCGCGCTATATGCGTGAAGCGGTAAAAGTATCGAACGATTCACCGGTGCTGCTGGATCGTTTTCTCGATAACGCAGTGGAAGTCGACGTCGACATCATTGCCGACTCGGAAGGCAATGTGCTGATCGGCGGCATCATGGAGCATATCGAAGAAGCCGGCGTACATTCGGGCGATTCTTCCTGTTCGTTGCCGCCATATACCTTGAGTGCCGAGATGCAGGATCGCCTGCGTGTGCAAGCCGCAGCGATGGCGCGTGAGTTGAAAGTAATCGGTTTGATGAATACGCAATTCGCGATTCAGGGCGAGACCATTTTCGTTTTGGAAGTGAATCCGCGTGCATCGCGCACCGTACCATTCGTTTCGAAAGCGATCGGTATTCCGCTGGCGAAAATTGCCGCACGTTGCATGGTTGGCCAGTCGCTAGCGTCGCAAGGCGCCACGAAAGAAATCGTGCCGGATTATTTTTCGGTGAAAGAAGCGATTTTTCCGTTTGCGAAATTCCAGGGTGTCGATCCAATCCTCGGCCCGGAAATGCGTTCAACCGGTGAAGTGATGGGTGTAGGACGTACGTTCCCGGAAGCGTTTGCACGCGCCGAAGAAGCGGCCAATATCAAGGCGCCAAAGGTCGGCAAGGCATTTATTTCCGTGCGCGATGTCGATAAACCACGCGTATTGGATGTCGCCAAGGAGTTGATCAATCAGGGCTTCTCGCTGGTCGCCACCGAAGGCACCGTGAAGTATCTGCGCGCACAAGGTGTCGAGTGCGTGCGCATCAACAAGGTGCTCGAAGGTCGTCCGCATATCGTCGACTTGATCAAGAATGGCGAAATTGCCTACATCATCAATACCACCGAAGGTAAGCAGGCAATCCAGGATTCATTCTCGATTCGCCGCGAAGCCTTGCAGCATCGTTTGACTTATTCAACGACCATCCCGGGAGCGCGCGCGCTGGTACAGGCAATCGAATTCCGTAATAATCCTCGTGTATGGTCACTACAAGAATTGCATAAGGAACTTCACGGATGATGGCTCCACTTACCGTAGCTGGCGCAGCCAGACTGCGCGAAGAGTTAGAAAATTTAAAGTCGGTCAAACGACCGGCTGTTATCAATGCGATCGCAGAAGCGCGCGCGCATGGCGATTTGAAAGAGAATGCCGAATATCACGCAGCCCGCGAGCAACAGGGTTTCATCGAGGGGCGTATCCAGGAACTCGAATACGCGTTGTCGCATGCCCAGCTGATTGATGTTTCGACCATCAATGCCGGCACTCGGGTTGTATTCGGTGCCACCGTTGATCTTGCCGACTCGGACTCTGGCGACGAAGTCACTTATAAAATCGTTGGCGATCTGGAATCGGATATCAAGCAGCGCCTGATTTCGATTTCCTCGCCGATGGCGCGTGCGATGATCGGCAAGCACGAAGGCGACAGCATCACGATTGAAGCGCCTGGCGGCAACCGCGAATTCGATATCATTGCAGTTCGATACGTCGTCTGAAGACATGAGCACTTCAACGCTGACTTTTCTTTTGACGGAACGTCGGCGTTTTTCGGGCCAAAAACTTGATGCCGCTATCGCCAAAGCATTGGGACAGGCCGATAGGTTGCCGAACCTGCATCCGGGCGCGCAGGCACAGCTTGAGCGCCATGTTTCGATTCTTCCGCGCAATGGTTGGCCGTTTGCAGCACTGACTCGTCAATTTGATGCAAAGGATGCGGAGATTAATTCCTGGCTGCGGGCCGATCCGGCGCATGTCCGTGCGGAGATGGGCGTTGTGCGTTTGCTGTTATGCGGTGACCTGGGCTTGACGCAACGCGAAGCGGACGAATTTATCAAACCATTAAAGGTCCTTTTCGGCGATACCGGTTTTCCGATTTCAGCCCCGAATCCGGCACGTTGGTACTTGATGCTGCCGAAAGATATCAAGTTGCCGAAATTTCAGCCGCCGGATGAAGCGATCGGCACCGACATCTTTTCGCATATGCCCGCCGACGACATGACAAAACGCTGGCGCGCTTTACTCAATGAAGCCCAGATTACTTTGCATAATCATCCACTCAATGCAGAGCGTATCCAGAAAGGCTTGTTGCCGGTCAATTCTCTGTATTTCTGGGGTGGCGGTGCTTTGCCGGATCAAGTGAAATTCCATGCGGAACGGGTAATGAGTGATGACGTCATTATCAAATCGCTGATACTGCATGCCGGGATTGGCGATGAAGAAAAAAATGGCGGAGCGGTTTTGAAAGATTGCCGCCTGCTACGCGATTGGTCATTGTTTGAACGTGATTATTTATTGCCGGCACTCGCGGATTTAAGAAACAATAAATACTCCTCGGTTATCCTGGATTTTACCGACGGCGCAAGTATTGAAATGAAAGCATCACAAAAATGGCGGTTCTGGCGTGGTCCGTTACGCGATTTGACGTGAATATCGGCCACCGTGATATTCCGGCACACGGTTAATGGGCGTCGAGTGCCTCTAAAAATGCTGCAATGCACCGACCGCGTTCGGCTATTCGCTTAACGCTACCCCATATATTCCGCCACACAGCGAATGCCTATTGCCGTCTCTAATCGAGTGACCCCGGCACTATTTGCGGCATGATTAAATCTACGCGGAGTGCTGCGCATTCTGGCAATTTCGATGATAGGATGCCGCATGGAGCGATAAACCCGTTCCTGAAATTGCTATGTGATCTTTCGTCAACGTTACCCCCCGGACGCGATGAAAATGACCAATCAATACCTTGCCGAAAACCTGGCTTCTCTGATTCGATTGGTCCTCCTGAAGGTCGACAGACAGACTTATGCACTGCGTTTGGAAGCAGTGGATCGCACTATTCGCATGGCGGAAATCACGCCGTTGCCCGGGGCCCCCGATGCCGTCGAAGGCGTCATCAATATTCAGGGCGAAGTCGTTCCAGTCGTGAGTATCCGCAGACGCCTCGGGCTTGCCCACCGGTCAATCGAGGCGGCCGATAGCTTGGTAGTTGCGCGCGCAGGCAACAGGCGACTCGCCATTATCGCGGAGTCCGTAATGGGGTTGATTGAGTGTCCGGCCGACTCAGTCGTGGGCGCCGGAGATATCGCCCGTGGTATCCAACATATAGAGGGGGTGCTGAAGACAGGCGAGGGATTGGTTTTAATCCAGAACCTCGAACGGTTCTTCTCGTTGGCGGAAGAACAATCTCTGGATCTGGCGTTAGAAAGGGGCTGACGCATGGCCATCGGACTATCCCCCCTCCTGTCCGATTTACTGCTATCGCGGTTAAGCGATTTCCTTTCATCGCAAGTTGGCCTCCACTTTCCGAAAGACCGCTGGCACGACCTTGAACGTGGCCTCACCGCAGCATCGATAGAGTCTGGATATCCGGAGGTCGAGGCCTATGCACGCCGACTGCTTTCCACTCCTCTGACGCAAAAACAGATAGAGGGGCTGGCAAGTCATCTGACTGTAGGAGAGACCTATTTCTTCCGTGAGAAGCGCAGCTTTGAAGCGCTCGAACAGCAGATAGTCCCGGAGTTGTTGCGTACGCGCAGCGAACGGCGTCTGCGTATCTGGAGTGCCGGTTGTTGCACTGGCGAGGAGCCGTATTCGATTGCCATATTGTTGGACCAATTGATTCCGGACTTGGAAAAATGGAACCTGACAATTCTGGCGACGGACATCAATCCGCAATTTTTGCGCAAGGCGGCACAAGGGGTGTATGGCGCATGGTCCTTCCGTGACATGCCCGATAGGCTCAGGGAGCGATATTTCACAAAACGGCAAGACGGATGTTTCGAGATCTCGCCGCGGATACGAAGGATGGTCACATTCTCCTATTTCAACCTCGCCGCCGATATTTGCCCGTCGCTTACCAACAACACAAATGCGATCGACATAATCTTCTGCCGTAACGTGCTGATGTATTTCACGACTGCGCAAGCAAGGAAAGTAGCCGATAACTTCCATGGTTCGTTGGTTGATGGTGGCTGGCTCATCGTGAGTCCTGTAGAAACATCGAACAGCCTGTTTGCCAACTTCACGGCCGTCGATTTTCCTGGAGCCATTTTCTACTGCAAGCTTGTGCAATCACGATTGCCGTCTGTTGCAACCACAGTAGCATCGAGTCCCGTATCTGCGATTTTGCCGGAGTCCATTGTTGTTGATTCGGCATTGGAACAAGAGTTGCGGCAGGATATGGCACAGCCTGGCGATGCATCGTCGTTCGAGCTAAATGCCGGCGACACACCATCGTGCCTGGCGCGTACTCGTGCCAACGAGGGCAAACTCGCTGAAGCGGTCGAATGGTGCGAGAAGGCGATTGCTGCCGACAAGCTGAATCCAGCGCATCAATATCTCCTCGCCACGATCCGGCAGGAGCTTGGACAATGCGATGAGGCCATGCAATCTTTGGTGCGTGCGATATATCTCGATCCCAATTTTGTGCTCGCGCACTTCGCTCTGGGCAATTTGTGTCTGTCGCAGAATCGGCGCCGTGAAGCGGAGCGGTATTTCGACAATGCGCTTGCACTGCTGCATAAGTATCCGCATGGCGAGACCCTTCCGGAATCGGAAGGGCTGACTGCAGGCCGACTCGTGGAAATTATTACCTCGGTGCGAGCCAGTTTGCCGAGTGCAACTGTAGCGCGTAAGGAGAAAACTGCATGAGTGATCACAAGCCGTCACTAAAAGAAAAGAAAAAGAAGAAGACGATTGACTGGGGCGAGATCAAGCGACGACTGGAAACTGCGCGCCTCGCCATTGAACATGTCTGGGCACCATCACCCGAAGAGACGCAGCGGATATTGAAGACCAGAGCACTTGCGTTAGCCCGGGAACCGGTGCTGGCCGAGCTTGCCAGTGAATGTATCGAGGTTGTGGAATTCATTCTTGCCAATGAGCGATACGCCGTTGAAACGCAATATGTCCGCGAAGTTTACCCGCTGGAAAATTTGACGCCATTGCCGTGTACACCGGTGTTCGTGCTTGGCATCGTCAACGTACGCGGCGAGATCTTTTCGGTTATCGATCTCAAGAAATTTTTCGAACTGCCGACGGAAGGATTGACCGATCTCAACAAGGTTATCGTTCTGCAATCGGGCAGCATGCTTTTTGGTGTCCTGGCAGACGCGATCGTCGGCGTACAGCGCATTCCGATAATCAAGATTCAATCGTCACTGCCCACGCTCACGGGTGTTCGTGAGGATTATCTGCGAGGGGTGACAGCAGAGCGTCTGGTGATTCTCGATGCAATGAAGTTACTGACGGATAAAAGCATCATCGTGCAAGAACAAGTGGCCGCGTAATGAAACATGGGACGTACTTGAGTGACGGAGGATCAAGAATAATGAATAAAACAGTCATTGCCACCCGCAATATGGGTTCGAGTCGACATCGGCCTGTCATTGCCCTTGCACCGATGGTCTTAGTCGTCTGTCTTGTGCTGGATGCTGCCGGCGCAGCTGCAGCTGCTGCGGATACTCCTTCAAAATCGACATCGACTGTCGATTTTTCACATATGACGCTTGAAGAATTGACGAGCATAGAGATTTCATCGGTATCCAAACGTGTAGAGCGACTGATTGATGCTGCCGCTTCGATATATGTAATCACCAGCGAGGATATTCGTCGTTCCGGTGCGACCAGCATCCCGGAGCTATTGCGGTTAGCACCGAATTTGCAGGTTGCCCGTGTGGACACGAGTCAATATGCAATTTCGGCCCGCGGTTTCAATAGCACAACCGCTAACAAGCTTTTGGTGCTGATCGACGGCCGAAGCGTATACACACCACTGTTCTCCGGCGTGTTTTGGGATGTTCAGGACACCATGGTCGAAGACATCGAACGTATCGAAGTCATCAGTGGACCGGGCGGCACGCTATGGGGTGCAAATGCAGTAAATGGTGTCATTAATATCATTACCAAACATACGCGCAATACGATTGGCGGGCTGCTAAGTGTCGGTACCGGAAATGATGAACATGGTGCCGCCATACGTTACGGCGGCAAGTTCGGTGAAGATACAAGCTATCGGTTCTATGCAAAAGGATTTGATCGAGACGATACCCTGATCGCAAGTGGTGCCAGCGCTCAAAATTCTTCGAAAAAAGTGCAGGTAGGTTTCCGTCTGGACTGGGGCAAGGGCGACAATACTTTCCTGCTTCAGGGAGATGCTTACGATGGATCGACTGACCAGATTTCCTTCGACGATAAGTCAATATCCGGCGCGCATCTGCTTGGACTTTGGAACAGGGCCTTGACGGATAACTCATCTATCCAGATTCAAGCCTATTACGATCAAACGCGGCGTGACTATCCAGGCACCTTCGCTGAAGTGCTCGATACCTACGATATCGAGATGCAGCACCGCTTTAGTCCGAGTGAGCGCCACGACATTGTCTGGGGCGGTGGTTATCGTTATTCACGCGATGACGTTACCAATGGAACAGGATTGGCTTTTCTCCCGGCAAATCGCGATCTCACATTGGCCAATGTTTTTATTCAGGACGACATTACGCTCACCGAGCAATTGAAATTGACGCTTGGGACGAAGCTTGAATACAACAACTACACAGGATTGGAAAATCAGCCGAACGTGCGATTGGCCTGGAAACCCGGTGATCAAACTTTACTATGGTCGGCCATCTCTCGTGCGGTACGCACACCGTCTCGTCTTGATCGCGAGCTCTTCTTTCCGGGCAGTCCACCGTTCGTTCTGGCGGGTGGACCGAATTTCCAATCGGAAAAACTGACCGCCTATGAAATCGGCTATCGGAACCAACCCTCTTCACGAGCGTCGTTTTCGATCTCCGCGTTCTATAACGTCTACGATGAACTGCGCAGTTTAGAACCCATAGGTGGCGGGGCATTCGTCATAGGCAACATGATGGCGGGCAATACCTACGGCATCGAGACCTGGGGAAGTTACGGCATAAACGATTGGTGGCAGCTCAAGGCGGGTTACACCTATCTCAAGAAGAACCTGCATTTAAAACCCGGCAGCGGTGATCTTAGTGGTGTACGGGGCGCCGGTAACGATCCCGATCACCAGTTCTCGGTGCGTTCGATGATGCGACTCGCACAAAAAGTGGATCTCGATTTTGCACTGCGCTCGGTGGATAACCTGCCCAATCCAGCGGTCCCCGGTTATGTCGTGCTGGATGGTCGCCTAGGCTGGAAAATTTCCGAAGATGCGGAGCTCTCGTTGTCCGCGTTCAACCTGCTCGATAAACGTCATCCTGAATTCGGCACATTACCGATGCGCAGCGAAATTGGCCGAACCCTATACGTGAAAATACTATGGAACTTCTGATGATCCTGCGGCGCGCAGTAACGCGTCCTAATTCACGTATTCGTATGGCGATATTCGTCCTGATCTGCATTGGACTAACACCCGGGGCGATTACGACGGCCCATGCACAGGCACAGGAATATGCGTTGAAGGCGGCATTTCTGTCCAAGTTTGGGCTCTATGTCGAATGGCCGGATTCGGCATTTTCATCGTCGACCAGTCCGATCAACCTGTGCGTTGTCGGCCAGGATCCATTTGGGAAATCTCTCGAAAAGACCATTGCCGGTAGTCGTATCAACAGTCGGAATATCGCCGTTCGCCGCTTGAAAACGGTGAGTCGTGATTCCGGCTGTCACGTTCTCTACATCGCAGGTTCTGAAGCGCAGCGTGGCGCCCAAATCATCGAAGCGCTTCGTGGCAGCAGCGTGCTGACTGTAAGCGATACCCGCGGTTCTGGATCAGGCGTAGGCGTTATCGATTTTGTAATCGCGGATAACCGTGTGCGCTTCAATATTGATGACCATGCGGCAGCAGAAAACGGTCTCGTCATCAGTTCCAAGCTGTTGAGTCTGGCGCTCAACGTCAAGCGAAGAACGTCAAAGGAGGAGCGATAATGCGCTGGCTAACTGATATGCGCATTCGCGCAAAACTTACACTGCTAGCCTTGCTTACCAGTGCTATCGCCCTGCTATTGGCAGGCACCGTCATCATTGCGTACGAAAACTATGCGTATCGCGAGCAAAAAACGGGAGAAATATCCGCACAAGCCGAGATACTCGCTGCAAGCATGACAGCATCGCTTGAATTTAATGACCCCAAGGCAGCGCAGGAATCCCTGAACTCGCTTGAGGCTAATCGTGAAATCACGGCAGCCGGCGTATATGCATTGAATGGCGCGCTGTTTGCCAGCTACTTGCATTCCGGGACTCCACCGCCGTCCGTCTCGGCAGAGTCTCGCATGCAACGGTTCGAAGGAAACGAGCTTGTCGTTTTTCGGCCGGTATTACATGGGAAACGACAGGTGGGAACGGTCTACTTGCGGGCGAGCGCTGAACCTTTGAAGACACGTGTCATCCGTTTCGGAGGGATCATTCTGTTAGTGATGATCGGTTCATTAATCATCACGCTCCCGATCGCAATGCGGATGCATTCCGTGATCGTGAACCCCGTGCGCGACATCGCCGAGGCTGCATCGCGCATCGCCGATGGCGATCTGAGTGTCCGGGTAAATCCTGTGCAACGCGCGGACGAGATCGGTGTGTTGATTAACACCTTCGGTCGCATGGTCGAAAGCTTGCGCGAGATGACGCGACAGATTGGCGAAGTAGCGCAGGTGCTGGTGAATACGACGAGTGAAATCCTTACTACCACTACGCAGGTAGCTTCCGGCGCCGCCGATACTGCAACCGCGGTCACCGAGACAACCGCCACGGTAGAGGAGGTCAAGCAGACCGCGAAACTCGCGAGCCAGAAAGCGAAGTATGTGTCCGACAGTTCGCAGATGGCTTCCAATGTTTCGCAAACCGGCCGCAAGGCGGTCGATGAGGCGGTTCAAGGCATGCATCACATCCAGGAACAAATGGAATCCATTGGCGATAGCATCGTACGGCTCTCCGAGCAGAGTCAGGCGATTGGCGAGATCATTGCCACCGTCAACGGCCTGGCCGAGCAATCGAACTTGCTGGCCGTAAACGCGGCCATCGAAGCTACGCGTGCCGGCGAGCAGGGCAAGGGTTTTGGTGTAGTCGCGCAGGAGATCAAAAGCCTTGCCGAGCAATCCAAACAGGCCACTGCACAAGTGCGAATTCTTCTGGGTGATATCCAGAAGGCTACTAGCGCAGCCGTACTGGCGACCGAACAGGGTAACAAAGCCGTGGATGCCGGAGTCAAGCAGACGGGTGAAACGGGCGAGTCTATTCGCTTGCTCGCCGAGAGCATCACCGAGGCGGCGCAGGCAGCCACGCAAATTGCTGCATCAAGCCAGCAACAAATGGTTGGTATGGATCAGGTAGTCATGGCGATGGAGAACATCAGACAGGCGAGCACGGAGAACGTTGCGGGAACTCGTAAAGCGGAAATCGCGGCACAGGGCTTGCATGAGTTGGGACAGAAATTGAAACAGTTGGCGGCGCAATACAAGTTATGACCGCTTACTTGTATTGCGAAATCCTGATGGAGGTCAGGAGATGAAGAATATCAAACAATCAAATGTCGTTGGGGTCTGCAAGTTTGAAGTCGCGATATTCGGCTTGCATGCATTTACGCAATCGCAGTGCGAGTTGATCGGGAGCAAATCGGTCTGAGTTTAGGACGGACAAGATCATGGCCAAAAAGAACGACGAGCTGCTGAAAAGACTTCTGGTGACCTTTCGGGTCGAAGCAGACGAGCATCTCAGGGCAATATCGTCCGGACTGGTTGCGCTGGAGAAAGCACCGCCTCGAATGCAATTTGCTGAAATTATCGAGACGATATTTCGCGATGCGCATAGCCTCAAGGGTGCCGCACGGGCTGTCAATTTGACTTCTATCGAGTCCGTTTGTCAGTCGCTGGAAAGTGTATTCGCTGCTCTGAAGGATGGACGGCTCGATCTTTCATCGCCGTTGCTAGATATTCTGCAACAAACGATTGACGCGCTTGCCGGATTGCTTTCAGCAGACACCGACATATCTGATACATATCAACCGCATTTGACGGCATTGGTTCAACAGTTAGACCGTGCGCTTACTGGAACGTTGCACAAATCCGAAGGACTCGCTGGTGCCGTGTCGCGTCCGGTACATCGTGAAGAAAAAACATCCACCAGCCAATCCGCGAGTGCAGTTACGCACGCTCCTGCCATCACGCCCAGTCTGGCAGCCGAGAGCGTCAGAGTATCGACCGCAAAACTCGATTCGGTGATGCGCCAAGTTGAGGAACTGCTGACGCCGCGCTTGGCGGCGAGCCAGCGTGCACGCGAGCTGCGCGAAACAGCCGCGACTTTGGCCGTCTGGAAAAAGCAACGCTTGCGCATTCAACCGGCATTGCGGCAGATCGAACGATCGTTCCTGACTGCGCGTCATGAGGCGAAGCAAGTCGATGTTGATAGCAAAACCGACTGGTCGAGCAAACGGAGACAAGAGCTTCCCAAGTTGCTTGAGTACCTTGATGGCGAGCAATTGCACATGAAAATGCTGGAGGACCGGCTAGCGCGCTTGAACCGATTCGCCGAGCGTGATCAGCGCACACTATCCGGAATGACAGATGGCCTGCTGCATGACGTGAAGGAGATGCAGTTATTGCCATTTGCTTCGCTGCTTGAAATCCTGCCGCGTTCCGCCCGTGAGCTTGCTCGCGAGCAGGGCAAGAATGTGGACCTGGTGATTCAAGGTGGCGAGATCGAAATTGATCGACGCATTTTGGAGGCAATGAAGGATCCGCTTATCCATTTGCTACGTAATAGCATCGATCACGGCATCGAGCCGCCGGCGGTGCGGGAAGCCAGAAACAAGCCGTCGCACGGCACGATCACATTGGCGATATCGCAGAAAGACAGCAGCAAGGTGGAAGTTCTTGTTGCAGATGACGGTGCCGGCATCAATGTTGATCGAGTGAAGGCAGTGGCGGACAAACTCGGTATTGTTTCCACCGAAGATGCAGAGCGGCTTGACGAGCAGCAGACACTGGCGATCATTTTCAAGTCGGGCGTTAGCACCAGCCCCATCATTACTGATGTTTCCGGGCGCGGGCTAGGTCTCGCGATCGTCAACGAAAAAATCGAGCGACTTGGCGGTACCGTGGTGATCGAATCGAATCCTGGTGCTGGAACGGCTTTTCGGATATTGCTGCCGCTGACGCTTGCCAATTTTCGGGGCGTGCTGGTTCGTGCCGGCGGACAGATTTTTGTTGTCCCTGCGGCTAACGTCGAGCGGGTGACGCGAGTGGCCGAGAAGGACATCCGGACGGTGGAAAATCGGGAAACAATTCCATTTGACGGACAGGCGGTTTCTCTGGTCTGGCTTAGCGACGTGTTGGAGCTAACTCGAGCGCGTTCAATGGCTCATGCTACGGATAATGTGCTACTGATTGTTCTCAATCAGGGCATCACACGGATTGCGTTTCGTGTGGAAGAAATCCTGGGTGAACAGGAAGTATTGGTCAAGGCGCTTGGCCGACAATTGGCGCGCGTGCGCAATATCGCTGGCGCGAGTGTGCTCGGAACTGGCCAGGTAGTACCGGTATTGAACGTTCCTGATTTATTGAAATCGGCTGTGAAGCGGGCGCCTACGCTTGTGCCTATGTATCCATTATCAGCTGAAAAATCTGGAATGGTAGAAAAACAATCCATCCTGGTCGTAGAAGACTCGATCACTTCGCGTTCACTGCTCAAGAACATCCTTGAATCTGCAGGCTACCAAGTTACTACGGCGGTTGATGGCGCCGATGGTTACACCACGCTAAAGACGGGGACATTCGATCTTGTTGTTTCCGATGTGGAAATGCCGCGCATGGATGGTTTCGATCTCACAACCAAGATGCGTGCGGACAAACAGCTTGCGGGACTGCCGGTAGTGCTAGTGACAGCATTGGGATCACGTGAACATCGCGAGCGAGGGATCGATGTCGGTGCCAACGCATATATTGTCAAAAACAGCTTCGATCAAAGTAATCTGCTGGAGATTATCCAGCGACTGATTGGAACTTCACCATGAGGCCGCTGCGGTGATAAAGGTCCTGATAGTGGAAGACTCGCCATTGGTGTGCGAATTCCTCATCAATATTCTTGGCTCGGACCCAGACATCAGGATTGTCGGCACGGCACGTAATGGTGAAGAAGCGCTCGAAGCCGTGCATCGTCTCAATCCCGATGTGGTAACGATGGATATCCATATGCCGAAAATGGGTGGCCTGGAAGCCACACGTCGGATCATGGAAACCGATCCGTTGCCCATCATCATTGTCAGTGGTAGTTCGGACCCCATGCAGGTGGCAACGACATTCGATGCCATCGAAGCCGGTGCGTTGGCAGTGCTGCGCCGCCCGGCCGGCATTGGTCATCCACTGCATGAGGTCACGGCAAAAGAGTTGGTACAAACGGTGAAGTTGATGTCGGAAGTAAAGCTTGTACGACGCTGGCCTCAGGCGCGACGCATGGGTATGCCCGTGCAGAAAACGAGTTTGACGCAGGAAAAAGTGCGGATTGTCGCCATTGGCGCATCGACGGGTGGTCCGCCTGCATTGCAGACCATTCTTGCGGCATTGCCAAAAGATTTTCCGGTACCCGTTTTGATCGTCCAGCACATAGCGGCCGGCTTCGTGCAGGGATTCGTCGAGTGGTTGGCGATAACTTCCAACATGCCGATTCGACTTCCAAGCCACGGCGAACTTTTACTGCCCGGACACGTATATGTTGCGCCCGACGAGTGCCAGATGAAAGTAGTGCGCGGAGGTAAAATTGCTCTCACAACGGACGAACCCGAGAATGGATTGCGTCCGTCGGTTTCGTGTTTGTTTCGTTCAGTCGCCGAAGTCTACGGATGCGACGCTGTTGCCGGTCTGCTTACCGGAATGGGGCGTGATGGTGCAGCGGAATTGCGGCTATTGAAAGAAAGAGGCGCCGTCACTTTCGTTCAGGACAAAGACAGTTCGGTTGTCCACGGCATGCCGGGCGAGGCGATCAGGCTCGATGCGGTTACATTTATTCTTCCTCCGGAAAAGATTGCTGCAGTGCTGACGAATCTGGCGAGCAATTGCGCCAAAATATAATGGAGCGTGATCCATGAAAGCCAAAAAAAACAAGAACAACAATATCGAAATTCTCATTGCCGAGGACAGTCCGACCCAGGCACAAAAATTGCGATATTTGTTGGAGGAACATGGCTACATGGTCACCGCGGCAACTGATGGCAAACAGGCTTTGACGGCAGCCCGGCAACGCAAGCCAGCACTGATCGTCAGCGACGTCATGATGCCGGAGATGGATGGATTTGAGCTTTGCGGGGAAATTAAACGCGACGATAAACTCAAGAGCGTGCCGGTGATCCTGCTTACCACGCTTGCCGATGTGCGCGACATCATGAAGGGGCTGGAATACGGGGCCGACAACTTCATCCGCAAGCCATACGAGGAGCACTATCTGCTTGCACGTGTCGACGGTCTTTTGATGAATAACGAACTGCGCAAGAACCAGAAGTTGCATTCGGGCGTCGAGATTGCATTCGGAGGACAAACGCATTTCATTACTGCCGAGCGGCAACAGATTGTGGATCTGCTGGTTTCCGTTTATGAAGATGCAGTCCATCTCAGCGAAAAACTCAAGCTGCGGGAAAAAGAACTGGCGCGTTCCAATCAAGAACTCCGGGGCTTGTATAGCGAGCTGCAGACCAATGCCGAACAGCTCAAGCAAAGTAATCAGGAACTGGAGAGCTTCAGTTACTCGGTTTCGCACGACCTGCGTGCACCGCTCAGGCATATCCAGGGTTTTGCGAAGATACTTTCGACAGATGCCGCCGATCAATTGCAACCCGAATCGAAGAAACATTTACAAACGATCATTAACGGTGCCCAGCGGATGTCCATGTTGATTGATGATCTGCTGGAATTCTCGCGCATGGGGCGCCAGCCCCTGAGTCGTCGACGGGTCAATATGCAGGAACTGGTCGAGAGTGTTGTTCGGGAAATCAGGGCGGATATCTCGACTCGCGATGTAGAACATATTGAGATCGCGGCCCTGCCACCGATTGATGGTGATCTGGCTTTGCTAAGACAGGTGTGGATCAATCTGCTTTCCAATGCAGTCAAATATAGTGCGCCACGTGGAAAAGAGGCGAGGATCGTTGTCGCAGGCGAACGTCGTGGTGATCATGTTCATTATTGGGTTCGCGACAACGGCGCAGGCTTCGACATGCGTTACGCCAGCAAGTTGTTCGGGGTTTTTCAACGCCTGCACACCGAAGACCAGTTCGAAGGCACGGGCGTTGGCTTGGCCATCGTGCGTCGCATCGTGAGTCGACACGGAGGCCAGATTTCCGCCACGGCCGAAGTAGATCGCGGCGCGTGTTTTACCTTCGAATTGCCAATCAATGGAGCTATTGCTGACACGAATGCCAGTACAATAAGCGTGAACCAATAAGTGAGTTAGCGTGAAAATTAGTCGTCGCAGTATTCCCGAACACGGCCCTTGGCCAGAAAATATTTCTCCAGTGCTGCAACGCATATTCGCGAGCCGTGGTGTCAATAATCACGAGCAAGCCGAATTGAAATTGGCCAATTTATTGTCGCCAGACCAGATGAGCGGCATGGAAAATGCAGTTGATTTGCTGTTGAAGGCTATTCAATCGCAAAAACACATAGTCATCGTCGGCGATTTTGATTGCGATGGCGCCACAGGTACGGCCGTTGCAATGCGCGGTCTGAAAATGTTGGGTGCCGAACAATTAAGTTATCAGGTGCCGCATCGAATTTTGCACGGTTATGGTTTGTCGCCGGCGCTAGTCGAACATATTGTCCCTATGAAGCCGGATATCATCATCACCGTTGATAACGGCATCGCCTGCCATGCAGGTGTCGCTGCAGCGAAAGCGCGCGGTTGGCAGGTATTGATTACCGATCACCATTTGCCCGGCGATCAGTTGCCGCCTGCAGATGCGATCGTCAATCCAAATCTGCAGGGAGATGGTTTTCCGAGCAAGGCATTGTCAGGTGTCGGCGTGATGTTTTATCTGCTGCTGGCGCTCAGAAAAAAGATGCGCGATCTCGATATCCTGATACAGCCGGAACCGGATTTGTCGACATTGCTGGATTTGGTGGCTGTCGGTACCGTGGCGGATCTGGTGAGCCTGGATTACAACAATCGCTTGCTGGTTTCGGCAGGTATCAAGCGCTTCCGGAAAAAACAATGTCAGGTGGGTCTGAAAGCACTGGCGGAAATATCCGGACGCGATATTTCCAAACTCGTGGCATCGGATATCGGGTTTGCAATCGGACCTCGTTTGAATGCTGCGGGCCGTTTGGAAGATATGTCGCTCGGCATCGAATGTTTGCTGACTGATGACGAAGGTCGGGCTTATCAATTGGCCGAAATATTGAACGGCATCAATGCCGAACGTCGCGACCTGCAGCAACAAATGGTCGATGATGCCGATGCTCTGGTCGATAGAGTTTCCCTCGAGCAACAAAGCCAGTCGGCTGCCTGGTGTTTTTATGACGAGAGCTGGCATCCGGGGGTCGTGGGGCTGGTCGCATCGAAACTGAAAGAGCGCTTGCATCGCCCGGTCATTGCATTCGCACCAGCCGATGATGGCAGCGAGGTATTACGTGGTTCGGCAAGGTCGATTCCGGGTTTCCATATTCGCGATGCACTCGCCGCCGTGGATGCCCAGTATCCTGGCCTGATCGAGCGATTTGGCGGGCACGCGATGGCCGCCGGTCTGAGTTTGCAAAAGCAGGCCTTGGGCGATTTTCGGATTGCATTCAATGAAGTGGCTGAACTGCGTTTATCGTCCGAGCTCTTGCTGGCCGAATGCTTAAGTGACGGCGAATTGCAGATGAACGAATTCAGCCGTGAACTTGCCGAAGATCTTCGGCTGGCCGGACCGTGGGGGCAGGGCTTTCCCGAGCCGGTATTCGATAATATTTTCGAAGTGAAAGAATGGAAAATTCTTTCCGAGCGTCATCTCAAATATAGCCTGCGTCTGGAGGGTACCGACTTCACATTATCGGCTATCCATTTTGGCGGGTATGCCGGTGTCGAGCCGCCAAGACGACTGCATGCGGCCTATCAATTGGAATTGGATGATTTCCGCGGTCGCCGCGATATCCAATTATTGATACGACATAGCCTGCCAGCCTGACTGTAGGACCGACGGAATTCGGGATACCCACTATCAGCGCGACACTGACGCTATTTTGTTACAATAGCGCTTTGCAATTTGAATAAGTGACACCATGGAACTCAATTTAGTACGTCAGCGAATCAATGACCTGAAATCACGTCTCGATTCGCTCCGGGGGTATCTTTGACTTTGATCTCAAAGTCGAACGTCTGGAAGAAGTAAGCCGCGAGCTCGAAAATCCGGCCATTTGGAATGAACCCGAGCGGGCACAGGCGCTGGGTAGAGAGCGCTCAACGCTCGAAAAAACCGTTAGTACGATTCGTGACAACACCGATGCTTTGGTCGATGCCAACGAATTGTTGGATTTGGCCGAAATGGACGATGACGAAGAAACCGCCAATTCGGTGGTTGCAGACGTCGAGAAAATTGCCACGCTGGTCGATAAACTCGAATTTCGCCGGATGTTCAGCGGTGAATGGGATTCGGCCAATTGCTTCGTCGATATTCAGGCAGGTGCCGGCGGTACCGAAGCGCAGGATTGGTCCGAAATTTTATTGCGGATGTATTTGCGTTTTTGCGAAGCACGCGGCTGGAAAACCGAAATCATGGAAGCCAGCGATGGCGATGTTGCCGGTATCAAGGGTGCGACGTTCAAAGTCGAAGGCGAATATGCTTTCGGTTGGTTGAAAACCGAAATCGGCGTACATCGTCTGGTTCGTAAATCGCCATTCGATTCCGACAATCGCCGGCATACCTCGTTTGCCTCGGTATTTGTCAGCCCGGAAGTGGACGACAGCATCGAAATCGAAATCAATCCTGCCGATTTGAGAACCGACGTTTATCGCTCGTCCGGTGCCGGTGGTCAGCACGTTAATAAAACAGAATCCGCGGTGCGTATCACGCATATTCCTACCAACACCGTCGTGGCCTGCCAGACTGGTCGCAGTCAGCATCAAAATCGCGACAACGCAATGAAGATGCTGAAAGCCAAACTTTACGAACTGGAAATACAGAAGCGTAATGCGGAAAAGAATGCACTTGAAGCGACCAAGTCCGATATTGGCTGGGGCAGTCAAATTCGCAGTTATGTTCTGGATCAAAGTCGCATCAAGGATCTGCGAACCGGTGTCGAACGTACCGATACCCAGAAAGTGCTCGACGGCGATCTCGATGAATTTGTCGAAGCCAGTTTGAAAGCAGGCCTTGTCGCGGGCGCCGCCCGCGTAAATTAATTTTGAAATATGTTAGGAAGTCACCATGACGGATGAATTGCCACCCATCGATGAGAACCAGTTAATTGCCGAGCGTCGTGGCAAGTTGAAAGCTTTGCGCGAGCAGGGCGTGGCTTTCCCGAATGATTTCCGCCGTGCACATTATGCAGGTGACTTGCAGGACGAGTTTGCCGACAAGGATCAATGGACTTCCGAAGCACTGGATGCCACGGGTCGTGTTATTCAGATGGCAGGCCGCATGGTACTCAAGCGAGTGATGGGCAAGGCCAGCTTCGCGCAGATTCAGGATATGACCGGTCGCATTCAATTGTATTTGCAGGCAAGCACACTCGAAGAAAGTTACGAGGCGTTCAAGGCTTGGGATATTGGCGACATCGTTGCCGTTGAAGGCTCGTTGACTCGCACAAAAACCGGCGAGCTTTCGATCAAAGCCACGAAAATCAAACTGCTGACCAAATCCTTGCGTCCGTTGCCGGATAAATTTCATGGCTTGTCGGATGTCGAGCAACGTTATCGTCAGCGTTATGTTGATTTGATCGTTAATCCGGAAGCACGCGATGTTTTCATCAAGCGTTCAAAAATTATTTCCGCGATGCGAGGCTGGCTGGATGCACGACGTTTCCTGGAAGTCGAAACGCCGATGATGCATTACATTCCCGGTGGAGCAGCTGCCAAGCCATTCATGACTCATCACAATGCTTTAGGTCTGGATCTGTACTTGCGTGTTGCACCCGAGCTGTATCTCAAACGCTTGACCGTCGGCGGCATGGAGCGGATTTACGAAATCAATCGTAACTTCCGTAACGAGGGTGTCAGTACTCGCCACAACCCCGAATTCACCATGCTGGAATTGTATGAAGCCTATGCGACCTACACTGAAGTCATGGATCTGACCGAAGGCGTGATTCGCGATATTGCCAAGCAGGTGTTGGGAACTACCGAACTTGCCTGGGAGGGAAATAGTATCGATGTCGGCCCTGCTTTCCGTCGCTGGTCGATGACCGATGCGGTGCTGGAACACAATCCCGAAATCAAGCGCGAAGATCTTCGTAATATCGAAGTGATGAAGCAGCATTGCGAACGTCTGGGCATCAAACTGAAAAAGGGTTATGGCTGGGGCAAGATTCTGCTCGAAGTATTCGAAAAAACCGTCGAGCACACGCTGATTCAGCCGACCTTTATTACCGATCATCCGGTCGAAGTCAGTCCGTTGGCACGTGCCAACGATCACGATGCCGAGCTAACCGATCGTTTCGAGCTGTTTATCAATGGCAAGGAGATCGCCAATGGATTCTCCGAGCTGAATGATGCAGAAGATCAGGCAGCTCGTTTCCAGGCACAAGTCGAGGCAAAAGAGGGCGGCGATGACGAAGCCATGCATTACGACGCGGACTATATTCGCGCTCTGGAAATCGGCTTGCCGCCTACCGGAGGCCTGGGGATTGGCATTGATCGGCTCGTAATGTTACTGACCGATTCGGCATCGATTCGCGATGTCTTGCTGTTCCCGTATATGAGGCCGCAAGCGCACTGAAAGCGCTAAATATTTCATAAGCTTACAAGGGGCTTTTCATGTGGGCCCTGATAAGCGTATGCTGGGGGAAACATACTAAACAAACAGCATCGGAGTTGTCATGCATGTCATGATTGTAGATGACCAGGCGTCGCAACGAACTTTGGTGCGAAGCATAGTCAAAGATATTAGCGAATCGATAAAGGTGTCCGATGTTGCGGACCCCGTTCAGGCATTGCTGCTGTCCCAAAAAGATCCACCCGACATGCTGATCCTGGATTTTCGCATGCCGAAAATGGATGGTCTTGAATTTGTTCGCCGATTCCGTCGTCCATTATCGCAACGTGATATTCCGGTTATTTTTATTTCGGTCGTAAGCGATGCCGAAGTGCGTGAAGCGGCATTGGGTGCTGGCGTTATTGATTACATCATCAAGCCTATCCAGCCCCTGGATTTCAAGGCCAAGCTGAAAAGCCTGATTGAAATGCGCCAGCATCAGGTCTCGCAAAAGAATCGCAGTTACTTGCTCGAACATCAACTCAATACGGCGTTGCGTGATATCGAATATCGCGAGCGCGAATTATTTCTGCGTATGGCCAAGTTGATTGAAATGCGCGAAGCCAAACCGCAGGCTCATACCGAATTGCTGCCGGCTTATGCCGTGTTGCTGGCAGAGGCGGCAGGTTTGGAAGAGGACGAAGTTCGCAATATGGCCAATGCCATTTTGCTGCACGACATCGGCAATGTTGCAATTCCCGATGCCATTCTCAATAAACCCGAAGTATTGTCCAAGCATGAGCGTAGCGTAATGCAATCGCACACCGTTCATGGTCATAGTGTGTTGAACGGTAGTCGAAACTCGCTGTTTCAAATGGCAGCCGAGATAGCGCTGAGTCATCACGAGCACTGGGACGGAAGTGGCTATCCCCAGGGTTTGACTGGTGTAGAAATTCCGATTTCAGCTCGTATTGCAGCAGTGGCGGACATGCTTGACGCATTGACCAGTCCGCGCAGCTATAGACCAGCCTATGGGTTTGAGGAGGCGCTTGAAATCGTACAAGCCGAAGCCGGTACGAAGCTGGACCCAGAGCTAATCAATCTCATGCTTACTCGCAAAGCGGATGTTCTGGCTATGTACAATGCAGCTCAATATTTGAAACCCAAGGTTAATTAAACCGAGACGCTTGCATGTCGGGCCTTGTCCACTATCTGAAGAAACGGTTCGCCAACCGGGTGGACAGTGAGCACGAGCAAGCGATTATCCGATTGGTGATCGCTGCACTTATTCTGACGTATCTGGTAGTGCTGCATCTGCAGAGTGGTAACAACGATGCACACAGCATTTTTGTTATTACAGTGATATTGACGGAAAGCGTGGTTGGCTTCTTTCTGCTTTTCGCGATCGCCATGGAACCAGGCATATCGCATGTTCGACGTTGCATTGGAATGCTGGCCGATTATACGACGCTGGCGATATTTCTTAGCCTCAAAGGCGAAATGCTTTCGCCGCTGTACGTTGTTTTACTCTGGGTAACCATTGGCAATGGCTTGCGTTATGGCGAGAGGTATCTCCTGGGAGCTATCGGGCTCTCACTGGCTTCATTCTTGTATGCAGTCGCTGTGGAGCCATTTTGGCTCACGATTCCCCATCTGACTATCGGGTTGATTGTCGGGCTAGTCGCAATACCGACCTACTTGATTCCACTGTTAAGACATTTACATTCCGCAATCGATGCAGCGGTACGTGCGAATGAAGCGAAAAGTCGTTTCCTGGCAACGATGAGCCATGAGTTTAGATCTCCGCTCAACGGCATTATCGGCATGGCCGATTTGATGAATCGCAGCAAGCTTACCAATGAACAAAAAGAGTCAGCCGAAATAATTTTGGTCTCGGCTCAAAGCCTCTTGCTGCTGGTTGACGATGTGCTGGACATTTCCGCTATCGAAGCCGGCAAGTTGAACCGGAACGATGTCGACTTCAGCTTGAGGGACTTGCTGGCACGGTTGCGTTCGCTGGTGCAGCCGCATGTGGCCGATAAGAAATTGGAGCTAGTTATCCAGTCTGCCGATGACATACCAGACAACCTGCACGGCGATTTGAACCATCTCACGCAAATATTGCTCAATTTGATGCATAACGCGGTCAAGTTTACGGCGCAAGGCGAGGTCCGCCTGCAGGTGATTCGTACGGCCAAAGGCATTGGTCCGATTCCACTGCGTTTCTCGGTTCGCGATACTGGCATCGGAATTCCGGCTGCAGACAAGAAACGTATTTTCGGTGCATTTGAACAAGTAGAGTCTGGTCCTGCGCGGCGATATGGTGGCACGGGCTTGGGTACAACCATTGCCAAAACCCTGACCGAATTATTGGGTGGAAAAATCGGGCTTGAAGAAAACATCGGCGGAGGTAGTCATTTCTGGGTGGATATCGAACTGCGGGAATCCAGCCATGTTTCCGATGCACCGCTTTCCAGCCAATCTGCCAATGTTATTTCGCTTGACGATCCTTTCGTCAGACATAAGGCCCGTGTTCGGCCATTGCATGTTTTATTGGCTGATGATCAAGCGACCAATCGCATTGTGTTGACTCGCATGATGGAGCGGGGCGGGCACAAGGTGATTTCGGTTACAAATGGTGAAGAAGCTCTCGATGCCATTGCCGTGGGAGATATCGATCTGGTCATTCTCGACATGCATATGCCGGAAATGAGTGGGCTGGATGTATTGAAACAGGCCAGGGTCATGCAGGCGGGGCGCACGCCCATTCCATTTATTATTATTAGTGCCGATGCCACTCCTGCTTCCATTCAGCAGGCATTGGAAGCCGGTGCCAATTCGTATTTGACCAAGCCGGTTGTAGCCAATCGCCTGTTGGATGCAATTGCCGACACGCAAAAAGCTGATGCCAGCAATGATACGGCGCGCTTGCCTGCGCCGGTACTGCCTCAATATCGTGCCTCGGTCTTGAGTGATTTGGCATCCATGCAATTAGGCAGCGAGTTTCTATCGGATTTCGTTGAGCAGTGCTTGCGAGACATCGGGCAATGTCTGACCGATTTCCAGGAAAAATGCAGGGCATCTGATTGGGACGGTGCCCGTGATGCTGCACATGCATTGAAAGGTATTGCGGCTAATCTTGGTGCCGAGTCCTTGTCGGAACAATGCAGGAATATCATGCGCGCCAGCAACGAAATGTGTAAACGTGACTGGCGTAAACAAAGCGCCAGCCTGGAGACATTAATCATCCCCGCAGCCAGCTTTGCTCGTGCTGAGGTTAAACGGTTAGCAGAATCAGCGACTAAAACCGGACAACCCAGCGACGAGTAATGCTGTTTGTTATTGCTCGCTTATTGCGAAGCCCGACGTGTTTGTGCATTTATCAAACGCTCCATGGTTTTCAATCCGCGATCGTCAAGACGCATTGCAGCGTCAACCCATTCCGTGGTTACTGCCAGCAATTGTTCAAGACTGACCGGTGCGCATGCATTACGAACCGTGTTCAAGGAACGCATCGCATTGCCCATGCGATTATGTTTCTTGATCTGGTCGTTGGCAGCCTGAATGCCTTCGCCCTTTTCAACCAGGATATCGACAATACCCATTCGATATAACTCTTCTGTATCGTAGATTTTTGCATCGAGCATCATTCGTTCGGCACGTGCCGGAGGAACGCGACGCGTCAGGAAAGTGTAAGCGCCCATGCCCGGGAATAAATCAAACAATACTTCGGGGAAGCCCATGCCGCAGCCTCGTTCGGCAATAATGGTATGGCAGCAAAGCGCTGCTTCAAAACCACCGCCGAGTGCATCGCCCTGAATAACGGCAATACTATGAACCCGATCTTCGTAAAGTCGCGAGAAGTTATAGGCTACTTCGACGCATAATTTGGCATAGCTCAATAACTGACCGCGATTTCCCTGCTTGATCAATTTATGAAACAAACTCAAATCGCCACCGAGATTGAACACATTGGAGTCGGAAGCGAGAACAAGATGATGAATCCTTGCTTTTGGATCATTGTCGGAAGCTAGCCGTTGCCGGATATGGTCCTGACTTTGTTTTAGCCCGTTAAGCAAATCAATCGAAAAACAGGGGTGGTATTGCGAAGTAGGCTGTGAATGCATGAAGCACCAGTCGGCGCTTTGGGGTTTATTGGTTTCGTGGCGAACGAAAGAAGGATGGTCATTGAGTTGTAAGCGTTCGAGAAGGGACATGGTCGACTCCGATATAGAGTAAAAACAGGGGGATAGGTACCCATTTCAAAGGGCAAGAAGACTATACACCCGCTTTTTTTAGGCTGCACAAGCCGGACAAAAAGAAGCCCGGCGTACCGGGCTTTTTGTGACAGAGCATTGATTTAGCTCGCTTTTGGGGCGTCCCTGAGTTCTCGTCGAAGGATTTTTCCGACGTTGGTTTTAGGCAGCTCGGTGCGAAATTCGACGAAACGCGGAAGTTTATAGCCGGTAAGGTTTTCTTTGCAGAACGCTTTAACCTGTTCGGCGGTAAGAGACTCGTCTTTTTTGACAATGACTACCTTGACTGCTTCGCCCGACTTGTCATCCGGCACGCCGACGGCAGCGACTTCCAGTACTTGCGGCATCGTGGCAATAACATCTTCGATTTCATTCGGATACACGTTGAAACCGGATACAAGAATCATGTCTTTCTTGCGATCCACAATGTAAAAATAACCTTGGGCATCCATCTTTGCGATATCGCCGGTATGCAACCAACCTTCGCTATCGATGACTTTGGCGGTTTCTTCGGGGCGTTGCCAGTAGCCGTCCATCACCTGTGGCCCGCGTATGCAAAGTTCACCAGGTTCACCGAGAGGTACCAGTTTTCCATCGTCATCCATCAAGCAAGCATCGGTCGATGGGATAGGCAGACCAATGGCACCGTTGTATTCGGCCATGTCCAACGGATTCATGCAGGCAGCAGGTGAGGTTTCAGTCAAGCCATAGGCTTCTACCAGCGTTACGCCCGTCACTTTTTTCCAGCGTTCGGCAACTGCACGTTGCACTGCCATTCCGCCACCAAGTGAAAGATGCATGTGCGAAAAATCAATTTCATCGAAACCTTTGGTATTCAATAACCCATTGAACAGGGTATTAACCCCGGTAATCGCAGTGAAAGGAATTTTTTTCAGTTCAGCGACAAAACCTGGCATATCTCGCGGATTGGTAATCAAATAATTCAGGCCGCCAAACTTCATGAAAACCAGGCAATTCGAGGTCAATGCAAAAATATGGTAGAGCGGCAATGCAGTGATGATGATTTCCTTGCCCGGTTTTACGTTGGTACCAATCCAGGCAGATGCTTGCTGCATATTTGCAACCAGGTTGCGATGCGTCAGCATGGCGCCCTTGGCGACACCCGTGGTTCCGCCGGTATATTGCAAAAATGCAATGTCGGACGAGCGTATATCGATGCTGGGCAATTGTTTGCCAGCACCTGATGATAAAGCGGCATTGAATTTAACCGCACCGGGCAAGCTGTAGTCGGGAATCGCTTTCTTGATGTGCTTGAAAACGAAATTGATCAACGGTCCTTTCGGAAAACCCAACATATCGCCTACGCAGGTGGTCACGACTTGCTGAACCGAAGTTTCGTTGACGATTTCAGCCACCGTGTGGGCAAACATTTCCATCACGACGATGACTTTTGCACCCGAGTCGATCAGCTGATGCTTGAGCTCGCGCGCTGTGTACATCGGGTTGGTATTCACAACGGTCAAACCGGCTCGCAATACGCCGAAGATCGCAATCGGGTATTGCAGGATGTTCGGCATCATCAAGGCTACGCGATCACCCTTTTTCAGCTTCAAGTCGTGCAGCAAATAATTGGCAAATTGCGTGCTGAGGCGATCCATTTCGGCATACGAAATGGTCTTGCCAAAATTGGAAAACGCGGGGTTGTCGCTGTACTTATCGCAAGCATTCTTTAATACTGCGACGATGGAAGGGAATTCATCGACATTTATGGTGGCTGGAATATTTTTCGGGTAACTCGACAACCACGGACGATCTTGACTCATGCGACCTATCTCCCAGAATTTCACGCGCTCGGCACACCTTTCGGCAGGCTTGCCTCTTAGGTCGATTGGAGCATACCCCCGATGTACTGGCAAGCGAGCCGGCTATTGGCTTGCGTGTTTGCTCGTGTCCCTGTGTTTATGTTTGAGCGGATGCTCAAAACCGGCGCCGGAACAGGCTTTGCGGGATAGCATCCTGAAAATGGAGCAGGCCGCGGTCAAGAAGGATGCGGGTGAATTCTTCGAGTATTTTGCCGAAGATTTTTCCGGTTCCAATGGATTGGATCGTGAAAATTTTCGCCGTTACGTGCAATTAATTTGGTTGCAAAACAAGGATATCGGTGTTCAGACCGGGCCGTTGGATGTGAAGTTGATGGATGATCGCGCTACAGTGAACTTTACGGTTGCATTGAGCGGTGGACGGGGCTTGCTTCCTGATCGGGGGCAAATTTACCAGGTGCAAACGGGCTGGAGATTGGACGGTGATGACTGGCGTTTGATTTCAGCGACCTGGAAACCGGTACTTTAGCCATCCCGACAGCCTGTGAAACCTAAATTGCGTAGCTAATTCCGGCCATTCCGGTCGAATCATAATAAATGATGCTTCCTTGGGCGAAGTTATGCGTGACGATGGATCGACGGCTGATTGAAGTATCAGATCGAATACTTCCTGCGTGCATTAAATTTTCATGCCAGATTAATACGCTGCCGCGGCTTGCGAGATACGGGACGGGCTCGAACTTGTATTCTTTTAATAGATCGGCCCAATGAGTGACTACTTTCTGTCCGAATTCCTGCCAATCTCCGGCCACTTTTTTGCAATCCACGTCCTTCATTCGCACACGTGGCAACCGGTGGCTGCCGGGGTAGACCAATAATTCACCCGACCCCTTTTTCACATCTTCAAGCGCGACCCAAACCCCGCACATATAGCCAGCGGGAAATGGCGTGAGATGAATGCTGTCCTGATGTGAATCCTGCTGGCTGCCGAACACGTAAACAAGTGATTGGCATGGTTGTGATTTTTCACCAAACAATAATCCCAGCATTCGGTGAATCATCGGGTGCAGCCATATCTCCCTGATGGCATCACATTGATGGTGCAGTTGTTCCAATCTTTGACTGCTGCCGTATTCATAACCCTGGTATTTTCCGGCAATTGCCTTGTCAATTTCCAGGCATGCGGTATCCAGCAAGTTGTCTGCCAGTTTCTCGCTTAATACGATATAGCCGTTAACGACGAAATCAGTCATTGCACGCGCTTCCGCTTCGTTAATGGAGCCGGAAGCAAGAAGTGAATGGATGTGTTTATCGGCATCAGGGCCATCGAACCAGGGGATTAGCGAAGCATCCTGGTAATCATAGATGCCGGAATCGCAATGGCCGAGGAAGGCGAGCGGGGCGTTATTTTCGAGAAGGGATCGTTTGACGCGCTCAGCAAGACTGCCTGAATTATTAATGTTGATCTGGTATGGCTCTACTTCAATGGTTTGATATTTTGTTTCAATTTCGATGGAAAATTTTGTAGTGCCGTTGCCGACTAAATGCGTATGAATGTTAATCCACAGCATGTTGTCGATAAACGATGTTGGCGTAATTTCGAAATTGATTTCGCGATGGTTGATTTTCAATGCCAGTTTTTTTACCGATATCTGTTCATAGCCGTCAAATTTGATGATTGCACGCAGGATGCCCTCGGCAGTTCCCAGTTGCGACCATTCGGTTTTCAACGCAGTTTCTTTCATGGGCAAAAAATCCAGATAATTAAATATTCCATTGTCGATAAAAGATATTAAATCAATTCAACATAAAAAAACCTCGCATGAGCGAGGTTTTTTTATTGAACGGCAATTGCAGGTTATGCCGCTTTTTTACCTGCCAATTGACGCAGCACGTAATGCAAAATGCCGCCATGACGGAAGTATTCGATTTCTTTCGGCGTCAGCAACAACACTTGTGCAGTGAAATTGACCGAGCTGCCGTCTGCACGTTTTGCGGAAACATTCGCCACTTTGCCGGCACCATCTTGCAGGCCGGTAATCGAGATAACCTCGTCGCCTTTCAAACCCAATGATTGTGCATTTTCGCCGTTAATGAACTGCAGCGGTAAAACGCCCATGCCTACCAGATTGGATCGGTGAATCCGTTCGAAGCTTTCGGCAATGACAGCTTTGACGCCGAGCAACATCGTGCCTTTTGCAGCCCAGTCGCGTGACGAGCCAGTGCCGTATTCTTTGCCTGCCATCACGACCAAAGGTACCTTGTCGCCGCGGTATTTCACGGCTGCATCGTAGATCGCCAGTTTTTCCGCACTCGGGTAGTGAAGGGTATTGCCGCCTTCTTCGCCGCCCAGCATCAGATTCTTGATGCGGATATTCGCGAAGGTGCCGCGCACCATCACATCATCGTTGCCACGGCGTGAGCCGTAGGAATTGAAGTCGACAGGAGCAACGCCGCGGCCTTGCAAATAACGACCTGCAGGCGAGTTGGCTTTGATGTTTCCGGCGGGTGAAATGTGATCGGTCGTGATCGAGTCACCAAACAAACCAAGCACGCGGGCGCCATGGATATCGTCGATCGTACCAACCGACATGCTCATGCCATCGAAATACGGCGGGTTCTTGATGTAAGTGGAGTCAGCGCCCCAGGCATAGCTTTCGCCATCCGGTGAAGCGATTTGATTCCAGCGCGAATCGCCCTTGAATACGTCGGCATAGTTTTTCTTGAACATATCCGGACCAATCGTCGCAATAATCGTGTCGCTGATTTCCTGCGTGCTTGGCCAGATATCTTTCAGATAGACAGGATTGCCGCTTTGATCGGTACCCAATGCATCTTTCGACAAATCGATATCGACGGTGCCGGCAAGCGCGTAGGCAACAACCAATGGCGGTGATGCCAGGTAGTTCATTTTAACTTCCGGATGCACGCGACCTTCGAAGTTGCGATTGCCCGACAATACCGAAGCAACTACTAAATCGTTATCGGCGATACCTTTCGAAACTTCGTCAGGCAATGGACCGGAGTTACCGATGCAGGTCGTGCAGCCATAACCCACGGTGTAAAAACCGAGGGCTTCCAGATCAGCCATGACGCCGGCCTTTTTCAGATAGTCGGTAACGACCAGCGAGCCCGGACCGAGCGAGGTTTTCACCCATGGCGCTGCTTTGAGGCCTTTCTTCACCGCATTACGTGCCAATAAACCGGCGGCGAGCATGACGGCTGGATTCGATGTATTCGTGCAAGAAGTGATCGCTGCGATGACGACCGAGCCGTCGCCCAATTCTGCGTCCTGATCCTTGATGCGAATCTTGGATCGAGGTTTAGTGGCGAGATGCTCGGCTTGAGGTTGGTCACCACCTTCGGAATCAAAACGCTCAACGGTTTCTGCACGCGGTTTGCGATTGCCGATCAAGCCGTCGAGGTTCGCATGAAAGTTTGCTTTCATGTCGGTGAGTAGCACGCGGTCTTGCGGACGTTTTGGACCTGCCAGCGAAGGCAGCACCTGGCTCATGTCCAGGTGCAAGGTAGCGCTGTATTCGGCCTCTACATCGGTACGCCACAAGCCTTGGGCCTTAGCGTAAGCTTCGACCAGATTGATCAAGGTTTCTTCGCGGCCCGACAAGCGCAGGTAATTCAATGCTTCGTTGTCGACCGGGAAAATGCCGCAGGTTGCACCGTATTCCGGTGCCATGTTGGCAATCGTTGCACGGTCGGCGAGCGGCAGGTGATTCAAACCGTCACCATAGAATTCAACAAACTTGCCAACCACACCCAGGCTACGAAGCATTTGGGTAACGGTCAGAACCAGGTCGGTTGCGGTAGCGCCTTCTGGCAGCTTGCCTGTCAATTTGAAACCGACTACTTGTGGAATCAGCATCGAACTCGGTTGGCCCAGCATCGCGGCTTCGGCTTCGATACCACCAACGCCCCAGCCAAGCACGCCAATACCGTTGATCATCGTGGTGTGCGAGTCGGTACCAAATACGGTATCCGGGAATGCATACAGCGTGCCGTCGATTTCACGCTCCATCACAACGCGGGCAAGGTTTTCCAGATTGACCTGATGCACGATGCCGGTGTTTGGCGGAACGACTTTGAAATTATTGAAAGCTTTTTGGCCCCAGCGCAGGAAGCTGTAACGCTCACCATTACGCGAGAATTCGATTTCGCCGTTTTCATCGAGCGAGCTTGATTTGCCGAAAGAATCCACTTGCACCGAGTGGTCAATGACCAGCTCGGACGGAATCAATGGATTGATGTTGGAAGCGGAACCACCTAGTTTCACCACTGCATCGCGCATTGCAGCCAAGTCCACCACACAAGGCACGCCGGTGAAATCCTGCAGCACTACGCGGGCAGGCATGAAAGCAATTTCGGTATCCGGCTCTTTCTTCGCGTCCCACTGGGCAATCGCTTCAATGGATTCTTTCGTCACCGAAACGCCGTCTTCGCAGCGCAACAGGTTTTCGACCAGGATCTTGATTGAGTAGGGCAGGCGGGCCAGATTATATTTTTGGCCTAATTTTGCCAGCGAATAGATGGTGTAGGACTTGCCATTAACGCTAAGTTGGTCGCGTGTGGCGAAGGAGTCGGACATGGAAGGCTCCTGAAAGGGATTGGCTAAAGTGATTTACTTCAATCAAACGGAAGGACCGCGTTTGAACCGCAATATTATGCCCGAAATCTCACTCTTTTGCCGCGTTATTTGCGCACTTTTTTGAAGTTTTTACTGCAATTCGCTCATGCTTCCATACCGTTCGCAGATTTTCAGGATGTTATCCTTTGAATATTCTTTCATCCATATAATTGTCGAATGTCTCAAAAACTTCCCATTAGTGGCGTGGTCATCACAAAAAATGAAGCAGATCGCATTGTTCGATGCGTGATGTCATTGCTCAAGATTTGCCAGGAAGTGATTGTTCTGGACTCCGGTTCCAGTGATGACACCGTGCGACTGGCTCGCGAAGCCGGAGCAAGGGTAGAGCATCAGGATTGGTTGGGATTCTCCGCGCAGAAGAATGCAGTCATCGAGCTTGCAAGTCAGCCCTGGGTCTTTTTGCTTGATGCAGACGAGTGGTGCGAAGACGGTGATATAGCCAAGCTTCAAAGTCTGATGACATCATCGCAATTCGAAACTGCGGATGTCTGGAATTGCCAGCGCCAAACGTATTTTTTGGGTAAGTCCTTATCTTTTGGCGGACGTGAAAAAGAACCGGTCGAGCGCGTGTTCCGGAATGACCTGCGGTATTTGCCGGCTCAAGTGCATGAAAAACTGGATTTGAAAAACCGCACGGTAAAATCCAGCAATATCCGGATTCAGCACGACACTGCGCGCAGCTATCGGGAATATGCTGAAAAACTGGATCGCTACGCCGCATTATTCGCGGAACAGAATGCCCACAAGGCAAAAAAAGCCTATGCTGGACAGGCTGGAATCCATGCTTTTTTCTACTTGCTGAAAAACTATATTTTTCGTGGGGGTTTTCTGGACGCTAAGCAGGGTTTTTACTACCACTGGCTTCATACGCGTTATGTCTGGACGAAATACAAATTACTGGCTAATCAAACTGACGCTTCAAAGATCTAGGAATATTTATGTGGTATCTCATTATCGGCACCGATGTAGAAAATTCGCTGGAACAGCGTATTGCTGCGCGCCCGGAACATTTGGCGCGTCTGCAGGTTCTGGCAAAAGCGGGGCGTCTGAAACTGGCGGGGCCGCTGCCGGCCATTGATTCGGAAAATCCAGGTGATGCCGGATTTACCGGGAGTGCCATCGTGGCTTCGTTTGACAATTTGCAGCAGGCTCAGGCTTGGGCCTTGAATGACCCTTACTTGCATGAAGGCGTGTATTCGAAGGTAGATGTCAGGCCGTTCAAGCTGGTTTTCCAAGATGGAAAATAGTGTTCGAGTCGAAAAAATAAGGTCCGCCATTGAAACGGCATTGCATCCGGCTCAACTGGAAATCGTGGACCAAAGCCATCGACATGCCGGTCACGCAGGTGCACGCGACGGACGGGGTCATTTTGACGTCCTGGTCGTCAGCGATGCTTTCAAAGGCAAGCTGCCATTGGCACGTCATCGCATGGTGTTTGCCGCCGTCGGCGATCTGATGGAAACCGACATCCACGCCTTATCAATCAAGGCCTTAAGTACGGATGAAAATCGCTCTTAATTAAGCGCTGATACTGGGCTTTGACGCTGCTATACTCACCTTCGGTCGCCGCGAAATAGCTGCTAGTTCGCATGAACTAAATGTCATAAGCTATTGAAATCGTGGTTCTTTATTTCTTTGCTGGGGCTTGCTCCAGTACCGGCTTTGTGCCGGGCAACCTGACAGTGTTTAAAAAATGCGCCTTTCCACCATTAAGCTCTCTGGCTTCAAATCCTTCGTCGATCCCACCGTTATGCATCTACCCACCAATATGACAGGTGTGGTTGGTCCCAATGGTTGCGGAAAGTCCAATATTATCGATGCCGTTCGCTGGGTCATGGGCGAAAGTTCGGCCAGTCGTTTGCGCGGTGATTCGCTGACCGACGTGATTTTCTCGGGGTCTTCGACCCGCAAACCGGTGAGTCAGGCCGTCGTTGAACTGATTTTCGATAACTCCGAAGGCACGGTCGGTGGTGAATACGCCCGTTATGCGGAAATTTCGGTCAAGCGCAGCGTCAGCCGCGATGGTCAGTCCAATTATTATTTGAATGGTGCACGCTGCCGCCGGCGCGATATCACCGACTTATTCCTGGGTACCGGTTTGGGCGCCCGCAGTTATTCGATCATCGAACAAGGCATGATCAGCCAGATCATTGAAGCCAAGCCGGAAGACTTGCGTGTTTATCTGGAAGAAGCGGCCGGTATTTCGAAATACAAGGAACGCCGCAAGGAAACCGAATCGCGTATCAAATCGACCCGCGAAAATCTGGATCGTCTGAATGACTTGCGCGAAGAAATCGACAAGCAGTTGGAACATTTGAAACGTCAGGCACGTGCCGCAGAGCAATATCAAACATTGCAGGTTGATCGTCGCGAAAAAGATGCGCAGGTTAAAGCGCTTGAATATCGCCGCCTGGATACCGAATCGAGTTCGCTACGCGAATCGCTGACGGCCGATGAAGTGAAATTGCAGGAAATTCTGGCCGCCCAACGCAGCGCCGAAGCGCAAATCGAAACTTGCCGCAGCCAGCACACCGAAGCCAGCGAAAAGCTCGGAAAAGTCCAGGCCGAAGGCTATCGCGTCAGCGGTGAACTGGCCCGCATCGAGCAGCAAATCCAGCATCAGCGTGAAATGACGCAACGCCTGGAAACCGCCAAGATCGAAGCTCAAACCGCATTCTCGCAAATCGGTGAACACATCACCGGCGATGAAACGCAAATGAGCGAACTGAATATCGCCAATGCCGAAGCCGAGCCTAAATTGGCCGCGTTGCAGCAGGAAGATGCCGGTCGCCAGGAAGCGCTTCGCAGCGCCGAACAGGCTTTGCAGGATTGGCAGCAACGTTGGGATGCTTACGCACGTAATCATTCCGAAGCCGCCCGCTGGGCCGATGTCGAACGTACCAAGATCGAGTATCTGGAAAAGCAGACCCTCGATGCCGCCAAACGCAGCGAAATTCTGTCGAATGAACGCGTAGGTCTGGATACCGATGCGATCGTGTCCGCTCTGGCAAACATGACGACCGAGCACGACAGCAAAAAAGCCAGCCTCGATGAGTTGTCGACACAATTGGATGCACGCAAAGCCAATTTACAAACCCTGCAAGAACAGCAACGCGCCGGTCAGAACGAGTTGTCGGAAACCCGCAAGCAAATTCAAACGGCGCGCGGACGTTTGGCTTCATTGGAAGCCTTGCAACATGCAGCATTGGGTCAGGAAAAAAATATTGCGCTTGATTGGTTGAAGGCGCAGGACATTCACGGCAACAAGCGTTTGGGCGAAGCGCTGACGGTTGAATCCGGCTGGGAAACCGCCGTTGAAACCGTTCTGGGTAGCTTGCTTGAAGCCGTCACAGTCGATGCTCCCGAGCAATGGATGGACGCATTGTCCAGCCTGTCGCAAGGCCGCGTTGCATTGATTTCATCCGAACAAAATAACGATGCATTCGCCGCTAATTCACTTGCTGCGAAAGTGCAGGGTCCTGCTGCAGTCAAACGTTTGCTGGCGAACATTCTGGTTGCCGAAAACGCCGATGTTGCCAAGCGCATGCAGTCTGCATTGCAAGATGGACAGGCTGTCATCACGCAGAGTGGTGAATGGTTGGGTCAGGGCTGGTTGCGTGTTACCCGCAGCGGTGAAGCTCAACAAGGTTCGTTGGCACGTGAAAACGAAATCAAGCAATTGCGTTCCGATATCGAAAACCTGGCGAAAAAAGAACAGGCGACCAATGAAGCGCTCACATCGATGCGCGACAAGTTATTGGAAGCCGAGCAATTACGCGAAGATGCACAACGCACTTTGTATTTGAACCATCGCAGCGTTTCCGAATTGGCCGGTTCCTTGCAGGGACAAAAAAGCCGTCTGGACTCCGCGCAAGCTCGCGTTGCCCGCATCGATGCCGATATCACGCAGTTGACTCAAACGCTGGAAGAGTCGCAGACACAGGTGCGTGAAGCGCGTATCCGTCTCGAAAAAGCAATGGGTTCCATGGGCGACCTGGAAGCAGAACGTCTGCGCCTGGATACCGAACGCAAAGATCTGACGCAAGCAAGAGACGATGCCCGTAACGTCGCTCGCGAATCTCGCGAACAAGCGCACCAATTGGCATTGAGTCTGGAATCGCAACGCACAAAAGTGAATGCTTTGACGCAGTCACTAGCCCGCATGGGAAGCCAGCGTGCGCAACTCGAAATCCGCCTGTCGGAAATCTCGGCACAATTGGCCGAAGGCGACGCGCCGGTATTGAAGCTTCAGGCAGAGCGCCAGGCGATTCTGGATCAACGCGTGATCGTCGAAAAAGATCTGGCAACAGCTCGTTCGGCTCTGGACGGTATCGAAAATGAAATGCGTAAATACGAGCAAACACGTCAACAGTCCGATCAGGCTGCGCTCGCACAGCGCGAAGCGATCAATAAACGCCGTCTGGCCGAACAAGCCTTCGTATTGAAGTCCGAACAATTATCCGAAGCGATTGTCGCGGCTGGTCTGGAACTCGATGCCGTATTGCAAACTCTGACCGAGAATCTCGATCTGGAAGTGTTGCAGAAGAATCTGGTTGATATCGATAACAAGATGCGTCGTTTGGAACCAGTCAATCTGGCCGCGATTTCCGAATATCAGGAACAAAGCACCCGAAAAACCTACCTCGACAGCCAAAACCAGGATCTGGTGAGTGCGTTGACGACGCTGGAAGACGCAATCAAGAAAATCGATCGTGAAACCCGCGGTCGCTTCAAGGAAACCTTTGATCGCGTTAACTCCGGTGTGCAGGAATTGTACCCGCGCCTGTTCGGTGGCGGTCACGCCTATCTCGAACTGACGGGTGAAGATTTGCTCGATACTGGCGTGTCGATCATGGCGCGTCCGCCAGGCAAACGCGTATCGAATATTTCCCTGCTCTCGGGTGGTGAAAAAGCATTGACGGCGGTTGCTTTGGTATTCGCGATTTTCCGTTTGAACCCGGCACCGTTCTGCTTGCTGGACGAAGTCGATGCACCATTGGATGAAGCCAACGTTGGCCGTTTCTCGGCGATGGTTCGCGAGATGAGCGAGAAAGTGCAGTTCCTGTTCGTGACCCATAACAAGGCAACGATGGAAGCAGCGAGCCAGCTCAGTGGCGTGACCATGCGCGAGCCTGGCGTTAGCCGTCTGGTTTCGGTGGATCTGGATGAAGCATCGCGTTTGGTTGGCGCGGCCTAAGGAGAGTTGAATGGAAGGATTAAGCGATACCACGCTGCTTCGAATCGGCATTGCCGTTGCTTTCATTATTCTTGTCGCGGTTATTTTATTCAGTAGCCGGAAAAAACCGGAGCAAGGCGTTAGAACCAGCCTGCAGGATGATGGTGCTCCAAAGCGTCAGGAGCCCACGCTGAAGGATTTGCTCGAAGCAGAAGAAAGCGGTGAAGTGGTTGCCGGCGAAACTGTTGCCGATGATAGTGAAAAATCCAAACCCGGCTATCTGGATGTCGGCGCAAGGCCGCATAAGGATTTCGACAAAGTTGTCAGTCTGTTACTTGCAGCGCGTGCCGGTCAAACCTTGCAAGGTCCTGACTTGGTGGTAGCAGCCGAAAAAGCGGGATTGATTTACGGCCACCGCAATATTTTCCATCGCATGGTCGACAAGAATCACGATCAGGGTCCGGTATTTAGCGTCGCCAATTTGGTGCAGCCGGGTATTTTCGATCTGCGTACGATCAAGGAACTCAAAACGCCGGGTATCCATTTCTTCATTACCTTGCCGGGCCCTTCGAGCGCCCTCGATGCATGGGATGCGATGTTGCCAACCGCACAACGCATGGCAGAATTGCTTGACGCCGTCGTTCTGGACGATCAACGCAATGCCCTCGGTCGCCAACGCATTTCGCATATTCGCGAAGAATTGCGGACATACGACCGTCAGCGCGAAAAACTGAATATCAAGCCGGGTCGGTAACAGTAACCCGGGTCATGGCTTTATTTGCCCCGGGTTGTCATGGCACGATCTGCAATAATAAAGTGTATGAAATAAAAATAAACCGCTCGTGGTGAGGGGCGAGTCGAGAACGAAGTTCGAGCAGGCCTGTCGAACCATCGAAACGATATCGCAATTCTCCCCGGGTCAGATAAAGCCATGACCCGGGCTACGAGACGATGAAATCCAAAATGTCAGCCTCTGAAAGAATTATTCAACTAAGAAAATTGATTGAAGACGCGAATTATCAATATCACGTTCTGGATGAACCACAGATTCCCGATGTTGAATATGATCTGCTGATCCGCGAACTGGAGGAGCTCGAACAACAGCATCCGGAATTAAAGACAGCCGACTCGCCAACGCAGCGCGTAGGCGCGGCCGCACTGAAAGAATTCGCCCAGGTGCAGCACGAAGTGCCTATGCTTTCGCTTGGCAATGCATTCAGCGATGGCGAAATTTTCGATTTCGTAAAACGTATTTGCGATGCCTTGAATGTGACCGAGCCCGGTTTTTCGGTAGAACCCAAGCTGGACGGTTTGGCGATCAGTCTGCGTTATGAAAACGGCGTATTCGTACAGGGTGCAACCCGCGGCGATGGCGCTACCGGCGAAGATGTCACCACGAATTTGAAGACTATCAAGGCTATTCCATTGCGTTTGCGTGGCAATGCGCCGGAAGTTCTGGAAGTGCGTGGCGAAGTTTTCATGCCTCGCGCCGGATTTGAAGCCTTCAATGAGCGTGCACGCGAGCGTGGCGAAAAAACCCTGGCAAATCCTCGCAATGGAGCTGCCGGTTCTTTGCGGCAACTCGATTCGAAAATTACCGCATCAAGGCCGTTGAGTTTTTATGCCTATGGTCTGGGCAAAGTCAGTGGCTGGACTTTGCCTACTACGCATTCGGAAATGTTGAATGGTTTGAAAACGTTTGGATTGCCGGTCAGTCCGGAAGTGTCGACCGCAACGGGTGCCGCAGGATTGTTGGCGTATTTCAAAAAGATTGGTGATCTCCGCGATAAGCTGCCGTATGACATCGATGGCGTTGTTTACAAGCTCGATCGGCATGATCAGCAAAATGCGATGGGTTTTGTTTCAAGAGCACCACGCTGGGCCATTGCCCACAAATTTCCGGCACAGGAACAACTCACTACAGTTGAAGCGATTGATGTGCAAGTCGGACGCACGGGCGCAATTACGCCGGTCGCACGTCTGAAAGCGGTCAATGTCGCGGGTGTCGTTGTCACTAACGCCACTTTGCATAATGCCGATCAAATCGCGCGTCTCGATGTTCGCGTCGGCGATACCGTAATCGTTCGCCGGGCCGGTGACGTGATTCCGGAAGTCGTCAGCGTGATAATGGATAAGCGTCCGATGAACGCGAATAACCTTCCGCTATATCCTGCCTATGCGTTGCCATCGCAGTGCCCGGTTTGCGGATCCGATGCCATTCGTGAAGAAGGCGAAGCGGTTCTACGTTGTAGCGGTGGCTTGTATTGCCAGGCGCAACGAACTCAAGCCTTGATTCACTTTGCTTCCCGTCGCGCAATGGATATCGATGGTCTCGGTGATCGCATCATCGAGGCGCTGGTGGATTTCGGTTATCTGAAATCGGTTGCCGATTTGTATTCCCTGACGCTTGACGACTTACTGGAAATGAAACGCCGCAGCGACGAACGCGACGGCAATACGCCGGAAACAGTGAAGCAGGGCAAGGTCGCCACCAAGTGGGCCGAAAATATCCTGACGGCAATTGCGAAAAGCAAAAACACGACGCTAGAACGTCTGCTTTATGCATTGGGCATTCGCGATGTCGGTGAATCGACTGCAAAAACATTGGCGAAGTTTTTCGGCGCCTTTGATCCGATTATGCAGGCCGACCTTGATGTGTTGATGCAGGTCCCCGATGTCGGGCCGATTGTCGCCAAGAGAATCGTCAATTTCTTCCATGAAAACCATAATCGCGAAGTCATCGCAGGCCTGCGTGCTGCAGGCGTGAGTTGGACTGAAGGCGCACCGCAACGTAGCGCTGAAGGTCCGTTGGCAGGAAAAACTGTCGTGCTCACGGGCGGCTTAAGCAGCATGTCGCGTGACGAAGCCGGCGATAGATTGGAGGCTTTGGGCGCCAAGGTAGCTGGCAGCGTTTCGAAGAAAACGAGTATAGTCATTGCAGGCGAAGCCGCCGGTTCCAAACTGGAAAAAGCGAAAGAGCTGGGCATCGAAGTGTGGGATGAGAACCAGTTGCTGGATTTCCTGTCGAAGCAGGGTTAAGTATTTATTTGATAAGGTAAGCGGAACAGGAGTGTATTGTCATGAAAGACTGGAAACCCACCGCAAGCTTGAAAAATCTGAAAATCCGCGCTGCGTTGATGGCGATGATTCGCCAATTTTTTGCGGACAGAAACGTACTGGAAGTTGAAACGCCGATACTTTCACAGGCGGGAAACACCGATCAGAATATCGACAGTTTCCAGTTGCAGTTCAATGGCCATAACTCCGCAGGTTCAAGTTTGCGCTGGATGCGGACATCCCCCGAATTTGCCCTGAAGCGTATGGTGGCGGCGGGTGTTGGCGATTGTTACGAACTTGGACGGGTGTTCCGCAATGGTGAAGCCGGTAGGCGCCACAACCCGGAATTTACCATGCTGGAATGGTATCGGATCGGTTGGAACCATAACCAATTAATGGATGAGACCGCCGAGCTGGTGCGTGCTGCAATGCATATGGTCGGAAGAAAATCGACCGTGCGCGACATCAGTTTCCGGCAGTTGTATCAATCGAAATTTGGCTTCGACCCGCTGACTGCCAATGAAGGCGAATTGCGTGGCCCGCTGGCTGTTTACGGGATTGATCCGACTGGTTTGACCCGCGACGACTGGCTGGATTTGTTGATGACGCATTTAATTCAACCGAGTATTCCGAATAATCGCATATTGATCGTATACGACTATCCCGCCAGCCAATGTGCACTGGCTAAATTACGTCCAGACGATGTTACGGTAGCTGAGCGTTTTGAAGTTTATGTGGGGCCATCCGAAGTGGCTAATGGCTATCACGAGTTGACCGATGCCAAGGAACAGCGTGAACGTTTCGGTCTCGATCTGTCCAAGCGCCAGAAGCGGGCTCAAATGCAGCCGCCGGTCGACGAACGCTTATTGTCCGCGCTGCCTAAAATGCCAGCATGTGCGGGCGTCGCGCTCGGCGTTGATCGTCTGTTGATGGCTATGCTGGGGACAGACCGTATACAGGATGTCGTAGCATTTCCGTTTGACCGAGCCTGATTACTCGCTGGCCACTTTTTCTGCAATTGCGTAGCAATTTCGGCCTGAATTCTTTGCGGCGTACAAGGCAGTGTCGGAGCGCCCGATTAACTGATCTGCTGCGTCGCCGTGTTCCGGGAAAACGGCAATGCCGATCGATGTCGTAATTTGCGGCAGTATTTGACCGTCGTGCATCACTTCGAGTGTGCGTGTGGCTTCGAGTAATTCAGTCGCACGTCTGATCGCAATTTCCTGATCCATTTCCGGCATGATCAGGATAAATTCTTCGCCGCCAAGACGGCATGCGATATCTTCATTGCGAACACTGCTTTGGAGCATTCGGGAAAAGGCTACAAGCAAAGCATCGCCGGCTTGATGGCCTAGCGAGTCGTTGAAAGCCTTGAAGTGGTCGAGATCAAATACCATCACCGATAATGGCAGCTTGCGACGTTTGCATCGGGTCATTTCACGGCCCAGCGACTCGGTCAGATAGCGTCGATTAAACAAGCCAGTTAACGGATCGCGCACGGAAAGGTCGCGTAGATGTTGTCGCAGTTTCAGATTCGCCAATGCCAATGCAAGTTGCTCGGCAGCAGCAATGGCAACTGACAATTTTGGGAAAGATCCGTGGCCAGAGGTACTTAAGTAAAGCCAACCGAGTGATTCACCCTGAGCGGTCAGTGGGATGCAGGCGGAACTCAATATATCCAAACCTTCAGGCAGTTCGATGTGAGCACAAGCACTGCCAGGTGCATCGCTATGGCTCAAATGTACGCGTTTGCGTTGTAAGGCCCAACAATCCCGATGATGGGCTTGCATCTTGGTGTTGCCGATATGGATCCCCCAAAGATGGGTGGCTTCTGCCAGTCCTTCGCCATCTATCAAGGGGTAAATCGTGCCGGCGCTTCCTGGTAAAAGCTGGGCTAGCAATTGCTGGCTGACCTGAAGAATTTCAGCCAAATCCGTACAGCCATGCAATAAATTACCGTAGCGACCCAGTTGGGTTAATTCGCGTGCCATCACCTCGCGTTCCTGACTGAGTTTTTCGTTCTCTGCTTTTGCAGCAAGCAATTGCTTGTTGTGGTCGCGTTGCGCGCTGGAAAATTTGGAAAACAGCCATGACATATGCACGATCAAGCCGACGGCCAATGTGGCGAGCAGTAAATTCCAGATTTCAGGCAAATCGACTGTCACCAGCAACAGCAGGCAAACCACCAGCGCGCTCGCGGCGAACCAGAACAGGGGGCGCAGAGTGGAGGGGTTAGCTTTGCTGTCGCTCATTGTCACACCTTAGAACGAAGCGGCGTTCATGACAATCCAATAGCGTCACATTTACGGCAATAAATTCAGTCTTCATGCAGAGTGTCGATACGACCTTTGGGCTGCAATGTCCAGAATAACTGAGCGTGGCAGCTCGCTAATCGATACTTCGAATTTAGTCATGGCAAAGCTGCCTGCAATAACTATGATTGCATCATGACAGCGATTATCAAGCCAGTTTCAATTGCATGGAGACACGCACTGCTACTACTGCTGGTGCTCGGGTCATTGGTAGTGCTCATGATCCAGGCGCCCATCGGGCAAGACTTGGCATATCACGAGTTTGTTGATGCGCGCAGTTTTTTCGGCATTCCGAATTTTTACAATGTGATATCGAATTTGCCATTCTTGATAGTGGGAATCGTCGGATCAGTTTTCTGTGTCAGACAACCGTCGAGCCCTTCAAAAACAGCATGGGTAATATTTTTCATCGGCATGTGCCTGGTGAGTTTGGGGTCCGCGTACTATCACTTGGATCCCGATAATCAAAGTTTGATGTGGGATCGATTGCCGATGACGATTGGGTTCATGGGCTTGTTCGCTGCTTTGCTTGGCGAATATGTCCACGTCAGTTTGACTCGTTACCTTTTATTGCCTTTGATTCTGATCGGTATCAGCAGTGTTTTGGTCTGGTATGGATATGACGATTTGAGGCTATATGCGTGGGTGCAATTTATGCCGTTATTGGTGATTCCGGCAATGTTGTGTCTATATCGAAAAAGCTACTCGCATTCGCATTTATTGGTTTTGGCTTTGTTTTGTTACGTGATTGCAAAATTGCTGGAAGCTTTCGATGCTGAAATATTTGCGTTTTTACAAAATGAAATCGCCGGACATGCAATCAAGCACGTCTTCGCAGCAATCGGGAGTGCGATGATTTTGTGGATGCTGCGGGTGCGGAATTATTTGCCCGGCCTGGCCTAGGTCTTCTTCGATGCTTTCTTCTTGGCCGTTGCTTTGCTGACCACTTTCTTCACTGCTACCTTTTTCGCCACTTTACGTTTGACAGCTTTGACTGGTTCATTCGGCTTTGGTCTTGCATTCAAGGCAGCTATCGCAGCGCGTTTTCCCCATAGCGTTGCTAGTTTGAGTGGTGGCAATGCCAACGACAAAGCCTCGGCGCTCCAGGTTTTCAACGTGCTGGGAGCCATTTGAAGCGCATCCGCCAATGGAGCTGGCAGCCAATCGGCGCCAGCTTTACGCAGGCGACAGACAGAATCGGCATATCGGCCGGCAGCCCAGGTGGCGGCAACCGCTTTTGAACACGCCGTGATCAAAGGTTCGAGCGGTGTATAGCGCATCAACGGAATCACCAGCGGTTTAGGCAACCAGGCTTTTAAGACGGCATACAAGCCTTCCTGCGTAGCGAGTGGTGTCAACACGCTTTGGGTTTGCGCGACGGCCAGAATTCCTTCGATTTCCCAGCCCGCCGGTTTCAGCCGATAGCGAAAGTAAATTTCTTTCACCAGCAATCGTTGAATTCGTTCAGGCGCATCGCCACGGGCAGCCCGTGTTATCGGCGGCGGCAGAAAAGGCTTTAACAAAGGTAATCGTTCAAGGGCCACTTGTAGCGCAGCGGCAGCTCCCGCTTTTACACAGGAAGTGTGCAACAAGGTTTCGATGCCGGTATCGGGCGTGTCTTTGCCAAGTATTTTCTTGATCATTCGCGAAGCATAACCCGAGCTTGTAAACTTGGGGCATAGCTACAAGGAATGAACATGGATTTTGACCGTTATGACCGTATCCGTCCGATTCGCTGGCAAGGCGATCGATTGAGCTTGCTTGATCAACGCTACTTGCCGTTCGATGTCGGCTATCTGGATTGCAAAGACAGTACCGCAGTTTGCCAGGCCATTCGCGATTTAGTGGTACGTGGGGCACCCGCGATAGGAATCGCGGCGGCTTGGGGTGTGGTTTTGGCCGGGCAAAAAATTTCAGCCGCCAATGGCGCTGAAGCTTTGCAAAAACTGGATTCTGATCTGAATGATTTGAATGCATCGCGACCGACTGCAGTCAATTTGATGTGGGCGATTGCCCGCATGCGTCGCGTCCTTGCAAGCGCCGGGGCCGATTGGTTGCAGGTGGCGGAACAAGAAGCACGCGCAATTGAAACCGAAGATTTGGCCGCCAATCGTCATATGGGTGTCTTGGGTGCAAATTTGATCGAGCCAGGTTCCGGCGTGCTCACGCATTGCAATACCGGCTCGTTGGCCACCGCCGGCTTCGGTACAGCACTCGGCGTTATCCGTGCGGGCGTTGCCATGGGAAAGATTGCAAAGGTATACGCCAGCGAAACGCGGCCCTGGCTTCAAGGAGCCCGCTTGACCGTTTGGGAGCTGCTACAGGACGGAATTCCCGGCACGCTGATCGCTGATGGCGCCGGTGCGCACTTAATGAAAACGGGAGCAGTGCAGTGGCTTGTCGTGGGTGCAGATAGAATCTGCGCCAATGGCGATACCGCCAACAAAATTGGTACCTATCATCATGCCATTGCGGCAAAACATCATGGCGTAAAAGTGATGGTGGTTGCGCCAAGCTCGACCGTCGACATGCAGACCGCCAGCGGTGATTTGATTCATATTGAAGAGCGCGACCCGGCCGAATTATTGTCCAGTAATGGCAAACGCATGGTGGCGGAGGGCGTACAAGCCTTCAATCCGGTATTCGACGTGACGCCTGCCGATTTGATCGATGCCATCGTGACCGAAAAAGGCCTGATTGAACGGCCGAATTTGGCAAAAATGACCGATGTTTTTTCGGCAAAGTCAAGCACCTGAGAGCGCGATATAGCAGGGTTCTCGTACGGTACTAAATTCGCGAAATCTGTTACAATTTCCTGTCGTTTTTTCAAGCCATTTTCTTGACGATTTTCTGGTCATTTTTTGACCAGAAATAACGTATGTTTTAGTCAACACGGAAACCAAATGTCAGATCTCGCAAAAGAAATTATTCCGGTCAATCTTGAAGATGAAATGCGTCGAAGCTACCTCGACTACGCGATGAGCGTGATTGTAGGGCGCGCCTTACCGGATGTTCGCGATGGTCTGAAACCCGTTCACCGTCGCGTACTTTTCGCGATGCATGAACTTGGCGCGCACAGCAACAAGCCTTATTACAAATCGGCTCGTATCGTCGGTGACGTCATCGGTAAATACCATCCGCATGGTGACACTGCCGTTTACGACACCTTGGTCCGTATGGCGCAACCGTTCTCGCTGCGTTACATGCTGGTCGATGGCCAGGGTAACTTCGGCTCGGTCGATGGCGATTCACCGGCAGCGATGCGTTACACCGAAGCGCGCATGTCGCGTCTCGCACACGAATTGATGGCCGATATCGACAAGGAAACCGTCGATTTCCAGCTCAACTACGACGAAAAAGAATACGAACCCACCGTGATGCCAACCCGCGTACCGAACCTGCTGGTCAACGGTTCGACCGGTATCGCCGTCGGTATGGCGACCAATATTCCGCCGCACAATCTGACCGAAGTGATCAATGCGACCGTCGCCTTGATCGACGACCCTGAATTGGGCATCGGCGATCTGATGCAGCATATTCCGGGCCCGGATTTCCCAACCGCCGGCATCATCAACGGCGCTGCTGGTATCCATGCGGCGTATCACACCGGTCGTGGCCGCGTGCGCATGCGCGCCAGAGCGAGCATCGAAGTCAACGAAGACAATAACCGCGAATCGATTATCGTCACCGAGTTGCCGTATCAGGTGAATAAAGCGCGTTTGATCGAAAAAATCGCCGAGCTGGTAAAGGAAAAGAAACTCGAAGGCATCACCGAATTACGCGATGAGTCCGACAAGGACGGCATGCGTATTTACATGGAAATCAAGCGCGGCGAGTCGGCTGATGTGGTGCTGAACAATTTGTACCAGCAAACCCAGATGGAATCGGTGTTTGGTATCAATATGGTGGCGCTGGTCGATGGTCGTCCGCAAATCCTGAACCTGAAACAAATTCTCGAAGCCTTTATTCGCCACCGTCGCGAAGTGGTGACCCGCCGTACGATTTTCGAACTGCGCAAAGCGCGTCATCGCGCCCATATTTTGGAAGGTTTGACGGTTGCGCTGGCCAACATCGATGAAATGATCGAACTGATCAAGACATCGGCCAGCCCGCAAATCGCGAAAGAACGCATGTTGGCGAAAGAGTGGGAGCCAGGTCTGGTTCGTGCGTTGTTGTCGGCCGCAGGCGCCAATGCTTCGCGTCCGGAAGATCTGGAAAAAGAATTTGGTCTGGGCGAAAGCGGATATCGCCTGACCGAAGTTCAGGCAAAAGAAATTCTGGAAATGCGTCTGAACCGTTTGACCGGTTTGGAACAGGAAAAACTGACCGACGAATACAAACAACTGCTCGAAGTCATTCGTGCCTTGATTGAGATTCTGGAAAATCCGAATCGTCTGCTCGAAGTGATCCGTACCGAACTTGCCAATCTGAAAGAAGAATTTGGCGATGTTCGTCGCACCGAAATTCGTCCTAGCGAAGAAGATCTGGATGTTCTGGATTTGATCGCTTCGGAAGATGTCGTCGTGACACTTTCGCATTCCGGTTATGCCAAGCGTCAGCCTGTTACTGCTTATCGTGCACAAAAACGCGGTGGCAAAGGCCGTTCGGCGACTGCAGTGAAAGATGAAGATTTCATCGAACGTTTGTGGGTGGTAAATACCCATGACACCTTGCTGACATTTACCAGTGCCGGACGCGTGTTCTGGTTGAAGGTTTACCAGTTGCCGGATGCCGGCCCGAATTCACGAGGTCGTCCGATCATCAACTGGATTCCGCTCGAAGAAGGCGAAAAAGTGCAGGCAGTTTTGCCGGTACGTGAATTTACCGAAGATCAATTCGTGTTCTTCGCAACCCGAGACGGAACCGTCAAGAAAACACCGTTGACCGAATACTCGCGTCCGCGCGTGAACGGCATCTGGGCGATTAGCCTGGATGAAGGCGACGGTCTGGTTGACGTGCAGCTGACTCACGGCAAGTGCGACATCATGATGTTTGCATCGAACGGCAAAGCAGTCCGTTTTGACGAAGCCAGCGTTCGTTCGATGGGTCGTACCGCCACCGGCGTTCGCGGCATGAAGCTCTCGACCGGTGAAAGAGTCATGAGTCTGATTGTGGTCGAAGGCGAGGGCGATATCCTGACGGCCAGTGAGAACGGCTTTGGTAAACGTACTGAGCAGTCGGCCTTCCCGAAAAAAGGTCGTGGTACCCAAGGCGTTATCGCCTTGCAAACCAGTGAACGTAACGGCCGACTGGTCGGCGCCATCCAATTAACCGAAGCACACGAAATCCTGCTGATTTCCGATCAAGGCACGATGGTTCGCACACGCGCTTCCGAAGTGTCGCAAGTTGGCCGCAATACCCAGGGCGTGACCTTGATGCGGGTGGCTGACAACGAAAAACTGATTGCGGTCGAAAGCATCGAAGCATTGGAAGATACCGATGAAGTTCTCGACGTCATTCCTGCCGCAGATATGCCGCCAGCAGGCGATTCAGCCGAGACTCCGGCGACTGACCTGAACTGAATCAGTTAACGATGACAGCTCGAAATGAAATCCCGGCCAAGGCCGGGATTTTTTTATGCGGATAAAGCACGAAGCCCTGTTTTTTCACCAGCGTTTGCGTATGCTGCGAAGACGTTCCCGAGGTTTCTATGCCCCTTCCAAAATCCTTATTTAGTTTTACCGCCTTTGTCCTGTTTTCGCTCGTTGTATCAAGCCCGATAGCTCAAACCGTCGAACGAAGCTCCGACGCTCAGCGGATATCAAAAGCCCGCGATGCCGTATTGCCTGTCGTAGTCAGTATTTTGACTGTGCGGCAGGACTATCAACAGGGAGAGCCGGTCTTGTCGGTATCCAGTGGCAGCGGAACGGTGATCTCGGCTCAAGGGCACATCGCGACCAATGCGCACGTTACCCAAAATGGAAAATCATTCAGGGTTGTTTTTTTTGACGGTCGCGAATTACCGGCAAAATTAATCGGTACCGACACAGCTTCCGACTTGGCAGTATTGCAGGCGATTCCACCCTCGCAAGAAACATTTGCCTTCGCCAAGTTCGCCGAAAATCTCGATGACCTCACACCAGGCGATACTGTGCTTGCCATGGGTGCCCCCTGGGGACTGTCCAATTCGATGAGCGCCGGCGTGGTCAACAATCCTCGTCGCCTGCTGGTTTCATTATTCGATGATGAAGCCGATTACGAAGATCGCTTGGGCGTTGATGAGCCGACCGGCCGTTACTACGCCTGGATCCAGCATGATGCCGCGATTGCTCCGGGTAATTCCGGCGGTCCTTTGGTTGATTTGAATGGCCGAATTGTCGGCGTGAATACCCGCGGCATGATCCTAGGTGGTGACCTGGCATTTGCTATTCCAGGCCCCGATGCCGGTGGCGTTGTGCAACGATTGATTGCCAATGGCGAAATCAAACGGGTATCACTAGGATTCCGTTTACGATCTTTGAAAGGAACACGTTATACATCCGGTGTTTTGATTAATGCGGTTGAACGCCGATCACAAGCCGATAAAGCAGGTCTGTTGGCAGGCGACCGAATCGTCAGCCTGAATGGCGATAACGTGACGGCATTGCAACCGGTGGATGTACCTGCACTACAACGTCGAATAGCCGAGCTGCCGATTGGCAGCCAGATAGTTTTGAAAATCGAGCGCAGTGGAAAAGTCATCGATGTAAAATTGAAGGCGGATGCTCAACCTAAAAGCCGTGGTGATGATTTGGCATCTTCGCCGTTTGGGATGTCGGTGACCGAGTTGACGCAGCCGATGGGGCGTCGCCGTCATCTGGATGATGATGCCGGCTTGCTCATCACCGGCGTTCGTCCGGGCGGACCTGCCGCGATTGCAAGACCGAAATTACAGGCTGGCGACATTATTCGCAAAATCGAACATCAACCGGTCGATGAAATTTCCGATCTTTCCGGCATTGTCGTACCGGTCAATTCCGAAAAATATTATTTATTCGAAGTTGAACGCGACGACGAAAAAATGATCGCGCTTCTACAGCCGGAATCCAATGACAAGGTACGCGTTCCACTGCCCGAACTGCCAAAATCCTGGTCAGGTGTCGAAGTGCAGGCGATTAGCAGTTCGCTGGCAAAAGACATGAAATTGAGTTCTGCCGGTTACCGCATTACCCGCATTTATCCGAACAGCCCGTTGGCGAAAGCGGGTGCAAAAATCGGTGACTTGCTGATTGGTCTGGACGGACAAAAACTGAAGCCGGCCAATGATGTTGCAACCGAACCTTTCCATCAGGCAGTTCGAGATGTCGTGCCTGAATCCGACATCGAGTTCACGGCGATCAGGAATACGCAGCCAATGACTTTCAAGCTCAGCTTTTTACCTTCGCCGATAAGTTCGGCCGGTCTGAAAACATTGAATCTGAGCAAGTTGCGTGTCGAAATTCGCGAGCTGGGTTTTTATGATCGGGTCAACGAGCATCTGTCGGTCAATCAAACGGGCGTGATTCTGGATGGTGTTGAATCCGGTGGTCCGGCGGGGCTGGCACATTTGAAACGCTCGGACATCATCACCCGACTTGGCAAAACCGATGTCACGAACGTTGAAACCTTGCGTAAGGCGCTCGATAGCGAGCTGGCCGCCAAATCCGATGCCTTGATACCGATCATCGTCATTCGCGGTAGTGAAAATCGCGTTTTATACATTGACCCGTACTGGCTAAGCAATTAACACAGGAACTCATGATCATGTCCAGGAAAACCCTATTGGCAACTCTTTTTATCGGCGCCTTAAGTTTGACTTCAGCCGGTACTTTGAATGCACAAAATATCAGCGACTACCGTCCGATTTATAAATCGATGGTAGAAAAGCACGGCAATGCAATCGTTACCGTTAAATTCGTAATGGCGATTAACTCTGCAGGTAAAGAGCAGCGTATCGAAGACCGCACTCAAGCAGTGTTGGTTAGCAGAGACGGCTTATTGCTGGTACCCGACCGTGCCGTCAGTTTCGATTTTTCCGCGATGTCGGGTGGCAAGCAGGGCGAAGCAGGCATGGTCGCGAAGTCGAGCGAGTTTCGCGTGCATCTGGTGGATAGCGAAGATTGGCTGCCTGCGGATTTAGTGACACGCGATGCCGCGCTAGGACTGGCGTGGTTGCGAATTCGGCATTCGCCCAAGAACCTGCCTTTCGTCGATTTAAGTTTAGGTGGCAAGCCGGAACCCGGTATGGAGTTTTTTACTTTGCTGCGTACCAATGACGAATCGGGCTCGGTGCCCTTGTGGCGCCCTGGTTTAATCATGGGCGAAACCCGCGTGCCAAAATTGACTTATCTGGTGGATGGTTTGCCTGGACTGGCCTTCGATACGGCCGGCAAACCATTGGGCTACGTGGACGTGAATTTTGCCGCAATGGCGAGCGCCAGGAGCTCTATGGGTCTGGATATGGCCAATACCAATCTGCAATTGACGCCTATCGATAAAGTCGCCTACGCGACGATGCAAGCCAGTAAATTGCCCGTGGCCGCTGCCGCCAAGTAATTGCGTACATGGTCTTTCAAGGGTGTTTAACGACTTCATAACGAAAGTTAAATGAACGTTAAACGCCTTTGTGAGAGCCTCTTGGCAGTCAGCACAGTAGGCCTATACTCGCATCACTTTCAGGAGCCCAGCATGTCTACATACAAACGTTTACTCAGCCGCATTATCGCGGCTTTTTTTGTTTCTGTTTTCATGATTTTTTGTATGGCGGGCTGCCAGGGTGATAAAAATCAGGTGCCGGAACTGCAGGGACAAGACAGCGCAATCGATTTAAGGCAGACGGTTGTGGGCTTCGGCCTGGTCTCCGCGACGCGCAGCAAAAACGACGACGAAGTTGCGCTGTTACTGCAATTTTCCCAGCCTTTGGCGCATGCGCAGGAATTCGATAAATTTATCGTCGTAAAAGACGAAAAAAACCAGGCTGTCAAAGGCAGCTGGGTGCTAACCGACGACAACAAGAGTCTGCGTTTTCCGTATGTCGACGCAAGTAAAAATTACACCGTCATTCTTCGTGCCGGTTTAATGGCCGCCGATGGTAAAACGCTTGGCAAGGAAGAAGAACGAAAGATCTTTACCGGCCCGCTGGAGCCGGCTGTCGGCTTTGCATCGCAGGGAAGTGTATTGCCGGCAAAGGAATCACGTGGCCTGCCTTTGGTCTCTGTCAATGTACCCGAGGTAGATGTCGAGTTTTACCGTGTCCATGACAAGGAGATTGCCAATTTTCTGATGGCCTACCAGCGCGGCGGACGTCGTAGTGCCTGGGAACTGGGCGACAACAATTATGACTATGGCGATGATGAAGATGGTCAGCGCGGCGGTATCAACCGTTATGCCGAATCGGTTTACCTGAATCGTTTCATTCTGGGCGGCGAAGAAAACGAACGTCAGGTGAGTTACTTGCCGATTCAAAGTATCGACGAATTGCAGAAACCCGGCCTGTATTTTGCATTGGTAAAGAAAGTAGGCAGCTTTAACGAGAGTTACGACACGGCAGTTTTCTATGTCAGTGATATCGGTCTGCATGTCCGTGCCTATAAAGACAAAATATATGTGCATACGGCATCGCTGCAAACCGGTGCAGCTTTATCGGATGTTGAAATTACCGTGCTTGGCAAGAAAGGCGAAACTACTGTCAAGGCTGAAACCGATTCAAGCGGTAATGCGCTGATTGCCTACACGCTGAAAGCCGAAGAGGCATTAATTGCAACACGCTCCAGCGATATCTCGGTGATGTCGTTTAACCAGCCTGCATTGGATCTATCGGAGTTCGCGGTTTCAGGGCGGAAACAGGCATGGTTCGATGTGTTTGCGTGGGCCGGCCGTGATCTTTATCGCCCGGGCGAAACTCTTCGCCTGTCGGCATTGATGCGCAATCACGATGGCCGTCAAATCAAGTCGCAACCTCTATATCTGACATTGCGCCAGCCCGATGGCCGTGCGCTGATTGAGACGAAATTAGCCGAAAAGCAGCAGGGCTATTTTGAATGGCAGCAAGCATTGCCAGCCGATGCCGCTACCGGTTTATGGAAAATAGAATTCCGTACCGCACCCGGTGCCGGTGATGTGGTCGAAGGCATGGCAGTGCATGTCGAAGAGTTTTTACCGGAGCGCATGAAGCTCGATTTGTCTTCGGCGCAAGCTGTCATCAAGCCGAAAGAACCGTTGAATTTGAAAGTCGATGCGGCTTATTTATATGGAGCACCGGCCGACGGTAATCGCTTTACCGCTCGAATGTACGTATTGAATGATGAACATCCGGTCGAAAAACTGAAAGATTTTACTTTCGGTGACAGCACGATCAAATATCCGAAAAACAATGATGACGTAATCGACGAAAAACTCGATGCCAAAGGTCAGTTAGTGACAGCATTGCCATTGCCTGAAGAAGTAAAAGGTACAGCGCCAGTCTCGGTTATTGTTCATGGCAGTGTCTATGAGACCGGTGGCCGAACGGTGAGTCGATCGATGAAACGCACCTTGTGGCCAGCCGCGAATCTGGTCGGCGTGCGGCCCTTATTCGATGCAGCGGATGGCGCAGCGTCGGAAAACACGGCGAGCTTCGAATTGATTCGCAGTAATGCTGCTGGCCAGTTGTCGGCAGCACCTGTGACCGTCAATTTGGTACGCGAAATTCGCGATTATCACTGGAACTACAGTGATAGCGGCGGTTGGGGTTACGATTTCACATCGCGTTTCCAGACAGTGCAAACGCTTAACAGCCAAACACAAGTCGCTGGTCGTACCAAGATCTCGGTCGATGTGGAGTGGGGCGACTATCGGCTGGAAGTGACCGATAAACAAACCGGTTTGATTACCCGTTATCCGTTCTACGCCGGTTGGCGTTGGGATGATCAAAATCGTGGCCTTGATGCACGCCCCGACAAAGTAAAAGTGGCACTCGATAAAACCGCTTATAAAGTCGGCGATAAAGTAAAAGTGACTATTACGCCGCCGCATGCAGGCCCAGGTGTGTTGATCGTCGAGAGCGATCATTTGATGCACACGCAGGTAATTGATGCCAAGCCCGGTGCAACTTATGAAGTAGCCGTTACCAAAGAGTGGCAACGTCATGATGTTTACATCACGGCACTGGTTTTCCGTGGTGGCTCGGCGAAGGAGAAAATTACACCGGCTCGTGCAATTGGTGTTGCCCATGTTCCGATGCAAAGTGCCAATCGGGAAGTGGCTGTCAGCGTTGCGGCGCCCAAGCAAACCAAGCCGGAGCAAGCGCTTCCAGTGACGGTAAAAGCGCCGGCTTTGGCCGGTAAAAAAGCCTGGGTGACGGTGTCGGCAGTCGATGTCGGTATTTTGAATATCACGCAATTTCCGGTGCCGGATGCTGCGGCCCATTTCTTCGCACAACGTCGTTTTGGCGTCGAAACCTATGACATCTATGGCCGTGTGATCGAAAGCTACGATGGTAATACTGCGAAATTGAAATTCGGCGGCGATATGGCGCTCGATGCCTTGCCGCAAGCGCGTAGACCAACAGCGAAAGTACAGACGGTCGATTTGTATTCTGGTCTGGTGAGTTTGAATCAAAAGGGCGAAGCCTTGATCAAACTGCCGGTACCGGACTTCAATGGTGCATTGCGCGTGTCTGCATTGGTCTTTACTGCCGATCAATACGGCAAGGCCGACAGTGAAAGCATTATCCGCGCTCCGGTGTTGGCTGAAATAAGCGGTCCGCGTGCATTGGCACCGGGGGATCGCAGCACGATGACAATCGATGTGCAGAACTTTACCGGCAAATCCGGCGCTTTCAATGTGAGCGTTAGTTCCTCGGGTCCGGTTGATATCAATGGTGCATCCAAACGAATCACGTTGGCGCCTGACGCGAAAAATACAATGAGCTTCCCGTTGACCGGTGGACAAGGCAGTGGCGTTGGCAAAGTCCGCCTGAAAGTCGAAGGTGGCGGTCATCAAGTCAATCGCGTGTTCGAAGTCCCGGTACGTCCGGCATGGGGTGGTGTTGTTAAATCGACGCTGCAAACCCTGACTCCAGGCGAAGGTGTGAGTTTGAATAGCGGCATGAGTGACCATTTGATGCCGGGCACGGTCAACGCACGATTCACGATTAGCACAATGCCGCCGATTCCGTTTGCGCAGGCATTGAGTGATTTGCTTTCTTATCCGTATGGCTGTGCCGAGCAGACCACAACGCGTGGCTATGCAGCGTTGCTACTGGACCCGCAAACGACCGCACGCATGGGCTTTAAAGGCATAACTCCGCAAGAACGCAAATTGCGGATGGAATTTGCGATCAGCCGCTTGGCATCGATGCAATTAAGCAATGGCCATTTTTCGTACTGGGGCGGTGGCTCGGAAGCCAATCCAATTCTGACGCCTTACATTGCCGAGTTCCTGCTCGATGCACGCGATGCAGGGTTTGCCGTGCCCGATGCCGTGTTGAAGAAAACGCTGGAGCGCTTGAGTGAGGACATGCTTACCGGCGGCGCACCGTTTTATTCATACGATCAACAGCAGCACATGCGTTATGCCTACCAAGCGCATGGTGCCTATGTGCTGGCACGCGTGAACCGCGCACCACTCGGTACTTTGCGTACGCTTTACGACAACGAGCGCACAAAATCACTGACCGGTTTGCCGCTGCTGCATCTGGGGATTGCACTGAACCTGCAAGGCGACAAAGTGCGTGGTCAAAAGGCTATAAACGAAGCCTTTGCGAAGGTCAGCAAACGTCCGCAATACATGGGTGACTATGGCAGTAATTTACGTGACGAAGCTTTCATGCTGGCATTGATGAAGCGGCATAATTTGAATCACCCTGCCTTTAATAAACGCTTGTTGGCCATGTCGCGTGACATGCAGAATCTGACCAATGGCCGTTACTACTGGCTGAGTACGCAGGAACAGATCGGTTTGGCGAAACTGGGTAAAGCGATTGCCGTCAGCAAGGACAGCGTGTTTTCCGGTAACTTGCAAACGGGCTCTGAAAAAGTGGCGCTCGCTCCGGACAGTATTATCAGTCGCAGCTTTGTCCAGGCGGATCTTGCAAGTGGCGTGCGTTTTGAACCCAAGGAAAAAACCAATCTCTACGCCACGATTGATGTGGCGGGTATTCCAAAACAAGCGCCAGCCGCCAACGACAAATTCATCAAGGTCACCCGTCATTACTATCAGCCAGATGGCACGATCTGGAAAGGCGGTAACTTGCGTGAAGGAGAAATCCTGTTGGTGCTGGTGAAATTGCAGGCCAATCAAAGCATGAACGATGCGTTATTGGTTGATTTATTGCCGGCCGGTCTGGAGGTGGAAAACCTGAATCTTGCCAAAGACGATCAATGGAAAGATGTCGAAATTGACGGCGTGAATATGCAGGATCGCAGCGACGCCGCTTCGATCGTGCATGAGGAATTCCGCGATGACCGTTATGTCGCGGCGATCAAGTTATACAGCGGACAATATGCAAGATTGTTCTACATCGTGCGTGCAGTGACACCGGGGACCTATACGGTGCCGCCGCCGCAAGTTGAAGATATGTATCGTCCTTCCATTCGTGGCGTTGGCGTCGCATTCCCGACCAGCATCACGGTGGTTCAACCGAAGTAATCCTGTGTTAGCGGAATCACTTAATAATTCAGGTAAACAAAAGCGGTGGCGACTATTCGCCATCGCCTTGCTTTGCCTGATGCTGCTGGCTTGCGTCTTGGATCGTATGTATCCGTTACCGCTGCCGTCCAAGAATAATGCCAGTGTGCTCGTCACTGCCCGAGATGGTCGACCCATGCGGGCATTCGCGAGCGAGAATGGTGTTTGGCGCTATCCGGTAAAAGTCGAAGATGTCTCGCCCCTGTATTTGGAAGCATTGATTGGCTATGAAGACAGGTATTTTTATTATCACGCCGGTGTGAATCCATTCGCAATCGCCCGGGCCGCAATTCAAGGTGCCCGCAATGGGCGAATTGTTTCCGGCGGATCGACCATTACTATGCAAGTGGCGCGGATTTTGGAGCCGCACCCGCGCACGGTATTCGGCAAGATGCGGCAAATGCTTCGAGCACTCCAACTTGAATGGCATTTATCGAAAACGGAAATACTTGAAATCTATTTAACCCACGCGCCTTTTGGCGGGACGATTGAAGGCGTCGAAGCCGCTAGTTGGGCTTATCTTGGCAAGTCATCGAGACAATTGTCGCATTCCGAAGCAGCCTTGTTGGCCGTGCTTCCACAAACGCCAAGCCGTTTGCGTCCGGACAGAAATCCGGAAGCTGCAAGAAAAGCCCGCGATAAAGTGTTGAAGCGTCTCGCGGAAAATAATATTTGGTCAAGCGTTCCGATTGCGGAAGCCAAACAGGAGCCTGTGGTTACCAGAAGCTTGCGGGTGCCAATGAGTGCGGCGTTGCTGGCCCAGAGGCTGCGAGATGCGAATCCGGCGGCAACAAAAATTGAAAGTACGATCGATGCCGACTTGCAGAGCATGCTCGAAGCACGCTTGCAGAATTATTTTTCGCAATTACCGGAACGAAGTTCGGCTGCTTTGCTCGTCGTTGATAATAAAACTCTGGAAGCGAGAGCCTATGTGGGTTCGCTCAGTTTCGGCGATGAGAAGACCCTGGGTCATGTCGATATGGTGCAGGCGTTGCGGTCACCCGGGTCGACGCTGAAACCATTTTTGTATGGTTTGGCAATTGATGATGGCCTGATTCATACCGAAAGTCTTTTGGTCGATGCGCCGCAGGATTTTGGTGATTATCGACCGGCCAATTTCGATCCGGTTTATCACGGACCGGTGTCCGCCAGCGAAGCCTTGCAATTATCGTTGAATGTACCTGCGGTAGATTTGCTGGATCGCGTGGGATCCGAGCGATTCGCTGCACGACTCGCCAATGCCGGCTTGCCAATGCGTATGCCGGAAGGTGCGAAACCCAATCTCTCGATTATTCTCGGTGGCACTGGTGTGCGCCTGGAAGAATTGGTTGGTGCTTATGCGGCATTGAACCGTGAAGGCGTAGCAGGGCGTGTCAGTTACGTCGTGCACGCGAAAAAAAGCGATCGCAGATTGTTGTCGCCGGGTGCTGCCTGGATGATTCGGGAAATTCTCGAGACCCATAAAAGCAATACGCAAAACGACGATATTTTCGATAACAATCAGCGCAAGCGCGTGGCCTGGAAAACCGGTACCAGTTATGGATTTCGTGATGCCTGGGCGTTAGGGACCACGCCTGAATACACGGTGGGCGTTTGGGTCGGAAGACCAGACGGCACGCCTATGCCTGGTCAATACGGTGCGATTACGGCATTGCCATTAATGTACGAAGTCTTCGATAGTTTGCCGAAACCCGATCACGCTGTAGTGCGAACCGCAATGCCTAAAGACGTCAAGGCAATCGACGTATGTTGGCCCTTGGGCCGCAGTGTTCAGGAGACCCAGGCGGGGTTGTGTCATCGTCAGCGAAAAGGTTTTGCCTTTAGTAATAGTATTCCGCCAACCTGGGCGGATCGCGGCGCGCGTGTCTGGAATGCCGGTCAACTTGAATTGCAAGTTGATGCACAAACAGGTTTGCGTTTGAGTTCCGATTGCAAGCAAGCCCATGTACAGAAAACATCGCACATTGCACGTTGGCCGAGTTTGACAACGCCATGGCTACCGATGGGCTTGCGAGAAAAATCACGAATTCCAGCGTTGTCTGCAGATTGTTCCGAAGATGCCTTGGCATCGATGGAAACCTTGCAAATCGATGGCCCGGCCGAAAAGTCGACTTTGGCAAGAGCGCCTAATTCCACTCAACCGGTTAGTGCCGAGTTTCGTGCTCTGGGTACTCAGCAAACAGTAAAGTGGTTGGTAAATGGTCAATGGATCGCCGATACGCAGGCGAATCAGATATTGGTGATGAAGTTTGAGACAGCCGGTATGCAACGCATTACGGCCTTGACCGATGCCGGTGCCTGGGATGAGATGAGTTTGTATGTCTTGAAGTAAAAAAACGGCCTAGGCCGCTTTTTTACTTTCATCGGATTATTTCGATAATTACTGGCGCAGCCAGACTTTTCCGTCTTTTACCTTCACGCGACTACCGACTTTAATGCTGCCGATCTTCTTCTGCGTGATAACGCGAGTATCGCCGTTATCCATTTTTACCGTAATGTCGTACTCGGTTTTATCGTTATTTTCGGCAATTTTTTTGCCTACAATTGCGCCACCGACGACGCCGGCCACTGTCGCAGCTTTACGGCCGTCGCCTTTGCCGACTTGATTGCCGACTGCGCCACCGACCACGCCACCCACTACGGCACCTGCAGTACCGGAACGTTTTCCCTTGAAGGTATCAATGTCCTTGACGACGCCGCAGTTGTAACAGCCTGAGTATGAGTCAGCCAAAACGGGCTTTGAAAAACCCATCAATGCAAAAGCGGCTAATGCGATAGCGAACAAAGTCTTCATGTGAGGCTCCTTTGAAAGTGAAGGCAGTCTAGCCAAGGCTGTATGAACAACAGCAAACCTTCAATGGATTGCAGACAAAAAAAGGGCAGTAAAACTGCCCTTTAATGAATGTCGATGAAATTCGAACTCAGCCCAAATGCTCCAAGACATAATCAGCTGCGGATACTTTGAATTCGCCCGGTGCTTCGACGAAGATATTCTTTACGACTCCGTCTTCTGCATAGAGGGCGAAACGTTTTGCACGCAACCCCATGCCGAAAGCAGTGGCATCCAGTTCCAGTCCCATGGCTTTGGTGAACTCCCCATTACCATCGGCAAGCATATGGATGTTTTCAGGTACATCCTGATTCTTTGCCCAGGCGCCCATGACAAAGGCATCGTTTACGGAAAGGCAGGCAACGTCGATACCGCGATTGGTGAAATCTTCGGTTTTCGCGATATAGCCGGGCAAATGTTTTGCGGAACACGTTGGCGTGAATGCACCGGGTACCGCGAACAAGACGACCTTCTTGTTGTCGAATAATTCTTTGGTAGTAATAGCCTGTACGCCATCTTTCAGATAGTTCAAGGTTGCGTTTGGAAGTTTGTCGCCAACTTGTATGCTCATGGGATTCCTAGGTTCGTTGTCTGTTCAGATGATAAAGACTTTGAGTGCATTGAATGTGAGGGCTTGAAAGCATTTGTGTTACGCCCATAATCACACACTTAACATATGGGTTTGCCAGAGATGGAATTCAAGGATTATTACGAAATTTTGGGTGTAGAAGCCAGTGCTGGCGAAGCAGAGCTTAAGACCGCCTATCGTCGATTGGCCCGTAAATACCACCCGGATGTCAGCAAGGAAAAAGGGGCCGAAGAGAAATTCAAGTCGATCAATGAAGCCTACGAGGTCCTGCGTGACAAGGAAAAGCGGCAGCAATATGATCAATTGCGTGCACGCGGCTATCGATCCGGGCAGGAATACCAGCCTCCGCCGGGTTTTGGCAATGGCGGCGGTTTTCACCAGGGTTTCGGAAATGTTGGCGGCGGTGATTTCAGCGATTTTTTTGAATCGCTGTTTGGCGGTCGTGCAAGAGCTTCACAGCAACCATTGGGAGATACGAGAGCCAAGGTTGCCATTCCGCTTGAAGTTGCGTTTTCTGGCGGGCAGCAGCGTTTCAATGTCGATGGCAGAACCCTGGAAGTGAAAATCCCGGCCGGCATCAAACCAGGGCAAGTTATTCGTTTGGCGGGGCAAGGCAAGGCAAGTGGTCCTCGCAAGAGCGATTTGTTGCTGGAAATAGATTACCGGGCACATGCCGATTTTGAGGTGGATGATCGGAATATTCTCTATACCCTGAGCCTCGCGCCCTGGGAGGCAGCCCTCGGTACGGTGGCAACGGTTCCAACCCTGGGCGGGGCAGTGGAACTGAAAATACCGGCTAATTCCGAAGCCGGCAAAAAATTACGTTTACGAGGGCGCGGTTTGCCTGGAAAACCAAACGCAGGCGACCAGATTGTCGAAATCGAAATTCGCGCGCCAAAAGCGGAAACCGCAGAACAAAAAGATTTCTATAAAAAAATGGCCGAAGTATTCTCCGGCCAATAAAAATGGTCAAGGCAATAAAAAAGCGGGGAATCCCCGCTTTTTTATTTTATGAATTAACCGCCGACCAGTAATTTATTGATTACTGCAACAAGCTCGGCTTCATTGAAGGGCTTGGTAATGTAAGCTTTGGCGCCCTGGCGCATGCCCCAGACCTTGTCGGTTTCCTGATCCTTGGTGGTGACCAGGACGATTGGAATATGGGCCGTGGTGGCTTCTTTCGAAATGGCGCGGGTTGCCTGGAAACCGTTGAGGTTAGGCATTACCACGTCCATCAGGATCAAATCAGGCACATTGGCTTTGGCGACTTCAACACCTTGCGCGCCATCTTCTGCGCTTAGTGCTTCATGGCCCAGCTTTTCTACAATGCGCTTCATACCCATCAATTGGGACGGTGAATCATCAACAATTAAGATACGTGCCATTTAGTGCTCTCCAATGATTGTTGTGATTGTAATCCTGTAAGGGGTGTTTTGCGCAAGAGATTCATCACAATTTAACAATAGTACGGCCAAACGAGCCCCCCGCAAGCATAGCAGCGAATACCTGCGGTAATTCAAGCATCGTTATTTCCCGGGTAGCTATTGCGGTTAAATGCGCAGGTTTCCAATCATTGGCCAGCTTTTGCCAGATATCGTCCCGGATATGGCGAGCGGTACCTGCCGATGCAATCCCGAGCAGCGATACGCCACGAATGATGAAAGGCATGACCGTCGTCGGCAGTTCGTGGCTGGCGACCAGGCCAGCGCTCGCAACATTCCCGTAGGGTGCTGTTTGCGCTAGCAGCCCTGTGAGTGTAGTACCGCCGACGTTGTCGAGTGCGCCACCGAATTTTGCGCTGTCCATCGGTTTGTTCGTGATGGCCGCCTCACGAGGCAATACTTGCTTGGCACCCAAAGATTTCAGGAAATCGGCATGCTCCGGTTTGCCACTGAATGCATGCACATCAAAACCGGCCCGAGTGAAAATATCGATTGCCAGCATGCCAACGCCGCCGGTAGCCCCAGTAATGGCAATAGGGCCAAGCTCGGGCGATTGGGAATTCTGCAGCATGCGATAAAGCGCCAAGGCAGCTGTGAAGCCCGCAGTGCCTAGAATCATGCTTTCACGCAGAGACAAACCAACAGGGAGTTTGACCGCCCATTTTGATTCGAGACGTGCATATTCGGAATAACCGCCATCTCGGGTTTCAGATAGGCCGCAACCAGTACAAAGTACTTCATCGCCCACTTTAAAATTTGAGTCACTGGATTCAACTACGGTGCCCGCGACATCAATACCGCCGTTAAGCGGGAATTGCCGCAGAATTTTTCCTTGTCCGGTCCCTGCCAAAGCGTCCTTGTAATTGACGCTGCTATAGGAGGTTTTAATAATAATTTCGCCTGCAGATAAATCCGTTAGGGAAATAGTTTCGATGCCGGAACGATAACCGCCATTCGCGTCGTTGCGTATGCGGAAGGCCTGGAATTGTTTAGTCATTATTTATTCTCGTCCTGCAGCACGATTATTGGCAGGGCCAAAGTGTTGTGATTGCCTTTATGAGCGCTTCTTCGGTAGTTAGCGTGTGTACTTCGGGATGCTTCGGAAGCCAGCCAAGAATGACTCTGGTTGCTTCATCGTTGCTGATGCCCCTTGTTCCGTATTCGGCACAACTTTCCTCGGACAGTAGAATTATATCTGCCTTGACGACTGCTGCTCTACAGGCTTTGAAGTGCGCAGCATCTGCGCAATACGAAATAAATTCATTGGCTTTTTCGGGTGCCTTGCCAGTACTTGCATGGGAAGGTACGGCGACTAATAGGAACGTGGACATTGCCAGGAAGGCGCAGTTTTTCATCAGTCGCATAATCTTCTCCTGTTGTTCCAGTGATGTCTGCTGAAGCCATGGTACTCGGCATTACAACGATTGTCGTCTTGTGCGCTCTTTAGTTTGATCGCAAAAAAACCGCCTTGCGGCGGTTCTTTTGTTGAACAGGTGATGATTAGTTCGCCTTGTGAATCGCACGCTTATCAACAGCAAGTGCCGCTTCATGCACGGCTTCGGAAAGTGATGGATGTGCGTGGCAAATACGGGCCAGATCTTCCGCAGAGCCATTGAATTCCATCGCGACAACGCCTTCATGCACCAGTTCGGAAACATTCGGACCGCACAGATGCAGGCCAAGAATACGATCGGTTTCGGCATGAGCAATCACTTTCACCAGACCTGCTGGTTCGTTCATCGCGACAGCGCGACCGATGGCGGCGAACGGGAAGGTACCGACTTTGTATTCGATACCGGCGTCTTTGCATTCTTTTTCGGTTTTTCCGACCCAAGCCAATTCCGGCTCGGTGTAGATAACCCATGGCACGGTGTCGAGATTCACGTGGCCCGGCAGGCCGGCAATGATTTCTGCAACCGCGATGCCTTCTTCGCTGGCTTTGTGTGCAAGCATTGGGCCGCGTACACAGTCGCCGATGGCATAAATATTTTCTGCAGAAGTGCGGCAATGCCCATCCACCACGATGCGACCACGTTCATCGAGTTGTACGCCGGAGCCTTCAGCCAGCAAACCTTGCGTTGCGGCACGGCGGCCGACGGCGACCAGCAGTTTGTCGCAAACCAGTACTTGCTCGCCGCTGGCATCTGAATAAGTCAGATGCACTTCGTTGTTCTTGATTTCGGTATTGGTGCATTTCGCGCCAAGACGGATTTCCAGACCTTGCTTCTTGAACTCGCGGGCTGCGGCTTTTGAGATATCGGCATCGGCTGCAGAGAGGAAATCTGGCAAGCCTTCAACGATAGTGACTTGTGAACCTAGACGCGACCACAGGCTACCAAGTTCTAGGCCAATCACGCCCGCACCGATCACGCCGAGGCGTTTTGGTACTGCGGTTTCATCGAGACCACCGGCGTTGTCGAGAATGTATTTATTGTCGAATTTCGCGAATGGCAATTCGATTGGCACCGAGCCAGAGGCAAGAATGATGTGCTTGCCGGAAATTTCGGCAACTGCGCCATCATGGCCTTTCACCGAAACAACCTTGTTGGCTTTAAGCGTTGCAAAGCCGGCAATCGGTGTGACTTTGTTGGCTTTGAAAAGCTGCGTGATGCCGCCAGTGAATTGCTTCACGATTTTATCTTTGCGATCGATCATCTTGGCAATATCGATTTTGGCGTTGTCGGCAGTAATGCCGTGTACGGCAAAGTTATGCGTCAGGTTATGAAACTGACGGGAAGAATCCAGCAATGCTTTCGACGGAATGCAGCCAACATTCAAACAGGTACCGCCGAGTGCAGGTTTGCCGTCTTTGCCGATGAAGGCATCGACGCAAGCGGTTTTCAGGCCAAGCTGTGCTGCGCGAATCGCTGCAACATAACCGCCGGGCCCGGCACCAATTACTACGACATCAAATTGTTCGCTCATTTAAGTGTTCTCTGAGGTTACTTGCGTATTCGTACAGCGAAGATGTGTAGGCCGTGAGCAGCGAAATCAAGCGACGCTCACGACGTACTATAGGTTTTTTACAGGCCCAGCAACATGCGGTGCGGGTTTTCCAATTGGTTCTTGATATCGACCAGGAATAGCACGGCATCCTTGCCATCGATGATGCGGTGATCGTAGCTGAGCGCGATATACATCATCGGCGCGATTACGACCTGGCCGTTTTCGGCAATTGGACGCTCTTTAATTGCGTGCATGCCGAGAATCGCCGATTGCGGTGGGTTCACAATTGGAGTGGACATCAACGAACCAAATGTGCCGCCATTGGTGATCGTGAAGGTACCGCCTTGCAGATCTTCCAGTTTCAAGCCGCCTTCGCGGGCTTGTTTGGCATAACCGGCAATCGCACCTTCGATTTCGGCGAAGCTCATGTTTTCGACATTGCGCAGCACCGGTGTGACCAGGCCTTTTTCGGTCGCAACAGCGATCGAAATGTCGGCGTATCCGTGATAAATCACATCGGTACCATCAACCGATGAATTGACGATTGCATGTTTTTGCAATGCGTTCGCAGCGGCTTTTGCGAAGAAGCTCATAAAGCCCAATTTGATGCCGTGGGTTTTTTCGAATGGTTCGCCCAATTCCTTGCGCATCGCCATTACTTTGCTCAGATTCACTTCGTTGAAGGAAGTGAGCATGGCAATCGAATTTTTCGACTGCATCATGCGTTCGGCAATGCGTTGACGGATACGGGTCATCGGAACGCGTTGCTCCGGACGCGCACCACCGCCACCTTTGATGTGGTTGACCAAATCTTCCTTGGTCACCATGCCGCGGCGACCGGTGCCGGCGACATCGGCAGGATTGATGCTATTGCTTTCGGCAACGAAACGGCCAGCGGGCGACAAGCTGCTGGTATCGCCGGCTGGTGCTGCAGGAGCAACTTTCGCAGCGGTCGGAGCAGGAGCTGCGGCGGCTGGTGCGCTTGCAACAGGAGCAGGAGCAGCGGCAACAGCTCCGGCTTCGATAATGCCGATCACTTGCTGGCTGTTGACGGTATCGCCAACCTTGAATTTGATTTCTTTCAGAACGCCATCGACGGTCGATGGAACTTCCAACACCACTTTGTCGGTTTCCAGATCGACCAGATTTTCATCGCGACGAACGGTATCGCCAACTTTCTTGTGCCAGGTGGCAATCGTGGCGTCGGAAACGGACTCAGGTAAAACCGGGACTTTGACTTCAATGCTCATGGACTTTGTCCTGTGATGATGTTTAAAAAATTATTCGGCTGTCTGGGTGACAGGCGGGTTAATTAAGGCGTCTTCGATCAATCGCGTCAGCTCGGCGACATGCGTATTGGCATGACCACACGCAGGCGCAGCGGAACGGGCACGGCCGGCATAGCTCAAGCTTTGACCGGTGCTCAGGCAGGCGTTGAGATGATGCTGGATTTGATACCAGGCGCCCTGGTTTTGCGGTTCTTCCTGGCACCAGACGATTTCTTTCACGTGACCGAAGCGGGCAAGTTCAGCCGCCAGTTCCGGACGCGGAAATGGATACAGTTGTTCGACGCGAACCACGGCGACATTTTTGATATCGCGTGCTTGCATCGCTTCGATCAAATCGTAGTAAACCTTGCCGCCGCAAACGACGACGCGTTTGGCCTGCAATGGATCGGTGCACTGACTGTCTTTGATCAGGTTCTGGAATTCGCCATCGGCAAGGTCATTCAAAGTCGATACCGACAATTTATGGCGCAACATCGATTTCGGTGTCATTACAACCAGCGGCTTGCGGGTAGGGCGCAGCATTTGACGGCGCAACATATGGAACATTTGTGCCGGCGAAGTCGGGGTGCAGACCTGGATATTGTTGAACGCGCACAATTGCAGGAAGCGTTCCAGACGCGCCGAACTGTGTTCCGGACCCTGGCCTTCGTAACCATGCGGCAGGAATAAAGCCAGACCGCACATGCGGCCCCATTTCGATTCGCCCGAGCAAATAAACTGGTCGATCACCACTTGGGCGCCGTTGGCGAAATCGCCGAATTGGCCTTCCCAGATATTCAATGTCATCGGTTCGGCGGTCGAATAGCCGAACTCGAAACCCATGACGGCTTCTTCGGATAACAATGAGTCGATGATGACCGCATGTTCCGGATTTTTTACCAGCTCGCGCAAAGGCATCGTGGTTTGGCCGGTCGCTTGATCATGCAAAACCGCGTGGCGATGGAAAAAGGTGCCGCGACCGGAATCCTGGCCGACCAGACGCAATTTGTAGCCTTCCTGCAGCAAGCTTGCGTAGGCAAGGTTTTCGGCAAAGCCCCAATCCATGGCGAGTTCGCCGGCAGCCATCTTGTTGCGGTCTTCGTAAATCTTCGCAACGCGTGGATGCAGCTTGAGCGTGTCGGGAATCGTGTTGATTTTCTTTGCGAGCGCATCGAGGGCGAAACGCGGCATGCCGGTTTTGACGACATCCGACAGTTTGCCTTTCAGCCACGGGGTCCAATCGACGTTCGCGACATCTTTGTCGGCCTGCGCCAATTCAGTTGTGAGGCCGCCTTTGTCCAGCTTGTCGCGATAAGTGTCGACCAATGATTTGCTGTCATCACCAGTCAAGACCGATTGGGCGATCAGGGCGTCAGAGTATAGTTCGCGCGTTGTTTTACGAGCACGAATATTCTGATACATCAATGGTTGCGTTGCCGATGGTTCGTCGGCTTCGTTATGGCCGTGACGGCGATAGCAAACCAGGTCGATCACGATGTCGCGTTTGAACGTGTTGCGGAATTCCAGTGCCAGTTTTGCACAGAAAACAACGGCTTCCGGATCATCGCCATTCACGTGCAGCACAGGCGCGCCGATAATTTTTGCCGGATCGGTGCAATACAGGGTAGAGCGGGAGTCGTCGGTACAGCTAGTGGTGAAACCGACTTGATTGTTGATCACGATATGCACCGTGCCACCGACGCGGAAGCCGCGTGCCTGCGACATCTGGAACAATTCCATGATCACGCCTTGACCGGCAAAAGCGGCATCACCGTGAACGAGAATCGGCAATACCTTGTCGCCATCGGTATCTTCACGGCGCATTTGACGTGCGCGAACCGAGCCGGCGACGACCGGGTTGACGATTTCAAGATGCGATGGATTGAATGCCAGAGCCAGGTGAACGGCGCCGCCTGGAGTTGCAATATCAGCCGAGAAACCCATGTGATATTTAACGTCACCCGAATGCGCAGGATCATCGATATGATCAAACTTGCCTTCGAATTCGGCGAATAATTTTTGTGCAGGTTTGCCGAGTGTATTGACTAGCACGTTCAAGCGACCGCGATGCGCCATGCCGATCACGACATCTTTTGCGCCAGCGGATCCGGCATCGCGAATAATGGCGTCCATCATCGGAATCAGCGAATCGCCGCCTTCCAACGAGAAGCGTTTTTGTCCGACGTATTTCGTGTGCAAATAACGTTCCAGACCTTCGGCAGCCGTCAAACGTTCGAGAATGCGTTTCTTGTCGTCTTTGCCGTATGCGAATGCACCAGCGGCACGTTCGAGCTTTTGTTGCATCCAATGGCGTTGGGCGGCATCGGAAATATGCATGAATTCCGCGCCGATCGAGCTGGAGTAGGTAGCAGTGAGCTTGCTGACCAAATCGCGTAATTTGTATTTTTCAGCACCGAAATAACTGGTGACGGCAAATTCGGAATCCAGATCGACGTCACTCAAACCATGAAACGACAGCCCCAAATCGGGCGCCGGTTGTTGAGGCATCATCGCAAGCGGATCGAGTTTGGCGCTCAGATGCCCGCGCGAACGGAATGCCGTGACCAATTTGCCGACGGCGGTTTGCTTGCGGGCAGCTTCTTCATCGATGGCGCCGCTGCCGGTTTGATGCTTGGCTTGAATTGCAGCGCGTTGAACCTGCGCCATTACGGCAGAATGCGGAACATCACCGGCTTCACGGCCTTTGAATGCATCGAAATAGCTTTTCCACTTCGGACCTACGCTGTCGGCATCGAGCAAATATTGCTCATAGAGGTCTTCGATGAAGGCGGCATTGCCACCAGATAGTTGAGAGGATTGAGCAAACTGTTTGATCAGACTATCCACGTTCCTGGCCCGGCCCGCAGCATGTGCGGCTAAGTGATTGTTGTAATTAGGGTTATGCCGAAGGCCCACGCCTTGAGCAAGAACGGTAATTATAGCCTGAGCCGGGGTTTGTAGAAACCACCAAATGTATTTGTCTCTTTAGATACCCAGCGCACGAAATTCGGTGCAAGGACGACTGCGTTCCCACACGCGATCGAAAAGCTCGATCAACTGTTTGGCACGCGCAGGCAGATCCGGGCTCCAATTGCCTTCGTAGCGGCCATCGAGCATGCGGAAACAGTAGGCGTCACGGTCATTGGCAATGAAAGCCGAGGGGTACTGCTGGTCTTCCGGTTCTATCGGTGTTCGAAATTGAAATACGCTCGGCAAGCGTTGCGACAAACCCAGAAGAGGGTGCGGTTGGCTGCGGGCCGCCATTGTGTCCTGTACCAGAATGCGTGCGACCCCACCGCGACTCTTGATCGCGAATTGCTTCAACGCTTCAACTACATCGGGTTGAGCGAAAAGGTTATGTTCCAGATCACGGGTGTAAATCCACAGGCCACGTTTGGCGGTGCCAACGACTTGTAAAGTCACTTCCTGCAATTGCGCGGAAGTATCGAAATCCAGCATTCGTGACGCCATGCCTTTGCCGGGCGGTCGAGTTGCCAACTCAAGCGGGTCCAGCGTCAATTTCATACTGAGATGCATGATGCCGGCTTCTTCGAATTGCTCGCCATAACTGACGAAGCCGAATTTCTCGTAAAAACCAATTGCCGAGACCTGCGAATTCAAACTCACTTCCGGCCAGCCGAGCTCTCTGGCTTTATCAATCAGGGTTTGCAGCAATGCGGCGCCTACTTCCTTGCCACGCCATTCTTTCAAGACCGCCATGCGACCGATTTTATGCTCGGGTGTCAGGCGGCCAGTACCAATCGGCTTGTGATCGACATCGCGTGCAATGACGTGATGACAGAGCGGGTCGAGTGCGTCCCATTCTTCCTCGATCGGAACGTTTTGCTCGACGACGAATACGGGCTCGCGAACTGCCCGCAGATCCTTGAAATCGACCTGGTAGTCAGCGGGTTCAACTCGGAAGTCAGAGATAGCCATGGCAATAATCTAACTCAAATCGCGGAAAAAGATTACTTTTGCAATACCAGATAACCGCGTTCGATTAATTCGAAGATCAGGCCGTGCTCGGATGCCGGAATATTGGCAAAGCCATTGATGTCGATACTTTCGGCCCGCGCCAATATCGAGGCAACGGTCTGTGTTGTCGAAAAACTGTGGCCTTGCACGAACAAGATCGCCTCGCGACCGTCTTTGCACCAGGCCCAGCGTGCAAACGGATGCGGTTCCAATACGCCGCCTTTGCCGAGTCGTTCCAGAATTTTTTCGGGTTTAGGTAACTTGGGAGGAGCGGCAATTTCCATTGCTGTGCGATAAGTCGTTACGAATCGTCCAAAAAACAAAGCGGCAGCCGCTTTCGAGTCGGGCACATGCTGTTTGAAGATATCCAGTACGCGTTCGCAGGTGGCGGCATCGATTTCACCGCTGTCTTTTATCGGTAGCAGATCTTTGTCGGAATAACGTACATCTTCACCGACGCGTTCAAACAAGCCGTCGGCCCAATCGTTCAATAACTCGGCATGCGATGGCGCACGCATGCCGAGCGAGAAAGTCATGCAAGCATCGATGGCTTCACCGTGGTGAGGAACACCGGGGGGTAAATACAGAATGTCGCCAGGCTGCAGGGTCCAGATATTGGAAGCCTTAAAAGTCTCTAGCAGCTTGAGTTCGGTTTTTTCACGAAAAGTTTTGTCGGCGTTTGGGTCGACATCGATTTCCCAACGGCGCTGTCCCTGCGCCTGCAACAAAAACACATCGTATTGGTCGACATGCGGACCGACCGAGCCACCGGGCGCGGCAAAACTGATCATTACATCATCCACGCGCCAACGTGGCAGGAAATTAAATGCAGTAATGAGTTGGCGAACATCGCCATCCCATTTGTCCATATCTTGCACCAGCAAGGTCCAGTCTTTTTTCCCAAGCTTGGGGAATATGGCTTCGTCGAATGGCCCGGTTTCCAGCGAGTAATGGTCTTTTTTACGATCATGCTTGACCAGGCGTGCGAGCACGCCTTCTTCGCAGGAAATGCCGGCAAGATCTTCCGGTGTTAGCGGTGCCTGGTAATCCGGGAATGCCTGACGAATCAGCAGCGGTTTCTTCTGCCAGTAATCACGCAAAAATTCTGCGGCAGGCATGCCGAGGAAATGTTTTTTACTGGCGGTGACTTCGATCATGAATTCGATGCTTTATTTTGTGTTGTAGGAGGGCCTTCTAGGCCCGACCTGGGGGCCTAGAAGGCCCTCATACGAAATTAAATTTCTTTTGCGAGTTTTTCAGCCAGACCGACATAGCTTGCTGGAGTCATGGCGATCAAGCGGGCTTTCGCATCAGCGGGCAATTCCAGGCTGCTGATGAATTCACGCATGGCGGCTTCATTGATACCGTGTCCGCGCGTCAATGCTTTTAATTGTTCGTAAGGATTCGGCAGGCCGTATCGACGCATGACTGTTTGCACCGGTTCTGCCAGAACTTCCCATGCAGCATCGAGATCTGCGGCCAGTTTTTCCGGATTGACCGACAATTTGTTCAAGCCTCGTTGCAAGGAATCGATTGCGATCAGGCTGTGGCCGAATGCGGTGCCCAATGCACGCAATACGGTCGAATCGGTCAGGTCGCGTTGCCAGCGGCTGATCGGCAGTTTTTCCGAAAAATGCGAGAGCAGGCCATTGGCCAATCCGAAATTGCCTTCGGCATTTTCAAAATCAATCGGGTTTACTTTATGCGGCATCGTCGAGGAACCGACTTCGCCGGCCTTCACGGCTTGTTTGAAATAGCCGAGTGAGATGTAGCCCCAGATATCACGGCATAAATCGATCCCGATCGTGTTGATGCGACGTTGAACATCGGCAATTTCAGCGATGCAATCATGCGGTTCGATTTGTGTGGTGTAGGGATTGAAAACCAGGCCCAGGGATTCGACAAATTTCTTTGCGAAAGTCGGCCAGTCGACATTCGGGTAAGCCACGATATGGGCATTGTAGTTACCAACGGCGCCATTGATCTTGCCGAGTAATTCGACTTGATTCAATTGTTTGAGTTGACGTTCAAGACGTGCCAGCACATTGGCGATTTCCTTGCCAACGGTGCTTGGCGATGCCGTCTGGCCATGGGTACGCGACAAAATCGACAGGCTTGCATGTTCGTGCGCCATGCCGCGCAGTTTGGCGCCCAGTAGTTGCAGGCTTGGTCGCATGACGGCCGCACGGGCTTCGCTCAACATCAATGAATAGCTCAGATTGTTGATATCTTCGGAAGTGCAGGCGAAGTGTACAAATTCCAGTGCAGGGCCCAGCTCGGCATCATCCTTGAGTTTTTCCTTGATGCAATATTCGACTGCTTTGACGTCGTGATTGGTGGTGCGCTCGATTTCCTTGACGCGGGCGGCGTCATTTACCGAAAAATTCGCAGCCAGATCACGTAATTTTTTTGTCGCTTCGGCAGAAAACGGTTTCAGTTCTTCAATGCCGGATTCATTTGAGAGCGCAATCAACCATTCGATTTCGACTTTTACCCGTGCCTTTATCAGGCCAAACTCCGAAAAAATGGGGCGCAGGGCGTCGCATTTGCTGGCGTAGCGGCCGTCGAGTGGGGAAAGTGCAAGTAGGGTAGATTCAGACATGATGGGCTGTATTGGAGGCTTACGAAGGCTGCAATTGTACCGCCGAACGGGGGTATCATCACTACAATCAGTTCTGAAGAGGCATGCATGAGCCAGAAAACGCGTCTTGAACATGACAGCATGGGGGAATTGAAGGTCCCTGCCGATGCGCTTTACGGTGCGCAAACCCAGAGAGCAGTCGAGAACTTCTGTATTTCTACTTATACGATGCCCCATGAATTCATTACTGCATTGGCTTTAATTAAAGCCGCAGTGGCGACGGCGAATGGCGAACTTGGGCTCGTCAGCAAATCGCAAGCTGCCGCAATCGCCAAAGCAGCCGAACAGGTTGCAAACGGGCAATGGCGAGAACATTTTCCGATTGAGGTATTCCAGACCGGATCCGGGACATCCAGCAATATGAATGCCAACGAAGTGATTGCCACACTGGCATCGAAAGCATCAAAGCTGAAAATCCATCCCAATGATCACGTCAATGCCGGCCAGAGTTCCAACGATGTCATACCGAGTGCGATTCAAGTGTCTGCCAATCTGGTATTGCATAAAGACTTGCTGCCAGCCTTGAAGCATTTGCGGAAAACTATCGATAAGCGGGCGCGCGAGTTGAGCAAAGTCGTAAAAACCGGCCGCACGCATTTAATGGATGCGATGCCTTTGAGTTTTGGTCAGGAATTATCCGGTTGGTCGGCCCAGATAGCGTCTTGCATCGAGCGGTTTGAAGATACCGGCAAGCGCTTGCAGAATTTACCATTGGGCGGCACGGCGATTGGTACCGGAATCAATGCCAATCCGAAAATGCCGCGCCTGGCTTTCCAGTACCTGAAAAAACAAACCGGCGTTCAATTCAGTGAAGCAAAAAATAAATTTGAAAGTATGGCCGCACAAGATCATGTCGTAGAGCTGTCCGGTCAATGCAATGTATTGGCGGCCTGTCTGATGAAGATCAGTAATGACCTGCGCTGGATGAATTCGGGGCCGCTTGCCGGTCTGGGTGAAATAGAATTGAAAGCATTGCAGCCGGGTTCCTCGATCATGCCGGGCAAAGTGAATCCGGTGATTCCCGAAGCCGTCGCAATGGTCTGCGCCCAGGTCATGGGTAACCACACTACGATTACCATTGCCGGGCAGAGCGGGAATTTTCAATTAAATGTGATGCTGCCGGTGATCGCACACAATATTCTGGAAAGCCTGCGCTTGCTTTCCAGCGCAGCGATATCGCTTGCCGATAAAGCCATCGCCGGTTTTACAGTACGACAAGACCGGATTGCCCAGGCCCTGGATCGAAATCCGATTCTGGTCACTGCTTTGAATCCTATCATCGGCTATGAGAAAGCCGCTGCAATTGCCAAACGCGCTTACAAGGAAAATCGGCCGGTGTTGGATGTGGCGAGAGAAATGACCGATTTGAGTGCCGAGCAACTGCGTAAATTATTGAATCCGAGGTTTCTGATTTAACGGATAAGGACAAAGATTTTCATTGATTTCCATATTCGCCTTTTGTTACTCAAAAAAAAGCCGGCTCGGTTTAATGAGCCGGCTTTTTCATATCGCGAAATTTTATTGATTATTTTCTTTCATGTACTTCGCCATGGCAATCATCAATGTCTTTGGCTGTCATGGTGGCATACGGTTTGAATTCCGGCAGTGAGTCGGCGAGTGTTTTTTGCGATTCCATTAGCAATGGCAATTGTTCGCACAACGCAGTTGCCGAGGCTTCTATTTTATTGGTTTCGCCTTCCACTTTCTTTTCGACCTGATCGGTATCGCCGGTAAAGATGCTTTTAATGGCTTCGCCTGCAGCCGTAGTCGCCAATTTAGCTGCCTGCATGCCGATTTCCATCCCGTTGATGGCGATATTTGCGAGTAGCTGGCGATGTGTGACAAGCAATGCACGTTGCTCTGCAGTGATGCTCACGGGTTTGCCATCAATCAGCAAGTCACCCTTGGGAGTAATCTCGGCTTTTTTTGCTTTGCCATCGGCATCACCCAAACTTATATTGCCGTTGATAATTTCATTGCGTGCCTCTTCCGTAGCCTTATCCAGATTCTGGCTTATCGAAATCTCGACAGATTCTTCTTTATTAACGGACTTGTCGTTATCGTTTTTATTGCATGCTGCAAGCAGCGAAAGTGATAACAACATGGTTAATGGAAGTTGTAATTTCATAATGCTAACTCCGTAGTCCCGAATGGCTAACGGCACACCCGTATGGGTATGCCGTTAGCTGTAACTTGATTAGCCTTCGTCGCGGTAGCGGCGTAAGCGGATGGCGGCGTAGGTCATTACTGTGCCCAATGCCACGGCGATCCAAACTTTTGTGTAACCCAGGATTGCCCAGGAAGCCTTCAGGATTTCCCAGCCAGCCTGGTGATCCGACTCGATTTGCATGTTGTTACTGGCATCAAAGAAGGCCAACCAGACGCCCGGAACAAAACCACCGAACAAGCGACCTACGATGTTTTCCCAATACCATTCATAAGGTATGCCTGCACCGGTGATAGCTTCGGCTATCGATAGCAACACGCCCAAGATTACCGGGATGCCAACTGCCCACAGGAACGGAACTTGACGTGCCCAGGCAGATACCAGCATGAACCAGGCGACTGACGGGAATGCCCAAACCACATAGATCGGCAAGCAAGCCAGGATTTCAAGCGGCAGCAGATAGAAGTTGGACAGACTCAATGCTTCACCGATCAAACTTACACCCATGATTTGTGCGGTGATACCGAACATGAGAAACAATAGAACGGCAACTGCGAGGCCAACTACAAGAGGAACAAGCGGAGTTATCACCAGTATCGAAAATAACTTGGACAACACGGTCTGCGTATCCGAGATCGGCATCGATTTCCAGAACAGGACGCTCTTGTCTTTGCGGTCGTCGTACAGGCTCGACAAACTGTAGAAGAACACGACGAAGGCCAGGACCGCCATCAAAGGCATGATGCTCGGCAGGTAAGCCATCGACAGCACTTCGGCAATTTTGTGAATGTCATCAGGCGATAAATGTTTTGAAAAGTCGGCAACATTGACGAAATCATTGCCATTGACGTGCACTACGCCGCCTTGTTTCGCGCCGATTGCTGCAACTATTACGCTGATGAACGAGATTGCCAGGAAGAAAGCGGAAACTACGACCGGAGCCCAAAACATGCCGCCCTTGTTCTCCCAGTATTCACGTTTAACGAGCATTTTCATGGTGTTCATGCGTAGGTTCCTTTCATTGTTGCCACAAACAGGTCGGCGATACCGACATTGCGGGTCTCGCCCAGTCGACTGAGTTCATTGCGTGCAATGCCGTCGAACAACATGACGGATTTGCCGAAAATCTGGCGTTCATCAATCGGATTCATGGTTTTTGCGGCTGCCACATGCTCCTGTGCCACCATCACTTCGACAAAACGATCTGCCACTTCATCCATCGTGGAAGAAAGTACGATCTTGCCTTCGCGGATAAACATCAAATCGGTCAGGATGTGCTCGATTTCTTCGACCTGATGCGTGGTGACGATGATCGTCTTGTTTTCGTCGAAATAATCTTCCAGCAGGTTTTGGTAGAACTGTTTGCGATAAAGAATATCCAGACCCAGGGTTGGTTCGTCGAGAACCAGCAGTTTGGCGTCAATCGCCATTACCAGAGCCAGATGAAGCTGCACCACCATGCCCTTGGACATGTGCTTTACCTTGGTGTTTGGCTTGAGCTTGGTATGCGACAAATATTCTTCGCATTTTTTGCGGTTGAATTTCGGATGCACGCCGGCAACGAATTCAATGGCTTCACTTACCTTGATCCAGCGCGGCAACACAGCGACGTCGGCGATAAAGCAAACTTCCTTCATTAAGTCATCGCGTTGAGTGTGCGGATCAAAACCCAGTACATTCAATTGACCTTCATAACTTGAGAGGCCCAGGATCGCTTTCAATGCGGTGGTTTTGCCGGACCCGTTAGGGCCGATCAAACCGACAATGCGACCTGCCGGAATATCGAAGCTGACATTATCAACAGCAACGGTGCTGTCAAAACGCTTGCTTAAATTGCGTGCGGAGACGACAGCGTTCATTGTGTGCCTCCTTTACGCAACAAGGCTTCTGGATCAAGGCCGAGACGGCTAATCCGCTCGATTACCAGTGGCCATTCTTCATTTAAGAAACGTTCGCGTTCAGAAGCCAGCAATTGATCGCGGGCGCTATCTGTCATGTACATACCGAGTCCCCTTCGTTTTTCTACTAAATTTTCGTCAGCCAGCTCTTGATAGGCTCGCGAGACAGTAATTGGATTCAGCTGGTACTCGGCAGCAATCTGGCGAACCGAGGGCAGGGCATCGCCCGGCTTCAAGACACCGTCGAGCATCATGCTCACGACGCGTTCTTTCAGCTGCCGATAAATAGGTGCGTTGTCATTCCATGCAATGCTCATATCACAGGCCTTGTTTTGGCAGCACGTGGCTGAACGAGAAATAGGGCATCGACAACTGGCGACGCAGACGTTTGTCATGTGCCTTGCTGGCATCTTGTGAAGCGTCCATCACATCCAGTTGTGCCGTGTATGCGATATTGTTGTCGTCTGACTTGGCAGTCGTGGCGATGGGGGCTTGGCCCAACAAGCCGCTCGTGGTGACGAAACTCAGTGCTACGAGTACGCCGGTCATCGTGTTTTTGACTTTGTGGTTCATACGGCCTCCTAAGTGAGGTAACGGTTAGGTGTTGTAGGTAACTATAACACTATATTTTTACCCGTCAACAACTTTTTGACTTTTTGCTACCCAACTAAAGACATATATCCAGACTTTGAGACTTAAAAACGGACTAAGACTATGAAAATATTGAGAATAGTGGCTTTAATGAGCCTGCTTTTTGTGTCGCCGTTGCAGGCAAAAACTAGCTTGTTGGACCAAAGCTTTCGGCCATTGGCAGGCAAAACCCCGATAAATTTGCAGAAGAAATACGGTGGCCAGGTGCTTTTGGTGGTCAATACAGCAAGCAAGTGTGGTTTTACCCCTCAATATGACGGGCTTGAGGCCTTGCATAACAGGTTGAAGGGACGCGGCTTTGCCGTATTGGGCTTTCCTTCGAATGATTTCCGCGGACAAGAACCCGGTAGTGAAAAGGAAATCAAGGAATTTTGCCGTCTTACATATGGTGTGAAATTTCCGATGTTCGAAAAAGTCAGTGTCGTTGGAGATCAAGCATCACCATTTTATAAATCACTTGCCGCTGCAACTGGCGTAGCGCCTGGCTGGAATTTTCATAAGTATCTGATCGATAGAAATGGCAACGTCGTTGCGAATTTTGGTAGTCGCGTAAAACCCGATGATGCCGAAATGCTTGCGCAGATCGAAAAATTATTGATGCAACCAAAGCCGAAAAAATAAACAGGGTGCGGGAGCGGTGCGCCACAGGCGCACCCTACAGCCGTTTGATTACTATGTTGATCAAGCTTCCGAGGATTGGAATGTGACGGAATAAACCATCTGTCGCATTCCAGTAATCCTGATGGTAAACCACCAGGCCATCAGCGTTGAATCGCACATGGCTCATGCCGATGGTCCAGTTGTCCTGGCCCTTTTTGAAGCGCTTGAAACGGATTAGCATTTTCCAGCGGAAATAATGTTCATTGTTTTCAGTGCGCAATACTTCGATAACCTCGACGCGACAATCATCGACTGCCGTAGCACTTTCTTTCAAATAATGTGCGAGTTTGTCTGTATCGTGGACGGTTTTAAGCGTGTCATTGAAATAGACATCGCTGGCATATGTTTTCAGCAATAATGTTTCTATGCGATTACTTTCAAAGCTGGAAAAAAACGCCTTGAAGTTTTCGATTGCCGAAGATTCGTCCGCTGAGCCTGCTGCTGGAACGACGGGGTATTTGATGCGAATGGCATCGAGTGCTTTTAAAGTTTCCATGGCATCACTAAATAATATTCAGGGTGAGCTAGCTGTGAAGCAAACGGATCATCACATTGACCGTGTACATATTTTGACCAACGAAGTTCCTCAAGGGCCTGGCATGACTACATCAGGTCTTTAAATTGACTGTTTTCTGAAGGTTTTGCCAGAAAATCGCGGCAAAACATTGCCGTCTGGCTCCCAGACCGCGACAATAGGCGTTCCAGCGCCTGAAGACGGCGCCTACCCACGGAGTTTTCCCCCAATGATTTTGAATGTTCGTAATACGCTCGCGCCTTTGGCATTGGTTGCAATGATCCTTTCCGCTACTGCATGCAAAGGAAATTCTTCTGGCGCAGAGAAAGAAGTCTCGAAAGAAGCAGAAAAAGCTGAAAAGCGTGAGCCAGTCATTAAAGGTATCGCCGGTCTGGATACCGAACGCAAACAATTTAGCTACATGATCGGTATGGATATCGGTAAATCGATCGCACCTGTCAAAGATGAAATTGATGTCGAAACACTGGTCGAAGCACTCAAGACCGTAATGAAAGATGGCAAGCTATTGTTGACAGATGAGCAAGCCAAACAAGTTGGTCAGGCTTTCGGTGAGCGCATGATGGCCAAGCAAGTTGCCGAACGCGAACTTGCCGTCAAGAAAAATCTGGAAGAGGGTACAAAGTTCCTCGCCGAAAACAAAAAGAAACCTAACGTAAAGACCACCGAAAGCGGTTTGCAATATCAAATTCTGCGTCAAGGTAATGGACCGAAACCTGCTGCTACCGATATGGTGCTGGCACATTATGTGGGCACGTTTCTGGACGGCAAGAAATTCGATAGTTCCTATGACCGTGGTCAACCAGCCGAGTTTGCATTGAATGCCGTTATTCCGGGTTGGACGGAAGGTCTGCAATTGATGAGCAAAGGCAGCAAATTCAAATTCTGGATTCCGTCTGATCTTGCCTATGGCGCCGAAGGTCAGGGCAGCATGCCGCCGAACGCAACACTGGTATTTGAAGTTGAATTACAAGACGTAAAAGCTGGCCCAGCCGAAGCTATGCCACAACAATAAGTAACAATGAACGTATCCAGGCGGTATTCCCGCCTGGATAACGGGAGAAAGCATGCGCGTTACAATTTTTGGTACCGGTTATGTAGGTTTGGTCACTGGCACTTGCCTGGCCGAAGTCGGCAATCATGTGGTCTGCGTTGACGTCGATAAAGCCAAGGTAGAAGGCTTGAATAATGGTGTCATTCCGATTTACGAACCCGGCCTGGAAAGTCTGGTGTTATCGAATCATGCCGCCAAGCGTATTGAATTCACGACGGATGCCGCCAACGGTATCGAGCATGGCGAGATTATTTTTATCGCTGTCGGTACGCCGCCCGATGAAGATGGCAGTGCAGATCTTCGTCATGTGTTGGCAGTCGCCAAAACGATCGGCACACATTTGACCAAGCCTGCAGTTATCGTGAATAAATCTACGGTTCCAGTCGGTACCGCGGATAAAGTCAAAGCGGCAATTGCCGATGAATTGAAACAACGTAAGGCCGACATCAGCTTTGAAGTTGTTTCAAACCCCGAATTTTTGAAAGAGGGTGATGCAGTCAAAGATTGCATGCGCCCCGACCGTATTGTCGTTGGCACGACCAGCGTGAATGCACTTGAGCTGATGAAGCGTTTGTACGCGCCATTCAACCGTAACCATGAGCGTATCGTCGCGATGGATGTCCGTTCTGCCGAACTGACCAAATATGCTGCGAATGCCATGCTGGCGACCAAAATCAGCTTCATGAATGAAATGGCGAATATTGCCGAACGCGTTGGCGCCGATATCGAAATGGTGCGCCATGGCATTGGTTCGGATCCGCGTATCGGCTATTCGTTTATTTATCCCGGAGCCGGTTATGGCGGTTCCTGTTTTCCGAAAGATGTTCAGGCGCTTGAACGGACGGCGAAGCAATATGGCTACACGGCGCAGATTCTGGAGTCGGTCGAAGCGGTTAATCAAAGACAAAAATCGAAATTATTCGAATTGGTCTCGCGCCATTTCAATAAGGATTTGAAAGGCAAGACTTTTGCCGTCTGGGGCCTGGCATTCAAACCCAATACCGATGACATGCGCGAAGCTTCCAGTCGCACGTTATTGTCTTTGCTCTGGGAAGCGGGCGCCAAGGCGCAGGTTTTCGATCCGGAAGCCATGCACGAGACCCAGCGTATCTTCGGCGAGCGCAGCGACCTGGTTTATGCCGAATCGCCCGAACAAGCCCTTCAGGGTGCTGACGCACTGATTGTGGTAACCGAATGGAAAACCTTTTGGAGCCCGGATTTCGGTAAAATCAAATCGGCATTGAAAACACCGGCTATTTTCGACGGTCGGAACATCTATGATCCTCTGGAAGTTGAAGCCGCCGGCTTGGCGTATTACGGTATAGGCCGCGGTCGTACGATCATCAAACAGTGAGTAACGAATGCCCGTTCCCGATACCAATCTCGAGTTTCAATTCGATCTTCGATTCACCGATCTCGAAACGCGTGTCGCCTTTCAAGAGCAGGCACTGAATGAAATGAGCGACGCACTTGCCCAGTCCCGTGCGGAAGCCGCCAAAAACCATGAATTGCTCGTACGTGCACTTGATGATTTGAAACAACTGCGGACTTTGCTGTATTCAGATCCGTCGACCGAGCCGCCGCCACCGCATTACTAAACGACGGCACTACCCAGGGTAGGTGAGTGATGAACCGAACACACAATACGACTTGGTGGGACAGGAACTGGAAATGGTTTATCCCCACCTTGTGTCTGCTGCTCTTGCTGACATTTTTTGCTTTCATCGGTCTGATTTTTTATGGTGTGTCTACCATGATGAAATCATCTGATGCATATCAGATGGCGGTTCATGAAGTCAGAAACAGTCCCGAGGTTATTGCAGAAATAGGCGAGCCAATTACCGAAGGGTTTTTCGCAAGCGGCAATATCAATACCACCGGTAGCTCAGGTGCCGCCGATTTGGCGATTCCAATATCTGGCCCAAAAGGCGATGCGACGATCTATTTATCGGCAACCAAGTCGTTGGGTAAGTGGACCTTCAAGGATTTGGTCGTTGAAATCGAAAATACCCAAGATCGAATCGATCTTTTGAAAGAACCAGAACCTAACTAGATTTTCAAAGAAAATTCCCCAATATGAGCAATTCATTACGCGATCAACTTCTTGGGCTTGGCTTCAAGACGGCTCCGAAACCCGAGAAAAAAATCGAGGCCAAGCCGCCGGTCAAACCAGATCAAAAACACAAACCGCACAACAAGCATGCAGCTCCGCATACATCCAGACACAAGCCACATGTAAAGCCTGCGGCAAAGTCGCAGGAAGAAATGGATTTGGCAAAGGCCTATGCATTGCGTTCGGAGACCGAGAAGCAGGAGCGTATCGCTGCGGAAAAACGCAAACAGGAAGAAGCTAAGTTAAAACGCGAGCTAAAACTGAAAGTGCAAGAGCTGCTGAAAGACAAAGCACAGAATGTCGAATCAGCCGAACATGCTCGTCATTTCGAATACAACGGCAAGATACGTCGGGTCTATGTAACTCCCGAGCAGCTTGCCAACGTGAACAAGGGAATCCTGGGGGTCGTACAGCTTGATGGCAGGTATTTGATTGTGACTGCAGAAATTGCCCGTCAGGTCGAAGAATTGCTGCCTGCCATAATTGCCCTAATGGTCGATCCAAATGCCCCCGTTGCCGATGATCCGTATAGCGATCCGCTATATCAGGTGCCAGATGATCTGGTTTGGTGATCAATTAGCGCTTGATCCGGAAAATCTGGAGCAAAAAAAGGGACGTATGCGACGTCCCTTTTTTTTTGCAAGAATGCACGTGGCCTGATCAGAAGTTCCAACCCAGTATCACATCAAAGCCTCTTGAGCTCAGCGACGCATTGCTGCTACCTAGGCTTCCAACCGGATACTGATCCGAATTGGTGTTTGAGGTGTCAAAACCATTCAGACGGCCTATTTTGTAACCGATACTCAGGCTCATATCGTTGTTTTCGGACACTTTGAACCGATGGCCGACTGCAAATCGGAGATTCCACTGCCTGACGGAAATATCCTGCACGAATGTGTCTGATTGGAAATCGGTAGTTACGCCGCCGGGCGTTGTGTATTCGGTATCGGTGACAAACCGCGTTCTCGTGCCGCTGGCATAGGAATAATTGAAATCGCTACTGATAAAAACTTCGCCGAAATCTTTTTCCGCACGCAGACCGACAAGGATCCCCGTTTTCTTGAAGTTTGTGTCATCGGTGATCGTATCGCTCACGCCGCCAAAATATAGATAATCGACATTGCGGTTATCTTCCAGATCCACCTGGCGAAGCCCGACATAAGGCTGAACGGACCAGGTATCCGTCGGCTTAAACGTCCAGCCGAAAATCAAGTCGAGATTTTTGATTTTGCTGTCGAAATTGATGGTCGCATCATCGAAACAATCGGTGATCAAGCCTGCCGTTGGCTCGATTGTGCAGTCATTGGTGCCGCCGTTGCCATCCGCGGCAGCGCCGTCGAAACGTGTTTGACTTCCTGCAAGTTCCACAAACATATTTTTCCCGAAACGCACGCCTAATTTGATATCGGAATAAATACTGTTGCCATAAGGAGCCGTCAACACTTCAAGGTCGCCGGTATTATTCTCGTCAAAGGCGGTGTACGGAATATCATCATCGCCGGTAGTTACGGAATTGCCATAGCTGATGGCGCCGTAAAATTGGGTATCTGCCATGGTGGTGCCGCTTGCGGCCAGAGCTAAAGTGCAGGCGATAATCTTAACCAGTGTATTTCTCTTCATTTTGCTATTTCCCTTTTAGATAAAAGTCGCAACCACATGCCGTAAAGCTGTGAAGTTGTCGCTAATTAAACGTGGATTTAAGCTAAAACAGGCCATTTCCGGCGCTGAACGTAGATCAACAGATCTTCCAGATAGGCGTAACCTCATTGCGTTTTGAACGATTAAGCGGCTAATTGCCGGGTTTTCGCAATAAGCATTTGTGCAGCTATCGTGAACGCATCGAATTGGCCCTGATAATCGATGTTATCGCGTTGCTGTAAGGCCCGGCCTGTGGATGTCGAGAAATGCCAGGTAGAACCGGAAGGATTTACCTCAAGGCAATAAAGTTGTCCAGTCGCGAGATCACGCACGATATCTTGTCCCAATAGCGGTATCTCCGGGAATGCTTTGTTAGCAATTTGCTTGGCAAATTCGATCACTTCTTTATCGTCCACCAGAGTTGCGACGCCATGCGCTGCATTTGCCACAGGGTCCGGCAGCGAATCAGGAAAATCCGTATTCAGATGGCTGCAGATATTGGTTGTTTTTCTTAAGTAAAGTGTATTCCCGAAAAGTGTAAGCGCCCGGTAATAACAAGGGTTGTCGCCCGTCTCGATAAATTTCTGCAGCAAATGAACCTGCCCGTCGGTGCAGACTTGCTCGTAACTCACATTTTCGGGTTTCGATAATCTGACGTCTTTGCCTTCGCGACCTCGATCGGGTTTAACGATCACAAGGGTTCCCCAGGTATTGCTGTCGTAGCTCTCACCCGGAATTATTTTTTGCCAGGGTATTACATCGATGCCCGCGTTTTTGATCCGCTCATACTGCCCGGATTTGCTGATGGATATTCCATGCAGGCAAAGCCCTCGCAAGGGACTGAAATGCTTTGCTTCGTAGAAGGCGACATACAGGCATGGGGAAAACAAAAATGCCAGTTGCCGCCACCATAGATGCCGGCGCCTGATGACATGAATCTTGATATCTGCTGCCTGGAGGCGAATTTTTTCGGCGATAACATGAAAATCGTTGATGTCACATATGCTCGATTCCGGCACCAGGATTAATTGCAACTTCTTCATGTCGGAACAGCTATAGGATTTCGGTGTTGGCTAAATCTACCACGCGCTGTGCGATTGATTTACGAGGCCCTTTGGGTTGTTCGCGTATCAAATGATAGGCAGTATGTGGCTGCGGTGTCTGGAATAAATCGTGTGGCGTAATGTTTTTGGTATCTACGTTCGGTTTCAAATCGAAATTGATGGCATCGAAGCAATGCTGCACCATGGCCGAGCAATATAACGCGCCTTCTCTTGCCAACAGGTTTTCCTTGGAGCGCAAACTTGTATTGCTCAACGACATTAAAGTTCCAAACAATTCCGCTAGCGAATAAGTCGACAGGCCGGACAGAAGATTAAGGCCTTCGGTCAATACCGCCTTGGTTTGTTCTGGCGTGAGACCAAAGTCGATCACGGCAAGATTGGGATATTCCGCTTCATCGTAATATTTCGACATGCGATTTTCCTGCACGCCCAATCGTATTTGTTTGTGGCGAAAATCCAGGTCCGATTCGAGAACCCAGAATTCGCCGTCACTTCTGCGTTCACTGAACATGAATGCATGCGACCACGGGCTGCGTCGGCCATCGGCAGTGACCTGCCATTGCAGTTTGCGTATGGCTCTATTGATGAATTCGGTACCACCGCAAAGTCCCACCCGTGCAGATCCGACATGGGTTTCCAGGAATTCACGGTTACTGATATCAGGGGCAACGACAATATGCTTCATTTGCTTCCTTTAGCGGGCAAATTCACGGGTTTTCCGGATAAGAATATCAGCGACTTTGTCGAAAGCGCCAAATTGTTTTTCGAAGTCAAAGTCGTTGGCCGATTGTATTCCAAGCCCGGTCTTGGAGGAAAAATGCCAGGTCGAGCCATAGGAATTTACTTCCAGGCAATAAAGTTTGCCGGTTGCGGCGTCGCGAACTATGTCCTGTCCGAGTAGCGGTATTGTCTTGAATGCGGTGTTCGCAATATTCCGTGCAAACTCGATGATTTCATCGTCGACAACCAGTTCGGCTTTGCCTTTCGCCGCAGTGGCAACCGGGTTGTGACCACCAACTTCGTCGGCACGTGTCGGGTCGCTTAGCAGGTTGCCGCAGGTAGTGTTGGTACTTTTTTGCAGATAAATAGTCTCGCCGAAAAAAGTCAATGCACGGTATGAAACCGGTTGCTCGCCTGTATGGATAAATTTCTGGATTAAATGCTGGTTCCCGTTCGCGCAATCTTTTTCGTAACTGACGCGGCCGGTCTTGCGTATTTTTACATCCATGCCTCTTCTGCCATGATCGGGTTTGACAATGACGTAAGGGCCCCAGACATTCGGGTCATAGGTTTCATTCGGCTTTATAAGCTGCCATTCAAGCGTCTCCAGGCCATGTTTCTCCATTTCGAGATACTGTCCCGATTTGCCCAGGCGAATGCCGCGGAAACATTGCCCGCGCAATGGCTTGAATTTTTTCGCCTCGTAAAAGGCGACATAGAGAGTAGGCTGTCTCAAAAAAAGGAATTGCCGATACCAGGCGTGTTTCTGTTTGACCACATGCGGAGCAATATCGCTGCACCTTGATCTGATCAATTCGGCAATCTTTTCGAAGTCGGAAAAAGCGGTCATCGCCTTTTCCGGAATGAGGACTAAATTCAGTTTACTGGTACTCATTCAATTCAATCTTTTCCACTTGTTGAAACAAGACTTTCAGTCGGGATCGTAATCCAGATTTGATGCAAGCCATCGCTCGGCCTGTATCAAAGTGACTCCCTTTCGTTTCGCGTAATCGGCGACCTGGTCGCGTGATAAACGTCCGACGACAAAATATTGTGAGCCTGGATGCGAGAAATAATAACCCGATACCGATGAGGCAGGATACATGGCGTAGTTTTCGGTCAGCATCAGGCCAATATTTTTTTCGGCGTCTAGCAATTCGAATAGCTTGGTTTTCTCACTGTGTTCCGGACAAGCTGGATAGCCAGGGGCAGGGCGAATGCCCCGATATTGTTCGCGGATCAAATCCTCATTGCTCAGATTTTCGTCGCTTGCATATCCCCAGACTTCTTTTCGTACTTTGCGATGGCACCACTCGGCACAGGCCTCGGCGAAGCGGTCGGCAAGTGCTTTGAGCATGATGGCACTGTAGTCGTCGTACTCTGCCTCGAATTTCTTGACGTAAGGTTCAATGCCGATGCCGGCATTGACGGCAAAGCCGCCGATATAGTCTTTGACACCGGAATCCTGCGGTGCAACAAAATCGGCAAGACAAAAGTTCGCCCGCTCTTCAGGCTTTTCGGCCTGTTGCCTGAGAAAATGTAAAGTCCCAAGTTCGCCGACAACAACGTCGTCTCCGATACTTTGCGCAGGCCAGATGCCACATACGGCTTTGGCTTGTAGCCAGTTTTCGGCAACGATTTTATCAAGCATGGCATTGGCGTCCCGGAATAATTCCGTTGCCTGCTTGCCGACGATGTCATCGCTCAAAATTGCCGGGTAGCGGCCTGCAAGTTCCCAGGTTTGGAAAAAAGGCGTCCAGTCGAATATTTCCCGCAGCTCGTTCAAAGAGACATTGTCGAAAATGCGGATGCCGGTTTTTTTCGGCACAGGTGGCGTGTAAGCATCCCAGCCGCCGTCGAATTTTTTTCTGCGTGCGCGTTCAAGCCCCATCAAGGGTTTGGCATCGCCTTTATTGGCATGGCGTGCTCGTACATCGGCATAGTCGGCTTCAATTTGCGCCAACATCGGAATTCTCATCTCGGCGCTCATCAGAGATGTCGCAACGCCGACGGCGCGTGATGCGTCCTTGACCCAAACGGCTGGCGATTTGTAATGCGGTGCGATTTTCAATGCGGTATGCGCACGTGACGTGGTTGCGCCACCGATCAACAATGGCGTAGTAAAGCCCTGCCGCTGCATTTCCTTGGAGACATGACTCATTTCTTCCAGGGAAGGCGTGATCAGGCCGGACAAGCCAATCAGGTCGACATTTTCAGCACGGGCGCGATCGAGAATGGTTTGTGTCGGTACCATCACGCCCAGATCAATCACTTCAAAGTTATTGCAGGCAAGCACAACACCGACAATATTCTTGCCGATATCGTGTACATCGCCCTTGACCGTCGCCATCAACACTTTGCCCTTGCTTTGACTGACATCGCCGCTGGCAAGCTTTTCCGCTTCGATATACGGCAATAAATGCGCGACCGCTTTTTTCATCACGCGGGCGGATTTCACTACTTGCGGCAAAAACATTTTCCCGGCGCCAAACAGATCACCGACCACATTCATGCCGTCCATCAACGGGCCTTCGATCACGTCCAGTGGCCGGCTCGATTCCTGCCGCGCAAGCTCGGTGTCGGCTTCGATAAAGCTGTCATTGCCATGCACCAGGGCATGTTGCAGGCGTTCCTTGATCGGCAACTCGCGCCAAGCTTCATCGCGTTTCGCATCTTCCTTGCGTTTACTGCCTTTGCTTCGATCGGCAATGGCAATCAGGCGTTCGGTTGCCTCGCTGTTGCGATTAAGTACAACGTCTTCGACCGCCTCCCGCAAGTCGGCAGGTAGATCATCCATGATCGGCATGCCGCCGGCATTGACGATACCCATATCCATGCCGTTCTTGATCGCGTGATACAAAAATACCGAGTGGATGGCATCGCGAACCGTATTGTTCCCGCGGAAACTGAAGCTGACATTGGAAACGCCGCCGGATATGTGGCTGGATGGGAAACGCTTTTTCAGCTCTTCCGTCGCAAGAATGAAGGCGCGGGCATAATCGTTATGTTCTTCGATACCTGTGGCGATCGCGAAAATATTCGGATCGAAAATAATGTCCTCCGGTGCAAATCCGGCTTGTTCCGTCAGCAATTGATATGCGCGAGAACAAATTTCCACTTTGCGTTCATAGCTGTCGGCCTGGCCGGTTTCATCGAAAGCCATCACCACGACGGCGGCGCCATAACGCTGTACTTTTTTCGCCTGTTCGATGAATGCGGCTTCGCCTTCCTTCATCGAGATCGAATTGACGATGCCTTTGCCTTGCACGCATTTCAGGCCTGATTCTATGACGCTCCATTTCGAACTGTCGATCATGATCGGCACGCGCGAGATATCCGGTTCGGCGGCAATCAGATGCAGGAATCGTTTCATGGCGACTTCGGCGTCGAGCATGCCTTCGTCCATGTTGATATCGATAACCTGAGCGCCGTTTTCCACTTGTTGGCGCGCAACGATCAGCGCATCGTCGTAGCGACCTTCCAAAATCATTTTCTTGAATTGTGCCGAACCAGTGACATTGGTGCGTTCACCGACGTTCACGAAATTGGTTTCAGGCGTGATCACAAAAGGCTCGAGACCGGACAGGCGGGTGAACGCAGCAGGTTGCGGGATCTCGCGTGGCTTCAAATGACCGACTGCATCGCTAATCGCCTTGATGTGGGCGGGTGTCGTGCCGCAGCAGCCGCCGACTATATTCAACATGCCGGCCTCGGCAAATTCACCGAGTACTTCGGACATTTCTTCCGGGCCTTCGTCGTAGCCACCGAAAGCATTCGGAAGGCCGGCATTCGGGTGGCAGGAAATATAGGTTTCGGCGATTTGCGACAACACATCGATATGTGCGCGTAAATCTTTTGCTCCCAGGGCGCAATTCAAACCGACCGAGATCGGTTTGCTATGTCGCAATGAGTACCAGAATGCTTCGGCGGTTTGACCCGACAGAGTGCGACCGGATTGATCGGTAATGGTGCCGGAAATCATGACTGGCCAACGTGCTTTCAGTTCATCGAATACCGATTCGATCGCGAATGTTGCCGCTTTTGCATTCAAGGTGTCGAATACCGTTTCGACCATGATGATGTCACTGCCACCGTCCAGCAATGCAAACGTGGATTCGCGGTAATTGCTGACCAGTTCATCGAAACTGATATTGCGGAAGCCGGGATCGTTTACATCCGGGCTTAGCGAAGCTGTCCGGCTGGTGGGGCCGAGAATGCCGATAACGAAGCGTGGCTTATCCGGATTTGCTGCTTCAAATTCTTCACACACTTGTTTCGCAAGCTTCGCAGCTTCGAAATTCAATTCCGTGACCAAATGTTCGAGTTTGTAATCGGCCTGGGATACCCGCGTCGAATTGAACGTATTGGTTTCGATGAAATCGGCGCCGGCTTCCAGGTATGCAGCATGAATATCACGAATGATTTTTGGCTGTGTGAGTGTCAGTAAATCGTTATTGCCTTTGACGTCGCTATGGCAGCCGCAATCATGGCTATGCTCATGGCCTTCGGAATATTGCAGACCATCGTTGCCATTCTTGAAGCGCTCGCCACGATACGCAGCTTCATCAAGATGATGCTGTTGAATCATGGTGCCCATGGCGCCATCGATAATCAGGATCCGTTCGCGTAATGCCTGTTCAAGTTTTTTTACGCGATCCGGAAATTTATAGGGAAGCTTGTTGCTCATGCTTTACGGGCCAGCAATGTCAGCACTTCAAAATGCGGCGGGCGTTTTTCGCGGGTAACCGCTTCGCAGACCAGCACTTCCAACCCGGCCTTGTCGACGTACTTGCGCAATTCTTTTTCGGTGAAGCCAAGATTCACATGGCCATAAGGCGTAACAACGGCGCGATGTTCATGCTTCGCAAGGCATGTCAGTAACAAGCGACCGTTTTTCTTGAGCACACGACCGGCTTCGGCAATGGCGAGTGCCGGCTTGTCGGCATAAGTCAGTGCATGCATTAACAAGATCAAGTCAAAGCGCGAATCCTCGAAAGGAAGCGCTTGCATATCTCCTTCAATCACTTCGACATGCGGCAATTTTCGCAAGCGTTCACTTGCCGCCATTACGACTTTCGCACTGCTGTCGAGGCAGATATATTTTTTCGAGTGCGGCGCCAATAATTCAGCGAGAACGCCATCACCCGAAGCGATATCGAGTACTTCACCGGGCGCCAATAAGGGCAAGGCAGATCTTGCCAAGGCTTCCCAGGTACGACCAGGCGAGTAGTGGCGCTCCATATCGCCAGCGACCGAGTCGGCCCAATTTTGATCACTGGCGCGTGCACTCAATACCAGCGGCAGACGTTCGGCATCCTGGCGCAGCAATGGGTCGTCGGTCGAATCGCGCAAGGTGACCCATAAACGTTTTTCGTCAGGATCCAGTTGATCATCATTGAATCGATAATAAGCAGACACGCCTGCGCGGCGATCGATTACCAATTCGGCGTCTTTCAATTTTGCCAAATGGGTAGATACCCGCGGCTGTGCCAGTCGGGTAATCGAGGCCAATTCGGCGACCGTAAGTTCTTCATGTTCCAACAGTGCCAATAATCTGACCCGGGTGGGGTCGGCAAGCACGTGCAAACAGGCTGACCAGGCTTCGAGATCCATTATATCTTTTCATCGCGATTTTAAGATAAAGCAGATTAGACGGGCTTTGGCGTCTGGTCAAGCGCATTTTTTTCTGAATGCCGACTAACCGTTCACTTCACAAACCGCTACAATGGCGGCTTGTATTTATATGCGAGGTTGTCGTGGATTTTAATTTCACCGAAGAACAATTGATGATTCAGGGCGTAGCCCGTCGAATTGCCCAGGAAAAAATCGCTCCTAGCGCGGAACATTTCGACAAAACCGGTGAATTTCCGCTGGAAAATATCCAGTTGCTCGGTGAAAACGGCTTGATGGGCATCGAAGTACCTACCGAATACGGCGGAGCCGGCATGGATCCGATTAGCTATGCGTTGGCGATCATGGAAATTGCTGCAGGCGATTGCGCGCATTCGACGATCATGTCGGTGAACAATTCGCTGTTTTGTAACGGCATCCTGAAATTCGGTACTGAAGCGCAGAAACAACTGTATGTCAGAGCCATTGCCGATGGGTCTGCCATTGGTGCTTTCGCCTTGACCGAACCGCAATCGGGTTCGGATGCCACCGCAATGCGCTGCCGCGCTATCAAGCAAGATGACGGTACGTACGTGATCAACGGCAAGAAAAGCTGGATCACCTCAGGCCCTGTCGCGAAATATCTTGTGCTGTTCGCAATGACTGAGCCAAGCAAAGGTGCGAAGGGCATTACCGCTTTCATGATCGATGCCGACAAAAAAGGCTTCTTCCGCGGCAAAACCGAACCCAAACTGGGTATCCGTGCATCGGCGACCTGTGAAATCGAATTCCAGGATTACGTTGCCCAGCCCGAAGAAGTTCTGGGTGTCGAGGGCGAGGGCTTCAAAATCGCGATGGGCGTGCTGGATGCAGGCCGTATCGGTATTGCATCGCAAGCCGTGGGTTTGGCACGTGCCGCCTATGAAGCCAGCGTGGCTTACGTGAAAGAACGCAAAAGCTTCGGCCAGCCAATCGGTAGCTTCCAGATGATTCAGGCCAAAATTGCCGACATGAAATGCAAGCTGGATGCTGCGACTATCCTGACTTTGCGTGCTGCGTGGGCGAAGGAACAAACCGACAAGAATGGTGGCCGTTTCAGCACCGAAGCATCGGTTGCCAAGCTGACGGCATCGGAAAATGCCATGTGGATTACTCATCAGGCCGTGCAAATTCACGGTGGCATGGGCTATTCGAAAGAAATGCCGCTGGAGCGCTATTTCCGTGACGCGAAAATTACCGAAATTTATGAAGGTACCAGCGAAATCCAGCGTATGGTGATTGCCCGTAATGAAACCGGATTGAGGTAAAACCATGTCACATGCAAATGCCGAATTACTGAAAAAATTCTATTCCGCATTTGCATCGCTCGATGCGGACACAATGGCGAGTTGTTATCACGAAAATGCCGAGTTCGACGACCCGGCATTTTCTTTGCGCGGCAAAAAAGAAATCGTCGGCATGTGGACCATGTTGTGCACGGCTGTCAAAGAAAAGGGGCGGGATGTCTGGAAGCTGGAGTTCTCCGATATATCGGCCGATGACGTGCAAGGCAAGGCTCATTGGGAGCCGCTGTACCGCTTCAGTGCAACGGGCCGCATGGTGCACAACATCATTGATGCGAAGTTCCGGTTCAAGGACGGCCTGATTATTTCCCATCATGATCATTTTGATTTTTGGCGGTGGTCCAAGCAGGCGCTAGGGGCTCCTGGCCTTATCTTGGGTTGGTCTTCATTCCTCAAGAAAAAAGTGCGGGCTCAGGCAGCGGCGAATCTCTCGGCATTCATGGCGAAGCAAAACAAATGACCTTCGATTACAACGCGGCAGAAAAAGCCATTCTCGATGTGCTTGGAAAAGTCCAGGCCGAATTGGACGATCAATTTGTTATTACCGAAGTTATCGAGCAAGACTTCGGCTGGGTCTTCTTTTTCAATACAAAAGTCTACGTGCAGACTGGGAATTCAAGTTCAAGTCTTGCAGAAAATTTGCCGCTTATTTTCGATAAGTCAGATGGTTATGTTTACACCAGCGAAACGGCGGCTTCATTCGATTCGTATATCGAACAATACCGCCGTGGCGTGAGAACCCGCGAATAAAATCAGCCGGTGACTTTGAAATCGAGATAACGCAAATGCCAGGGCACTATCCATAAATCACCTTGAGGGTGCATGCCCAACACCGCAGTCATCATTTGCATGAGTCGGTCCTGCGGGCAACCCGTGACGCCAAACAGCAAAGTGGCGAAGCCAAGAGCTTCGGTCAATGACTGAAAACGCCATGAGGTATCGCGTACTTCGTCTCGCGTCAGCTGCAAACCGGACTGATCCGCGATTTCATTGGAATTATCGGCCAGGTACATGCCTTGGTGGCCGGTTTCATTGAACTGGCCGATGAAGCCGTCCAGAAACACCGATTCCTTCGAACCAGACACGACATCGGCAAGGTGAATATAGCCGTTGGGTTCGATGTGTTCGGCGAGTTTTTTCAGAAAACGGGGTTTGTCTTCAATATGGTGCGAGGCCGCAAGGCAAACACCGCGAGAAAATTTCCCAACTTTCCAGTCACCGAACATCGGGACGACCGATGGTTCACCATGAAAGCCATCCGAGATTTCCAGGCCCTTGACGGTAACACCATCGGGCACGAAAGCTTGCAGATAGCCGCCGCCAGCCGGTATGTCCAGTATCGTTTCGCGACCTGAAAGCGGGGCCGTGGCAAACAGATATTCAAACTCGCGTTGTCTGGCTTTGGGGCTGCCTCGCATGGCGCGGTCATAAAGATTGCCGCGATGGTTGAATATGTCTTCGTAGGTACGTGATTTATCCATCGTAACCATCATTCAAGTTGCGACTTTGCGTGCTCGGCGTCCAGCTTTTCCATCGCATCTTTTGGCTTGAGCTTGCTGGCTTTCTCAATCGCATTTGCAGCAGCGTCTTCTTTCTTGTCGCCGTATAAAAGCATCAACATGTTTCCGTGTTCCAAATGCGCAATCGGCGAGTCGGGTGTTAATTTCAGTGCCGATGCCATTAGCTTTTCAGCCTCCGACGCTTTTGCGCCATAGGTCATGCCGCCAATCATGGCGCCGATCTTGTTGATGATTTCAGCATGATAAAGCGCCAGTGCGGTTTGCGCTTCAGCGTGTTTTGGCGATAGTTCCAATGTGGTGTCCAGAGCTTTACGAACCTTGGTGGCAAGCCCGAGTTTCAATGCTTTGACAATACTGATGCCCTGGCTGTAACGACCCATCGCAAAGGCAAAGCGGTAGTGGCTATTGGCTTCATCTGGCAGCGCTGCGATTGCCGCTTCGGCCAGTTTTCCAGCTTGTTCAAATCGTTTGAGTTGCTCGTCTTCATCATCCACCAGATAGGTGGTGTGAATTCCCAGCGCTTTGCAGGCGACAGAAGCACCGATCGGGCCCAGGGCTTCGGCTAGTTCGAATGCCTGCTGGAAATCACCATGGTGATAAGCCGCCCAGGCTTGCTGCAGCTGGATCGCCAATTCTTCCGCCTTCATTCCTTTCGGGGCAGATTTTCCGGCGGCTTTTATCAGGGCGGCAGCGCGTTTGTCATCAGGGTAGGGTTCGCCGTCACCGGCATGCAGGGAGTTCCATGCTTTCTTGAGTTTGTCGCCGGAGAAATCAAACGTTTTCTGATCGTATGGAAATTTCGCCCAACCGGATTTTTTGCTCGCCATGATGTTCTCCAAAAATTTCGCCAAGCATGTCGCGAAGAAGTGTCATGTGCAAGCCTGAGAATGAACGGGTCAAAAATGCATTTATTGTCGGCAAGACAATTTAGTGTGAAAACTCAAGCATTTAGGCCAACACTGCAATTCAAATCTCCCGGCCATGCGGCCAACCATCTACATACGAGGTGTTTTATGGCACGTACCAAGAAAGCTGCAAAAACTGTTCGCGCCACTGCGAATAAAACGGAAGCGAGTTCACGCGACCTGTTCTTGGCCAGCATCGGCGCAGTGTCGCTGGGCCGCAAGAAAGCAATTTCCGGTTATGCGAATGCATTGCAAAACGTAGTCGATTTCAGCGCTTATTTGAATGAAAGCGTCAAGAACGGCGAAAAGACTGCCAAGAAATTGCGTAAGCAAGCCGAAACCAAATTCAATCAATTGAACAAACAAGCGCAAGCGGAAGGCGCCAAAATTCAAAAACAAATCAAGGCGAAAGTTGCGCCACTTCAGAAGCAGGTGCTGGCGGTCGTTAACGAAGCCAAAGCTCAAGCGGAAACCCGATTGGCTCCGGTACTTGCCAAGTTCGGCAAGAAAACCGTTGCTAAAACCAAACGTGCCGTCGCCAAGAAGCCGGCAGCAAAACGCGCAGTGAAACGCCCTGCCAAGCGCGTTACCAAGACTGCCCGCGGAAAAGCTGCATAATTCTACAGTTCATCGACTTAAAGCGCCCCGCACGTCGGGGCGTTTTTTATGGCGGGATTCAATGAGTCGCTTTCTGAGCAGCGGCAAATGCCGCCAATTGTTCCGGTGTTGCTTCCGGCTGATATTTTGCTTTCCATTCACTGAAAGCCTCGCCATAAATAATTTCGCGGGCCTGGTCCTTGCTGATCTCGGTGCCGGATAATTGTGCGGCCTCGCGATACCAATCAGCCAAACAATTGCGGCAAAAGCCGGCCAAAATCATCAGATCAATATTTTGCACGTCTTTACGACTATCCAGATGTGCCAATAGGCGGCGAAATACAGCAGCTTCGAGTTCTGTAGGGTTCATTTGGATTTCCAGCTGGCGGGTTAGGGTGCGCATCGGAGATAATGCTCCCTGATTTTAGGCTGGATTGAAGATGAGCGCCCGAATTTTGGATGGCAAGGGAATTGCCGACACCTTACTGGATGAACTCGCGGCACGTGTAGAAGCCCGCGTGGCTTCCGGAAAAGCACGCCCCGGTCTTGCGGTTGTACTCGTCGGTGAAGATCCAGCGTCGGCCGTTTACGTTCGCAATAAACGAAAAGCCTGCAAAAAAGTCGGCATCAAGGCTTATGACTATGATCTGCCTGCCGATACTTCGGATGTAAAAATTGCCCGGCTGATTGACAAGCTGAATGCCGACCCGAAGATCCATGGCATCTTATTGCAGTTACCGCTGCCGGGAAATCGCGATGGCAGCGAATTGATCCATCGAATTGATCCACGCAAGGACGTTGACGGTTTCCATCCGGAAAATGTCGGCCATCTGGTTTTGCGGCAGTTTGGTTTACGACCCTGCACGCCACGCGGCATCACTACCTTGCTGGCATTCACCGATAAACCTGTTCGCGGCGCAACCGCTACGATTGTCGGCGTAAGCAATCATGTCGGTCGTCCGATGGCGCTGGAATTGTTGATTGCCGGTTGCACCACCATTTCGTGCCATAAATTCACGCCCAAAGACGTGTTGGAAGCTCAAGTCAGGCAAGCCGACATTTTGGTGGTTGCCGTTGGTAAGCCGGGTCTGATACCTGGTGAATGGGTAAAGCCCGGTGCCGTTGTGATTGATGTTGGCATCAATCGTATGGATGACGGGCGATTGGTTGGTGATGTCGGATTCGAAGCGGCATTCGAGCGCGCGAGCTGGATTACACCGGTACCAGGTGGCGTAGGACCAATGACGGTGGCGACTTTGATGCAGAACACGCTTGAGGCTGCCGAGTCGGGCGACTGATCGGTACGTTTAGTTAAAATTTGTTTCATCACATTGTTTGTCATCTCGATATGTGAGACTAAAGACATGAAGAAGGTCGTAATCATTTTGCTGGTAGCTATAAGTGTAAGCAGCTGTGCCTCGATCGTCGGCAAAGCAACTGATAGCTTTACCCAGAATCTTGGGAATGCGGTACTTAATAGTGAAGACCCTGCGACTGTTCGCGATGGCTTGCCCGCGTATTTATTGCTACTGGATGGTTTGATTGCGGGGCAAAAACCAGGTGATAAATCCAACGTCGGCGTTTTACTGGCAGCTGCGCAACTGAATGGCGCCTACGCCGGAAATTTCACTCAGGGCGATGCAGTACGCGCACAGCGCTTGTCGAAAAAATCGCTGGATTACGCCAAGGCCGCGGTATGTCTGAGCGACGCGGAATTATGTTCGGCACTTGATAAAGATATTGATGCGTTTAATGCAGTCGTAAATCGCGACACCAATACAGCCCTGTTGTACGGGCTTGCGTCAAGCTGGGCCGGTTTTTTGCAAAGCAATAGCGAAGATTGGGGTGCGATCGCCGATTTACCGAAAGTCGATGCCTTGCTGATGCGCGTAGTTGCATTGGACAGCAATTACGAACGCGGTTTGCCGTATGTCTATTTGGGCGTGATCAATTCGCTGAGGCCGGAAGCTTTGGGCGGAAAGCCTGAAACTGGCCGAGCTTATTTCGAGAAAGCCATTGCGATCTCGGACGGCAAAAACCTCTATGCCAAAACAGCTCTGGCTCAATATTACGCCCGTTTGATATTCAACCAGGAGTTGCACGATCAGCTTCTGAATGAAGTGCTTAGCGCAAACCCGAAGGCCAACGGTTACACTCTGATCAATACATTGGCGCAAGATCAGGCCAAACAATTACTCGACAGCAGTAAAGACTATTTTTGAGGAACTATGAAACGATTCTTATCCTTCGTATTTGCTTTTTGCCTGGCGAGCCAGGTTCAAGCACAACAGGTTCTGAAAATTGCGACTTTGGCGCCGGATGGTTCTTCATGGATGCGGGAATTACGCGTTGCCGCGAAGGAAATTCAATCTTCCACGCAGGGTCGCGTGATAGTTAAATTTTATCCGGGTGGAGTTCAGGGGCCGGATGCGGTGGTGCTCCGTAAAATTCGTTTGGGACAATTGCAGGGCGGTGTGCTGACTTCCAGCGAACTGGCTGCTGTATATCCAGATGCTCCGATTTACAGCATGCCTTTCCTGTTTGATGACTGGGCACAAGTAGACAAGGCTCGCGTGCAAATCGATCCGTTATTGGCAAAAGGTTTCGAAGCCAAGGGCTACAAAATGCTCGGTGCGTCGGGAATTGGTTTTGCCTACCTGATGGGTACCAAACCCATCCGCACGCGTGCCGAGATAAGTGGCATCAAGTTATGGATTCCACAAAACGACGTTATCGCCGAACGTGTTTTCAAGCTTGGCGGCGTCACTCCGATTCCATTGCCGTTAGGCGACGTGTTTACCAGTTTGCAAACCGGTCTGGTCGATACCGTAGCCAACACCCCCAGTGGTGCTGTCGCACTGCAGTGGCATGGCAAGGTCCGCAGCATGGTCGATTTGCCGATGAGTTTCGTTGTCGGATATCTGGTGCTCGACATCAAGGCCTATCAAAAATTAAGCCCGGCCGATCAAGCCACCGTAAGCAGGATTTTCGGTGCGACGGCAAAGCGTATTGATGCGAACATCAAACGAGACGATGCGGCGGCGTTGGCGGCGATGAAAAAACAAGGACTCGTCATTACCAAGCTGGATCCGGTTGAGACAACACGCTGGCGTAACGTAGGTGCGCAAGTTACCACTCAGCTTGAAAAAGAAAAGGTGGTATCGAGCGACATGTTAAATGCCGTGCGCAAGGCTGCGGCAGGGGCAAAATAAGTGTTGGATAAGGCCCAGCGACTTCTTCATCGATTTGAGACTTATCTATTGGCAGCGCTATTAACGGCGCTGCTTTTGATGTCGGTGGCACAAATTTTATTACGGATGTTTTTCGACACAGGCTTTATCTGGGCAGAAGCCGTCAGCCGCCAGGGCGTGTTATGGCTTGCCTTGCTTGGCGCGTTGAGTGCGACGCGCGAGAAAAAGCATATCTCGATTGATGCTTTACCAAGAATTTTGCCTAAGAAAACCCATCAGGCAGTTTGGACAATTACCCAATTGGCGGCTGCAGGTATCACCGCTGCGTTGACCTGGTATGGCTGGGGCATGGTGCAGCTCGAACGGGAGGCCCCTGGAGTGTTCGTTGCCAACATTCCTACCTGGTGGCCGATGTGTGTTTTCGTTGCAGGATTCGGCTTGATCAGTCTGCGTTTCGTTTTTGCCGCCTTCAGTAAGCCTGCGGAGCCCAACGTATGATTTGGGCAGTCCTGATCGTTCTGATATTGGCCGCGCTTGGGATGCCATTGTTTGCAGTGATCGCAGCGATCGCTTTCATCGGTTTCTATTTTAGCGGCGCCGATTTGATCGTCGTTGCGATCAACTACTACCAACTAGGCGATATGTCGGGCTTGATCGCGATTCCATTGTTTACGTTGGCCGGTTATTTGCTTGGTGAAAGCGGGGCGCCGAAACGTCTGGTTCGCTTGTCGAATGCCTTGATGGGCTGGATGCCTGGCGGTTTGGCCATGGTGGCCGTGGTCGCTTGTGCCTTCTTTACGGCATTTACCGGCGCTTCCGGAATGACGATTGTTGCCGTCGGGGCCTTGCTGTATCCGGCTCTACGCCAAGCGAACTACGCTGAAAATTACAGTCTTGGCTTGGTCACTTCCTCGGGCAGCCTGGGTCTCCTATTTGCGCCATCCTTGCCTTTGATTCTTTATGGCTTCGTGGCGGGGCAGCTGGGTACTACGCCTGGCGTGACGATGAAGGATCTATTTCTGGCAGGCATTTTGCCCGGAATCCTCATGCTGATTATCCTCGCGGTGCATGCAATGTGGATAAGTCGAGGTCAGGCACGCATTACCACTGGCTTCGATCTAAAAGAGCTATGGGCTTCGATTAAAGATGCCGGCTGGGAGCTGCCATTGCCGATTTTGGTGCTCGGCGGGATTTACTCCGGCAAGTTTGCCGCCAGTGAAGCTGCAGCTGTGACAGCACTTTACATATTGATCGTAACTGTATTGATTAAAAAGGAAATTTCATTTTCAAAATTGCCTGATGTAATGGCCGAATCGATGCGTCTGGTCGGTGCCATTCTGGTCATTTTGGGAGCCGCACTGGCCTTTTCTGGCTGGCTTATCGACGAGCAAGTGCCTGACCAATTGTTTGAGTTCATGAGTCAGCATGTCCACTCGGGTTGGGTGTTTTTGATATTGCTCAATATTCTTTTGTTAATTGTGGGAATGTTGATCGATATCTTCTCGGCAATCGTGATCCTGACGCCATTGCTGGTACCGGTAGCGATGCAATACGGCATCCATCCGGTGCATTTCGGCATCATCATGCTGGCCAATATGCAAATCGGTTATTTCACACCGCCGGTCGGCATGGATTTGTTCATTGCATCCTACCGTTTCAACAAGCCGTTCCTGAGCCTGGTGCGTGCCTGTATTCCCTTTTTCTTCCTGATGGGGCTGGCGGTGTTGCTGATTACCTGGGTTCCGGAATTAAGTTTGGTTTTTATCCCTCATTAAAGTGTTTCTGATTGGCCTAAGCGACCATGAAGCGGCTATAATGTGTCGCTTCCCAAGCTCGAGAGCCGCACATGCTGCGTATTCAGGCCGAAGCCTTAACTTTTGATGATGTATCGCTGGTCCCGGCACATTCCACCATCTTGCCGAAAGACGTCAGTCTCTCCACACAGCTGACCCGAAATATCACGTTGAACTTGCCGATTGTGTCTGCTGCGATGGACACGGTCACCGAAGCGCGCCTTGCAATCGCAATGGCCCAGCTTGGTGGTATCGGCATCCTGCATAAGAACATGAGCTTGCAGCAACAAGCTGCCCATGTTGCGAAGGTCAAAAACTTCGAAGCCGGCGTTATTCGCGAACCATTTACGGTCGGGCCTGAAACCACGATCGGCGAAGTCTTGAAACTCACACGCGCCAGAAATATTTCCGGCGTACCGGTGGTCGAAGGTGGACAGTTGGTCGGTATTGTTACCGGCCGCGATATGCGCTTCGAGAAAAAACTAGACGATCCGGTTCGTCACATCATGACCAAGAAAGAACGTCTGGTGACGGTGAAAGAGGGCGCAAGCGAAGAAGAAGTAATCGCTTTGCTGCACAAGCATCGCATCGAAAAAGTCTTGGTCGTCAATGACGACTTCCAGTTACGCGGTTTGATTACCGTAAAAGACATCCAGAAAGCGCGCGACAACCCGAATGCAGCCAAAGATAAGTCCGAACAGTTATTGGTCGGTGCCGCGGTGGGTGTGGGTGGCGATACCGAAGCCCGTATCGAAGCACTGGTACATGCCGGCGTCGACGTGGTTGTCGTCGATACAGCACACGGCCACTCGCAAGGCGTGCTTGATCGCGTTGCCTGGGTGAAGAAAAACTTCCCAAACGTGCAAGTCATCGGCGGCAATATCGTGACCGGCGATGCCGCATTGGCATTGATGGACCATGGTGCAGACGCCGTAAAAGTCGGCGTTGGACCTGGCTCGATCTGCACGACTCGTATCGTTGCCGGCGTTGGTGTTCCACAAATTACCGCAATTGGTATGGTTGCCGACGTACTGAAAGGCAAAATCCCGTTGATCGCCGATGGTGGTATCCGCTATTCCGGTGATATCGCAAAAGCCTTGGTTGCCGGTGCCAGCACCGTGATGATCGGTGGCTTGTTTGCCGGTACCGAAGAAGCACCTGGCGATGTCGAATTGTTCCAGGGCCGCAGCTACAAGAGCTACCGCGGCATGGGTAGTTTGGGCGCGATGGAAATGGGCAGCAAAGACCGTTATTTCCAGGATGCCAGCGATGCCGACAAATTGGTGCCGGAGGGCATTGAAGGCCGCGTACCATATCGTGGTTTGCTCGGCAGCATCGTGCATCAACTCGCAGGCGGCGTTCGTGCTTCGATGGGTTATGTCGGTTGTTCAACCATTGAAGAAATGCGTACGCGTCCGAAGTTTGTTCGGGTGACTTCGGCAGGTACCCGCGAAAGCCATGTACACGATGTCCAAATCACCAAAGAGCCGCCGAATTACAGGGCAGGCTGAACTTAAGCGCTCACGGCACCAAAATCACTCGAGATAAAAAATGTCAGACCAGTCTTCCGCACCGATTTCAACATCCCCGGACATACATCACGACAAAATTCTCATCCTTGATTTCGGTGCCCAATACACGCAACTGATCGCACGTCGAATTCGTGAATTTGGGGTTTATTGCGAAATCTGGGCTTGGGACCATGATCCGGCCGAGATCGCGAAGTTCGCACCGAAAGGCATTATTTTGTCGGGCGGCCCCGAGTCCACCGTCGAAGAAAATTCACCGCGGGCGCCGCAGGAAGTCTTTGATAGCGGCCTGCCGATTCTCGGTATTTGCTACGGCATGCAGACGATGGCAATGCAATTGGGTGGCCAAGTTGAAGCCGGGCATCATCGCGAATTCGGCTATGCAGAAGTGGAAGTCACTTCACCTTGTGCCTTGTTGGACAATTTAAAAGATCACCCGGGCTCGCCACCGAGACTCGATGTCTGGATGAGCCACGGTGATCGCGTCACGCAAATTCCCGAAGGTTTCGAAATTACCGCCCGTACCGGCAACGTGCCGATTATCGGCATGAGCGACGAAAAGAAAAAATGGTTCGGCGTGCAGTTCCATCCGGAAGTGACCCACACCAAATCCGGCGAAGCCATGCTGCGCCGATTCGCGGTCGATATTTGCGGTTGCGAAACCTTGTGGACTGCGGCGAACATCATTGAAGACCAAATAGCCCGCGTGCATGCGAAGGTGGGCGATGAAGATGTATTGCTAGGCTTGTCGGGCGGTGTCGACTCCTCGGTCGTTGCCGCTTTACTGCATAAGGCTTTGGGTGATCGCCTGACCTGCGTATTTGTCGACACCGGCCTTCTGCGATTCAACGAAGGCGACCAGGTAATGGACATGATGGCCCAGAACATGGGCGTCAAAGTCATTCGAGTAAATGCGGCCGAGCGCTATTTCAATGCCTTGAAAGGCGTGAATGATCCTGAAGCCAAACGCAAAATCATCGGTAATTTGTTCATCGAAATTTTCGATGAAGAATCCGCTAAGTTAAAAAACGTGAAGTGGCTGGCCCAGGGTACGATTTACCCGGATGTGATCGAATCCGCTGGCAGTAAAACCGGCAAAGCCCACGTGATCAAAAGCCATCACAATGTCGGCGGCTTGCCGGATTTCATGAAGCTCGGTCTGGTCGAGCCGTTGCGCGAATTATTCAAGGACGAAGTCCGCCGGATTGGTGTCGAACTCGGCCTGCCAAAGGAAATGGTGTATCGCCATCCTTTCCCGGGTCCGGGTTTGGGCGTGCGAATTCTCGGCGAAGTGAAAGCCGAATATGCCGAATTGTTGGCCAAGGCCGACGCCATCTTTATCGAGGAACTCAGAAATTCCGGTTGGTACGATAAAACCAGTCAGGCCTTTGCGGTGTTTTTGCCGGTGAAATCCGTCGGTGTTGTCGGCGATGCGCGAGCCTATGAATGGGTAATTGCGTTGCGTGCTGTCGAGACTGTGGACTTTATGACGGCACATTGGGCGCATCTACCTTACGAACTTCTTGGCACCGTATCTAATAGAATAATCAATGAGTTACGCGGTGTTTCTCGCGTAGTTTATGACATTAGTGGTAAGCCCCCCGCAACGATCGAGTGGGAATAAATGTCGGTTACGACTGATGAAGATTGGATGCTTCGTGCTCTCGATCTAGCTGATCGAGCCGAACGCGAAGATGACGAAGTACCGGTCGGTGCGTTGATCATCAATGAAGCTGGCGAGCTGATTGCTGAAGCCTGGAACCGCAATATCAGCCAGCATGATCCGAGTGCACATGCCGAAATCATGGCGATGCGTATTGCCGGTGAGAAAATCCGGAATCATCGATTAATCGGTTGCACGCTATACATCACGCTTGAACCTTGTGCGATGTGTGCGATGGCCATGGTCCATGCTCGCATCAAGCGGGTTGTATTCGCGGCCAGTGATCCGAAAACTGGAGCCGCCGGTTCCGTTTTTGATTTATTGCAGGACCCACGCCATAACCACCGCGTTGAAGTTCAGGGTGGGGTAATGGCCGAAGTGGCCAGTAAAAAATTGTCGGATTATTTCAGGGCGAAGCGACAACGCGGTTAATGCATTTCTTCCTTGATTTCGTCGTCGAAACTTTTGACGGCTGCGAAGACTTCACGCCCCAGATAAAACACCGCGCCCAGTAAAAAGCACATGCCGATGATGCCCATGATGGTCGGGAGCATCGAAATCCGGTTGCCACTCAAAGTGTCGACCGCCAATGCCAGGCTTGTACCGATAAAGGCACCCAATGCGCAGTACAGATAGAGACAGGCACGCAATAGGTAAGTGCTGCGTTTCCGATGCCTTTGAATTTGCAATTCCCGAGATGGTTGATCGCGCGAGCCGGCTTTCCAATTCGCCATCAAGGACCGCAAACGGTCGACAACCCGGGCGAGACGATTATTGGCCGATAGCAGAAGCGAACCCGTAGCGGCCATCAAAATGGCCGGTGCGAGCAAGGACGTCAAGATTTGATAACTGTCGTTCAAAGTAGCGACCGCATTCGAATTAATTTGTTACAGTAAAACATATTCAAGAGAATCAGATAATGACAAATAACGACGATACCCAGCGCCTGATCTGGATTGATTTGGAAATGACCGGGTTGGACCCGGATACAGATGTCATTATTGAAATCGCCACCTTGGTAACCGATAAAGACCTCAATATTCTTGCCGAAGGTCCTGAACTGGCAATCCGGCAGCCACTCGCAGTTCTTGAGGCCATGGACGACTGGAATCGGGGAACCCATCAGAAATCCGGTCTGTGGCAACGCGTACTGGATAGCCAGATAACAACATCACAGGCCGAAGTGCTCACCATCGAATTCCTTTCTCAATGGGTTGATGCCAACAAATCCCCGATATGCGGAAATTCGATTTGTCAGGATCGCCGTTTTCTCGTGCGCGGCATGCCACGGCTTGAGCGCTATTTCCATTACCGAAATCTCGACGTTTCGACACTGAAAGAACTGAGCCGTCGTTGGTCCCCCGACCTTCTCGCGGGCCTGAGTAAAGTGGGTGCCCATACGGCTTTGTCGGATATTCGCGAGTCGGTAAAAGAACTCGCCTATTACCGCCAGCACATGGGTAAACTTGGCGGGCAAGGCTAAGCCGCAGGCTGATCCAGGACAGGGGAAATTGATGCAGCGCTTGAAAATTTTCAGCCTCTTGTTGTTATTGGTCTTTTTTTCAATACCGGGATTTGCGCTCGATAAAAAACCTTTGGCTGCCTATTCACGTGAAGCTTGGACGACAAGAGACGGTCTTCCGCATAATCAAGTCAACTCGATCACGCAAACACCGGAAGGCTATTTGTGGTTTGCCACCTGGGAAGGTTTGGTTCGTTACAACGGCCAGGACTTTCGCATCTTCACGCCTGAAAATGTTCCGGCGTTGCAAGACCATGGTATTCGCCATGTCAGTGTCGGGTCACATGGCAAATTGATTGTTTCAACTTCCCGTGGCGGCATATCGGTTTTACAGAAAGATCTGTGGCGCACATATAGCCATTCCGAAGGCTTGCCACAAAATGAAACCATGGCCTCCGTTGAAGATAGCCAAGGTGCGATTTGGGTGGCACATGAAAGCAAAGGCCTTTCCCGGATAGATTCGAGGGGCAAAGTTACTACGTACGGTACGAGCCAGGGCTTGCCATCCGAGCGCATGTACGCGGTTTTCATGGATGAAAATAAAGTCATCTGGGCAGGTACTGCCGGTGGTTTGGTACGAGTTGAAAACAATCGCGTGCAAAGTTTTAAGGAAGCAGATGGCCTGCCGGTCGGAGCGGTCTATGCGATTTTGGCCGCGCCTGAAGGCGGTTTGTATTTAGGAACCCATCACGGGTTGTTCCTGGGGCGAAACGGAAAATTCAGGAAAATCGCTTCTGACTTCCCGGACGAAGCCGTCATCAGTCTGAGTTTGGATAGTGAGTCCAATCTATGGATTGGCACGGTAAATCGGGGTGTCATTCGCTACGGAAATCGCGGTTACGAATATCTCGATACGACGGGTGGTTTGCCAAACAACCGTGTCGGTACCTTGTTTAGCGATCGCGAAGGCAATATCTGGGCAGGCACGAATGCCGGCCTGGTTCGTTTTGCAGACACCCCATTTGTCACGCTCGATAATTATCAGGGATTGACCGACAACTACGTAAGAGCACTCACACAAACTACCGATGGCGGCATGTTGATTGGTACCGCCAAGGGATTGAACCTCTATAAAGACGAAAAAATTCGCGCCATCACCGATAACGAAAGTCTTCGTAACGATGCCGTACTCAGTTTGGCACCCTCGAAAGATGGCAGTGTCTGGGTGGGCATGTATTCCACCGGTTTGATCAACTGGAAAGACGGTGTCGTACGCGAACAAGTGACTGCCGGCAGTCCGTTATACGGCACCCAAGTGCGGGCCTTGCTTGAAGATCGCAATGGCAATTTGTGGGTGGGAACCTCGCAGGGGCTTTATCGCAAAAAAGGAAATCAACTAAAACGATTCGGTGAAGCCGACGGTTTGCCGAGAGACTTTATTCTGAGTATTCACGAATCCAAAACAGGAAAAATTTGGGTCGGTACGGCAAATGGACTCGGCTTCATCAATGGCGAAAAAGCGGGTTCGATTGCCATTTCCGGCTATCAATCCGCACAGGATGTATTTGGCTTCAGCGAAGATCCGGACGGTACGCTCTGGCTGGCGACTGACCGTGCAGTACTGAGGCTGCGTAACGGAAAAATTTCCGCCATCGGTACGAAAAACGGCTTGCCGGTAGCAACCGTATTCCAGATTGTGGCCGATACCTATGGCAATTTCTGGCTGACTTCCAATCGTGGCGTTATCTACGTCAAACGCGCCGAAATGGAAGCCGTTGCCGATGGTAAATCGGAAAGATTGAATGCGATTAGCTTTGCCGAAGCCGACGGCATGGCGAGCGCACAATGTAACGGTGGTGCAGGCCCTGCGGCATTGCGGGCGAAAGATGGCAGCATTTGGGTTGCCACTGCCAAAGGCGTTTCAGTTGTGCAACCTGATGAACTTGCCCGTTATCAACTGGCGCCGCCGCCGGTCGTAATCGAAAACGTCATGGTGAACGATCAACTGGCAGATCCCGATAGCGATTTAATCTTGCCGGCGGATACTCGCAAGCTTGAAATGGCCTATGTCAGTTTGAGTTATCGCACGCCGGAGCAAATTCGTTATCGCTATCGTCTTGAAGGCTTTGACGAAGAGTGGATTGAACGCGAGCAATTACGCAATGTTCAATTTACCAATTTGCCGCCCGGCCGTTACACATTCAAAGTGAGTGCCGCGCAGCGTGGTGGTCCCTGGAGCCCGGAAAGCGCCAGTCTGAAATTCGAAATCAAGCCGCGTCTGTATCAAAGGCCCTGGTTTATTCCTTTGGTCGTTATTTTGCTTGCAGCCTTTCTATACGGACTTTACCGTGCGCGCGTGCGACAACTTGAAGCGCGTGAATTGGAGTTAAGCGGCATTGTCGATGAACGCACTCGGGCATTGAGCGACAAGAATGTAGAACTTGAAATGTTGAATTTGCGTATCAGCCAGCAATCCGAGGCGTTCGAACAGCAGGCGCGCACCGATTCACTGACAGGTCTGCCAAATCGTCGCAGCATGGACGAGAAATTACTTGATGCATTCAAGACCGCAGTCGCAAGCGAGCAACCGCTTTGCTTTGGCTTGCTGGACGTCGATCACTTTAAACAGGTCAACGATCAATATTCCCACGATGTCGGTGATCATGCGCTGAAGGTGATTGCCGAAACGATGCAGCGCGTGATGGGCGAGGAGCATTACGGGCGTTGGCGCGGCAGCGACTTGTCCGCGCGCTGGGGCGGTGAAGAGTTCGCATTGTTGTTCCCGGAGCAAGATCTGGAAAGCGCACGCGTGAAGTGTGAAAAAATCCGCTTGGCCATTCAAGCCATCGATTGCCACAGTTTTGCGCCTGGTCTGACGCTGACCGTCAGCATTGGCCTCAGCGAGCGTACCGGATTATCACATCATGAAAAACTGGCCTCGAAAGCCGATGTGAAACTCTACGAAGCCAAGCGAAATGGCCGGAATCAGGTGATGGGGTAATCTGCAGGAGCCCGCTCTGAGAGCCGCGGGCCTGAAGAGCTGGCGATCGATCTATCAGCCCTGAAAAACCTCGTCACTCACGCCTTCGGCTTTGCCGTGATGGTGAATATGCATGTGCCGTTGCGGATAGGCGGTTTTAAATCCTTGTTCGCTCAGCTGTACCCAGCATTGCTCAAGCAAATAGGCTTTGAGCGAACCATGGTCGGCAGCTGGCAGCCATACGCGTAATTGCAATTCAACATGGCTGTCGGCTAACTGCGCAACGATCACTTCAGTCGGCGGTTCTTTTAAAACCTGTGCGTGGTTTTTTGCGATATCGAGCAGAATTTTTCTGGCCAAAGCCATGTCGTCGTTGTAACTAATCCTGGCCGACACATCCAGTCGGCGCATGCCGCGCACCGTGAAGTTGATAATAGGCACGGCGGTAATCTGGCTATTGGGCAATATGATTTGCCGGTTATCCTGCGTGTGCATATGGGTTTGGAAAATACGTACGCTATCGATAATCCCTTCGACGCCGGCTACTTGGACATAATCGCCGCTGTGAAATGGTCGCAACACGATCAACATCACGCCAGATGCAATATTGGACAACGAGTCTTTCATCGCCAAGCCGATCGCCAGACCGGCGGCACCAAGAACCGCTAGTAACGATGTTGTCGGTACACCGGCAAAATCCAATGCGGCGATGCACACCACGATGATGCCGACCGAGTAAGCCAGATTGCGCAAGAAGCTGCGCAGGATAACTTCGATATCAAAGCGCTTGAGCACTCTTTCCAGCGCACGTGCGACCCAGCTTGCCAACCAAATGCCAATGATTGCGATAGCGATCGCAATCAAACCGCGAACCAGCCATTGGTGTTGTCCTAATTCAACCAGCACGTCGTTGAGTGTTTTCATGCTTGCTTATGAGGCTTTCAATTTAGCCAGACGCAGCCAGGTATCCACCACAGTATCGGGATTCAGCGAGACCGACTCGATACCTTGCTGCATCAACCAATCGGCCAGGTCCGGATGGTCGCTCGGGCCTTGTCCACAGATACCGATGTATTTTCCTTTCGCGCGGGCCGCGCTAATGGCCATCGACAGCAGCTTTTTCACGGCGAGATTACGTTCATCGAACAAATGGGCAACGATGGCCGAATCACGATCCAGGCCAAGCGTCAGTTGCGTCAGGTCGTTCGAGCCAATCGAGAAGCCATCGAAAATCTCGAGGAATTCCTCGGCGAGCAGGGCATTTGAAGGCAGCTCGCACATCATGATGATCTTCAGGCCGTTTTCGCCGCGACGCAGGCCATTTTTCGCCAATACTTCGATGACTTTCTGGCCTTCTTCGAGTGTACGCACGAACGGAATCATTACCCAGGCATTGTTCAAGCCCATGGTGTCACGTACGCGTTTGAACGCTTCGCATTCCATCGCGAAACATTCGGCAAAACTTGGATCGACATAACGCGAAGCGCCGCGGAAACCGATCATCGGATTTTCTTCGTGCGGTTCGTAATTCTTGCCGCCGATCAGATTCGCATACTCATTCGATTTGAAATCCGACAAACGCACGATCACCGGATTAGGCGCGAAAGCGGCCGTAATGGTTGCGATACCTTCGGCCAAACGATCCACATAGAAAGAGCGCGGGCTATCATAACCGGCCATTTTTTCCCGGATGCGTTGCATTGTCGAAGCGTCCTGCTTGTCGAATTCGAGCAATGCTTTCGGATGAACGCCAATATTGCTGTTGATGATCATTTCGAGACGTGCAAGGCCGACGCCGGCGTTAGGCAGCATCGCAAAATCGAACGCGCGCTCCGGATTGGCTACGTTCATCATGATTTTCATCGGAGCCGGTGGCATTTGCGCCAGATCGGTCGTGATTCGTTCGAATGCCAATGAACCGTCATAGATAAAACCGGTGTCGCCTTCTGCGCAGGATACTGTCACGGTTTGGCCATCGCGAATTTTTTCGACTGCATCGCCGGTTCCGACGACGGCAGGCACACCCAGTTCACGCGCGATGATCGCTGCATGGCAGGTACGCCCGCCACGATTGGTGACGATCGCGGATGCGCGTTTCATCACCGGTTCCCAATCGGGATCGGTCATGTCGGCAACCAGCACGTCGCCAGGTTGAACATGATTCATGTCGTCCAAGGAGCGAACGACGCGAGCAACGCCAGAACCGATTTTGTGGCCGATCGAGCGACCTTCGGAAACGATCTTGCCTTTCTCGTTAAGCGTGTAGCGTTCAATCTGCGTGGCTTTACCTCGGGATTTCACGGTTTCAGGTCGTGCCTGCACAATATAGATCTTGCCGGTGATACCGTCCTTGGCCCATTCGATATCCATCGGGCGCTCGTAATGTTTTTCGATAACAAGCGATTGCCTCGATAACTCTTCGACATCGGCATCGCTGATCGAGAACTTGTTTTGTAATTCGACGGGTGTCGGTTCGGTACGTACACGTTCTCCCGGCGTATCGGAATACACCATGCGGAGTTGTTTCGAGCCAAGGGTGCGTCGAAGAATCGAAGGTTTTCCGTTCGCCAGATTGGGTTTATATGCATAAAACTCGTCTGGATTTACCGCGCCCTGAACGACCATTTCCCCCAGACCATAGCTGGACGTTACGAACACGACGTTGCGGAAGCCCGACTCGGTATCCAGCGTAAACAAGACGCCCGATGCGCCGACATCCGAACGCACCATCAGCTGGATACCGGCTGAGAGGAATACGTCCTCATGTTTAAAGCCGTGATGCACGCGGTATGCAATCGCGCGGTCGTTATATAAAGAGGCAAACACCTCTTTTACCTTTGCGACCACGTCATCCTCGCCGGTCACGTTCAGGAAGGTTTCCTGCTGACCTGCGAATGAAGCGTCCGGTAAATCTTCGGCGGTTGCCGATGAGCGAACGGCGACCGAAATTTCTTTCGCGCCAGCTTCATCGCACATGGTTTTGTAGGCGCCGCGAATGGCGGCATCGAGGGCAGGTTGCAGCGGCGCATTCATGACCCAGCCGCGAATTTCTGCGCCTGCTTTGACCAGCTCATTCACGTTTTCAACATCCAATCCGGCCAAACGCTCTTGCATGCGTTCGGTCAATTTATTGACGTGGATGAATTCGCGATAGGCATCGGCGGTAGTTGCAAAACCACCAGGTACCGAAACGCCCAGCTGGCTTAGGTTCCCGATCATTTCGCCAAGCGAGGAATTTTTCCCGCCGACTTGTGCTAAATCGGATAAACGTAGTTCATGCAGCCAAAGGACATAAGCGCTCAAGAGAGACTCCAAAAGAGTAGGGCAGCGAAGCCGCTATTATCTCGCGCTGAGCCACGCAAGCCAAATCTATTTCACTCAGGCAGAATAAGGCGACTTCATCAGTGTGAGCTTAGCGATGCCAAGACCGGTATTTTTCGTCTCAGACGGTACGGGTATTACCGCTGAAACCATTGGCCATAGCTTGTTGACCCAGTTTTCCGGGGTGGAATTTCAAACTCGTCGAATCGCTTTCGTCGATAATGCAGACAAAGCGCGCGAAACCGTAGAGCTGATACGCGCGGTTGGCGTGGAGACCGGCGTGAAGCCTATCGTGGTAAATACGGTGGTAAATAGCCAATTGACAGCCATCTTGGCCGAAAGCGGTGCTTTCATGATGGACGTGTTCGCACCGTTTATCGCGCCTTTAGAGCAAGAACTCGGAACACTGCACCAGCCACGTGTCGGTCAGGCGCACGGCATGGTCGATTTTGCCGCATATGAGGCCCGAATTAATGCCACCAATTACGCATTGACGCATGATGATGGTATCGATCTGGACTATGGCGAGGCAGATTTAATACTGGTCGGTGTGTCACGTTCGGGTAAAACGCCCACTTGTCTCTATTTGGCGCTGCATTACGGTGTCAAGGCGGCAAATTATCCATTAACCGATGAAGATCTCGAAAATGACGAAATGCCCAAACGATTGCAGGCTCATCGACGGAAATTATTCGGTTTGACGATTGATCCCATTCGTCTGCAGCAGGTTCGCACCGAACGGAAACCGAATTCCCGTTATGCCACGATCGAGCAATGCCGGAAGGAAGTGGCCATTGCCGAGGCATTGTTCAAGAACAAACAATTGCCATTTCTAAGCACCACGCACACTTCGATCGAGGAAATTGCGAGCAAAATTCTGGCGCAATTCGGCATCCAAAAACACATGTATTGATGGCTTCAGCATTTATTAAACACGGGGCAGATGTTTTTGCCCAGCAGTGCTAGCATCTATGCATGTCACGCTTTAATCGCCCAGCTGCGTTACCCCGAATCAGCCGACTAAGCTGGCTGATGGGCTTGTATGGCGAGAATTTCGAGCGCGCGGAGAATCTGTTTAACACGGCGGTATTGAAGGCTGGCCGCTATCATTCGGCGGGTCACGACGGTCTGGATTTGATGCTGGATGTGATTGAAGTTCATGCTTATACGCTGGAGCTGAAACTAAGTTACAACTTGCTTGATCCGGTGTCCGGCCAGCCGGATCCATCGGCATTTATCCGGGTTTATCGTGATACCCAGCAGTGTGAAGTGACACACTGTTACGTGGGTCGTCAGTGGCAGGATGTTTTGGGATTGCGACCTTCAACCAAGGTTATGGTCGGTCATAGGCTGCGCATGAATAGTTTTCTTAATAAATGGCTCGACTATCTCGATATCCAGGGACATGCGCCACATACCTTGTTGCGTGTCGACGAAAACTTATTGAAGGCAAATGCTTGACGCGGTGCGGAGTGATCATTACAATTCCGCTTCTCCATTTAGGGGGCTATAGCTCAGCTGGTAGAGCACTTGCATGGCATGCAAGGGGTCAACGGTTCGACTCCGTTTAGCTCCACCAGATGCAGTTAGTAGTAAAAAGTTTTGCGTGTCCCCATCGTCTAGAGGCCTAGGACACATCCCTTTCACGGATGCGACCGGGGTTCGAATCCCCGTGGGGACGCCACCTAATCAGTGGCGATTCGATAAAAACCCAGCGAAAGCTGGGTTTTTTATTGCGAAAAATAAAATACCATGCGATTTCAGGGGGCGGCATAAAGCATGAGCATTCATTTCACCATTGAAGATTGGGCGGCATATGCCCCTGGACTGCATGATCACGCGGCTTGGTTGGCATGGTCGAATGAAGCGCGTATTCCCGAAGGTGGTGATGTTCCAGCATTGGCGGAAATGCCGGCGATGCAGCGCAGGCGACTGGAACGGGTAGGTCGCATTGCATTGCAGGCTGCCTATTGGTGTCAGACTGCCGAAGTTGCCGATATTCCGCTCGTGTTTGCCAGTCGTCATGGTGACATTCAACGTACTTATGAGATGTTGGAAGTGCTGACGCGAAAGGAAGCGCTTTCTCCTACGCATTTCGGTCTGTCCATTCACAATGCCATCGTGGCCCAATACTCGATTGCCAGGCAATTAAAGCAAAATTATTTGGCAGTCGCAGCCGGAAAGTCCACCGCCGAGTCTGCCGTATTCGAGGCTTTGGGGCTTCTGCACGAAGGTGCAGACGAAGTGATGATAGTCATGTACGACGGCTTGTTGCCGGAGTCATATCGGGAATTTCAGGACGAAAGTTCTGCCGAATATGCATGGGCATGGCGGCTTAAAAAAGCAAAGCATGAGGCAGGCGCATTTTCTCTTCGGATTTTAAATGATGAGGTAAATGCAGCCGAAGACAAATCCGAACTGCCTCATGGTCTGGATGTCCTTCGCTTTATGCTTTCCGGCGATAAAACGCTCCGCTTTCATGATGGCTCACGCAATTGGTGCTGGCAGCGCCATGCTTAGACGCATTAATTATCATTGGCGCAGGCTGGCAACGGGAAGTGCTTTTACATTCTTCGGTATTGGCGGCGCTTTGCTGTGGTTGGTTGTTTTTCCCGCTCTGCAATTATTTGTCCGTGATACCGAGGAACGAGGGCGTATTGCCAGGCTGGTGGTACATAAGTCATTCGCCCTTTTTATCGGCTACATGCATCGAATTGGAATCCTGACCTACAAAATTAAGGGATTGGAGAGTTTGCATCGTCCGGGCTTGTTAATCCTTGCAAACCACCCGACCTTGATCGACATCGTTTTCCTGATTTCGCTGCTGAAAAATGCCGATTGCGTCGTCCGTTCAGGCTTGGCAAAAAACATAGCTACCCGCGGCCCTGTCAGGGCGACCGGCTATATCAGTAACGATAACGGTGCAGAATTGATTGATGCGTGCATCAAGTCCGTAAAGTCGGGCAAGAATCTGGTCATTTTCCCCGAGGGAAGTCGCAGCAAACCCGACCATCTATTGCCGTTTCAGCGGGGGGCGGCAAATATCGCGGTACGGGGGCGTTTAGACATTACGCCCGTGCTGATTAAATGCACCCCACCCACGCTTTCCAAGGGGTTGGGGTGGTACAATATTCCTTCACGTCGCTTTCACGTCAGCATTGAAGTTCTGCCAGATATACCGGTGGAACCTTTTCGTGCCGACACCGAGGCATTGGCGGCAAGAAAACTCACCGAATATCTGACTGATTTCTTTACCACGGAGTTGAAACGTGCAGGCGCTTGAACTGGAAATTAAGGACTTGATCATCACCACGATGTCGCTGGAAGACATCACGACGGATGATATCGATTCTTCAGCCCCCTTATTCAACGAAGGTTTGGGTCTCGACTCGATCGACGCGCTCGAATTGGGTTTGGCATTGCAAAAACGCTATGGTGTCACCTTGGCTGCAGATTCCGAGGAAACCCGCAAGCATTTTGCCAGCGTAAAAACACTTTCTGCATTCATTGCAGAACAACGTAAACAGTGACACTTGGTCTAAAAGATTCGTGCCATGAATAAACAAGAATTATTTGCGCATATCGTCGGCATCATGCGCGACACATTTGCAATCGAGCCGGAAAAAATCACGCTTGAGTCCAAGCTTGGTGAAGATCTGGATATCGATAGCATCGATGCCGTGGACCTGATCGTCCAGTTGAAACCATTGCTGGGCAGCAGCCTCAAACCCGAGGCATTCAAAGCAGTGCGTACCGTGCAAGACGTAATTGACGTAGTGCATGACATGATGCATCCCGAGAACGAAATTAAAACCGGCACTTGAACGTGTCGTTACGTAACGCCCTTATCGGGCTTGTCACGGTTTTATATCCGCTCGCCATTTATTTCAGTCTCGGCAATATCGAGCCACGCTGGATTGCGTTAATCCTGCTGTCGGTTGCCGTATTGCGGGCACTGGCATCGCCGGAAAAATTTTGGCGCTATGCTGCCGGTGCTGCTTTACTGCTTGCTTTGCTAAGCATGTATTTGAATCATGCAACTCCTTTGAAGCTATATCCGGTCATCGTGAGTGCCACTTTGTTGAGCGTGTTCGCCATCAGCTTGTGGCATCCGCCAACGGTGATTGAACGACTGGCTAGATTGCAGGACCCGAATCTGCCCGAGCAGGCGATCGCATACACCCGAAAAGTGACAATCGTCTGGTGCATTTTTTTTCTGATCAATGGCGCAATCGCGCTTTTTACCGCCCTATACGCATCGGATAAAATCTGGGCGCTGTATAACGGGCTGATTTCGTATTGTTTGATGGGCATTTTGTTTGCCGGCGAATGGCTGATCAGGCCAAAGCATAAAACGGACATCCAAAATGGCTAATCGGTTTTCGTTAGCCAATTTGGTATTGCCAACTAAGCCATGCGAAGCGGAGCAGGCTGTTGCCCGGTCTGCCAAAGGGAAAATCAACCGTGCAGATTTCATCAAGCGTGTTGATGACTGGCAACATTTTTTCTCCGGAATGCCGGGTAATAAATTTGCGCTTTATCTGGAAGATGCCGCGGAACTTGCCGCAGCACTTTGGGGTGCCTGGCATAGCGGAAAAATCATCGTGCTTCCCGGTGACCGATTGCCGGTGACTTTGAAACAGTTGGCGCCGCTGGTTGACGGTTCTGTAGGCGAAATACCATCGGCTATACAAGCTCCGGAAAGTGGTTATGCCAAAAAGCCCGCGCTTCGTTCCGAGCTGGATATTGAAAAAACCGGAGTGATTATTTTCACTTCGGGTTCAACCGGCGAGCCGAGTGCAATCGAGAAAAAAATAAGCCAGTTGCAAGCAGAAGTAATTGCGCTCGAAGAAAGTTTTGGCGAAATTCTCGGTGATGCAGTCGTATATGGCACTGTATCGCACCAGCATATTTACGGCTTGCTGTTCCGTGTCTTGTGGCCTTTGACTGCAGCGCGCGTGTTTTACACGCAACGACTTGAATATCCGGAGCAAATTGCCATGCAATTATCCGGAAATGCCAGCGTACTGATTGCCAGTCCAGCGCATCTGAAACGCTTGCCGGAAAATTTAAACTGGCAGGGAATGATTGAGAATCTGCGTGCCGTGTTTTCATCCGGCGGACCATTAAGCGCCGAGTCTTCTGACAGAGTCACGCAACTATGGAAGCGTCGACCGATCGAAGTTTTCGGTAGCAGCGAAACCGGTGGAATTGCCTGGCGGCAATCAGATGACGGTTCAACCAGTTGGCAGCCATTGCCCGGAGTGGAATGGGAAATCGTCGACGAGCATTTGCAAATCCGCTCGCCGCATCTCGCCAACGAGCAATGGTTTATTACGCAAGATCGCGCTGCGTTACGTGATCACGGTAAATTTGAATTGCTTGGCCGCAGTGATCGAATCATCAAGCTTGAAGAACGTCGCATTTCATTGACGGCCATCGAAAAAAGCTTGCTGGGTTCCGAATGGATCCAGGAAAGCAAATTGGTCGTATTGCCCGGGCAACGTGAACGATTGGCCGCGGTTGTCGTATTGAACGATGCTGGAAAACAGGCGCTGCAAACAAAAGGCAAGTTGGCCGTCGTGAACGCACTTCGATCCGCATTGGAAGGATCGGTTGACCCGATTGCCATTCCGCGACACTGGCGTTTCCTCGACGCGATGCCGAGTGATAGCCAGGGTAAAACCAGTCAGCGAGTCTTGGCCGAGTTGTTCCGAATGAGTTTGCCGCCGACGAAAAATTTGCAACGCACTTTGGATGCCGCCCAACTGGAACTGGAAATTCATAAAGACCTGATCGTTTTTGACGGCCATTTTTCGCAGCACGCTGCCGTTGTGCCCGGCGTTGCCCTGATTGACTGGGCCATTAAACACGGACGTAGTTTATTCTCTTTCGATTTGCGTTTTTTGCGCATCGAAGCATTGAAGTTTCAGCAAGTCATCCGTCCAGGTTGCGATATCAATCTTGATCTTCAATGGAATGCCGTCAAAGGCGCTTTGATGTTCCGTTACGAATCGGAGCAGGGTGTACATGCCAATGGCCGCATCGTATTTGCCTTGCCAGAAGTCGCGAGTGTCTCATGACGATGATCGATTCTGCATTCAAGCCGATAATCGTCGTTCCGGTTTACAACCACGCCAAACCGGCAGCGCGACTTGTCGAAAAAATTCAGGCTTTCAATATTCCATGCCTATTGGTGGATGACGGATCCGAAGCTGAGTGTGGATCGGCACTCGATCAGTTGCAGGAAAAATTTCCGGGCACCGTGCATGTTTTGCATTTGCCGGAGAATCAGGGCAAGGGTGGTGCCGTGATGACGGGGTTCCGGCATGCGGCAAAGCAGGGCTATAGCCACGTGTTGCAAATCGATGCGGATGGTCAGCATGAGCCCGCCGATATTCCCGGTTTTCTGGATGAAGCCAGGGAACATCCGGGCGACATAATTTGCGGCAGCCCGATTTACGATGCATCGGTACCGAAAGCACGCTTGTATGGCCGCTACGCAACGCATATCTGGGTCTGGATCAATACGCTTTCGTTCGAGATTCGCGATTCGATGTGTGGCTTCCGCGTCTATCCGTTGGCAAGCACGATAAAAGTACTGGACAGCTACACCATCGGAAAGCGCATGGATTTTGACATCGATATCATGGTACGGGCCCATTGGCGCGGTGTCCGTGTTCGTAATCGTGCGACTCGTGTTATCTATCCTGAAGATGGCGTTTCGCATTTCGATGCGCTTCGCGACAATATTCGCATCTCGAAAATGCATGCGAAATTTTTCTTCATCATGCTGGTGACCTGGCCGGCGATTCTATTCAGGCGTCTGCAGCGATCATGAAGAAGAATCATTGGGCAGATTTGGGAGAAAGCACGTTCGTCGCCGGCATCTGGTTTTTGTACGGTGTCTATCGCGTATTTGGACGTTTCCCGTTTCGCCTGTTTCTTTATCCGGTCGTCAGTTATTACTGGTTGAGTCGTCCACTCGCAAGACGTTCGTCGATGGAGTATTTGCAGCGCTTGCATGAATCACAAGGCATATTCGGGAAGCCGCCCGGGCTTTGGCGGGGGTATAGACATTTCCTGCAATTCGGCGAGACCTTGCTCGACAAGTTGCTGGCCATCGGCGGCAATTATCCAACCGACAAGGTGGATTTGTCCGAGCAAAAAATCGTCTGGGACGAGTTGGACGCGCATCGTGGCTGTTTGATCGTGACTGCCCATTTGGGTTGCCTGGAATTGATGCAGTCTGCCTCGACTTGGAAGCGCAAGTTCAAGATCAATATCCTGGTGCACACCGAACATGCGACCAGTTTTAATCGCATCCTGAAACGGATTAACCCGGAAGCCGGCGTCAATTTTCTGCAGGTGACTGGATTCAATGCCCCCGCTGCGATGATGTTGGCTGACCGTATCGCGGCTGGCGAAATCATCGCAATTGCCGGTGATCGGGTTCCGACTTCCGGCGAGCGGATGGTGAAAGTTCCGTTTCTTGGAAAGCCGGCGCCATTTCCGACAGGGCCGTATTTGATTGCATCACTACTCGCATGTCCTGCCTATGCGATGGCTTGCATGCGGCATGGACCAGGTTATTTGCTGAAAGTGGAGAAAATGGCGGATGCCGTCGTCACGCCACGAAACAAACGCGGCGAATTGATCGAGCAACAAGCGGCAAAATATGCATCGTGGCTGGAACACCGGGTAGCTGAATCACCTTTTGATTGGTTTAATTTTTTCCCGTTTTGGGATCAGGCAGTTCGTAATGAAAAATGATGAAATGAAAAACGCTTCGGTGCTCATCGAAGGTTCCGACATAACGGTCGAAGATGTGATTGCCGTGGCCACTCGCAGCAGCGCACTGAAACTTTCCGATCAAGATGCATTCCGCACTCGCATCAGTCGTGGTGCTGAATTTGTCGATCGCCTGATTGCCGAAGATGGCGTCGTTTACGGTGTCAGTACCGGTTACGGTGATTCCTGCACGGTGACCATTCCACCTTCGATGATTTCCGAGTTGCCGGCGCATCTCTACACCTATCACGGCTGCGGTCTGGGTCGTTTTTTCGATGAGGTGGAAACACGCGCCATTTTGGTAGCGCGACTGGTTTCGCTTTCGAAAGGTGTTTCCGGTGTGAGCTATGGCTTGCTTCAGCAAATTTCCGGTTTATTGCATCACGATATCCTGCCACGCATTCCGGCCGAAGGTTCGGTAGGCGCCAGCGGCGATCTGACGCCATTGTCCTATGTTGCAGCCGCCTTGTGCGGTGATCGCGAAGTGATGGTGAATGCAAAAATCCATTCCGCAGCCGATGCCTTGCACGCTGCCGGCATGGTACCGATTCAATTGCGACCGAAAGAAGGTCTCGCCATCATGAACGGTACCGCCGTGATGACGGCGCTGGCTTGCCTGGCATGGAAACGCGCCGATTACCTTTCGCGTTTAAGCACTCGAATCACCGCATATGCCGTGATCGGCAGCGCGGGCAATGCGCATCATTTCGACGAAACGCTTTTCTCGGTCAAACCGCATGCAGGTCAGCAACGCATTGCTGCGCGCTTGCGTGAAGACCTGGCTTCCGACCGTCCGCCACGCAATGAAAAACGTCTGCAGGATCGTTATTCGCTGCGTTGCGCACCGCATGTCATCGGTGTGCTTGAAGACGCATTGCCATGGTTCAAACAAACCATCGAGAACGAACTCAATAGCGCGAACGACAATCCGATCATCGATGCAGAACAGGAAATGGTTTTGCATGGCGGCCATTTCTACGGTGGTCATATCGCGTTCGTGATGGATTCGATGAAAAATACGGTTGCCAATCTTGCCGACCTTATGGACAGGCAAATGGCATTGCTGGTCGATGAGCGATACAACCATGGTTTGCCGGCGAATTTGACCGGAGCCAAGGGCGAACGCAAGGCACTGAATCATGGCCTGAAAGCCCTGCAGATCAGTGCCTCGGCCTGGACTGCGGAAGCGCTCAAATTGACCATGCCGGCTTCGGTATTTTCGCGTTCGACCGAATGCCACAACCAGGACAAGGTCAGCATGGGTACGATTGCCGCCCGCGATTGTTTGCGCATTATCGAATTGACCGAACAAGTCGCGGCCGCATTGTTGATCACCGTCAGGCAGGCGATCGAGTTGCGTATGGGCATCGATTCCGATGTGAAGTTGAGTCCGGTGCTTGCGGAAATGCACGCACGTTTGCAGACCTCGATTCCATTCATCGCCGAAGACCGCGCCTTGGACAAGGAACTCCGTGCATTGCTGGATGAAATTCGTTCCGACTCCTGGAGTTTGTATGAAAGCCGTTAGGTCTGCAGAAATCGAACTAGCGCCGGCATTCCATGATCTGGATCCAATGGCGGTGGTTTGGCATGGGCACTATATGAAATATTTCGAGCTGGCACGTTGTGCGTTGCTGCAGAAATACGATTACGACTATCCGCAAATGCGGGATTCCGGTTTTATGTGGCCGATTGTCGATTTTCGCACCAAATATGTTGCTCCTTTGCGTTACGGGCAGAAAGTCAAAGTGCGCGCAAAAATTGTTGAATGGGAATTTCGCCTGAAGATCGAATATCTGGTGACTGACGTCGAATCCGGAAAAGCGTTGACGCGTGCCCATTCAACCCAGGTTGCGGTAGATATCGAAACGCAGGAAATGTGTTTCCAATCGCCAGCCGTTCTGTCACAGAGGCTCGGAATTCAGCTATGAGTTATAACGGGTTCTTCCGGTACTTCGCAGTCTTTATCTTTGTCTTGTTGAGCGCATACACTGGCGAGGTATTTGCGCAGACGAAGAAAGCCGCCCTGATTCCCGAAGTGAATATCCTGCGTGGCAATTTTGAACAGATTCGTTATCTGAAGGGATTTAAAAACCCGCTGAAGTCCGAAGGCCGTTTTTTGGTATCAAAATCCAATGGCGTTGTCTGGCAGGGTCTGAAACCGTTTCCATCGATGATACTGGTCAGGAATTCCGGCGTGATCGTCAATCTGGATCAAAAGAAAAACCCGGTAAAGCCCAACGCTAAAAAATCGAACGCCGCGATGAGCAAGATCATGTTGGCGATGTTGTCGGGTGATCAAGCGGAAATGGGCAAGTATTTCAAAATCCAGCGCAGCGAGAGCAATGGCATCTGGACTTTGCAATTGCAGCCGAAAGGCGGCATGGCACGAGTTTTCTCCCGGGTTGTGGTAACGGGTGAGCGCTACATCCAGAAAGTCTTGATGGAAGAAAAGAGCGGTGACAAAACCGAACTGAATTTCTCTGCCGTCAGTGAAGTACCCAACTCCCTCAGCGCCGAAGAGATGAAATATTTCCAATGAAACCGGCAAGGGAGCGCATCGAGTTATTCATGGCCATCGCATGGTCAGTGCTCGTGCTTGCCCTGTGTTTTCATCAGGTTCAGTTCTGGAGTTCGAATAACCTCGATAGCGACGTGATGGCATTGCTGCCGAATACCAAGCACGACGTTTTAGTGACGCGCGCCAACGAAAATATGGCGAAGGCGGCGACACGCGATGTCGTTATCCTGATCGGGAATAAGGATTCCGAAGTCAGCAAACAAGCGGCTTCCATTTTCGATGCCCGCATCAAAAAAACTACCGGTTTATTGCGCGCCCAGATTACTTCCGATCAAGACACTCAGGCCGCGCTCGATTTTTATGCAAGATATCGTGATCGCTTATTAACGCAACAACAAAAAAAGACGCTCGAACAAACCAGTGACGACGATTTGCTGCAGTCGAGCATGGAGCGTTTATACGGTGTAGGCGCCTCTGGTGGATTAAGCAGTTGGATATCCGACCCATTGGCCTTGTCTGCCGATTGGTGGCAATCGCGATTGGGCGAGGGCATCACACAGGAAGATGGCTATGTGCTGACACAAGCCAGAGACAAGTACTGGGTAGTCTTGCAATACGAAAGCGAGTTGTCGGCATTTCAGCTGGATGGCGTTGCGCATATACAGCAATTGCTCGAGTCTGCCGGCAATGATGCAAAACGCTCGCATCCTGATATAGAAATTCTAAATGCCGGCGTACCCTTGCATGCCGAAGCCGCTGCCGTTCGAGCGAATTGGGAAATCAATACCATTGGTTACGGCTCGCTGGCAGCCGTGATGTTGCTGGTGTTCTTCGCGTTCATGAAATTCCGGCCCTTGTTTTTGGTGTCGGGCTCGCTGTTGATCGGCGTTGCCGCCGGTATCAGTGTGACCGCACTGATTTTCGGAAAAGTGCATTTAATGACGATGATTTTCGGAGCGAGTCTGGTAGGCGTCGCCGAAGATTACGGCATCCATTATTTCTCGAGCAGACAAGGTAATCCCGACACCAAGCCGTTCCCGATGATGCGTTATCTGATGCCGGGCATGTGGCTTGCGTTTATTACCAGTGCATTGGCGTATTTGAGCCTTGGCATGGCGCCTTTACCTGGTTTGCAGCAGATGGCCGTGTTCTCGGCGGTAGGTTTGCTTGCCGCATTCCTGACCGTAGTTTGCTGGTTTCCGTATTTGGACAAGCAGGCCCCAAAGCGTAGCTGGCTTTCGGACAAAATCTCCAATTCATTGAAGACATGGCCTCGCTGGAATTGGCATAAAACATCACACAAATTATTTGCACTGATTGTTGTGTTGTTCATTGGATTCGGATTTTCCAGACTGCATACCGAAGATAGTTTGCGGCAATTACAGAGTTCGCCTGCCAGCCTGATCGAACAACAAAAAGAAATTTCGGAAATCCTGGGCTTGCCAAGCCCGGCACAATTCGTGCTGGTGACAGGCACAAGCGAAGAAGCGCTGCTGCAGGCCGAAGAAACCTTGAAGCCTGTCCTTGATGCATTGGTAGTAGAAAATACCATTCGTTCGTATAGCGCAATCAGCGATTGGCTGCCTTCGCAAAAGCGACAGTCCGAAAACCGATTGCTTGTTGCCAATGTCGAAAATAAAGTACTGAGCGGGATATCGGCATCGCTCGGCGAAGATCTCGAAAGACAAGCATCAAGCGAAACGCCATTTACTCTAAAAGACTGGTTGCCACTGAAGTTCACACAGGCGATGCAAGCCCAGTATCTGGGTGAAGCCGACGGAAAGTGGGGCAGCGTAGTCATGATCAACGGGTTGAATTCCGGACAATCGCTGGCAAAGCTTGCAGAAGCAACATCTTCTATTTCCGGCGTGAAATTAATTGATCGCTCCGGCGAAATTTCGAACTTGCTCACACACTACCGCAGCAAAATGACTCTGCTGCTTTTCGTCGGCTATCTCCTGGTGGCGCTCGCACTGCTGCATCGCTACAAATCACAGGCATGGCGAGCCTTGTTGCCGACTGTAATCGCCGCATTGGCGAGCTTGTCCGCTTCTGCCTGGCTGGGTGAATCTGTGCAATTGTTTACCGTGCTCGCGCACTTTCTGATTTTGGGCACCGGTGTCGATTACGGGATTTTCCTGCTTGAACATCACAAAGACCCATCCAGCTGGCTCGCCGTTTGCCTGGGTGCTGCCAGTACCTTGCTTGCATTTGGTTTGTTGGCGCTTTCCGCAACACCTGCTTTACACACGTTTGGTTTATCGATGCTGTTCGGCGTCGGTTTATCCTGGTTGTTATCACCTTGTTTTCGCTTGTCTGCCGATGCAGACATGGCATTGGTACATTGAGAGATAGAATATGCGCATTGAAACCACAGAAATTTTGATTATCGGAGCTGGCCCGGCAGGGTCGGTTGCCGCCGGTTTTTTACGTCAACAAGGTCGGCAAGTCCTGATCATCGAGAAAGAGCAATTTCCGCGCTTCTCGATCGGTGAAAGTCTGTTGCCGCAAAGCATGGAATACATCCAGGCTGCCGGCATGTTGCAAGCCGTCGTTGAAGCCGGTTTTCAATACAAGAATGGTGCGGCATTCGCCCGTGGCGATAAACATACCTGTTTCGATTTTCGCAAGAAATTCTCGGAAGGCTGGGGCACGACTTATCAGGTGCAACGTGCCGATTTTGACAAGGTATTGGCCGATTGCGCAGAAAAAGCCGGTGCCGAAGTTCGTTATCGCCATGAAGTGATCACGATCGATGTTGAATCTGAGAAACCCAGCGTTACCGTCAAAGCCCCCGATGGTGAAATCTATCAGGTGCAGGCGCAATTTTTGCTTGATGCCAGCGGGTTCGGACGTATTCTGCCGCGCTTGTTGAAATTGGAAAAGCCATCAAACTTCCCGACCCGGGGTGCAATCTTTACGCATATCCAGGACAACACGCCGATCGGCAGTTTCGATCGCAATAAGATTCTGGTTACCGTGCATCCGGAACATTGCGATGTCTGGTATTGGACGATTCCATTCTCGAATGGCCGTTGTTCGCTGGGCGTTGTGGCGAGAACCGAATTCCTGGACCAATACAAGGGTACCGAGACCGAACGTTTGCAAGCGATCGTTGGTGAAACCCCGAGTCTCGCATCCTTGCTCAAAAACGCGGAATGGGACACGCCGGCTCGCCAAATTATTGGTTACTCGGCCAACGTCGATTCCCTCTGGGGCAAGAACTATGCGCTGCTGGGCAATGCCGGTGAATTCCTTGATCCGGTATTCTCATCCGGCGTTACCATTGCATTCAAATCGGCGAGCCTCGCATCAGCCTGTTTGAAGCGTCAATTTGCCGGCGAAGTCGTGGATTGGCAAAAAGATTATGGTTCACCATTGCGTGCCGGTGTCGACACCTTCCGCGGCTTTGTCGAATCCTGGTATGAAGGTGGTTTCCAGCAAATTATTTTCCACGAGAAACAATCGCCGGAAGTACGTGAAATGATTTGTGCGATTCTGGCTGGCTATGCCTGGGATCTGAAAAACCCGTACGTCGCAGAAACCAAGCGCCGTTTGGGCGTCTTGGTGGAATTGTGTGCGGCAACGTAAATGAGCGATTTTTTTCTGAATGAGCTGGGCATCATTTGCTCTATGGGTGCCGATAAAGATCAGGTTGCAAAAAACCTGTTCAGCTTTGCAATGCCTGAAACTTTAACCCTCAGCGAGCAATATTCCGCTGGTCGCCCTTGTTTCATCGGCAGCGTAAATAGCGAACTACCTGATCTTTCTCATTTGGAAAAGCAATGGCGTAGCCGTAACAACCAATTGATTGCAGCGGCTGCAAGCCAAATAAAACCAGCGATTGATTCATTGATCAATCGTCACGGTGCTCATCGAATTGCGGTAGTTCTCGGCACGAGTACATCCGGTGTTGGCGAGAGCGAACAAGCACATGCCGATAGATTCGAGTCATCCGCATGGCCGAGCGATTTCCATTACATGCAGCAGGAACCCGGCACCCCGGCTTTATTCCTGAGTCACATACTCGGTATTAACGGACCGAGTCATGTCATTTCGACGGCATGCTCATCCAGTGCGAAAGCTTTGGCATCGGGTGCGCGTCTGTTGAATGCCGGTTTGGCGGATGCCGTTATCGTTGGCGGTGCCGATTCATTATGTGCTTTCACAATAGCCGGTTTTGGTTCGCTGGAATCGCTGTCTGTCGATCGTTGCAACCCATTCTCGGCAAATCGAAAAGGCATAAACATCGGTGAAGGCGCTGCCTTGTTTGTGATGAGTCGCGAACCGGGACCGGTGAAATTGCTGGGCTGGGGCGAAAGTTCGGACGCACACCATATGTCGGCACCAGAACCCAGCGGAGCAGGGGCGGGCAGTGCATTACTGCAAGCCCTGCAGCAAGCAAATCTCGAGCCTCATCAAATTGACTACATCAATTTGCATGGCACTGCGACGCCGCAAAATGATGCGATGGAAGCACGCATCGTGCATGAAATATTTGGCGATGCAGTTCCGGTCAGTTCAACCAAGGCGATGACCGGACATACACTCGGTGCAGCCGGAGCCATTGAAGCAGCAATATGCTGGTTAAGCCTGGTGCAAAATCCCGAGAATGTATTTCCAGCTCACTGGTTTGACGGCGAGATCGATACCAACATGCCGAATATCCTGCTGGTACAGCCGGGTCAGAAAGCATCGCGCCCGATGCAATACATCGTCAGTCAAAGTTTTGCTTTCGGCGGTAGCAATGCGGCCATCTGTCTGGGGCGTGTCTGATGCAAAAACAAATCATTACGCTGGATCAGGTCTTGCCGCATCGCGACACCATGCGCTGGCTCGATCGTTTGCTGAGTCATGATGAACATCTCGTCGTGGTGGAAGCCTTTGTCCGCGAAAGCCATGTATTGGCGGTAGATGAAGGTGTTCCAGCGTGGGCAGGTATCGAATACATGGCGCAGGCGATTGCGACCTGGGCCGGTTGTCAGGCGATGGCAAAAAATGAACCGATCAAAATCGGATTTTTGCTCGGCACAAGAAAATACGAATGTGCACAAGAGTATTTCTACATCGGCCAGCGACTTGTAATTCATGCCTATTGCGAATTGTTCGGTGACAACGGCCTTGGCATGTTCAGCTGCAAAATCCTCGATGGTGATACCGAAATCGCCACGGCAAGTCTCTCGGTTTACGAACCACCCAATGCATCAGAATTTTTAACGAGTAGCCCCGCATGAAAGATCTAACCGTTTTAGTGACTGGCGCCAGCCGCGGCATTGGTCGTGCCATAGCCCTGCGATTGGCGAAAGACGGTTTCAATATCGTCGTCCATTGCCGCAGTCGCATCGAAGAAGCGGAACAACTGTGCACGCTGATCAGAAGCCAGGGTGTTCAGGCCAGAACCTTGAGTTTCGATATTGCAGATCGAACAGAATGCGCAAAATTATTGCTGCAAGATGTCGAAACCCATGGCGCTTACTATGGCGTGGTCTGCAATGCCGGCATCGCGAAAGACAATGCATTTCCGGCGATGACCGGCGATGAATGGGATAGCGTTATCCATACCAATCTCGATGGTTTCTACAATGTGTTGCAGCCATTGGTGATGCCGATGGTGCGTCGTCGCAAACCAGGTCGTATCGTTACGTTGGCGTCTGTTTCGGGTATCGCCGGCAATCGCGGACAAACCAATTACAGTGCGGCCAAGGCAGGAATCATGGCGGCATCGAAATCATTGGCACTTGAATTAGCCAAGCGCGACATCACGGTGAACTGCGTTGCCCCCGGCTTGATAGAAACCGACATGGTTAGCCAGGAAATGGCCGATGAAGCGATTAAAATGATTCCCTTGCGACGTATGGGGCAGGCCGACGAAGTGGCTGCCCTGGTGTCATTCCTTATTTCAGATCAAGCGGCTTATATCACGCGACAAGTGATTTCCGTCAACGGAGGATTAGTCTAATGCGTCGTGTCGTTATTACTGGTGCAGGAAATTTGAGCCCGCTGGGACATGATTGGGAAACCGTTCATGCACGCTTGCGCGAAAAGCGTAATGCGGTTCGCCAATTCCCCGAATGGTCTGAATATAAGGGTTTGAATACACGCTTGGGCGTTCCGGTCGCTCCTTATGAATTGCCGGAACATTACAATCGCAAATCTACACGCAGCATGGGGCGTGTTGCATTGATGGCAACACGTGCTACCGAATTGGCGCTAATCGATGCCGGTTTGTTGAATGACCCCATTCTGAAAAGCGGACGCGTCGGCATTTCGTACGGATCGTCCGCTGGCACACCGGAATCGATGAGCGATTTTGGCCGCACCCTGTCGGAAAAAAATACGCAATACATCAATGCAACGACTTACATCAAAATGATGAGCCATACAGCGCCAGTCAATGTCGGCGTGTTCTTCGGTGTCACTGGCCGCATCATTACCACATCGAGTGCCTGCACCTCGGGTAGTCAGGGGGTTGGATATGCGTATGAAGCGATCAAGGCGGGACACCAGGACGTCATGTTGGCGGGTGGTTCGGAAGAACTTGATGTCACGGGTGCAACGGTGTTCGATACCTTGTTCGCGACCAGTACCAATAACGACAATCCAACTCTAACGCCACGCCCGTTCGATAAAAATCGCGATGGTCTCGTTATCGGCGAAGGTGCCAGCACTTTGGTGCTGGAAGATCTGGATCATGCGTTGGCACGCGGTGCAAAAATTTATGCAGAGATCGTCGGCTTCGGTACCAATAGCGATGGCAAACACGTCACGCAGCCGAATGCCGAAACGATGGCCATCGCGATGAAACTCTCATTGCAGGATGCCAAATTGTCTCCGGATGCCATTTCCTATGTAAATGCCCACGGCACTGCGACCGACCATGGCGATATTGCGGAAACCACAGCGACGCATTCCGTCTTCGGCGAACGCATGCCGATCAGCTCGCTGAAAAGCTATACCGGCCACACGCTGGGTGCCTGCGGTGCACTCGAAGCCTGGGTTAGCATCGAAATGATGCGCGCCAACTGGTTTCACCCAACCGTCAATCTTGAAGAAGTCGATCCGCGCTGTGGCGCGTTGGATTACATCACCGGGGCGGGGCGCAATCTGGAAGCCGAATACGTTATGAGCAATAATTTCGCCTTCGGTGGCATTAATACTTCACTTATTTTTAAACGTTGGAACTCATAGGAAAATGAAACAAATGAAATTACATTTAGCGACTCTGGTACTCGTTGTCGGTTTTTGTTTTTCCCTGCAAGCAACGGCAGGCGGCAGGGCCCCGCTGATCGAACCGGCTCGCGTCGAATTATCAGCCGATAATACAGATGTCGATCGGATAAAGAATAGTATTATCAAGGCAGCGACTGAGCGTAGCTGGAAAGTAATCGATGACAAGCCGGGGCAGCTTGCTTTGGAACTCACTGTCAGAAACAAGCATGTTGTCGTTATCAATGCAGCATACGATGCAAAGGGATACCAACTTTCATATGTGTCCAGTACGAACATGGATCACTACCCGCGCCACAACAAGCCCTTTATCCATAGTAGCTACAACCGCTGGTTATCCTTGCTAATGCAAAGCATCACCTTGAACTAATCTGGAGCTCATGCCATGAAACGTATATGCATTGCCACTTTTTTCGCCGTGTTGATGTCTGTTGGTTCCCCGGTGTCTGCAGCTGATAAAGTTCTTCATCTGGATGTCAAAGACGTATTGGATCCGAGTTTTTCAGGCGGGAAACTGGATGGCACGGTTAAATTCTATTTTGCCGGGCAAGGCACGCCTAAAGTCCTCAGTGCTTTGGAAGAAGACGTTACCAACAAAAAGTCGAATGCGTTCGGTAAAAGCAAGATAGAAGCATGCAAATGGGTCATGCTATCTGCCTTGATGACGCTTCAGGAAAGCGCAAAAGCACGTGGCGCCAACGCTGTGATCGGTATAAGCAGTTATTACAAGAAAGTGGAATATAAAAGCGCCAGCCAATATGAGTGCCATGCCGGCAACATGATTTCTGGCGTTGCTTTGAAAGGCCGCTACGCCAAATTGGCCAGTAAATAATTTGCCTGAAAGCGCTCCAATGCAAACGATGGTTCAGGTCGTGCACAAGCACGACCCGACCTTGGAATTGGATGCAAATAAGTTGCAATGGCTGACTGATGACGAACTGGCTCGCTATCGATCCATTACTGCTTCAAATAGAAAATTGCAATTTCTTGCAGGTCATTATCTGGCAAGGAAAATGGCCAGTCGCTTTTATGAAAATACGATTGAAGACTGGACTTACCATGTCAGTGTCGACAATCAACGGCGCCTGAAATGTCGCCAACCGGATGTTCCGGATCTATATGTTTCTTTAAGCCATTCCGGTGATTGGGTTGCTGCCGGCATTTCCGAATCGGCTATTGGTATCGACATCGAAACTTATGGCAAACAACGAGACTTTATTGCGATTGCCAGTCATGTGTTTTCCGAGTCTGAAACAAGATATTTGAAATCATTGGCGCCGGAACGATTGGCCCGGCAATTTTATCTGTATTGGACGCTGAAGGAATGCGTCGCAAAACAATTTGGTGCCGGTTTGAAGTTTGAAGTATCCCGGCTGCACTCGTTTATTCCAGCGCCTGATGCGATGAATGCTTCGCTAGTTAGTTGGCAATGTCCGGGTTATGTACTCGCAATGGCCGGTAACCCGAACGGTGTTATAGCAACGTCTGGATTATGCGAGGACGCAAAGCAGCTTCAATGGCAGAATGTTTCCGCTAATTCATAGGTTGCGGAACAGGCTTGCAATAGCGATCAATCAAGCCGAGTAACGGCCCGGTCATCATCGTGGTAACGATAGCCACAATAACCAGAATTGCATACATGCTCTGACTGATCAGGCCCAACTGCAAGCCGATGGCCAAAACAATCAGTTCCATAAGGCCGCGGGTATTCATCAAAACCCCCAGTCGCCACGAATCCGGATTCGACAAGCCACTCATCTTCGCCGCGATGGTGGTGCCGCCCAGTTTGCCAATCGTCGCCAGGCAGGTGATGAATAGGCACAATAGCCATTCCTGGCCACTCAGCATATCAATCCTGGTGTTCAATCCTGTCTGTGCAAAGAACAAAGGCAGTAGCAATGCGCCGGCAAACGGTTCTATCTTTTCTTCAATAATATTTCGTAATACCTGATTGGACGATACCGCTATGCCTGCGAGGAATGCGCCAAACAGCAGATGTAATCCAATGACTTCGGTAAACATTGCACTTGCGATCACTGCAATCACAAGCACCACTAACCAACGCGAATAATTTTCCTCGTTCATGGCTTGTTTCGCGATAAAACGTCGTCCTGGAACTATCAGCAGCCAGGCATAGGCGAGGGCAGTCAAGGCGCAAACGACGGCACTAGTAATACTTTGCGCTTGGACCGTGGCAATGATTATCCCCAACAATGCCCAGGCACTTGCGTCGGCAATGGCAGCGCAGGCGATCGCGACCGTCGCGATCTGGCTGCCTTTATAACCGCGGTCATCGATGATCCTGAGCAGCACCGGAAATGCCGTCACGCACAAAGAGATGCCGATAAATAAACTGAAATCGAAATAGCTCACGCCCGAGGGCGCATAACTGGCATACAGAAAGCTCGCCAGGCCCAGGCCAATGAGAAAAGGAATCACCATGCCCGATTGGCTAATCAATACCGTGGATTTGAATTTTTCGCGTAGCCGCGACATATCCCATTCGGCACCAGCAGTGAACATGAAAATCAGCACGCCGAGCTGACTGACATGACCCATGCTTGTCATGCCACCCTTCGGAAACAACCAATCATGTGTGGTGGGTAGCATCCACCCAAACAAGGATGGCCCCAATAAAATGCCCGCAATCATTTCACCAATTACAGCAGGCTGGTGAATCAGACGCATGCAGCGTCCGGCGATTTTGGCAACAGCCAACACGACCAGGATCTGCAGCAGGAATTTGTGCAAAGGAGTGTCTAGACGCAGTAGCAACTCAAATGGGGCATCCATGTAAATTATCGAGTTCTGAAAGGGCCAATTATAAGCGATGTGACCGCTCTCTATTAGGTTCCGACATGAGAAATGGAATTGACCATCACTGTTTAATTAATCACAATGCTGGTGCGAGGCGGATAGGAGTTCCATGAACACCGTAGCGTCGGCAGAGAGATTGGCTCGACTGGAAACAGTCTTGAGCGTGGTGCTTGAAATGAGTCGGCACTCGGCCGGCAGTCATGATTTGCGTAAATTTTTCCGTGCCATGCACCTCGAAGTCGGTCGCATCATGTATGCAAGGAACTTCTATATCGCGCTTCGTGATGGACTAAACGAAACAATAAGCTATGTATACGACGCGGACGAGAAAGATATTTCACTCGAGCCGGACATACACTACCCATTATTGGCAGGTACCGAATCCCCCACAGCCTGGGTCATTCGATATGGACAACCATTGAGTGTTACAGCCGAAGGTTTTGCCGAACGCGAAGCCGGTGGCCACGATTGGGGCATGGGCACCAATGCCGAGCACTGGCTGGGCATGCCGCTGATAGATAGCGATGGACATACCTTTGGTGCAGTCGTCATCCAAAGTTATACACCGGGAATTCGCTATTCCGAAGAAGATATTGCGTTGTTTGAACTGATTTCGAGTCACATCGCCCATGCCATCGAGCAAGTGCAATTCACCAGCAGGCTCGAACGCGCTATCGCGGAACGCACCAGCAGTCTTGAACGTGAAGTCAGCGAGCGACGCCGCGGTGAAACCTTGCAAAGAGCCTTGTTCGAGATATCGGCGTTGTCGGTACGTGGCATTGACCTCGGGGCTTTTTACGTCGAGTTGCATCGAATTTTGGCCGGGCTCCTTTATGCCAAGAATCTAATCGTGACGCTTTATCACGAAGTTGATGACGAGATTAGCTTTCCGTATTTTGCCGATGAAAAAGATGATGCTCCACCGTCCGATTTTCGGAGACCGCCGGGACATGGAATCACCGGGTTTATCCTTACATCCAGACAACCGCAACTGATCGATCAGACCCGATATCGTTTATTGGTAGAGCAGGGGGTGGTGCACAGCGCACTGGGCAGCGTCGATTTCCACTCGCTGGTGGGAGCCCCGATGCTCTATCAAGGGAAGCTGCAGGGTGTGATTATGCTGCAGAGCTACGATCCGGCTGTCAGTTACAACGATACCGATCTTGATCTGTTGACATTCGTGGCCGAGCATATCGCAGCTGCATTAACGCGAAAACAAGCAGATGATTCATTACTCGCGGCGAGTGTTTCGATACGCGACAAGAATAACGAACTTCAGCAAACACTCGAGCATCTGCATCTTGCGCAAGATGAGCTTGTACGCAAGGAGAAGCTCGCGTCGCTGGGCGCTTTGGTCGCTGGCGTTGCGCATGAAATCAACACGCCGATTGGTGTCGCCATCACGGCAGCATCGCATCTGAGTGATCAGGTCAAACAAATCACGAAGCTGCGACAGACGGAAAAGCTGACGGCCAGGCATCTCGAGGGATTCGAAACCATGGCGGTCGAAAGTTCTTCGATGGTGCTTCGCAATTTGCAACGGGCCGACGAACTGATTCGAAGCTTCAAACAAGTCGCCGTCGACCAATCCAGCGACCAGCGGCGCAGTTTCAATCTGCGTGAATATATCGAGGAAATTCTGACGTCGCTGCAGCCCAAATTGAAGCTCACGAAGCATAAAGTCATCGTTTCCTGTCCCGATGACATCGTGCTCGATACCAATCCGGCTGCCATTTACCAAACCCTGATCAATCTGGTCATGAATTCACTGATACACGGTTTCGAGAACATCAAGGAAGGCGAAATCCGTATTGAAGCATCAGTAAAGGATGACTCCGTGTTGCTGGTTTATTCGGATGATGGCTGCGGCATGTCCGAAGAAGTACTTTCGCAAATATTCGATCCGTTTTTCACCACCCGGCGCGGACGTGGCGGGACAGGTCTTGGAATGCACATCGTCTATAACCTGGTCACCCAAATGCTCAAAGGCAAGATCCAGGTAACCAGCACGCAAGGCAGGGGCACCAACACGACAATATGTTTTCCTTATGTAATACCGAGCTAACCCTGAAGGTCTGGCCATTAGGATAATTTACATAATATACATTATGCGAAGTATCGCCGTAGGCGTCGATCTAGGAAGTTTCAGCGTTGTATGTCTAAAGCCAGCACTCCGCTGGCTTTTTCATGAGGTCGAGCTATGGACGTTCCACCATGTATCACTCTAGGACAACCGCTGAACTGGTGTGCCAGGCAAATGTATACCTGGAGAATTAGCGGACATGGAAGTTTGCCTGGTCAATGGGCCGGCTGGCGGCTAGCCGGCAAATACCTGGTTACACCGAGCGGTGATCGCGTCGTTGCCAGGCAACTAGAAGCCCTGATTTATCACCAAGTCCATTTGAAGAAAAAGAGAAAAACGCACCAGCGCCGTCAGGATGCTGAGATAGTCGCTTTGTTTGCGGATCTTCAAAGTCGTATAGACCGTGCAAAGGTTTAGAATCAGATCAAGAGATCCACCGTAGGGGGAATGCCCCCTACACCCTCTATCTGATCTTGCGATCCTAGAAGAAATTTACAATCGTTTTAAATGTTATTCATGACCACGAGAGGCAATATGGAATTTATTAAAAGCATCTTTAATGCCCCATGGTTCGGGACTTTGATTGGTTTTTTAGGTATAGGAATTGGTTTGCTTCTATATTTTCTAGCCAAGCAACGGAAAAAGCCAGCCTTTCAACAACGGGGACTGCAGTTGCTTGGACATAATCAAGGAATACTTCCGGGTCAGGTTGAAATTCGTTATTACGATCGCGTTGTACCTCGATTAACAAAGACAACTATTATTCTTTGGAATGATGGCGATATTACGATTGATGGAAAAGAGATTGTCGAGAGCGACAAACTTAGAGTTGAATTCAGCGATGACTGTGAAATTCTATCTTGCGAGATTAGGAAGTGTACTCGTGAAGTGAATAACTTCAGGATTGAGAAATCTGGAAGCCCCAATATTGCAAACTTTACCTTCGAGTTTCTTGACAAAAACGATGGCGTTGTTCTGGATATTTTGCACACATCTTTGCAAAAAAATGCGGCAATAAAGGGGACAATAAAAGGAGTTCCTGCAGGGTTCGAAGATTATGGATCGTTCTTGCCTGCCATGTCTCCGAAACGAATTAAATCATCTCTGCCCTTCTCTGGAGCACCATCACTGCAACGATTTGCTACTTTTGTAGCTATAGCATTCTCATTTTTTCTTTCGTTAGCGCTTACATCCCAATTTTATGACTTTACGATGTTCGTTAATCCAACGGTAACAAAATCTATATCAATCGCATTAATTAGTATTGTTTTATGTGTGAATTTATTAATGCTGTGGGGCATTCGTCGCCGCCACCCTATGTCTCTTGCGATTGAAGGCAATTAAGTTGCATGGATTAAGTTATGTGGCCCTGTATTGTGACCCACTCGGCCGGCAGACGATCGTAAGGTTTACGGCTCAAGAAATTTCAAAAACATTTCCGCATCATAGTCGTAGTTATCGAGCATCCCGACAAATTGCGCTCGTATATTTTCGCTTTTGATTATATCGGTTTTTGTGATTGTACTTATATCAGCGTTAAAGAGCTGTTCCCAAATTTTTCCCAGGCGAGTGTCTAAATCTATCCCTGCCTGCACTATTTTTTGGTGCTCTTCATAACATTCTGGTACTGAGAAGTTTCTGGCACGCTCATGTTGTGCTTGTAGTCGGGTAATTTTGCTCTTGATTCGTTTTTGGTCAGATGCTAGCAAGTTAAGAAAGCTAGCCCTTTCCCTTTCGAGACTTTCCAAACGATCCTCACGATTAATTCTGGATTGTTCCTCAAACTGTCTTTTGCTTAAATTCTCTTTTCGCGTTGCTTGCACGGCGTTCCAGATTGCCGTTAGAGCAGTTACCAGAGATATCAGAAAGGTTGCCAGTACACCGGTTTTAGTCCAGTCGATTGTGCTCATGTCGCACTCACTTTAGTTTGAGGTAGCGGAATTCTAAGACGTTTATATATTGCGTTACCTTTGTAATCTTTAACAGGGCGAAATTCCCCCTAATAAATACGAGAGTCAAGCAGCGTCGACCGTTGAATTGGAGCGGCAATGTCGAATCGATTACATAACTCGCTGATCGCTGGCACTAGCCACTCAGGGCTTGATGGCGATATATAGAGTTTTTGAATCAGCACATTGATGTCAATATCTAAAGATAAATTAGGCACGAAATTCGTGAATAACTGACCATGCTCGTCTTTGCGAAGATCCCAGTGCATTACTCGAACTTCTTTTTCGTGTTCATAGCTTTTCCTTTTTAGGAACACTGGAATGAAGAAGCTATATGGTTCTTCGGAAATATGCGTCTCAAAATCTATGTATTCAACACGGCCGATAAAGTAACGTCGCGTGTCGTTGATTGCTGCTTTAAGTTGACCGATGGTTGATTGTATTGCGAGCCCAGATCTAGCTGCATAGAGATCCCAGAGAGCAGCTGATTGGGTTGAGCTTTCATGCCAGCAGCTAACGAAGTATGTTTTTCTTTGCTCGATTGACACCTCATGAAGTCTCTCCGCATGTTCTTTGAATCCGTTTTGGATCGCGGCAATTGTAGATTCTGGCAGAGTACCTTCCCAGGGGTCCTTGAATTTATCTAATCGACAGAGGAATAATTGTCGTGTTACGAGCATCCCAAGAAATCGTTCTAAATCGAGATACCGCCAAATAATCGTATCATCTGATGGTGTACTTAAATCTGGGTGCGCCTCGAACATATGGGTTCCTATGTATCGTATTGAAGGTTACCGACCGCACTTTTTAACCGCGCTTCCATCAGTAACTTGAACCCAGCCGTTTTCTACGCGATTAAATAAATCTTTTCCAATGCAGCGCTGTCCTGGCAATAGCTGTTTAGCCTGCAATTGTTCTTGCGCTTTTTTCTGGGCGTCTCTTATCCGACCGAGTTCACGTAGTTGAGACTCGCGTTGCATTTGCTCGGATTGTGCTTTTACATTCTCGTTCATCGTTACCAGCATGGCATTCGCTTGTTTCACTGCCACTTGCCGTTGGTAATGATCGAGTGCTCCGATTGCAAGAGCCCCAATAACGATTCCAAGCGCGATCTTCCAGACTAAGCCGTCCTCCTGCATTCGTAGCTCCCAACTTATTGGTGCGAATGCCAGAGTTTACCCTGATTTTAGTTGTTTTCTTTCAGCCAGCCCCGAATGTTTTTGCCTGGTGCTGGTGGGCGCGCTTGTTCGATCGCTTGCGTCGGGTAGCTTGTTGGTGCTGGACCAGTGTAGTTCGTTTCGCCTTGATCAATGATTTTGTTTTCGGCCATGTATTTCAATTGCTCATGACCATCGGCTAGTTTTTGTCCATTGGTAGCAACCTCTAAGTACGGTTCGTACTGGCCGTCACGTGCGATCGTTGTGCAGGTTTTTAGATCAATAAGGTATTTCGTTCCCTGGTCAGTTAAGCAGCCACATTGGTTAACCGGGTTTCCCGATGCCATACAGAAAATACGGGGCGGGTTTTTCGGCATCTGAAGTGAATCATATGCAGGCGCAGACCATGGCTGGGACGCAATGCGAGGAATAAAGCGTGTAACGTATTCTTCAAGCGTTTTGACGTGTTGCCCTGCTGCTTCGATATTTTGTTTATTTTGGGTTGTCGCCTTCGCCCCGTCTTCAGCCTTCGCTGACGCTCCGTCCTCCGCCGTGACTACGGCTTGAGCCTCTGGACCGAGATTGTCATTGATTACGCTATTTGATTTCCACAACATGAACATTAGCAAGAAAAATAGAATGACCAAGGCATAGGCAAACCATGGAATGCTTTGCTGTGTCGTGTCCATGACGGTACTTTTATACATGCCGAATGCACGCTTTGGTAAGCGAACTCGTTTAGTCGTGATTGGCGCGCTTTTATTTGGTGCACGTTCGAAGCGATCGAATATTTTTAAGCGTACCAACGGAAGTCCGAAAAGCCTTCGGACGTGGACTTGTTGTTCAATGAGGTCGTGCACGAAATCATCAACCTGTTTCGCTGGACTTTGTGACACAAAAATAAAATCGATGCCACGATGTCGATGTTTTGCGAGTTGTTCAACGTGATGCGGGACCTTACTGCCTGGTGGCCTCTTTGGAAGCATACCGTGCTCGTAGGCTTCGTCAATGAAACAGACTGAACCGTCCGGCAGAAAGTTAGGCCAGTCGATAAATTGCTCCGGCGTGATTGGTAAAAAACCGGTTCTTCCATAGTCCAGGTCGCGAACGTTGCCGCAGTAAACAAGCCTGCCCTCTGCTTTGAAATCGAGGGCTTTGCAGATTGCGTGTAGTGTTTTGCCGTGGCCTGGTTGGCCTGTGAACCAATAGATCATGGCGTTGCCGGTATGTTTGAGATTGAGGTTAACACTGCGCGGGAGCCGCCTTGGACTACGAGTGCTGAGAGAATCATAACGATGAAAATGTCGAAATTTATCGCGGTGGAGACGGCCATTATTTCGGGTGGCATTTGATTGAAATAGCCTTGAACAAAAGCTTTCACTTCCGGCAACACGGTTAAATAGCTAACGTAAGAAAGCCCCAGAGTTGCCAATACTTTCGCCGCTAGTACGCCAGCGAGGTCTTTGAAGACTGTAAAAAATTTCGAGACAAAAGTGCCGATTATTTCGAGCATTTTATTTTGCTCCGCTTAGAATTTTTGCGGATAGCCAGGCACCCATCAGCGGTGTTAATACACTCATGATTTGAATTAACTGGCACCAGTACGGAAGCGAGCCAAAACTGATTGTTGTCCAACCTGGAATAACTATGTCGGGAAGTACGGGGCATGATCGAGAGCCACCGAATCCAGCCGTGTCAATCATGCTGGCGCTGAGTGTCACGTTTCTATTGTAATCACTCGGATCTTCGTCACCATCGCCGTTGATACCTGGATCACTTACCTGCGTCCAGTCTGGTTGATTATTATCGTCGCCATCGCCTGGCACCACTATTCCAATGTTGAGATTTTCACAAGCTGCTTTGCGCATTACTGCGACTTGTGCGCATTGAATTTGATCGCCTGAGCACGTGTAGATTCCGTTGCAATTCGTCGGATCGCCTGTAACTACCCCAGCGTTGCCCTCTTCCAGTGCACATCGAGTTTCCCAAGTTTGTAGAGCGATCTGTGACAAGATTGCATCGCCAGAAGACACAGGACGATTATTGCAATCACCACCGCCTGTCGAGGTGTTATCGGATTCATTGCCTACTCCGTCGTCTTGACCGTTATCGGCGTCTTCGTCATTAGGGTCTGCGTTGTCGCCCTCACCATCGCCATCAGTATCAATTGTTTCGTTCGGATCGCTGTCAAATACGTCTGCGTTATCCCCTACTCCGTCGCCATCTGCGTCGGCGTGTTCGCTTGGGTCACTTGGGAATGCGTCTTCATGATCCGGTGTGCCATCGTTGTCTGTATCCGGTGGTGGGAGAATGCAGCCGCCACTGCCGTCATAGCTCATTCCGAGGGGGCACTGTGAAACGCTTATGATTGGTGAACACACTGTGCCGTCTGTATCTGCTAGTAGTCCATTTGTGCTGGTAACTACGTATGCGCCACAACCTCCCAAGCACATATAATCAGCGCCGTTGCGGTTTAATGGCCATTCGTCTGTGCTTAAGTTTGCACAGCTCGTTGTGAATGTTGCTTGTAAGTAGGTGCTAGTGGAATACAAGCCGCCCCCAGGCATTGCGCATTGGAAATTTTGTCTTCGTTGAGTGGTTGTGTTGCTTCTCGTAGTTAGGCTTACGCCTACGCTAGATGCATTAACGACTTGTTGGCACGCTGCAAGCTGTTGTGAGGAATTGGTTACCCACACTTCGGCCTCGCCTTCGTTTGAGCAAGTTGCCTGTCTGACTTGCGTGCTGGTGCAAGCAGCTTCTGCATCTCCTGGCTGAAATAAGAATAAAGCCAGGAAAAGGAGTAGAAATTTAGACAGCCTCATATGCCAGCCAGATCGCACCAAGAACGGCGATCATTACGAAGTAACCAGAAAAATATGCCATGGTTTTGCTCCTGAAATATCAGGGGCCGAAGCCCCCGATGTTTGTTTCTTTGTTTCTTTGTTACTTTGCAGCGCGTTTGAAGTAAACGAATGCCAGGATCATGAAGACAACCACAATCAAAGCAATGAGGATTGGGCTTACGCCAGCCTCGATATCTGCAACCTCTGCGCCTGCTGCTGCGCCCAGTGCTGCGGCATCAGCAAATGCTGCTTGTGATGCGACCAACATGCTAATAACCAATGCAACCAACATTGCTTTGACGCTTGAGAAACCGCCTGCGATACGTTTTACGATGTTCATAGAATTACCTTTTTGTGATGGATGGATTTTTTAATCTTTTTCTGCTGCGTTCGCTGCACGAATCAACACACGTGCATACAGGCCCAAACTCCAAACAGTAACAATTGCGAATGAAATTATTGCGCCCTCCTCTGCAGTCAACGCCGGAAACGGTGGCTGCGGAAGTTCTACCCAAGTTTGTGCTGTCGTGGGACAGTCACCTGCCTCATCGAGTTCTGCAGTGCAAACAAGAGTTTTGATTCCCATGACTTAGGCTTTTGCCGGCGTCAGGTTGTAATACCTGGGCAACTCAGGGCCGTACTTGCCTGCCTTCAAAGAGGCTTCGCTGTCCCAGTTATAGACGCCCAGGGGAAAGGCGGTTTCGACTGATTCGATTTCCAAATCGAGCGGGATTTTCATTGATACGGTTTCGAGTACGGCTTGCTGAGTTACTTTGGTGTACTCGCCATTTTTGCCTTCGCGAGTAACTTTTTTCGGACCGGATTGGATTGTGATTTTTGCCATTTTGATTTCTCTCTAGTTGTGGCTTTCGCCTAGTTTGTCGGTAAGTGTTGTTTGTATTAGTAGCGGTAGGTCGCCGTGAAACTTTTTAAATCTGCCCGGACGACCTTCGCGAGCGATTGTTAAATCCATAATGTCCATGCAGTGCTCTCCGAATGCTTTGCGGAGAAGGCTGTATGTAGTGCCGAGTTGATTTTTTGCGAAACGAAACATCGCGATACCGGATGCTTCTACACAACGTTCTTTGTAGTCGCCTTGTGTAGCTTCGCCTTGAACGAATCGAGCGAGAATGTCGTACGCACCAGCGAAGTATTCGCCGAGGTTAATCAGTGCATCGAGCGGGATTTCGCGATGCTTTGCATAGAGTCGCAGTTCGGTGCGGACATGCGTGCTTTCTGGGTCGCCTAACTGCTTCCCTTTTTCGTAGATGCAGAGCTGCTTGTAACCCTTTTGGCCGATGTATAACGTGCAACCTTTGCCGCTGCCGAGATCGTCAACGAATTGCGCAGAAGGCGGCCGACCTTGTGAATTAAATTCGCCGGATTGTTGCCAAGCTAAAAACGTCTGAACATTGAACGCACTGCCTGCAAGATCATCGACCGCAATATCGAGGCGGGTAATCTTTGCGCCCAACTCTTCCAATTGAACATAAGTTTTATTCCATTTTTTGACGTGTTGTGTCCCCTGCCCTGACAACGAAATGCACATCGAGCCGTTGTCCTGCAGTCCGATTTTTCCGCAGATACTTCCAGTGCTGTCCACCATCGTTGCTGACAGCGGGTAGAAGTTGAACGGCCGCTCCATGATCGGGCCGAGTTTTATTTCGTCGTGCGTGCCGAAGATGCTTTCCAGCAGTTCGTGGTAATTGCCGCACTTAGCGATCTTTAAAGCTTTTTCTGGAAGCACTACGGTTAAGAAGTCCACGATCGGTGCCGTCACGGTGTCTAACTTTTGGCCCGTGTTACTGTTCGGGCCCATCGAGCTACGGCACGCGTCGAGCGCGGAGAAGTCGGCTGATTGTTGCGATTCAAACATCATTGATTCACTTCCTGTGTTTGGCGTTGCGTTTGTAGAAATGTCGATCGCAGATTGTTGGCTGCTTCCAGGACATGCACATGGGCGCTTTTTTTGCCGGCAGGAGTTTTCAGATTGAGGTAGTAGATCTCGTCAGCTATTCGGGTGAGATCGTCGATGAGTGATAGGCGTTTGCGTTCGCGGCTTAGTAGTTGTGAGGGTCTTGCTGGTGTATCGATCGAGGAACCCATTAGTTGGCCCCTGCTGCTGCATCGGCTACTTCTTCAGCCGTTGCCCCGTGTGGTGCGTCTGGTATTTGTTGAAGCTCTGCCAGATATTTGGCGTCCGCCAAATTGCCTAGCCCCAAGCCGGTTACGAAGAATAAGCAGGCTGCGATTGCAGAGAGCCAGCGATCGTTAAATAAATAATCGACCATCAAAACCAGACTGGCGAATAGGCAGATTAATGCCTGGAGATATATTGCTTCGGAACTCATGTTTGCTCCTCACTTGAGCGTACCCAGCCGTGCAGAAGTGAGCTGCAAGGGGCCTACCGGCTGGGTACAATGGCCCCTGATCCCTACATGCAGTAGGGACGGATGGCTTTATACTGCCTGTAGGGACGGACTGTCAACAGGATGTAGGTATGAGCGCCAGCTACGAGCTTTTTTTGAAGTGGAAAGACAAGAAGAATTACGTCTCAATTCGTGCAGCTGCTTTGGATTTGTGCGGCAACGATAAAACCGTCTACATGTGGAATACACGCGGTTCTAACGCATCGGCCGATTTGATCGAGCGTATGTGTAAGGACCTGGGAGAAGACCCGATTCCCTATATCATGCGGGCATTCGAAGAAGCGGCGAAAGGCGATGCAAAACGCGCACTTTCGCGCATTTTGAAGAACTACAGTAAATCCGCAGTCGTCATTTTCGGTTGTGTGTTTGCTTTAGGAATACAGCCAGAAGCTCACGCATCTACGCAGGCGGCGATATCTCTAAAAGAAGCTGCCCAGCATATACATTATGCGAAGTTGTGGGTGTGGGTCAACAGGCGAAAACATCCCAAATTACTGGGTTCTGACTAAGAACCTAAAACCACCCTGGCAAAAGCCCACATCTGCCCAATTTCAGTGACAACAAACTGCCGCTCATTTATCGGACTGGTGTGTTGTGCTGGCTACCAGCGATCATTTATGGCCAATAATTAATGTGGTCAGGTGCTTCGAATTTATGGCTGCCGTTATCGTTAATCGTTTCAGGTCGATAATTTTTCGCGTCGTTGAATTCCCTCAGAAATTGTTCTCGGGTAATGCCTCGGCGTGCGGAACTGACTTGATGTTTCCAGAACTCCCATCCCGGCCTGTGACCCATCACCCAGATATCGCCATCTTTGATTACCGCGCCTGAAGGACTTTTCACGACGCCACCGCCCTCCGTGACTGCATTTCTCCAAACAGTACTTTCGACGCCACTGCTATACGATGTCGGGCGCTCATAGGTCTTGCTGTTGAGCGCCTGTGTGTATTGCCTTTCCAGCAAAACGAGCGCATCTGTCTGGCTTTTTCGAAACTCGTATCGTTCCTTACGTTCTTTGAATTTCGCCTCGGCATCGTGGAAGTCTTTGAGTGCCTGTGGACGCGCGGGGTCGGCGCGATCCATACCCAGAGTACGTTGCTTTTTTTGCAACATATCGGCCTCAGCCGCAACGCTTTCCTTGTTGAGTGCAACGGCATTAGTTCGACTTTCAGCAATCGATCCATTGAGCCTGACGATCGCTTCTCTCAAGCCTTGCTGTGCATCCGCCATGCGCGCCTTCCCCGGCGCACCGAGCGATGGAGCCGCCTGAGGTGGCTTGGGTGTTTTCGAAGCTTTAGGTGGTTTCGGAGCCTTCGGAGCCTTCGGAGCCTTCGGAGCCTTCGGAGCCTTCGGAGCCTTCGGAGCCTTCGGAGCCTTCGGAGCCTTCGGAGCTTTAAGTGCTTTTGGAGCTTTAGGCACCGCAGGTGCGGTAATAGCCGGTGCCGCTGGCTTAGCAGCCGCAGGCGCTGGATTAACCGTTGTGTTTGTTGGCGGGTATGCCTTGCCACCCGTGACATCAACAGGAGGCATAGTTAATTTGTTGGGTCTTTGAATCGATTGGCGATTGGCAAGTGGCACGAGTCGAGCATCAGGAACTCCGGGTACACCGTGCCCCATTGCCTTCATCTGAGTACGAACAGCCCTTCGTGCCCTAACCGGCGCCAACGCCATCAAGCCAGTATCGACCATGCCTCCGATGGCCGCGCCTCGTTCCCCGTCCACGATTCTTCCGATCAACGCTCCCGGACCAGCACTGCTGATTGCAGCGAGTTGTTCAAGCGCATGATTGATCCGATTCTGTTCTTCTGCTGCCTTGAATTCATCGAGTGAACCGATGTGCACACTACCGTCGGGAAGGGTTCGCATTCCAACCAGTCGACCCTCGGCTCGTAATTCTGCCTGGGTTGGCCAAAGCTGGATTCCCAACTTTTGCGCCGCGTATGGATTAATGCGAAGTTGGGTACGCAAGCGGGCCCGGTCTTCCGGTTTGATGGCCAAATAATTCCCCAAGCCATATTCGAGCCGGTCATTTTGCAGGCCGCCAATATCAACACCGTAGACAGTACGGTAACCAAACGGACCCAGAATCCTATCGAGTCCTTTATCGGCTTTCTTGATAAAAAAGAACTGGTCGCTGCCCAGCAACGGAAACACAGCATCGACCAGCTTCATGACCTTTTCGGCCTCGGGACTTTCCGGATCAACTTTATTGACCATTTCGGCAAGCCCATCGACCATCGCATCAATCTTGGCTCGGCGCTCAGCCTCGATCCTGGACCTTTCGGCAATTTGTTTGTCCTTCTCGGCCTTTTCAGCCTGGGCTTGATCCCAGGTTTTGCCGAAAGAATTCATCTGTTGCTGCTGCGTACCGCCTGTGATGGCAGCATTGTTTTTTATCGCTGCAAGGACGGCTGACTGCGCGTCGATTTCCGCACTGCTTTTTGCATCTGGGCCAATATCACGCCATGTGCGTTTTGCATCCCCCGGCAATGCCTTTGCATAAGTCGCATTGTAGGCAGCGGCATACTCTGCTTCGAGAGGTACCGGTGTATTGATCGCGATGCCCTTGGCCTGAAGTTCCCGTTTAAATTTGATCTTGTCCACGACGCCCGAACTGACCGAATACATCATTGAACTACTAAAGGCATCCCGATTCATTTTGAGCGGGTCGGGGTCGATTACGGTGCGGTTCCCCAGATCGATCAGGCTAAGCGCCATCTCTTCCGCAGATTGATTTTCGTTCAAGACAATTTTCTTGTTTGTACTATCGAAGTGGGGTTCGACTCCAATACCGAATTCGATCTTTATTTCCGTGGCTTCCAGACTCGCACTAAGGGCAGAAGGAGATTTGCGATAACCGGCCAACCAACGAAGGATTGAATCGCCGCGCTCGGTTTTGCGCAGAAGCTCTTTGGCATTATTTAAGCGATCATTCGGAGTGTTGGCTGTCGCAGGCGTACGATAAATCGTCTGGCGTCTGATCGTTAAAGGCGATTTTTCTGTTTGTGCAACGTGCGCCAACTCGTGTGCGATTAGATGCTGACCAGAATTGGAATCCGGCTTGTATTCTCCTCCGCCAAAAACAATGTTGCTCCCTAACGTGTAGGCTTTTGCATCCAGTGAACTGGCAGAGGCACTTGCATTTGACCCGGTATGCACACGGACATTACCGAAATCGCGATTCATGCGCGGTTCGAAAAAGTTGCGTGTTTCCCGATCGAGCGGACGGCCACCGGAATTCATGGCCTTGCCGACATGCGCCGGTCCTTGCGACTGAATGGCGCCGCCAGATGCAACGGCTTTCCGATGAATCGTTTGGTGCGTTTTTTCACCGCCGCCATTATTGCGAGGGATAACATTCGAGCGATCGTTTTTATTAGCCGTCGAAGTCGCGTCTTCCGTCGACATTCGCATCACGGTATCGGCGGTTTTATCGGCTTCTTTCTCGGCGACGTCATCAGACTTGGAAACGGTGAGCGGACTTGCTTTGTCTTGGCACGCAGGACAACTACCGCCACAGGCACAGCTGGAGGATCGGCTTTCCTTGCCGGTTTTTTTCACATTCGCGGGTTCGTGTGCTCTGCGCTGAGCTTTCGAATTTTTTCCCGCATTTGCCGTTTTGGTGTTGCCGGAAAATGCATTCATTGACCTGGCTCGCTTTATGAAGACGATCTTGTGCGTTGCTTGAGTGTTTCCCGTGTTGTCTTGTTGCCGTTGAAAACGCCATTCCGATCAATATTGCCAAACTCGCAAGCCTATTCCTCGGAATACGACCATGGGTTTTTCTTTCCGTGAAGCTTCCAGTCGTCGTCCCAGTCATGGGTATTCAAGGCGATATCCGCGTTGTAGCGATCTTCATATTCCACGACAACATCGCTCATGAATCCCGCGTCGTTTTTCTTGGACGGAATTTGTTCGGGGTATTCAAAAATGTTTCGATAATATTCCCTGCCCTGCGCGACTACCCAATTTGCCAATTCGGCAACGCCGTCTTCGGACAAGTCAGGGTCTGCATGACGCCAATGACGTTCGGTGCGAATTCGGTTCGCCAGCTCTTCGTATGTCCAGAAAAAACGAACCATCATTCCACGATTCATCGTCTTCAGCAGCTCGCGAAATTTTGACCGGTCTTGACCGGCGTCTTCGATGATTTGCCAAAAGTCATCCGGAATGGAATCGGGAAATGTTACGTGAGACATAAAACTCCTTACTTGAAATCTTTTGGTTTTAGGCCATAGGATTTGGCCCATATGTCAGCTGTTCTTCGATGCACGCCTAGCGCTTTGCCAACCTCTCTCAGATTGCCTTTGTGAAGTTCGAGCAGCTCCTTGATTCTTTCCATTGGAACCGGAGGTTTGCGGACGCCTTCACCCGGTGTGCCAAAACCCGGACGACCCAATCTTCCGCCGGTATTGTCCCATGGCATGGCATGACCCTCGGCGGTCTTCTTCGCCCGCAAGGTTTTCTCGAAAGATTCAGCCGTTTTTCCACTCGGCTTGAGCGGATACACCTCGACCCTCGCCGCGCCTGCACGCTTGTAAACCGAAAGACGACCCGCCGCGGCACTTTCGGATGTTTTCCCAACTTTCAGAATATTGCCTTCCGCGTCACGCAAAATATAAAGCCCGTCCTGGCCCGGCTTCATTTGCACTTTCGAAAAGTCGGCAGCGTCCAGAACTTGTGGCGCCTCTGCATCGATGCCCAGTTTCTGCAGTTCTTCGGGCGACATTGGCTTGACCGGCTCTTTGGGCACCGCCGGGGTTGGTGCCGGATCTTTCGGTGCTGTCTCCTTGGGCGCAGGATCACTTGGTGCTGGATCTTTCGGAGCTGGTTCTTTCGGTGCCGGATCGCTTGGCGCAGGATCTTTCGGCGCCGGTTTTTTCGGTGCCGGATCATCAGGCACAGGATCTTTTGGCGCTGGCTCTTTCGGTGCTGGCTCTTTCGGTGCTGGCTCTTTCGGTGCTGGCTCTTTCGGTGCTGGCTCTTTCGGTGCTGGCTCTTTCGGTGCTGGATCTTTCGGTGCCGGATCTTTTGGTACAGGATCTTTTGGTGCGGTGGTAACCGGTGCGGGATCTTTGGGAGGTATCGGGGCTGCAGGTTTTGCGGCACTCGGATTCACGCGCTGTTCGAGTTTCGCCAATGCATCCGCATCCTTGTTTGCGATGGCTTCGACGAACTCCTGCATCTTGCTCGCTCTTGTCGCTTCCGGAAACTCGCGTTCCATTGCCGCAAGTGCTGCGAGATATTTATCCGTCTCGGCAGCGTTGCGCCCGGTTTTTTCCATCAATGCGTCAACCGCCTTGAATCCAAAACGTTCCACCGCCTGCATTTTTTCCGCGCTCTGCGCCAACATTTCCAGCGTTGCCAAACCTTTTTCGCCGGCAAGCGCGGCATCGTCGGTGATCATCGACATGGTTTTCAGGAAGCGCGCGCCTTCGCCTTCGGGTATCTTCGCGATGATTTTTTCCAGTTGCGCCATATCGTGGCCACCGCCCGACATTCGCGTAAAAAGCCGTGCAACATCGTCGGAAAAACCTCCGGCTTTGCTGGCAAGATGATGGATCACTTCCGCACGCTTCAATGACGAACTCGCCAATTGACCCAGTTCCGGATGCGCGGAACTCAGCTGGCTGAGCGACATGCCCTCTTTGAGTTCAAGCCCTTCCAATGCGCGCCCCAGCTTCACTGCATCGTCTTCTGGAAGATGCGAGAGTGCCACCAACACTTCTTCTTCCGTGCGCAGCACTTTACTCGAGCGCCCGAGAATGCCGGCCAATCGAGTCAGTCCGCCAATAGCCTCTTCGGCCTCGACCGCCTTGCCTGCCAGACCAAGCAGGCGCAGGAATTTTGCAATGGCGCCGACGCGTGCGCTGGCACCCATTGCCGTCATCGCTGCCTTGATTTCGCCAACGCCAATGAAGAAGGACGCAATTTCCCAGATGATTGCCCATTTGATGCGTCGAATGACTTCCGTGCCGACACCCAGCACGGCGATTCCCTTGAATCCGTTGCTTAACTGTTTTCCGAACTGTTGCAGAATCTGCGCGCGCATCGTCATCGCGGGGACAAAACCCATGTCCGCCAATTGGAATACAAGAATCATTTTGCAGAGCTGGCCAACGCCTTCGACTATCTTGTCGGGCTGGGTAATCAGCATGACGATCGCGTCCCAGATACCTTCAAGAAAACGTACAAACGAGTTCGCGGCTTCTTCGATTTCCGCAAATACATCGATACCGAATTCAGGTCCGTTCGGGCCAATGCTGAGTCCGGGAATCGGCGTACCAATGGTCAGCAATCCGGCATCGGCCATCGCTCTGTAAACATCCTTGACGGTCAATTCTTCCTTGCCGAAACGCTCGCCGACATAACTCAACAATGTCCATAACTCATGGTCGAGATCGTCGATCAGTGCTTCCCAGCGGCCGGCCGCTTTCAAGCGCTCTACGATCGACCAGAATTCCGTTTCGCTGGTGATGCTTTTCATTATCTCGATCACTGCACGCTCTTGCGCCTTGTAAGTCCAGGCGTCTAGCAGGATTACGAGATAGGACATGCGCTGGTCGGCGTTCAATGTGGCGAAGGCGGTTGCATCGAGCTGCGAAAGTCTTCGTGCGATTTCCTCGCGATTTTCTTCGACATCGGACGTCATCGCATCGATGTCGCTGAACACTTCGGTATGGACCTGTTCCGGCTCAAGATACTGTTTTTCCGGCCATTGCTTGCGTTGCTTAGCCCTGATGGCTTCGAAACCGGCCAGGCGATCTTTGCTGGGCCAGAATCCGACACCATTGCCAACGTGTATCACCATGATGTCGTAATTGTTCGGTAGCGCTTCAAGTACGACAGACACCTTGGCACCAATGGCCTTCATTGGATTTGCCGATGGAAAAGTCTCCGTCAAATCTTCATTCAGCGCTGCCGCGTAGTAACGGATCACATTGTCATCGTCGACATGCGCGACAACGATCGAGCTGTTTACGCCAAACAGGTTCTGTGCCCATGCGGTTGCTCGCTCCAGCACTTCCGAAACTGCATAGCGTTCCGATTTGACATTGACGTAATGGTTTCCCGGCAATGCCAACGCCGTGCCGCCCTCGAACGGCGGTGCGCCGTTGACGACGCGATCCGGAGAAGGCGGCGGAACCGCAACCGGCGCAGGAACGGCAGCAGTGGAGCCGGTGTCCTGGACTGGACTTATCGTTCCTGGATTTGCAGTTGGCGCGGCAGCCGATTTTGAACTTGGACGGGGAACCGATCTTCTCGGAGCGGGTGGTCCAACCGGCATCGACATATTGCTCGTATCAGGCATGTCCGCCAAGGTGTAAATATTGGCGGCATCCTCCGAGAGCTGCATGCCTTGATCCATCAGCTGAACTTCAGCGGCAGTATCGCCAAGACGATGTGCTTCGGCAGCCAATGCAGGATAAACATTCAATATTCTCGACCTGAGTGTCGTCAGTGCCGTCAGGTCGCCTTCACGCAGCATCCGGCCTATCGATACGACAGTGGGGCCAGCTTCGCCGAAAGCGTCTGCCGTCATCTGGTCGGCGCGGTCCTGTTCGTAAATCCTCGCGATCATCATCTGCACCATCAGGTGCGCAACCCCCAGCAGCTTTTGTGCAGTCTCGTCATTTCCTTCTTCGGCCTGCGCTTCTCCAACCTCCACCAGTGTGTTCGGCGATGTCGGCATGCCAAATCCGCCAATGACGGAGACCGGAACTTTTCCGGTCGCGTAGCGTATCCACCACGCATCCTCGAGTTGATCAAGCGCGCGTATCGCCAACTCGTGTTCTTCACGCTTGATAAGCCACAGCGCCAAATCACCAGCATGTTCGATCGCGTCGTTTGTCACCATGCGTGCGATCAACGAAGGCACCAATGCGATGGCTTCAGCAGACTTGTCGCTCAATTGATGTCGCAGGATGTCAAACTCGTCCCACAGCTGCGCGAAAGTACGCGTATCGATAACCGCTGCTGGATCTACCTGTGCCGTATCGGGCGGCAATCTATGCAAGGTATTTGCCGAAGATACTTGTGGCTGCATGACGTGGGCGAGTTCATGCACGAGAATCCGGTCACCGGCAATCGAGCCGGGCTCGAAATGGTTTTTCGCAAAAAGAATATGGTTGCCGAACGTCAGTGCTTGCGCATCGATGGCATCGGCAACGTTCGCAGCTCGCTCATCCGTATGTATTCGTACGTTGTCGAACAAGCTGGCTGGTTTCTCCGGTGGCTCATCGGACCCTGATGACAAGATACGCAACACGGAACCCGTGGTTTCTTCCGCTTCGATTTCTTCTAGATCATCCGGCTGGCTAATGGCCAATGGTCCAGCGTCCAGATTTGGCGATGCTTTTGGTAATCGCTGAGCTTGCGGCGATTGCGCCTGCATTGCCCGTGTAATACGTGCAGACGTGATTGTCGCGAGCGGCGTTCCGGGCTCGGAAACAACCTCCCGGAGCTGGTCTTTCAATGGCTGTTCTGATTTCTCATTTCGACAGGATGGGCATCCACCACCGCAAGCGCATTTCGAAGAAGGAGCGCCCTCCTCCGTATTCGTGTTGCTTTGGACTTCCTGAATTTTTGGCGCAGTCGTTGGTGCCGAACCAGCCACATTTCGTTTCGGTGCGGCAGAAAATTCGATCATTTTTTCTTGTTGGACGGCGGCGTTTTGCCTGACCTGGTGGTGGCCTTTGCCGAAGCGCGTTCTTTGGCGGAAGGTTTTGCTTCTGTCGCCTTCGCACTGCCAGCTTTTTCTTCTGCGGCTTTCACTTTTTCGGGTTTTGCCGCTTCCGGTTTCGCTTCATGCGCTTTCGGTCCTCCATAGATCGTCCCGGCATCGTTTCCATCAACGACATACTCGCGGTATGCCGTGCCTTCATTGACTACCAGCGGTAGTACATCGTGTTGCAGGATATTTCCCGTTGCATCCAGAATCTCGACCCGTGCCAACACTTGCCCGGATGTGTATGCCTTGTCGTCACTGGCTGCACTTTTGTTGCTTGCGGATTTCGCATTCACCCGCATCAGCAGTTCCTTCATGCGATCGGTAATATTAACCACGCTTTCGGGCGACGCTTTTGTCGATGCATACCTGCCGCCTTTCCCCAATGTGATGCTGAAGTAGCCATCGACAGCCGTTGTTGTCGACAGTTGATCGCCGGTCTCGGCGATGACGCGAACCGTCAGTTTTTCGCGCGGTTGCAGATCGCTGTCCGAAACGAAACCATGAAATACATTGCCGTCTTCCGACACGGAAACCAGCATGCGATCGATACGCGCTTTTCCATGAATGACGTTTTCACGCAATTGTTCTCCGCGTGCAATCGACACCTTCAGTCTTTCGATGCGGGGGTCTTCCTTGCTTTCGGCCGTGCTGGACAATCGCTTGAGCTCCCGGCGGTCGGATGCGAGCAGAGCATCCGGCAATGCCGTCATGAAAGCGAACAGGTCAAGTGCCGTGCCAATCGCGGCTTGGCGCGAAGCTTCCATCGGAACTTCAATGAATTCCTTGCGTGATTCTTCGGCCGATTGCGCGTTGCCGATAAACCTTGATGAACCTGAATGTCCGGATTGAGTTGCCATATGAGTAGTTCCAATAATTGTCGGGTTTTCGAGCGTTAATCCTGCTTGCATCCGCCGGGACAGAAAGCTTCCATCAGCGCGAGGTTGTCCCGGAACACGAGTGTGTTGTTGGGCAGGAAGGACATCGCACGCAGGCAATGCGTCGATTGGTTGTCGGTCGTGGTATTCAAGCCACCGATGGAAAATCCCGAGAAGAAAGCACGAAGCCAGGTTTCGGAAAAGCGGTTGTCGGCCATGCGCACGGTACCTGCACCCAGTACGACATCGGCCAGCAAGAAAACATTGGTTGAACTGAATTCGCACTGGTTGTCGGTAAAGCCAAGATCGTCCAGCGAAAAAATCGCAACCGAGCTGTATGCAAACCCGGCTGGTTCGTCGGCAAGATCGAGACTGATCTGGTTTTCAGTAAACAATGTTTTTCCGGTTGACCATTTGCGTGACATCGGTGGCCAGAAAGAAACTGGTTTGCTGAAAATGTTGTACAGCCCCAAGCCTTTTGCAGTCGAACATTCGTCCTTGCCCAATTGGTCCGGTAATTTTCCTGCAAGCTTCAGTATCAGGAACAGCAACAAGCCAAGCGTCCATTCGTTGCTGATGCCGAGATTTCCGATCAAGGTTGTCGCCGCCAGCAGATCGATCCCCTTTCCGGTTGTGCCCTGGGTGACCAGGCGATTGCGCGCCACGACGGTTGGGCCGAGCGCGAAGAAAGTGACTGCCCGACCGACCGGCGCAACGATAATGTTGTCGCGCATCATCACAGTGGTATCGCCTTCGTTGGTCGAGAGTTTTTTTAGAATGACGCCAGCCGGTTTCGTACCTGTTTCGTTGCCGATAACCGGCAGCGCTATCCAGATATGTACACCGCCCCGAATTCCGGGCTGTAGGTTTTCAAGCGGCTCCTGGGTACGCTGGCCATTATCGATAATTCGATTGTCGTCCAGTTGCAGGCCATGCACGATGATGGCGTACACGCCGCAAATAGGTACGCGATGGCTGGGTCCATTGGCGACAATTTCATTGCGCAAGATTCGCAGGTCGCTGACTTTCGCAAGTGCGATGCCACCATAACCCACAAGCCACTCCATCGCTTTTGTTACTTTGGCAAGATCGCGCCGCATGCAACGGGTGATGAAGTTGTCGTAGATGTGTAAGCCATGTACACCGATCAAATCGCCGCCATTTGCCAGGTTGAAAAAGCGCACGACGCCAATGCCGTTGATGCCCATATCCGTGATTCGGTTGCGTTCGATCCGGATGTCGTAAAGATCGCCGGCAGAAATAAATTTCGGAGGACTGCCGGGCGAATCTTCATCGGTCAGGTCGGCAGGCTTGCATGGATTGCATGGATCATCAGTACCGGGCCGATCAGGTAAATCTTCGTCTTCGTCATCGACTGCAACGAGGCTGCCGAGCGTAATGCCGTTCCAGATGCCGCCCTGAATCAAATTGTCGAGTATGCGTACGCGATCGGAACCGCCGGCGATTTGAATGCCGCCGCGTGTAGCAAAACCGACGAAAACATGATCCGCCGGCGTGTTCACACCAGATGGCGCACCCGATTCGCCGGTTTTTTCCGGCACCGTTGGTTGCTTCGGACCGCCTTCGCGTGGTAACACTTCGACCGTGTTGTCTTCGATCAGGATATCGTCGCCGCGGGAATAAATGGCTTGCCAGATAGTCTGCACATCGCGCATTTGCACGAGACAACGGCGCACCGTGACATGCCGCGAATTATCGATTTGCACGGCACTGCGTGGGCCGGATTCAATCGCCATGTCTTCGAGCGTGATTGCATCGCAATTACGAATGAAGAACGCCGGCAATGGATCACCGTTGTCGTCGACAGTCGCGCGTATGCGGGTCGCAGTACCGCAACCATGGATACGGATACCGACACGGCTTTCAATCAGCATGCTTTCGTCGTATATGCCTTTCAGCACGCACACTGTTCCGCCCTCTGCCGGCAATGCATTGATCGCCGCCTGGATGGAGGTGAATTGTCCGAAACTTTTCTTGTTGTCGCCGACGGTAACCGTGCAGCAACCGCGCATTTTTGCCAATGGCAAAAAAGGTTGCCGGCAATCGTGGATATCGTCCGGCGTCAACGCAACCGGTGCCGGACCCGTCCACTCCAGGATGCCGAGTGCTGCGCGGTGATAATGCACACCCTGTGGCGGCGATGCATTTGGCCAAACCGATGGATCGAACGCGACACTCGCCGCGCGCGCCGGAAAGGTCCAGTAATCGCCCGGCGTGTAGTTTGCATTGTTGGCCAACGGCGGTTCAAGTTCGAGCCGGATGCCATCGTTGAACGCATTCGGAATAGCCAAGCCGGTCGGGTGGTTGCTGACCAGATCGATGCCATTCCACAAGCGGAAAAATCCAGTGCTGCCCGCTGGCCAGGCACCGGAAATGCCGGTCAAAGACAGGGTATCAGCTGCCACCAATGTGGCATTCGCTGTGCAGACGATTCGCCAATGACCAAATGCCGGATCGAATGCGAGCGCTTCGAGATAGAACGAATCGAGTCCGCATTGATTGATCATCTGCGCGTTCGCGCGAATCGCTACGGTGCCGGTGCTCGGTGCGCCACCTGCGGTGAATTCGCCACGGCCTACCAGGCCGCCATTGAATTGCGACCATTTGAATCGCGCCTGATTGGCGGCATCGGGCGCGGCGATTTCAATGCGATACAAAAAGTGTTCAAAGCCGGTGTAACCGCCGCTATCGGGCACCGGACAGGGGCCGGCAATCACCATGGTCGGTGCCGGCGTCACGGTAAGTTTGCCCTTGTTGGCAAACACATCGTCTATCGGCAAATCGCCGCAGCCCTGACCATCGGCAAGCCGTAATAATTTGATGGCCATACATGTTTTGACGCGCTCGGTGGTATCCGGTCCGCCTAATGCCGGTTCAAGCAATTGCAATGGATCTTGATACGCGCTGAAAGCTTCGTCCCATACCTCGAGCACGACAGCATCACGCTCGCCTGCCACAATCGTGGCGATACTTTCCTGCGGTGACTGGAACGGCGGCAAAAAATATTCGGCATGCAAGGGCACTGCACCGGCATAGTGCAGATGTACACCATCAACCCAGGCGCGGCCGGGTTGCAATACGACATCGACACCGATAGCGGTTGTCGTTGCCGACAATAGTTTCAATCCATTCGGCTCTGCGACCGGTACTGCGACCAGGCCACCGCCGATAACATCCTGCCCCACCGTTTCGCGCCATAGTGCCTGTATCTGTGTCGAGGCGTTCCAATCCTGATCCAACAGCACACGGCCTTGTTGGTGTAACACACCACTGAAATTGTCGGCGGGTTTGAGGCCCCACTTCGAAAAGTCGCCTTTCATGCTGCTCTCCTTACGTAACTGCTACCAATACCGGACGAACACCGACCGGCATGTATTCCCGAAAACGGATTTGAATGTTTTTCCACTTGTGGCTATTGAGCAGGAAACCAAACGCACCCATTTCATCGTCGTTCGGGCCTTGCTCGAGAATGCGCGAATCGCTGTCGCGGGTGATCTGCGCGTATCCCGGCTTGCCAAATGTTTCTGCCACGAAATGCAGGTCGGCCTGGCTTTCGTGTAGGCAAGCATGGTTCGACGGCAGGCGGTTATCGGCATCGGCAAACCAGCTGTGTCTTATGCAGCCACTCTGGTTATCGAGCACCTGAAGCGCGTGTACCCAGATGCCGCCCTTGCCCGAAGCCGACGTAGCCCGCACGCGGCCAAAACATGTGAGACCGTCGAGAGTTAATGCGGGACCCCAGGTCAGTTCTGCATTACCGGTCGCGGCACCAATCGCTAGTGCGGGTGTCGCTGCTTCAAGCGTGCCACCGGCGTCGACGATACTGTTGATGATATTTACCGCGTAATCGTCATCGATGGCCAATGGTCCGCTGATCGAATTTTCCAATACGATTTCCGGTGATTGGTCGAAAGCCAATATTTCATTTGGCGCGACAAAACCGTTGGTGTTGTCCAAACGCATGGCTTCGCGAATCGGTGCACGCACTTTGTTCAACGCGATATAACCGCCGGGATCCAGCGTGCAATCCTGGATGTGCAATTGATTCAAGGCAGCGCGGGCAATCAGTGCGGCATTCGCCGGAAAACTCGTTTTATCGCGCGTCAGATAAATGCCTTCCAGGCGCACCATCAACGAATCCATCACGGCCGATGCGCCGGGGCCGAGGACGTCGTGCGGACGAAATGCCAAAGGATTTTTCAGCCGGATTACCGGGCGTTCGCCATCGCTGGCGCGGATCCACAAAGAGCGATTCAGGCGCAGTGTCTGCAAACCAAGCTCGTTGGTGGTGCCGGCAATCGTGGCCAGATCCAGTTCGTGTACCAAGCTATCTTTAATCTCGATGATTAACGGCTGTGTGCGATTTTGCAGATTGCTCAATGCCGCTTGCAGCGTACTGGCCGGCGTATTGAGTGGATCGACACTGACGATGATCGGCGCCACTTCCTGCCAACTCGCAGGTGTTGTTTCGCGTGGTATCGGATGTGCACCGACAGGACCCTGAAAGCCGTGCGTTGGTGATACGAAAACACCGCTGACTATCGCATTCGCTTCGTCGGCTGGAGCGGCGCCCATCGCGCCGAATACGACGCGACCACGATCGGGATCAATCGCGATTTCATGCGCACGCAAAGGTGGCTGCAATCCGGTTTCCCAGGCACAGAGATTCGCGCCGCGGAATCGCCAAGGTGTCGTAGGCGTAAACGGTGCTTGCGGCACCTGAAAACTCAGACCAAGCGTATTCATTCGCGGCGGCACGGCTCCGGCCGGATAGGTCGCGATCTCGACATACTGCTCGGATCGTCCGGCTGGCGTATCGTGGCTTAGACGCGCCGATGGCATCGGTCCGGGAACCGCATCAGGCGAACTGATATTGGACGGTTCGTCGTCGGCGTGGAATCGATGCGTGTTGAACAACACCATAGGTTCCGATTGCGGATGCAATTCCATACGAACGGCGAAGTTTGCTTCGGCGGCAGATGTTGGCGCCAACACGATCGGTGCAAAAATGTGACCGGGACGTGTACGTGCGATTGTGTACGCACGCAGCCGCCACAGAAAAATGCCGAGGTTCGGCAAATTGTGCAAGCCGCGCCATCCGGCTGCGGGTTTGATATCGGCAACATGGGCAAATGGATCGAATGGCCCATTGGTCAAACTAAGCAAAGCCGGATCACGCAAATTAACGGTACCGCCACGCCGCGCATCGCTCAAATATTTACTGAGGCTCAATGGCGGAACACCACCGGCATCGGGACGCAGATGATTGATGTGCTGATTCCATACCATGCGTTCCCGCATTTCGACGGTGTGCACTGCCCAGCCCGACAAGGCATAGGCCAATGATTCAATCGCACCCAGCGTGCCCTTGCGACGACGATGATTGATGGTGCGTGCAACATCGGCACGCAAAGTCCAGGCCTCGCCGGAAAGGTGCGAGGTTCCGAGTAAATCGGCGATGTAGGGAATCACCCAGTCGGCACAGGTTTCGATAAACGCATCGCGACCCAACGACGCGATATCGTCGCGAATCGCACTATGTACTTCATCAATCAAACCGACATAGGCTTCCAGCTGTCCGGCCGGCTGTTGTTCCTGATCGCGGATCCGGTAAATTTCCGGCAAGCGTTTGTAGAGGTCAATACGCGTTGTCATGCTGGGCACTCCGCTTGTGCTTGCGCCGAAACAAATCCCAGCACCAGATGGCGCGTATGTAAGGCCAACAAAAAGTGGGCCGAGCAAGGCAATACTGGCGACGGAATTAAATTATTTGCCGGCAGTGCAATCTGGTTCGGATCGGTTTGTGGCGGCGACCCCGGCGGTATCGCGCGTGCAGCACGAAGTTGTACCCAAACGACGCCAGGCACGTTTTGTATGGCCGCAAGAATTTCCGAAGTGTGGACTGACTGATGGAAGTCGCGCCGATTCAAACCGAATAGACCATCCTTGCCATCAATGCCATTCGCTTCCTCGCCGGATAAACCCAAAGCGAGTTTGATCGCCTTGGTAATGTCTTCAACCAGGCGTGACGGATCGTAGCCAACCATCGCATCAACATGCACGAATTGCTTATGACCGTTGATTGCAAGTACCGGATGCCGTGCCGGTCCGCGACAACGGCTGTATGCGGTCAGTGCATCGCGAATTTGCGCCAGGTCTGCGGTCGAGCCGCTTTGCGTCAACACGGTCAAGGCAATCAATGGCGTGCCTTCCGGAGCCGCCCAACGGGCGCTGGCTTTCAACACATTCGGCAACATGCGAGTCTCGGCTTCGTAATCGGCGAGACTGACCAAACGACCAAGACTTTGCAGTTTCGCCGGTGCCGCCAGACGTGCGTTATCGGCCGATTCCGGATCGGCACCGGTGGTGACATCTACCGGTAAAAATACCTTGTCCAATCCGTTTAGTTTGCCGGTTGCCTGCGGCTTGCTTCCCTCCTTGAGTTCGCCGTGAGCTCCGATGCCGGTGCGATAACCTGCCACGACATTGTTGCGGCCAGTCGGCAACCGTGCACCGGTTTTGCCATCGCCGAATTGCACGGCACTGTTGCCTTCGCCATCCTCGCGAACGATATAAACCTGACACTTCGGTCCTGCGTTGAATAGAGTATCCACGCGTTTCCATAGAATGCCGTCGACATAGACATCCAGTGCCGGCGTTTGCGCCGGTGTCCGCATCGCATCAAAAAGATAAGTCAGCGGCGCTTTTGCAAGCGCGAAAGTCTGGAACAATTCGCGAGCATTGCCGGAGCCGATCGCCACGCGGTCCACGGTTTTTCCCTGCGAGGCATCGACGACATTTCCGAATACCTCAACCGTCGAAACATCGTATTCAAAATCAGAATACGAGACTGTGCGGTCAAGCGATATCCTGTGAAAGCTGTCAGCTGTGCTATTCGAAACAGTCACTGCATCGACACGCGCTTCAAATGCATCGCCTTCGGCAGGCACCATCAGCAAACGCCGCGCCTTGAGTTGCTTTGCTTGCTCGGCATTGCCGAAATACGACAGGTGCTGGCCACCGACAGCATTCGTGTTGACGTGACCGGCACGCACGGTGAACGCCTCAGCGGTTACTTGCAAGATACTCAGACTGCGAATATCCGCGAATCGAAACGCAACCCCGTTTCTGATAACTCTCAAGCGCTCGTCAAGAGTCAGCATGCTCGCCGCGCCGGTCTGCATGCCCCAGGTCATCGACTCCGATTCGATTTGGCTGACATCGCGAACCAGCGTGAAGCGAACTTTGGTGCTTGTGCTCGTGTTACTGAAACGGCCTTGTATCAACACGGTATTGCCAACGGCAATATTCTTGAATTCGCGATCCAGCGGAAGCTCGTAAGCCGTTAAATTCGGTGTAACTTCCGAATAAGTCGTCGTATACGTACGGCGAAGAAATGATGTGTCGCGCTGGCTCGGAACACCATTCAAGACTGTGGCAACGGTTGCCGGGGCATTGTGGCCAAAATGGCGAAGTGTTTCGCCGAGTTTGTAGGCGCGCAGTGCTGCAATACCGGTGCTGCGAACTATCGGCGATTTTAGCCGGATATAACGATAGCCAAATGAATCCCAGACTTCGTCGACAATAACTATCTGTGTATTCGCAAGACGCGACGGATGCGCTGCACTGCCCACTGGCTCGCCCAGTAAAAGCCGGTCGTCGGCTTTCAGTGTCACATCAAGGCTGGAAACCCGCAGCACCGTCGTTCCGTTTGCAATTGGCGGCGTGGTGCGTGGGCGATAAAGATGGAATTGGCTCAATAAAGGCAAGGCTTCGAATGCGGCTCGCGTTTCGAACTCGACGGGTTTATCGATACCTTCGATATCCGCTTTCAGCCCAAAACCCATCGGCACTGTGACAGGAAGTTTTCCCTTCAGGGTCAGCGAGAAAGTGGCTTCGCCGGCAACGCCGGGTGCGAGCCGATAACCGCCAAGCCGCACCATATCGGCAATGCTCTGCGGCCATTGCGCAGTACGCAAATAGGTTTCGTTGGCGTAAAGCGTTTGATAGAACGTGAGTATGTCGGCGACAACCGCATCGCCTTCCAACAACGCGATACCTGGGTCATCGGCGCCACGATGCGTCCAGTTTGAAAGCACCGTTTGTTTATTTAGCTGGTCAAGCAAATGCGCGCGCACGTCGGCGTAATTGCCGATCCGATAATCGATGCGAGCCAGTGCTGGCCGATTGAATATCAACTTCGGAAATAATGGTGGTGCTGGACAGTCGTGTTTGCAGCTCATCGGCGACCTCCCTGGATTTCAAAATTCAGTCGACCCGTTTCCAGGCGGCTTGGGTCATTGGCGACCTGGATGATTTCGTATGGACGAACCGCCAGTTGCGCGACTACCGGATGGGTAACGCCCTCCGGCGCAATCGTTATGGTGCTGAGACTTGGCCCGCTCAGGCCATGCAAACGGCTGATGCTCGCCAGCAGTACGCGCCCCACCCCACGCACCGAGAGCGCACGACCGATCAATTGCGAGGCATGCAATGACTGACCGAAAGTCCAGTTGTCCGGATGAAAAAAACCGGTGCGACCATCTGCGGTATAGCCATTGGAAAATTCAAGTTCCAATGCACGGCGCAAATGTTCCGGCCAGAAATCCGGGTGCGCGCACAGTCGCATATAAATATCCAAAGGGACATAACGTGCGGGGCGCACCTCGAGGTCCTCGCCGATCAGGCGCACGGCTTCCAGATGTTCCGCAATTTTCAGTCGCAACGGCTCGACCAACACATCGGTACCACGCGGATCGATTGCAACGCGCACCGTACGCCATGATCCGGTCCAGGCGTAACTCGCATGCGCATGCGCAACGCCAGGCAATTCTTCGGCACGACGTGCGTAATCTTCGAGAGTCACCGCCCGGAATTGTCTTGCACGATAGGCTTCGGGAACGCGCCTGAGGATTTCCGCGACAGGTTCTGGTTCGCGACCGCTGGTGATATCGAATGGATTCCAGATGGCACTCACCTGTGCGAGCGCGACGGTGTCGTAACCGGTGACGGTATCGGCGCCTACGTTTCCGTCGATACCAACACCCACTTGATAATCACAGGTAATGATTGCGTTTTCGGGCAGCTTGCGACCATTGCGGCCATTGCCGAAACGAATATGACTATCCAGATATTCGTCGGTTTCGACGATAAAATGTTTTGCATCGTCTGCCGATTCGATCAAGTCGCTTTGTTCGTTCCACAGCGAAGCAAAGCCGGCGACGGAAATTTTCAGCGTGCTTCGAACCGGTGTTACTCCACCCGGTTCGGTGTCGAGATATGCCAATGAAGAATGCGGCAACGTAGCCAGCACGCATTCCGGCAAAGGTAACGTTGAATTCGTGCCATTTGGCACCGTTTCAAAATAAGCTTCATCGCTATACAAAAAATTGTAGGGCGTACTGACAGCCAAGGGCGTTCCAGCAGGCCGGAATATCGTTTGATGCGGTCTGCCGTGGCTGATCTGGACAATATTGCCGTGAAAAAGACTGACGTCATCTTTCGGCAATGAGGTATCACATTGAGTGCAGAAGCAATAACGCCGGGTGAGGCGATCTTCTTCACGCCAATGCACTCGCACAAACCATTCACCGGCAACACCGCCCATCGGGTCGTGCACGGTTTCTGCATTGCCCAATAGTTCGAGCAATTGACGCGCAGTCGGGTCGCGCCCCAATACCGTTCCGGTTTCAGGATTAAGCTGTTGTTGAATCAAAAGTCGTCGCGGCGAAATGCTGTTAATCAAATCACGCAGTGAATTGGCATTTGCCTGACTTGTCGCGACCAGTGGACTTGGCAATGCGATATCGGCGCTTATGCTGCCGGCATCAAGCGCGGTTACGCTGCCACCCCAGGTATATAACTGCAGACGATTCAAGTTATGATGACATTGCACGGCGGCAGTCGTGACAAATGGCTGACTGCCTTTGTCTTGCCAATTTTTGTTTGTCCATACGCCGGTTCGGATCGGAACCGTTACCGCTGCTTGCACCTGCAGCGCTAACCAACTTGTGGCTTGATTACCTTGATGAATATGATAGTCCATCAGACGTGCATGGCGTGCGAGCGAAACCCTTTTACGCGCCGTTACTAAAAACGCTTCATTGAGTGTGCGATCCTGGTAATCGGAAAGCTCGTCCGCATCGGCCGCAATCAGATCAATCAGGACTTGATCCATGTCGGCTTCGCTGGTGGGCTGCCAATTCGGCACGCGTTCCTGCATCGCGCAGATCAAGGTGTGCTTGAACGAATCGTAATCTTTCGCGAGATAGTCGATATCCGGTGTGGCAGCCGGAGCGGTAAATGTTTCATTGCCGGCACAATTCAGGTTGAAGCAGGCAGGCCTGAATTTAAAATCAATTTCCGACAGCAGCGGATCGATGCCCGCAAAGTTTATCGTCAATGTGTAGGTCGAATAATCACCGATCAGCGGAATGCGCAATCGCAATTGATTCGGCACCAGGCCAGCTAGAACTTGATTCACGCGAACCTGTCCCGCCGAAGGACCGCCACGCAAACGGGTTCCACCGGTGATGGGGAATATCGCATATGCGTTCGCACCGCCGCCAATCGCCGCGACAATGGCCGCAAGCACATGCGTGGTGTGGAACTCTACATCCAGCCATGCTTCTGTCGGCGCAGCCGCAGGCAACAAGCGCACGAACACACGGGCAATGCCGTTCAAACTGCGCGCATCGAGATTCCTGGCGCGTTCGGCGAGAACTTCATTATCGAATTTTTTTCCGGCGCGAATATTCATGTAGCACCGCCGCCGTGTTCGAAGCGCACGCGGCGCTGTTCGCCGGTATCGATGACCTGATAACTCAAATCGATCGCAAGTTTCGCATCCAGGTTTTCCACTTCGAGACTGATGACTTTTACACGGTGTCCTAGCCAATACGACAAGGCTTGGCTGATATTGGATTTCGCCAATCCGGCAGTGACTTCATCGTTGCCCTGGAAAACCAGGCGCCTTAAATTTCCGCCAAGTCCGGGAATGAAAGGGCGCTCGCCGGCATTGGTCAGCAACAATTGCAGGATTTCTCCACGCACATGCTCATCCAGATTAGCCGGTGCCACGGTGCGTCCATCGGCGCCAATCTGGAACGGAAACGCAAGATGACGGCCGCTCATAAATTCAACTCCAGCTGTGTGACGTCGTAATTTTTTGGCGATCCGATACCCACATCTTCGAGGCTGATATTGTTCATCACCTCGTCCTCGTGTGCCTTGAGGAAAACGAACAGGCCTTGTGAAATTGCAGCGAATAAAAGACGGCGATCTTCCTGGCCCTGCGATGGCAATGGCACACCTTTGACGGCCTGCCATTCCTGTTTCATGGCGTTATCCATCGCTTCGGCCAAACTGCCGGCAAAATTCGCAACGGTGCCTGCTTTCAGTGCCATATCAATTCCTCATCCTGTTTTGACTTTTACCGACAGCAACGCTGGGGTTGCAGGCGGCATCGGTGGAACGGGAGTCATCGGCGTGACCGGAAACACGCCCAAAGCCAGTTCGCCTGGATGGGTGTGGGTGGTGTAGATGTTGATGATCTGATTGAGAAAGGTGAGCAAGTCATCGCCGAACACCAGCGGATGCGCCGCGTTTTCAACCAACTCGATTTGCGGTGCTTCGACTACCACTTTTGCCGTAGCCTGAATTTTTACCTTGCCATCCTGCACTTCGATCGTGATGAAGTTTTTGGCACCATCGTCGCTAATCGATATTTTCTTGTCGTCATCGTCGAGCGCAACGATCAATCCCGTTTCGCTACGGATAATTTTCCTGGCGGTCGCGGCATCTTTGCCGTTCTCGTTTTTTGGTGCCTTGCCCTGACTCCACCAGCCGCCAGTCCAGATCGGCCTGTTCAAGTCACCTTCTTCAAATTCGATCCAGACACCGGCATCGATCGGCGGGATCATGAAGAATCCTTCGCCATCGCCGGCGTATGGCGAGCAAGGCATGGCCCATTGGGATTCCATGTCGAGAAAAACGCTCGGCACTTTCGCACGGATACGACCGATTTTTTCCGGATCATTGATGTCGCTGACGACGCCGCGATACTTTCCGTAGTAACGGGCGTTCACTTTTTCCGATAGATCGACCAGCAATTGATCGGCACTGGAATTCATCATCAGAAGATTCCTCCAGGCAATCCGCCGGCACCGCTCGATCCACCGGAACGCGCGTTGCGTTTTAGCGTGAGATTTTGTTTATAGCCATTATCGTTAATGACATGCTGCACACGGCTGATCAGATAATCGCCGCCCAGATAACCACCGGGGCCAGCAACACCGATCACCTGGTATGGCGACAGGACCGTGTCGTAATCATTCGCATCGATTTCCGTCGTGGCGGTGTAGGCGAAAGCCGAAAGATCCACTGCCGCTGCCGTGGCGGCATCAATGTCGTTTTGTTCTTCGCGCGTACTGCCAAGCAGGCTGACCGCCTGCGGCACCAGCGCCGTATGCAAAGCTACCGCACCGAGTGGATCGAGCGACGATGCACTAGCTTCACTGGTGATAACGGAACTATCGGAAAGCCGGACGTTTCCGGTTTTTGCCATCATCGGCAACAGCGCATCCAGTTGAACCGAGAACTTGTTGATGTTGCGTTCTTCGCCGATCAGCAATAATTCGCTGGCCTCACCGCGCACCATGGAAGGACGTGCGAAGACACCGATACTCTGGCCCGGGGTTTCACCGGGTTTGACGTAGGCGAACATGCCGTGTCGTCTTGCCAGGTCGCGCAGCAATTGCATGGCGGTACCGCGTTGCACGACATAGCGCGTGTAAGTACTACCTGCGGCAGGAACGCTTTCCACTTCCGCAGTCAATCCGCCATCCGTGATCAGCGTTTGTGCGATTTGATCCGGGCTTTGATCTTCGAACAGCGCAACGCTTTCAACCTGGTTCAGCAGCACGCTATCGTCGTGGACAACCAGCGTGAGTTTGCTTGATCCGGGGCCGGCGCCCAATTCGAAACGCTGTGCGATGATCGGGCCATCGATCAAGGCACTGTACTCCCCCTCGCCCATCCGGACTTCAATACGAATCCTGCGGAAGGCTTGTGCGAATTCTTCTTCGATCATCGACCACAGGCCTTGATCATCAAGCGTCAGATCGATATCGAGTTCAGCCTCCCCCGCCATGCCGATGGCCTGGTCCACGCGAATTTCGCGGAACATATCCAACTGCTCCTCATCAGCGGGATTGCTGTCGAGATAAACGCGGAGATTAGCCAATGCCATGCCTAGCTCACTTTTCCGGCACGTTGATGTAGCGACCGGATACAGCAACCAGATTGTTGGCTTCAAGATCGCTGTTTGCGTCGGCTATGTGCCAGAACTTCGTGCCATCCTGATTGCGGCGATGGCTCATGACATCAAGCTGATCATGATCGTGAACCTGCGTCCGTTCGCCATCAGTGACAGGCAGCTTACGCAAGGTCAGTGCCTTGACCTCGCGATTGTTCGCATCCTTGGTCACGACGGTTGGCGTGTTGTAGTAGCGCGAATTCTTGAGAAACATGTTTTCGTCTCCAATCTTCGTCAAAAGGGAATGATGTCGGCGGCCAGTTCAATTGCCTTGGCCAGATTCAGGATGGCCTGCGCATCTTTGGCTCCGCGCGAATACGTCAATGCGCCGTAACCGATTTTGTCCGTACTGGTTTTGGCAAGGCTCAATACGTCCAATCCGATCTGTATTTCGACTTGCACCGGGTTTAGGAATGCGTCGAATTTCTGTTCGGTAATCGTCATCGACTTGATGCGAACGGGTAATACGCGCGTATAGCCCCAGATAAAAAGTATGCGTGGCAGTGATTGCCTCGGAATCGCGCGTTCAGCAGGTTCGGAGCCTGATGCACCGCCGGTGATTGCATCAATCGCCTGGCCAATCAGGCCACTCAATGGGCCGGCTGGATATACCATTTTTTCCAGTGCCGCAATTTGCGGACCGATTCCGAAAACGCGCGGAATAGCAGAAACTGCACCACCTTTCCCCAGATCGTCTGCCGCTGAAAATTTTGCCGTGAGCGTGAAACTTTCCGTTGGTGGCGCACCAGTAGTGCCGGCGTCCGTTTCCGTCGTACCTGTACTTGTCGATGGAGGTGCTGGTATGTTGACGGTTCGCGCCAATTCTTCCGGATTGAACTGGAATACGACCAGGTTCGGAATCGGTCCGAGAAAATCACCGCTGTATTCAACCAGCGCGCCACGTAGCAGGAATCCGGACATCAGGTGTTTTCTCCTGCGTCTTTACTGCCCTGAGAATTCTTTTCCGGTGACAATAGCGCCATGATTCCATCGGCTATCCGCGTGCGCAGCGTTTCCGCATCGAGCGCAATTGATGAATGTATTGAAGGCATTCGCAAATTGCTGGAAAGTCCGGATAAAGCCGATGCATCGAGACCGCGTATTTGCAAGCGCCTGATAATTTCCGTATCCAACCCTTCAAGTGCAGCTTGGGCGATATCCGTCGAAATGCCATGCAACCGCAACGACATGCGATCGATATTGAGTCGACTCATCGAAAGCTCTCCTCGAATAATGCAATGACTTGATCCTGATATCTGCCAAAACTTTCGGGCGAGTTCGGTCTATTGAGTTTGTCGAGCTCGCGTTTTACCGCCGATAAAACTTGCGGCATTTGAACGCATGGTTCGGCACCGGGCTGGCTCTGCAAACAGGCATTGAAAGCGATCGATCGAATATGGCCTCCAGCCAATGGAAACGTGCGCGCCAGATAGGGAATATCCAGCGCCTCGATATCCACACTCTTTGGGAAAACGTAGCGCCATAGACGCGAGCGCTCATCTTCGCCAGGCAAGGTAAACTCGACCAGATACCGCAGACGCCGCAAGAACGCTTCGTCGAGATCTTTGCGACGGTTGGTTGCCAGGATCGCGATGCCTTTTAGGCGTTCCATGCGTTCGAGCAGGTAACTGATTTCGATATTGGCAAAACGATCGTGCGCATCCTTGACGCTGGTGCGCTTGCCGAACAGGGCATCGGCCTCATCGAAAAAAATAACGCAATCGCTTTCTTCCGCGGCATCGAAAACTTTTTTCAGGTTTTTTTCGGTCTCGCCGATATATTTATTTACTACCTGAGACAGGTCTATCCTGAACATCGGCAATTGCAATTCTTCTGCAATGGCTTCAGCAGCCATCGTTTTTCCGGTTCCCGAAGGTCCGCAAAACAGCACCGACAATCCAGCGTCGTTCCAGGCACGCGAAGTACCCCACCGGTAATGAACCCAGGTCAACGAGCGCATGGCTTGAATGATTTCGTCCAGTTGCAGCGTCTGTGCCGGCGGCAATACCAATTCGTTTAATTTAAAGCGGGGCGTAACCGCTTGCGCCAGATTTCCGAGATCAAGACGTACTTGCGCCCGGCACAATCTATTTAGCTGTTCGGCATCCAGCATATCCAATTGCGCGGCAGCGTTGCCAATGTCATCAATGGCTTTTGCTCCGATACGAAAGCGGCGCGCGGCTTCCAGTATTTCGGATTCCAAACCTTCACTGTGTTTGCCGAGTGCATGCCGGAAACGCGTTACTCGCATTTCAAAATCGGTCGTTGGTATCGCAACCGCCGACTTTAGTCCATGCGCCGGAAATTGCTTGCTTGCCTGAATATCGTGCATGGGCACGTACCAACGCAGCGGCAGATCAGGCCAGACAATGCGGTCACGTGAATGCTCATCGCTTGTCGCGGTAAAGGTCGGCAATAAGACATCTGCGTCATATAGCCAGCACCATGCCGCTATCGCTGACAATCTTGCGGAACCCGGCAATGTCGGCTGTATAAATTCGACAAGCGAGCGCTCGGTTTTCTTGCTGAGCATTGCAGCCCATTCACTGAAATCAGTGCCCACATCACCTAACAGGGGAACGAACTGGGAAGTTTCCGGCGGTATCAGCAAAAGATTGGCTGATGCTTCGAAAGCAGGCGTTGCACACTCTGTAACATACCTATCTTCAACCAGGCGAAGCCCAGATGGAATTCGACCATCGTCACGCGCAAGAGCACTAGAAACCAGCTGCGATACTTCATAGCCTTGATGCCATCCGCCAGTACTCGATTCATTCTGGAAGACAAGTAGTCCGTTTCTGAACAATGGGTGTGCAGAATCCACACGGGAGAAACCATGTTCGGATTCGTAAAGGCGTTGCGCCAAAGCAAGTGTCGGCAGCGTTTTTTGCGTATCGTTTTGACAAGCGCCAATAACGGCAGCACTGGCGGGATCGACTCGCGCCAACAGACCCAACGCAAGCACGAACTGGGCTTCGTCATCCAGGGCAAGACGTTGACTTGTCGCACTCCAAAGTCCGGGGGAGTCTATGCGGCTATTGCGTAAGGACAATATACTGTCGCTCAAATATCGAGCAGCAACATCGGTACTGAAGTATTTTTTCTTGTCATCGGTAAACCGCAGCAAATCCAGACTTTCGCTGACTGCATCAATTGTCGAAGGCAATACATTGCCATTTGCATTGGCGGAGAAACCGCGTAGATGCCATAACCAACAAATTTCGCGGCGAAGCAGCAATGTTGCTTCTGCCAGCCAGCTCGCGGTCAACGGGTCGTTGACACGAAGCTCGGGACTGAAAGTTTGATTAGGTGCATTGGCTACGTTCATGGCATCCACGCGACCTCCGGCGTTGCAATCGCTTGGGCACTGTTGACACGAACGATCAGGTAATAAATTCCCGGCGGTAATGCATTCGCACTACTGACGGTGGCAATCAAACTTGTTTGCGCGGCTGTGCCAACGACCTCAAGATTCAATGCAACGCTGTCATTTCGGTAGAAAGAGACGAATATCGTGTCTTCCACACCGCCAAGACGCTGTCCCGTTAGCGTCACCGCACCCGAAAAATTGCTTCCATTTGGCGTAAGTGGTCCATGTATTGCCGTCGTCACCGTTGGCAGCAAGGTGACGAACTGCGGATTGCTGGTTTGTTGGCGCCCGCTTGGCAAACGACGTGCTACGACGGCAGCATGATGTCCTGCCGATATCGAAGGCGTTGCCGGAATGTTGATTCTGACAGCGCCGTCGCTGGCAGCAATCACCGGCAGTTCCATCGCACCGATAAAAGCGCTTTCGATACTGCTATTGATGTTGTCACCAGAAAGCTCGACCGTCGCACCCGATTCAAATCGCAGCGGAGTGATCTGCTTGAGGTCCGGGCCCATCGATGGCAATACCGCAACGCCTTCTGCGCCTGGAGGCCCGACTGTCAACACCAATGGTGCATAGGACGGCGGAACCTCTGGAGCAATCAAGACGGGGCGCACATGAAATGCGACAGACAGGCGATATTTTTCTTCACTTCCCTGCATCACTTTCGACAATAACTCGGCATCGCTGTTGTCGAAAGTAAGCTTGAGTGGCTCGGGGTTATCGACCAAAGCCGGAACCGTCGGCGAGAGAAAATTCATTTCCTGCAAACAAGCCAGGCCACGCGCAAGCAATTTATGTGCGTCTACCGTGTCACTGTCATGTCCGGCGTCATATGCCGTCATTAGATAACGCAGAACCAACCAGAGCGGTGGCGGCTGGCCATCGTCAAGCGAATGGTTTTTCAGGTGCGGATCGAAATCCAGCTGATACAGAAACAGATTCAGTTTTTGCACACCATCGGATGCTGCTGCCGCTACATCAGGCCGATTAACGGTTACCAGCAACGATGTGCGCAAACTCAATTGCGACCGTATTGCTTCAGACACGGCACCAATAGCTTCACGAGTCGACGAAAGCGGCATTAGCGACCCCGCAGATAATGTCGATGTGGATTGAAAGCAGTCGCCGGTTTTTGACGAGGAGTACTGCTTGGTGCCGGTGCGATGGGTGCCGCGGATTTGGTGACCGGTGCGAATACTTCCAATTCAATCTTGCCGATATTCACTTCAATCGATGTGCGCGGGCCTGGTCGTGGCGATTGCACAGGCAAGTTGGTCGTTTGCAATGGAGTGGACAGAACACGCTCGCCTGCCAAGGCAGGTCCAGCAGCCGTATTCATCGACATTGCTTTTGCGCGGGCAACTTGTGTCGTCGCTGAATCATGTGTTTCCCAGTTCGTTAGACGCACATTGGCTTGATCATGCGTGGACTCACCGCTTGCCGTTGTTTGCACGGAAACTTCAGGTGTTGCTGCACTGGATGCTCTTCGATGCGCAGCGGCTCCATCTGAACGCGATTCGCGTGTTTCCGAATGCGATCGGTAATTACCTGACAATGCAGAATTTATTTTTTTGTTCTCTGAAAAAAAGGCTTGCGTCAGTACCGGGTCATCGGACAGCAGAGTCTCCGCAGATGCTTTTTCAATCGATTGGTCATGTTCGAAAAAATGCGAATCCGTTGATATGCTTCCAGGCGTTGGCGATGATTCGGGAGTAGTAAAGTTTGCGTCGTTTTTTCGAATATTTTGGGCGGAAGCGAACGACTGGGAAATGAAATTCGGCAACTCCAATGACGCTGTGGTTTGGCCGAGGCTGTTGGTCGCCGTTGCCTGGTTCGCAGATTCGACGCCTTCATTCCCGGCCGTTGATGCCGATGCATTAGAAGGTGCGGCAATTTCGATTGCCTGTTCACCCCATTCAGTAGAAGTGCGCGTAAACGAGCTCCCCGCCCCTGCTTTGTTGGCATTGACGGTTACACCTGAGCGTTCTGCCAGACGGGAGAAATACCGATTCATGTGAACTCCACCGCGATGCGCGATAAATAACGCTCTCGGCGCCAGTTTGGCAGCGAGACAATATCGGTTTCACTCCAGTGATAACTACTGGCAAGACGGTGCACTTGCTCAATCAGAACGCGCTGTTGTTGCCGTAATCCTTCCAACAATAGTTGCTCAAGATCGATATCAACCCGAAGCTCTTGCCCGCAAAATGGACAGGCCACATCGAGATTCAATGCCGTGAGAGGATCAGCGCGATGCAAAGCGGTGCCGAGTGAATCAATCCAACTATCCGACAGAGGCGCAGATATTAATTCCCGCGCTGTGTTTTCGATTAGACATTCCGCCAGCCAAACCGCATCAACAGTATGTCCACTCTGAGCATGTGTGTGCCAGGCGAGCTGATCCTTGCCGGTCGGCAGGCGACATAGAATTTCCGTGCCGACGGGTGTAAGCCAATCAATCTTGTGCACCGGCTCTTCATCTGCAAAGCCGGACAAGCCAAGTTCCAGCTCTATCTTTTCTCGGCAAACTGCATTGCTGCAGATCGCTACTGCAGCCGTCGTTTTTCCGGTAGATGTATTTGCAATCGCCAAAAGTCCCTGCAGACGCTCGCTAACCGTCCATTCCCACAGCGACTCGGCATCGATGGGCTTGCCATCGACTCCATACAGACAACTTGCCAACAACGCAGTCATCAACGCTGGACGTGGCATATCGAAGTCGAGATCGAGATCGGTATGCCGGTCGGAAAATTTGCGCGATAGAAAACGTTGCTTGCCGAAATCCGGTGGCCAATACACGAGAGGACCGTTCATTACTCGCCCTTAGCCCGCCTCGGAGGGCTCGGCAGTATCGACATCGCGTTCCCAACCTTCGAGTTCGATTTTCACGTTCTCGATCGCGACCGCATTGGCATTTGCATCCAGATCCGGCATGGCGGTGTATTCGCTGACCCAGCAGGCATGTAGAAAATAACGCTTCGCTACCTGGCCTTTTTCATTCATCACTTCCAGAGTCAATTCTTTTTTGTAGCCCGCCAAATCCATGAGCGGATCACCGGCAAAGGAATGAATCTTGTTTGCCCAAGCCTCGAATTCCGGGTCGTGGGTAATGCCGCGCTCGAGAGTGAGTGCTTCGTAGCTTGTCCGTCCGGGCGATTTATGGTCGATGCTATTCTCGCCGCCACTGCGATGCTTGACCACTTCGGTCGTGCGTTTCAGTGCACTTGCCTTGCTGACGCCGAGCACCGTTTTGTTATCCCAAATAACCCTGAACTTGAAGTTTTTGTAGGGATCGAAACGATGGGTGTTGACGACGAATCCTGTATTAGCCATGGAAAATCTCCTGTTCCGGTACGCTTAGAGGTCGCCAGCAATTTGCTGGATTTTGATGACGACAAATTCGGCCGGCTTTAATGGCGCGAAGCCCACTTCGATATTGACGATGCCTTTATTGCGATCGTCCTGCGTGGTGGTTTCCTTGTCGCATTTGACGTAGAACGCTTCTTTCGGGCTGGTCCCCTGGAATGCGCCCTGGCGGAACAACGACATCATGTAGGCATTCAAATTCAACCGAATCTTTGCCCACAACGGTTCATCATTTGGCTCGAACACGACCCATTTTGTGCCGCGGAAAAGGGATTCCTCGATGTTCAATGCAAGGCGACGAATCGGGATATATTTCCATTCGCTGCCGAAATCATCGTCGCCTATTAATGTGCGTGCGCCCCAATTGACCATCCCATTGGGAAATACGCGAATGCAATTGACTGCCTTCTTGTTCAGCACGCCGTTTTCAGCGTCGGTGAGTTTTACTTCAACGCCCAATACACTACGCACATCAGCTTCGATACCGGCGGGCGCTTTCCAGACGCCACGACTGGCATCGGTACGTGCCATCAATCCTGCAATGGCACCGCTGGGGCCGATCGGTTTTTTCAAGGAACCATTCTGGAAAATCAGGCGTGGATAGAAAACGGCGGAATGGGTTTTGACTGATACATTCAGACCGGTAATCGCAGTTGAAACATCTCCGAGAATAGCTGGGCGGCCATTGCTACCGGTCCAGGTCGGCGGCGAGTCCACCAATAAGAATGCCCTGCGCGATGAGCAGTACACACTCGCAGGCCCCCACAAGGTTTGATGATCCGCAACCGTTACGCCTTCATCGGCCGGGATAATCATCAAGTTGAACAAATCGACCGGATCAAGGGCATGGAAACCGGTTTGATTGATTTCGCTGCCAAAATAATTTGCAGTCGTCGGTGCACCACCATCGTCGCCGGCAATGCCGCCACTTGCGAATGCACTGGTGCCGTCGATGCCCGTCGCGTATTGATTGGTATTCAAGGCAACATCGGCACTCATGCCCGCAGGCAAGACGGCGATGCCGGCAGGAATCGCATTCAGGCTAGTCGTTTTGCTGATTAGTGCAATTTCATAACCCCATAACTCCGCCCGGAAATTCAACGTGGCTTGGGAGTTGATGGCATTGACGATGATGCCGAGTTTCTCTCGTACGCCATCGCCGTTGGCGCTCGCCGTTTGATGCCAAAAATGCGCTGCACCAGTCGTTATCAGATTGTTTGGTGCAACCGTGAATAACAGAGCAGGTTGACCATCGAATGCAATAGAGGTGATGGCATTTTGGACCAGCCCGGCCAATGTGTTGACATAGGTTTGAAGATTGCGGTGATCCAGCGGCACTGCGGCACCGGCATGCAAATGAAAGAACGAAGCATTCGGTGCGGGTCGGAAGTTGCTATAGCGGGTTTGCTCGAGTCCGCCCTGATCAACGCCAAACAGCAAGACGCTCGCCATGTCACGAGAGTTGGCACGGGTTACACGCAATGCAGCTTGATTACCGCCATTTGAGGTAATGGTGAGTAAGCGGCCGACGTTGGCACCTCCGTCTACTAAAGAAACTGCCACGGTCTGTATAGGACTTTGAGCGGCAAGCAATGTATTGATTCGAGCAGTCAACTGCGCGACGACATTCGCTGCCGTGAGTGCCGGCAAGGGAGTGAGTGTAATCAGTACGGGCGGAGCATCATTGACCGAGATGTTGAACGAATCTTGATTCGCAGCTCTCATGGCCTGCAGTGCCGTAGCCGCAGCTGCATCGTCGACACCAAGCGGCCGCCTGGCCTGACTATAACCGGCGGCGCTATTGGCCAGCGTGTTGATAAATGAACCCGGCAAAGTCGGATCGCCCATAGCGGCATTCAGTTTTAATTCGATCAGTTCGGAACTTTGTGTCACAAAAGCTGGCGCGAACCGGGGCGAAAGCGGATTCATCGAAAGGTTAATGTAGTTCTCACTGGATCCTTCCAGCGGTATGACCTTCAGGTTGAAAGTATCGTGCGGACTGGTCGTGGCATAACTGACTTCCAGACGCAATTGATTTGCCCAGGCACCTTCGGATTTTGCGATGACATCGAGTACTGCTTGCGGACCCGGTCTCAACAAACTCTGCAAGGTAATGGAAGCCGGTGCAGTACCACTGGCCACTCGTACGACATAGCAATCGGTGCCGCCATTGGCAAAGAATTGGCTAACGGCATGGCCAAGATCGCTTTGCGGATGCGGTGCGCCAAAATTGCGGGTGAAATCCGCCGGGCTGAGACATCGAATTGCCTTGTTGAGCTTACCCTTCGAGGTACGACCGAAGAATGCGGCGATGGACGTGGAGACGCTGGTGATCGTGTGCACGCCACTCGACACTTCGTCTATATACACACCGGGATAGCTAACTGTTACGGACATACTTCACTCCTTGATACTTGGCAGTGCGTTCGGCACCTGGGCTTGTCGATTACGGAATACTTTGTTCGTTATTCGGCCTTGTTTTTTGTTTGATGCTTGAAGCTGACTACGGCAGATGGCACTGATCGCGCATAAAGTTCGGTGCCATCGGGCAGGATGCTGAACTGCATCTCGCCCGATGCCACCATGGTCTTCAGCGCCTCCCGCAAAATTCCGATCGGCGTCATTCGCAACTCCTCTGCCAACCACCACTGGCGAATCCCTTCCGGGCTATCCGCTGCTTCTGGGTGCTTCTCCAGATAGCGTCTCAACGACGCTTGCAACGAAATAGACGTTCGCTCTGTTTCAGTCGACATTTAATCCTTACGTCATTCGATTTATGTTTCGCCTTCGATTGAACGCAGGGCATATATAGCAAGTCGTGTGCCATCGATGCCGTGAATAAATATTCCAGCAAATCAACATGTTGCGATTCACGTCACAAAGACTTGGGGGTTTAATGACCCGGCTTAAATTCCGGCTAATTGCACGCACAATGACTACCGGCAAGCTTTGCGTGATGGGTATAAAAAGCCCCATGCTGGGTGTTTAAAGACACAGTCTTCACGTACCAAGCTGTCGTTTTTTATCGGGAAAAGTATTTTATTGATTAGCGGAACGTGAAAAACTTCCTGCAGGCGAGTCCCGCTAAAACGCGGGCGCCCTGGATTAATCAATGCATGGCTCTACGTGCAGACGACGCGTTAATCGCTATTTTTGTCGATGCCGTATTTCTTCAGAAGCTTTCCGAGTGAACGGCGTTCCTTGCAGGCGAGTCTTGCCGCAGCGGAGACATTGCCTTGGGTTTCCTTGAATAATTTCGACAGGTAACCGCGTTCGAATTCGGCGATTGCATGTGCCTTGGCATCCTGAAAATTCAGGAATTCCTGGCTCGGCGATGGCATCGGCTGGCTCGGCAGGTGCGGCATGCATTCGTCAATGATGATTTCGTACTCTTCACTCAGCAAAACATTCCGGTGGATCACGCTTTCCAATTCGCGCACGTTGCCAGGCCATTCATAGCGCATCATCCAAACCCAACTCGATGAATGCAACGTTTTCAACGGGAGACCGTAGCGCTCGCAATATACTTTTACAAAGTGGCGTGCAAGCAAAACGATATCCGTTTTCCGTTCGCGTAATGGCGGCACATACAGGCGCAGTATGTTTAATCGATACATCAAGTCACTTCGAAAGGCCCGGCGTTCGACAAGGTCCTGCAAGGGTTGATTGGTCGCGGCAATCACGCGACTATTGGATATCTGTTCGATGCTTTGTCCAACCGGACGGTAACGACGGTCTTGCAGGAAGCGTAACAATGCAACCTGCCCTTTGCATGGCAACGAATCGATTTCGTCGAGAAATAAAGTTCCGGCATCCGCCTGCGAGATGACTCCACAGCGATTTGTTTTTGCATCGGTAAATGCCCCCCGGGCATGTCCGAACAATTCGGATTCGATCAGCGACTCTGGAATGGCGCCGCAATTTAGGGATATAAAGGGTTTGCTGCGGCGCGCACTTAAATAATGAATGGCTCGGGCTGTCAGTTCTTTACCGACTCCGGTTTCCCCTTCGATCAATACACATGCGTCGGTACGGGCTATTTTTCCGATTTGTCGCAGCAAAGTCAGAAAGGCCGTCGAGTTTCCGATCATCCCGTACCAGGACACCGGTAAGTTGGAAGCTGCTGTAATGGGTGGCTCTGGGCAATCGTCTGCTCCCGGCAATATCGAAATTGGTACTGCAACCTGTCGGCTGTCGATGCCCATATAACCTAGCTCCCTAACGATTTAGTGCTGACCGGTGCCCCTTCACCGGCTTGAGTATGAATAATTCATTATCAGCCAAGCAAGCTTGGCATATAGTCATGACAACTCCGTAACCATTTTATTAATTTACCGTACCTCTCCGAGTCATTTGGCCAAACATAAAACAGAGGGTACATATAGGAACGACAGATATTAGTCCATCAGGACAACTTCATTGCTAATACACCACTATTCAACCGGCGCTTCCGCAAAGACCCCAAGCCCCAGGGGCTTTGGAATAGCTTACCGATCGAAAAATAAATATCGAGTACAGTCCGCTTTGGGTCGGGAGCAGTCACTCACAACCAGCATTTGTCAGGGAGTTAGACAGACGGCCGCCATCTGAGCCAATGATCCCAATGTGATCAGTAAAAGCCCAGTCCACATGTATCGAGCCCGGTGCAATTCCCAGCGCGAAAAATCATCCGTCTTTTCCGGTGTGCCTTGACCACGATACGTCATCGTCTTGATTTCGTAGGCATTGCCCTGGAAACGAACCACCAGTTCAATCGCCACTAGCCACGTTCCTAGCAGACACATTGCAATACCACTTAATGCCAATACTTTAGCTATTTCCATTGTCCATTCCTGGGTTAGTTTGGATGAGTCTGACAGTACCGGCACTGCCATCGACTTCGATCAACTGTCCGTCTTTAATAGCTGTGGTGATGCCTTCGATGCCCGCCACGCACGGCAAGCCCAACTCGCGTGCGACCACAGCACCATGCTGAAGTGCTCCACCTATCTCGAGTACCACAGCAGCGGCATTCGAGAAAATCGGCGTCCATCCTGGATCGGTGGTGTAGGCAATCAGTATTTCGCCTTTCAACAAAGGTTTCTCATGGGGCGATCGAAGCGTGCGTGCAAACCCAGATACGATTCCCGATGACAATCCCACGCCACTGAATTCACCTTCGCGTTGAACACCACGCGGTGCCCGCAAAATTTGGCCACGTGAATCGATTACCGGCGGAAAGTTGATTACCTGTTTGGCCAATCGTTCGTAGTATTTCAGTCGTCCGGTGCGGATGCTCCTGAGATCAAAGGTCGCATCAGCATCGGCCCGTATCAATTCATCAAAGTTAAAATCGAACACGTGATCTGGTGTATCGATTCGCCCCTGTTGATGCAAGCGCTCTCCTTCAAGCACTAGACGCTGCCGCAGGCCATGCATCGTCATCAGCAAATGTTGCTTGGGTGTGTCGCGCATGCCGGCAAAGAGGTCGATAACCTGATGGAGCCGCTTGAGAATGACTCGCCTAATCGGCCCGGCGCGATGGATAACGGTCGCTGCGGCCGTGCGCCGTTGTTCCACCTGGCGCTGTGAGGACGCTACGGGATCGTAGTTCGAATCATCAATCGACATTGCCGCCATTTGTTTCAGGGCAATCAACGGTGCATCGGCATAGCGTGGGTGCGCTACGTCCATTTCCATCGGTCCGCGAAATCCAAATTCTCGAACAAAACTTTTCCAATCATCCAAAAACGGAGATGGAAAAAAACGGGCATTCAAGTATTGCTCCAATGCGCCTGCATCTCGTTGCATCTCGGCAGGTACACGTTTCGCCAGACGATGCATGGCGATGGTCATCGCGACGACCACATTGCCGTCAAAACCCCGATCGAGTTTGTTCTGCAAATGTGTATCTTGCCGAGTAATGCGATCCGCCAAATGGGTAAATGCTTGCACGGCCATCACGCCTGGTCCTACCCCTGCCATGGAAACCTTGAACAGGGTATCAAGCCGACTGGTTACGTATCGATCCCAGTAATCCTGCAATGAAAGCGAAAGATCCGTATCGGCACTGAGCTCGCTTTCGTAAGCGTCCAGTTGCCGCGAAATTTTTTCATGCATGCTTTTCGGTGCGAAAAAGGGCAACAAAGTGTTTGCCACCAGTCGACGTACACGCCACATGACAAAGGGTATCCGCCACAGTCCGCTCAGCCTCGCCCACTGTGGCTTTCGCTTCGACTTGTAGACTTTCGGGTCAACGGCATTGAGAGTACGCGCCATCATGGCATCGGCCATTTCCAATTTCTTGGCCATCACACGCGGTCCACCCAGCCACATCGCATTGGAGACGTCCAAATACATGCGACCTCCCTCCAGCAAGAGCAATGAATCGTCGCCTTCCGGCAGGTGTCCATCTCCGCCGAAAACGATGCGTGATAAATCCGATGCCAAGCGTTGAAAAACATCCAACCCCATTGGCGAGATCGGGGCATTCATCGTCAGGCCGCTCGACAGTGCGATATCTATATACAGACGACGACGCTCACCCGGGTGTGTCAGCAGTTTTTCCGGAAGCGGCACAAAGGCTGTGACCGGCCTGGCTTGCAGTAGATAAATCGTGTCGTTGGCGATGGCCCATTCGATATCGACTGGACACTGAAATGATGTTTCGACGCGTTGTAGCAGTTCCGTCAGGTGAACGATTTGGGTCGGCTGCAAACAGGCTTCAGAAGTTTGGAAATCATTGCGGTCTATCAGTTGTCCATCTGCTTGAAGCCAACGACTGATTTTTTTGTCATTGATCGATTGTTCAACCAGTTCGCCGGTGACTTTGTTGACTACCCAAGAGTCGGGTGTCACCAAGCCAGCGACCACGGTTTCACCCTGCCCCCAATTGGCATTGATTACCGCTTGGTCGTAATCGTTATTGAGTGGATTAAGCGAAAAAGCCACGCCTGCCACTTCACTGTTTATTTGTGCTTGAATCACTACGGCCATGCTCGGCGCCGAAAGACGCATGCCACGGGCTAATTTGTAGGCGAACACCCGCTCATCGAACATGGACACGAAACAATGGCGAATGGCGTCAATGAATTCCGCTGGCTTTACGCCCAGGCGAGTCTCGTAGCCGCCGGCAAAGGATGCGCCTGCGAGATCCTCCTGAGCGGATGACGAACGCACTGCAAACAACTGGCTGCGTGTTACTTGCGCCAATTCGACATGCATGGCTTCAAAAGCACTGCGCTGAACTTCATCCATGGGCAGCATTGCCGCTCGTTTAAGCGATTCGCATAACTCCCGCCATTGTTCGGGAGGTGCATCTTGAACCGCTCGCCATTCAGGCATCTGGATAATCAGCTCGATCCAGGGCGCGAAGAATTCACTCGTGAGAATGACGCCGGGCGGCACAGGAAAGTCAGCGTTAATTAGCTGAAGGAGTGAATATCCTTTTCCGCCTACCTGCTCGATTGATGCATTCGTGTTTCCGGGAAACGGCAAAACAAGATCGGATATCAATGAAATGAACTCCACTTGGCTAGTGCTTATGATTTTGCTCCACGAGCAAGCGCCAACTCGGCGGCACCTGCATCATACCTATGACGAACGATGGCTTTTCCAGCGTTCCAGTTATCGCCGTTTTGTTAGCCAGCCATACGTCCTCTACTTGTCAAAGGTCGCGTCACGCAGCAATGCTACTTGCAGCTCAACGCGCTTTAACTCTCGCAGAAGCCGGTTAGCTTCCATGCGGTTGGCCATAAACGTCTTGCAAAGCGTGGTGACTTGGAACAGGAACAAAGCCGACACTCCCCATTGCACAGCCACGAGTGCCTCCGATGTTCCAAACACCCGCCACATCGCATAAACGCCTGCTACAAATGCAACACCACCGGCGACATTCACCATCCACATGATTCCCGCCATCGGTCCGTGAAATATTCCGAAGGCCTGTTTCAGATAGCCCGGTTCGGCATGGCTAGCCAACAGTGCGTGGTCTTCTTCAGTCAGTGCTTTGCCGATGAGTTCGTCGATCTTGTTCATGAGTTGTCTCCTACCAGTATTGCGCGAACTCTGTTCCGCGCGTGCATAAGCCGGGTCTTGACCGTTCCCGGTGGAACGTCGGTCGCGATGGCAATTTCCGCCACGCTCAATTCTTCGATATAAAACAGCGCCAATGTGACGCGTTGGGACGAGGGAAGCTTGCCAATCGCGTCCAACACAATTGACGCTTCGGCCGCAAACTCGCCCGAAGCGTTTTCGGGGGCTTGAATACCACCCTCGAAATTGCTGCCTTCCGAGTCGAACGGCTCTCGGGCTGTGCGCTTGAATTCCCGCTGGCACCGGCGCGTCACAATCCTATAGGACCAGGCAGGAAATGCCCCCAAGTCCTCCAGCCGAACCAGACCACGAAGGATCTCTACCCAGGACTCCTGCACCATATCCTTTGCCCGTTCGGCATCGCCAAGCACGCGCCACGCATGGCGCAACAATCGCGGTTGCCATCGAGAAACAAGTCGCGACAAAGCTAGCTTGTCGCCTGTTACCGCGGCAGCCACCAGGAATTCGTCGTAGATTCGCTCACTTTCCCGCTTCACTTGCAGCTGCTCATTCCCTTGGTTTTATCTAAGGTGCACTCAAGAGGGCAACCGGTTCAATAGAAATTGAAATATCCGCAGCAACCGCAGGAATTGGAGCCGTCGCCGGTCACCGCCAAATGGCAGGGTCAGTATCTGTATTGAGGCAGTACCGCCATCCTTGCGGTAACAAGAATTATTTTTAGGGCAAGTTATGGTTTGCTTATATCAATGAAGGGCAGTTTCTTGTTCCCTGCATTTTCTATCGGGTGTTTGTTGTCCAGCATGCAAAAGGAGGGCATTTTGTCGTCCTCGCTGGTTTCGTATTCTTTAGGGAATGCCCGAGCAGTTTCTCGTTAAATCAAACACTTATTAAAAGGGTGGTTTCAGGTTCTCAAACATCTAGGCTGCTTCTTCCCCGGTACGAATATGGGTGATCTCACCCTTGTATCCGCACATGCGGATCAGTGCCACAGCTTTATCAACGGTATCGAAGTTTACGATTTGGCCCTTTGAATCTCTGAAGTAGTTGTATGCGGAATTCCCATCATCAAGGCACAAAAAAGCTCTGATGTTGCAATAAGAGTCTTGAAAGCACGTGACCACGACTTTGCTTAGGTCGCCCGCTTTGGATAATGCTTTGAATTCAGTGGTATTCATTACAGCCAGAAGTTTACGATTGCCGTACGTACTGATCAGTGCGCGAGCACACACAGCACATCTGTATATTTCACTAACTGACAGGCTGTTCAGAATGACCGCAAACAGCGCATCCCGGGTCAACGGGAATTTGTATTTCATTGAATCGCATCGTCAGCGCATCAAACTGCAGCAGGCGCCCGGATAATGTTTGTCCAATTCCGAGAATGATTTTGATGGCTTCGGTGGCTTGCAATAATCCCATAACTCCAGGCAACACGCCCAACACGCCGGCTTCCGCACAATTGGGCGCATCTACGCCGGTCGGAGCTTCCGGAAACAGACAACGGTAGCAAGGAGATACGCCGCTTTGGCGTCCGGCATCGAATACACTGACCTGTCCGCTAAAGCGTTCAACTGCGGCATATACCAATGGCTTGCCCAATTTCACGCAGGCATCATTCAATAAATATCGCGTGGGGAAATTATCCGAACCATCAACCACGACATCGGCACTGGAAATAATGTCGTGCACATTGTCTGCGGCCAAACGTGTCTGATGTGCATTAATTTTTACTCTTGGATTAAGTGCCTTGATGGCGATCGTTGCAGAGTCGACTTTCGGAGTGCCAATGCCGGCTTCGGTATGCAGAATTTGCCGCTGCAAATTACTCTTGTCGACAACATCATTATCAATGATGCTGATCGTTCCGATTCCCGCCGCGGCTAAATAATAAGCAGCAGGCGAACCGAGGCCTCCTGCCCCGATTAATGCAACATGGGCAGCTTCAAGTTTCTTCTGACCGTCGATGCCAACTTGCGGCAAACGCAAATGCCTTGCATAGCGTTCGGTAAAGTCAGTATCGAGTTCAATGGCTTGAACAGGAAGTTTTTCGGATGTCCAGCGTTGAAAACCGCCATCCACATTGAAAAGACTTGTGTAGCCGAGTTCTGCCAGCGCTTCTGCCGCCATCATCGAACGACGACCGCTGCCGCAGATCAACAACACCTTGTCGCCAAGATTGCGAATATAGGAAGCGGGATCTGACTGCAGTTTTGCTCTTGGAACTGCAAGTGCATCTTTCGGCAAGCCAAGCGCATGTTCGTCCGGTTCGCGCACATCGATCAGGATCACGCCATCGTCTTGCATCGCCAAGGCTTGTGCAGGGGTGATGTTGCTGATGCCATTACTCATGATTGTCAGGATAGCCAGCGACCGTAGGGCAACACACGCATCATGGCGCCAGCGGCAATCGTACCCTCGCCTTCAGGCAGCATAATCAATGCATTCGATTCTGCAGCAGCACGTAATCTGTGCGAACCGGTTGCGGCATTAGGTGTCACCGAAATCATGCCCTGATTATCGATATGCAAGTCGCCACGCATGAATTCGAGACGGGCATGTTGCTTGTTGATGCTTTGCGAAAGTTGCGCACGCAGGAGACTGCGTGGTTCTCCCCTGCCTTGCAGCCCGTCGAGTAAACGACGCCCCAGACTCAAAAAAGTTGCCAGAACCGAAACCGGATTGCCAGGTAACCCCAGGAACAGGGTTTTACCGACCTGCCCGAATAATATCGGCATGCCGGGTTTCATCCGGACTTTCCAAAAATGGATTTGACCGTGTTGTTCGAGAAATGCCGGCAGATAATCTTTTTCACCGGCAGACACACCACCGCAAGTAATCACGACATCGAAAGAAAATGCGGCATCTTTCAGTGCGGTTTCAATACGTGCAGGGTCATCGGCCAACACTGGCCACGCTACAGGCTCTAGACCTTCGGCCAGCAATAAATTTTGCAGCAACACGCGATTGCTATCGTAAATCTGGCCGGCTTGAAGTGGCTGGCCTGGCGCTTGCAGTTCATCGCCACTGGTAAATATTGCAACCGTCGGACGCTTGGTGCAGGACACATCATGCAGACCCACGGCAGCCAGCAGGCTAATCCTTGCTGCTTTCAATATTTGCCCGGCTTTCGCAATATTGTCATCGATGGCGACATCCTCGCCGGCGCGGCGAATATTGGCACCGAATTTTACGGGCGCATGAAATTTAACTACGCCCTGCTCTTCGGAGCTATCTTCCTTGATGGCGACAGTGTCGGTACCTTCAGGAAGCATCGCACCAGTCGTGATACGCACGCATTGGCCTTGACCAATGACGAAGCCTGTCGGGGCGCCGGCGAATTGTTCACCGATAATTTCGAAACCGGATTTTGCATATTCATTCAGATCTTCCGCGCGCAAGGCATAGCCATCCATTGCGGCATTATCAAAATTGGGCAAAGTAACGGACGCAATAATATCTTCGGCCAGAACGCGATTCAGGGAACGAGCCAATGCTACACGTTCGGTTTCCAATAGATTTGCCGCTGCTACATCATCGATGATGGTTTGTGCATCGGAAAAACTTATTCTTTGCGGATAATTTTGATTCACTGGGTTTCGAAATCTCGGGGGGTATTTAGATTGCCGATTTGGATATCGGTGCGGTTGATTACTTTCAAATTCAATTTTGATATCGCAGCATGTACGGCTTTTTCTTGGTGATCGAGCGCTTCCGTGACGGTAATTCTAGCGCTGGGAACATGCCAAAGTGCAAGCAGGGGTTGTATGCCATTCATGTCGCGTAAAACAAACCCCGGAGATTCCGGTTTATCGAGCCATTGCCGAATCAAATCAACCGGCAAGTATTTTATATCGACTGGAACGGTCAATAGAAACTCGCTTTGCGCCGCATTAAGCAGAGCTTCGATTCCAGCCAGCGGACCTGAAAAATTTCCGCGGTTATCAAATACTGCCTGCAAACCCATTTCAATGAAGCGTGGATCGGGCTCACGAGCGCTGATTAATCGAGCTGCAAATCGGTCATCAAGAGAATTGAGAATGCGCTGACTCAGGTATTCGCCTTCGTAGCGAACAAATGCTTTATCAACGCCGCCCAGCCTGGATGCACGTCCTCCAGCCAATATGCCCAGGCAAATCCGGTCATGACACTTCACTTGCGTTTTGCGTGTCTCATCATGCGTTGACGTGATTTGACCTGCTTCTCGGTCAGCACGTTTTTCTTGCCTTCAAAAGGATTCACGCCTTCCTTGTAAATAAATTGCACGGGCGTGCCACTGAGTTTGAAGCGCTTTCGGAAGAAGTTTTCGAGATAACGCTTGTAACTTTCCGGCAGTTTTTTCAGGCGTGTGCCATGCACAATAAATGTCGGCGGATTGGTGCCGCCCGGATGCACGAAACGCAGTTTCGCGACATGGCCGTTTTGAACTGGCGGCGGATTGGTTTCGAGCGCAATTTCGAGTGCCTTGTTTGTTTCGGAAGTACCGAAAACACGGGTAGCCGATGCATGTGCACGATTAATTGCGTTGAACAATTCCAGCATGCCCGTACCGTGCTTGGCTGAAATAGTGACGCGCTCGGCCCATGTGCAGAAGGATAACTTCCGTTCCAGCATGCCCATGGTTTGATCGCGCTGATAGGTGCTTTGACCATCCCACTTGTTGACCGCAATAACCAGTGCCCTGCCCGCTTCAAGAACGTGCCCGAGAACAGTAGCATCCTGCTCGGTAACGCCTTCACCGGCATCCAGCATCACTACCGAAACTTGAGCGGTGTCGATGGATTGCAAAGTTTTAAACGTACTGAATATCTCTACCGCTTCTTCGACTTTCGATCGGCGACGCAAACCTGCGGTATCGATCAGCTTGTATTTCTTGCCATCACGCACCAGATCAACCGAAATGGAGTCGCGAGTAGTACCGGGGACATCGGAAGCGATGACGCGTTCTTCGCCAAGCAGGCGATTTACCAAAGTCGATTTGCCGACATTCGGACGACCGATAAATGCCAGTCGAATTTCATCCGGATCAGCTTCGGTCGAAGTATCGACATCTTCCGCTGAAGGCTTGGGCAATTTTTCCTTGATGACTTCAAGTAACTGCGGAATGCCACGCTGATGAGCGGTTGCAGTCGCGATTTTGGTCTCGATACCGAAGCGGGAAAACTCGTTGATAGCAGCCGTTTCGTCGACGCCATCGGTTTTGTTGACTACCAGAACGATGGGTTTACCGCTACGGCGTAACCACGGCAGGATGTTTTGATCCATCGCGCTCGGGCCTTCACGGCCGTCGACGACGAACAAAACCAAATCGGCTTCATCGACCGCAGCACGGGATTGTTTCGCCGTTGCGCCTGCGAGACCTTCTTCGTCACCGGATAGGCCACCGGTATCGCAAACGATAAACGGCAGGTTTTCAATCAAACGGCAAAAGCCATAGTTTCGATCACGCGTAACGCCCGGCTCGTCATGAACCAGTGCGTCACGTGTGCGTGTCAGGCCATTGAATAATGTGGACTTGCCGACGTTAGGCCGTCCGACCAAGGCTACCATCGGCAATATCATTATTGATCCAGTTTGTAGGCTGCTAATTCGCCTTCAGTTGTAAGTGCATACAACACGCCGTCATTCGAAATAACGGGCGTGCCACGTAAATAAGCGTTTTGTACCCGGACGCGAGCAACCAATTCGCCATTTTCGAGTTTCATCCAGTGCAAATAACCTTCCAAATCACCGACAACAGCATAATTTCCCTGAATTACCGGCGTGGTCAGCATACGGCGCTGCAAGCTGTCTTGCTTCCAGGTGCCAGAGCCATCTTCACGGCTTAATGCATGCACGACGCCTTCTTTGTCGGCAACGATAACAATGCTTTCATTCATTGCTAAGCCACCATAGCTGCCGATTTCGCGTGTCCACATCGGGCGGCCATTGTTTAATGCCAACGCCATGCTTTGGCCGTGAAAGCTGGTAGCGAAAAGTGCATCCCCGCCTACTTGAATTTCGCCATCTACGTCCGCGGTACGGTCAAGCTCTGTACGGCCATCAGGATCGGCAATCGCCTGCTCCCAACCTTGCAAACCATCGCTAATACGCAGCATCACGACCGAGCCATCCTCGTATCCGACGTAGATAACACCATTGCCTTTGACGGGACTTCCATTGCCGCGAATGCTCAATGTTGGCAATGCACGATCGAATACCCATTTACGGCTGCCATCGGCAATGTCGAATCCGAATACTCGTCCATCACTTCCGCGAACGATAACGCGGTCATCGGCCACCAAAGGGGCACTGATGATTTCCGAAGTGATTTTGGCAGCCCATTTCTTGTTGCCGGTTTCGGCATCCAACGCAATGACTTCGCCATTACGACCACCGACAACGGCCAGTCCATTGCCAAGCGCGACGCTACTGGTCAAGCCTGTTTCCAAGGAGCGCTTCTTCCAGAACAATAAGCGGCTACCGCTGGATTTCGTTTCCAGTGCCTTTGATTCCCAAAGCTTTTTGCCAGTCAAAGCATCGATGGCGCGTACACGTCCGCTGTCATCAACGGCATAAACCTTGTTTCCATCGAGTGCAGGTTTCTGACGCAACCATAACTTGCCTTCACCATCGCCGACATTCGTCGACCAAAGCCGTCTGACAGCAATGCTGTTCGTCATTTTTTTCAGTTCTGCAGGCTCGGCGGCAGCATTTTTTGAGCTCCCGTTAAACCATCCTTTTACGGTCGAACAGCCATTAAGCGTGAATGCAATCAGGCAGATCAAAGCAATACGTTGCAACATGGATCAAGCTCCCGGCTTGGCAGGCACAGTGCCACCTGCATCAATAAGTTTTAATTCGACTAAACCACGAATTGGCGCTGCTTCATCTAAAGCAGTGAGTGCTTTGACATAAGACTGACTTGCAAGTTCCCGTTTACCAAGAGCCATTTGCGCATCACCGCGAATTTCTTCCAATGAAGCTGGATAAATACTGTCTTTGATGCTTTCAAGTTGTTTCAGTGCGAGCTCTGCTTTGCCATTTATCAGGTGCAATCGCGCTATGCGCAATTGATACAACTGCTTGATCGAGCTGTCCGTCGTTTTCGCAAGATTGGCTTCAAGCAATTTCATGGCATCGGCATTCTTGCCGCCGGATTGCAGCAACTCTGCTTGACGCAGAACAGCAAAGTTCAAATAGGGAGTGTCCGAGTATTTCGATTCCAGAAGCGCCAAAACAATTTTCGTTTTAGTGGCATCATTTTTTTCGGCCGCATCGGTAAAAGCCTGATATTGCAAGGCTGCTTCAGTCTGGTGTTTGTCGCCATTACCCTGCCACCACTGATAAGCAAAAATGCAGCCTAAACCAAGAGCAACACCGGTAATTAATGAGCCACTATTTTCCTTGAACCAGGTTCTTACACGTTCGCCTAATTCGTATTCGTCAATTTGATGATTGGACATAATTCTCTAATCTGCAGAGCAGTGAAATGATAATGATGATTTGAAAATGATTTTATAAATTATTGCACTAAGGTTTTGGCAACAAGTGTGCCGTCGCTCGCGATTTTAAACCGTGCAACGCTATCTTGCTTGAACGCGCTGATATCGACAGCCTTTCCATTGCGCAGAACCTGGACTTGATCAGCATTGCCAATGGTAACACTGGCGATTTGGTCTGCATTGTATTTTTTCACCGTACCGGCGCTGACAATGCCATTTTCGATACGGTTGCCATCGGTTCCGACAATTTCCATCCAGCTGTCTGCATTGACTCGAATTTCCCAGCCGCTCGTTGCATTGCTCGAGCCCAATGGGGCAATACTTGCCATCACCGGCGCTTGATTTGCATTGGTTGCGTCAGATTCGCCGAGAAGTGTTTGAGCGGTTTGCGTTTGGCTTGGTAATGGCGCGGGTTGCATTTGCGATTGAATATCCAATGGCAATGATTCGCTACCATTGGAGGGCTTCTGAAAATGCATGGCAATCATGATGATCGAAGTCACGATTACGCCGGTGATGGCGAAATATCCAAGTGTGCTGAGAGTCTTGTCAATGTCGCGACGAACCGGCTTTTCGCTCAATAACTTCATTGTTGATGCAGGAGCAGGATCGAAACTGATGTCATTTGCCATGGCGACTGGCAAATCCATCAGCTTGAGGTAGCTGATCAGATAGCTTCGGGCATAAATGGGTGCACCGAGCTTTTTCCAGTCTTCACGTTCCAATGCTTCGATGACATCGACTGGTAATTTCAATCGCGACGAAGCATCACTCGCTTTTATGCCTTTCTTTTCGCGAGCGTGTTTTAGCTGCAGTCCAACTGGTTCGGCAAACAAGGTTTCTTGATAAGCGTTATCGTTCATGGCTTCTTCTGCCCCTCTCCCGTGGGCGGCTGAATTTGAGATTGCAACACGATGTCTAGTTGTTTCTGATATCTGGCGGCAGATCGGTTATCGCCGATTGCTTCTTCTATTTGATAGGCGATTCTTAAAAGCGGAACATTTAACGGGCCCAGTGCTTCCAATCGTTGCAGGAATGCACGTGCTTCGAAAAACTTCGATTGCTTTATTTTGATTTGAGTCATTGTCGTCAGCGCATTGCTGCTGTCTGGATTCAGCGACAAGGAAGCTCTTGCGTGAGATTCGGCCAGAGGCAGATTTCCATTCTCGAACGCGCAAAGTGCAGCGTTTTCGTACGCCTGATATGCCATCTGGTAATGGGGATCTTGCGTCGCGATTAAAAAATTCTTGTCAGCCTGCTCGTATTCTTTCTGCTGGCATAAATGTGTTGCGAAAGCATTCCGTACATAGCCATTGCCAGGCGATAGAGCGATCGCCTTTGCGTACAGCTTGTCTGATTTTTTTGTGTCGCCTTGCTTATCAAGGATAAAAGCCTTGATCATGTAAGGTACGCCTGATTTCGGGTCCGAGCGTATTGCATCATCAGCCAACTTAAGTGCGTCAACGTACTTGGTCTGTCCAACATATTCGCGTGCCAATGCAACTGAAAGCTGTCCGTTGTATGACAAAGGCACTTCAATGTTTTTTTGCTGTGTGTTTTCCTTGGCGAAACAGAAAACGCTGCTTGCAAAAAGCAGCAAGAGTGCTACTGATTGAATGGCAGCCTTACGCTGCATCGCTTATCCCTTGAGCTTCAAGTTTTGCCTTGAACTCGGATTGGCGACGGGTTTTATCCATCACCTGTCCCTTCAACTGGCCGCAAGCGGCATCGATATCATCGCCGCGGGTGCGACGCACCATCGTCAAGACATCGTTATCGAGCAGGATTTTCTGGAAGGCGCGAATATCTTCTTCGCTAGAACGTTCAAAACGCGTGCCGGGGAATGGGTTGAACGGGATCAGATTGATTTTGGCGATGTCATTGCGCTGAGCTTTCGAATGCAATGCATGCACCCATTTGACCAACTGACGCGCCAATGCAGGCGTATCGTTGACGCCTTTCATCATCGTGTATTCGAAAGTGATTGATGTACGTGGTTTGCGTTCGGCATAGCGAATGCAAGCGTCCATTAATTCTGCGAGCGGATATTTCTTATTGAGCGGAACCAATTCTGTACGAAGCTCGTCGTTTGCGGCATGCAATGAAACTGCCAGAGAAACGTCACTTTCAATGGATAGTTTGTCGATCATCGGAACAAGGCCGGCAGTCGATAGAGTGACGCGTTTGTTAGCAAGACCAAAACCCAGGTCATCGCGCATGATGCTCATCGCACGGACGACGTTATCGAAGTTCAACAACGGTTCGCCCATACCCATCATCACGACATTCGTGAGTTTGCGTTGCTGATGGACCTGATTGCCCAGTGCTTTGGCAGCAACCCAAACCTGACCGATGATTTCGGCAGTGGAAAGATTGCGATTAAAACCTTGCGTTGCGGTCGAGCAGAATTGGCAGTTCAGCCCGCAACCGACCTGGCTCGACACGCATAGCGTGCCACGGCCTTTGTCGGGGATGAAAACCGTCTCGACGGCATTACCCGTGTCCATGCCAAGCAACCACTTCTGGGTGCCGTCGAGCGATGGTTTGTCGAACATCGTTTTTGGTGCACGTACTTCGGCTTGTTCGACCAACTTGGCGCGCAGCGCTTTGCCAAGGTCGGTCATTTCCTCGAAGTTGTCGACGTGACGATGGTAAATCCACTTCATCACTTGCTCGGCGCGAAAACGTTTTTCGCCCAGGCCGGTGAAAAATTCCACCATGCCTGTGCGGTCGAGATCGAGCAAATTAATTTTGGATTTAACGTCGGTCACGGTTTTCTCTTTAAAACTCAGCGTGGGCAAAGTTCGGTAGCGGCAAAGAAATACGCGGTTTCAATCGCGGCATTTTCCAGGCTGTCGGAACCGTGCACGGCATTGGCGTCAATGCTTTCTGCGAAATCTGCACGGATGGTTCCGGCAGCAGCTTCTTTCGGATTGGTGGCGCCCATCAAATCACGGTTTTTCTGAACGGCATCGTCGCCTTCCAGAACCTGGATCATCACCGGACCGGAAATCATGAATTCAACCAGTGCGTTGAAAAAAGGGCGTTGGCTGTGCACGGCGTAGAAACCTTCAGCTTCTTTGCGGGACAGATGTTTCATTTTTGCAGCGACTACTTTCAAGCCGGCATTTTCAAAACGGGCATAAATTTGGCCAATTACGTTCTTCGCTACGGCATCAGGTTTGATAATTGAGATGGTGCGTTCCAGCGCCATGGTGTAACTCCAGTGTCTAAGGGTTGAAAGTTGCTAAATTTAACATAAAAACCCCAATTAAACACGTACTTAGAGCAAATTCTGAATGCTCTGTCACGTTCACGGCCACCTTCCGGTAACGGTGTTCGGGAGTAGTATTCGACTTGACCCAACAAGCGTTCGAATTTAAGCTTGAAACATCCGTTTGAATCAAACGCTGGATGTGGAGAAGATTTTATGGCAACTGCCCATTTCAACACCAAAGATCGCATTCTCGGCGCCGCTGAAGAATTGTTCGCACAATTCGGATTTGCCGGCACTTCACTGCGCCAGGTGACAAGTCGCGCCGACGTCAATATCGCCGCGGTTAACTACCATTTCGGGTCGAAAGAAAACCTGGTGAACGAGGTTTTTCGCCGGCGCATGGACGAGATGAGCGAACGGCGCTTAAGCCAATTGCGACAGGCTCTGGAAGAAAAACCGGGCGACCTGGAAGCCATTCTGGCGGCCTTCATCCAACCCGCACTCGCACTTACCTACGATCGCCACGGCACAGCATTTGTGCGTGTCTTGGCCCGTGCCTATGCTGAAAAAAACGATGGTCTGCGTAAATTTTTATCTGATAACTACGGTCAGGTCTTGCGTGAATTCGCAAAAGCCTTGGCCGCCTGCCTGCCGAATTTAGCCAAGGAAGACCTATATCTGAGATTGGACTTTACTGCTGGCGCGCTGACTTACGCCATGGCCGATTTTGGCCTGATAAAGCGCCCAGCCGGTGTTTCCGACAAAGCGCATGCCGATAAAGCGGCACAAGGTCTCATTCGTTTTGCTGCTGCCGGTTTACGTGCAGCCTGATTTACCCACTTTTCGATACATAAACCCGGAGTTTCACATGTCACAGCTTCGCATCCGTAAAGTCGCCGTTCTTGGCGCTGGCGTGATGGGCGCGCAAATTGCCGCCCACTTGGTCAATGCCAATGTAGACACCATCCTCTTCGATTTGCCTGCTAAAGACGGCGAAAAGAACGGTATCGTCAATAAAGCCATTGCCAACTTGGGCAAGCTTTCCCCTGCTCCGCTAGCATCAAAAGACAAGGCAGCCGCCATTGTTGCAGCCAATTACGACGAGCATCTCGAGTGGCTTAAAGGCTGCGATTTGATCATCGAGGCCATTGCCGAACGCCTGGATTGGAAGAAAGATCTCTACGCCAAAATCTTGCCCTACGTAAACAAAAATGCGGTCTTGGCATCCAATACATCTGGCTTATCAATCAATAGCTTGGCTGATGTTCTTGATGAATCACTTCACCATAGATTTTGCGGCGTACACTTCTTCAATCCGCCCCGCTACATGCATTTGGCCGAACTGATTCCCTGCAAAGACACTGACAAAGCGGTGCTCGAAGGACTCGAATCTTTCCTGGTAACCACCCTCGGGAAAGGTGTGGTTTACGCCAAGGACACCCCAAACTTTATCGGTAACCGAATCGGTGTTTTCTCGATTCTTTCGACTTTGCATCACACCGCAGCTTTCGGTTTGGGCTTCGATGAAGTCGATGCTTTGACCGGCCCGTTACTCGGTCGTCCCAAATCGGCGACCTATAGAACCTCCGACGTGGTCGGCTTGGACACCATGTCGCACGTGATCAAAACGATGGCCGACACGTTACCCAATGACCCCTGGAAAGAGTATTTCAAAGCTCCAGACTGGTTGCAGGCATTGATTGCCAAAGGCGCGTTAGGCCAGAAAACCGGCGCCGGTATTTTCCAGAAACGCGGCAAAGATATCGTCGTATTGGATTTGAAAGCACAGGATTATCGCCCTGCTATAGGCGAGGCAGCACCTGAAATCGTCGAAATCTTGAAAATCAAAAACCCGGCCGAGAAATTCGCCAAGCTGCGTGCCAGCGAACACAAGCAAGCGCAATTCCTGTGGGCCTGCTTCCGCGATCTATTCCATTACAGCGCCTACAACCTGGCCGATATCGCCGATACCGCACGTGACGTCGATCTGGCGATTCGCTGGGGCTACGGCTGGGCGCAAGGTCCGTTCGAGTCCTGGCAGTCTGCTGGTTGGAAACAAGTGCTCGGCTGGATCCAGGAAGATATCGCTGCCGGTAAATCCATGAGCTCGGCTGCCTTACCAGCCTGGGTCAGTGCTCGTGATGGCGTCAATGAAGCTGCAGGCAGCTTCAGCCCTGCTCAAAACAAGATTGTGGGCCGTTCAAGCAATCCGGTGTATGCACGTCAACGTTTCCCGGATCCGGTTTTGGGCGAAAGCTTCTCGGCCGGCGAAACCGTATTCGAAACCGATGCCGTTCGCATGTGGCATGACGGTGATGGTGTAGCGGTTCTGAGCTTCAAAACAAAAATGAATACCGTCAGTGACGGCGTGTTGTCCGGAATCCAGCAGGCGATCGATATCGCCGAGAAAGATTTCAGCGGCATGGTGATCTGGCAAAACAAAGATACGTTCTCGGCCGGTGCCGATCTGTCTGGCGCCATGCAGGCTTTAAAAGAAGGCAAATTGAAAGAATTCGAAGCAATGGTCGCCACCTTCCAGGCGACCAGTCAGCGCATCAAATATTCGCTGGTGCCAGTCGTTGCCGCAGTGCGTGGTTTGGCATTGGGCGGTGGTTGCGAATTCCAGATGCATTCGGCTCGCACGGTGTTCTCGCTCGAAAGCTATATCGGCCTGGTCGAAGCCGGCGTTGGCTTGCTGCCAGCTGGCGGTGGCCTGAAAGAAATTGCGACCCGCGTTGGTTTGGCGGCTGGTCAGGGCGGTGACGTGTTTGCCGGTTTGAAGCCTTATTTCGAAGCGATTGCAATGGGCAAAGTATCGGCATCGGCGCTTGAAGCGAAAGAACTGAAACTGGCTCGCGAAAATGACGTTGTCATCTTCAATGCTTACGAATTGCTCCATGTAGCAAAACAACAAGTCAAAGCACTGGCTGAATCGGGATATCGCCCTGCTCTGCCGGCACGACAAATTCCGGTTGCAGGTGATGTCGGCATCGCGACTTTCAAAATGATGCTGGTCAATATGCTCGAAGGACGTTTTATCTCCGAGCACGATATGGAAGTTTCAACGCGCATTGCGACGGTTCTGTGCGGTGGCAATGTCGATCGCGGTTCATTGGTCGACGAAGAATGGTTGCTGAAACTGGAACGCGAGCATTTCATCGCGCTGGCATTGATGCCGAAAACCCAGGAACGCATCGTTTATATGCTGCAAAACGGCAAACCACTTCGCAACTAAGCGCACGAGATCAGGAGAATCAAAATGTCCAAACAAATTCAAGAAGCCTATATCGTTGCCGCTACCCGCACACCCGTTGGTAAAGCGCCGCGCGGCATGTTTCGCAACACCCGCCCGGATGAAATGCTGGCACATGTGTTGAAAGCCGTCATTGCCCAAGCGCCAGGCATCGATCCAAGCCGCATCGAAGACGCCATCATTGGTTGCGCGATGCCGGAAGGCGAGCAAGGCATGAATGTCGCGCGTATCGGCTTGCTGCTTGCCGGTTTGCCGAACGTGATTGCTGCACAAACGATCAATCGTTTCTGTTCGTCCGGCGTGCAAGCGGTTGCGCTCGCAGCCGATCGCATTCGCTTGGGCGAAGCCGATCTAATGCTTGCTGGCGGCACCGAAAGCATGAGCATGGTGCCGATGATGGGCAACAAAGTCGCGATGAGTCCGAAAGTTTTCGAGGACGACAATATCGCGATTGCCTATGGTATGGGCATCACCGCCGAAAAAGTCGCGGAAGAATGGAAAGTATCGCGTGAAGATCAGGATGCATTCGCTCTTGCATCACATCAAAAAGCGATTGCTGCCATTGCCGCCGGCGAATTCACTTCCGAAATTTCTCCGTATCAAATTATTTCCCGCCAACCGGTGTTGGTTGGCAACACTGTGCAAATGCGCGAATTCGTTGCGACGAATGACGAAGGTCCGCGTGCAGATTCTTCTATCGAAGGCTTGGCAAAACTGAAGCCGGTATTCCGTGCCGGTGGCAGCGTCACTGCTGGCAATTCATCGCAAATGTCGGATGGTGCTGGTGCAGTGTTGCTCGCTTCGGAAAAAGCGATCAAGGAATATGGCCTTACCCCGCTAGCACGCTTTGTCAGCTTCTCGGTTGCCGGCGTGCGCCCTGAAGTAATGGGTATTGGTCCGATAGCTGCGATTCCAAAAGCTTTGAAACAAGCCGGCTTGACCAAAGACCAACTCGACTGGATTGAACTGAACGAGGCATTTGCTGCCCAGTCGCTGGCCGTGATTCGCGATTGCGGGCTGGATGCTTCGAAAGTGAATCCGCTTGGCGGCGCCATTGCACTCGGCCACCCACTCGGTGCCACAGGCGCCATCCGTACCGCCACCATTGTTCACGGCATGAAACGCCGCAAACAAAAGTACGGCATGGTTACGATGTGTATTGGAACCGGTATGGGTGCTGCAGGTATTTTTGAATCGCTGTAAAATCGGGTTTTATCAGTAATCGGCGTATTGCACCAAAGGCACTACGCCGATTTTTTGTGCGGGAACGGCATGAACGAAAACACACCCAATTTTTCAATAAAAAGTATTTTTAGCGAAGCGGTACAGGAGTTCGGCACCCCTGATCGTGGATTCTTCCACACCACATGGCTGATGCTGACGTCGCCCGGCCACACGCTGCGAAAAATCTTCAATGGCGAGGAAAAAAGCGTCACCAGCCCTTTTCGCTACTTCCTGCTGTCTTACACAATATTCGCGATTGTATTTTTGGCATCGGGTGCAAGTGATATTGCCATTGCCGATCAGGTTGCCTTCTACAAACAGCAATATGTGGCATCCAGCAATCCGCGAATTGCAGCGATGAGCGAATCGCAGCTGCGCGAGATGGTCGGTCTGGCCTTCTATGCCCAGTACCCGCTGATCGCTACCTTGATATCGCTGGTGATGCTGTGGCTGGCAAGCATGTTGGCACTAATACGTTTCCCGCTTCGCCCTGGACAACGGCTGACGGCAACGCTTTATCTGTTCGGCGCGACAACGATCATCCAACTGCCATTGGTCGCTCTGGCTTTTTTGCATATGCCGTTCTGGATGTCGGCGATCGTCACACTGATAGTTTTGATCTATTTAACTTGGACTACACACACCTATGACCGCAGCAAATTCCGGTTTGGTTTTGTCCGCGGATTACTTTGGTTCGCCATTTGGAATTTGATGACCATTGCATTGGCTCTGGGTTTCACAGTGAAAACAGGAATGGAAGCCGGATATAAACAGGCGATCGAGGAGCAGCAAGAAAAAAAAGACAACTAAATAGATCCGCCATTGCGCGTCACAAAAGGTAAGACCAACATCGCCAATAAACTGCCCCTGCCATTTTTAAGCGCTATCATGAACTTCGACGGAATCCACGCTCCATGAATACAACTTCTTCCTACCAAGACTCCGGCGCAATATTATTGCAAGGGCTTTATTCCACTGAATTGACGGCAGCCTTTGCGAATTTCATTGGCCATCGTGTCTCGAAAACGCCTTCCGCGCTGGTACCAGCAAGCATCGGCAACAAAGTATGCTATGAAGTGTCGGGCGCACAGTGGCCGGCGCTGATGACTTTTTTGTGGGGTCTCACGCCGAAAATCGAAGCCGCTACCGGTGTTGAGTTGCTGCCTACCTATTGCTACTTCCGCACCTATCAGCAGGGCGATATTTGCCGCGTCCACGCCGATCGACCGGCATGCGAACACTCACTTTCGCTAACCTTGGCTTATGCCGATAACATCCCATGGGCCTTGGCGGTTGCCGATTCCAGGGTTAGCGAGGCGCAACGCTACGCTGTGCGTGGCGACGAGGATTTTGGCAGCGAGAAATACAGTGAATTTCCGATGGCGCCCGGCGATGCCGTGTTATATCGCGGCACCGAGTATCGCCATGGCCGGATTACGCCAAATCCGAATCGCTGGTCTGCACATTTATTCCTGCATTGGGTTGATCGCAATGGACCGTATCGCGACCAGGCCTTCGATGGTCAGATCATGAGCGACCACGCCGATTACAAATTCCCTGCCTAGCTGTAAACAATGGTGCGCCACAGGCGCACCCTATATTCTTGTTGCTTGCGAATTTGGTCGAGTCCTGGAGCAACAATATCGCCACTAAATTGCCACTGCCGTTTCAAGCATTACTCGCAGCGCTACCTGATGCTGTAACGTCGGCGGTGTTTGTAAGCATTTGGATATCGCCATTTCTGTTTGGCGTAGGCGCGGTCAAAGCCGCCATGTTGACCATGCTGGTCGAATTTTTCCTGGTGCATGCCACCGGCTTCTATTCCGGATTCGGCGCAAACCTCGACTGGACACGTAGCCATCGATGGCTTGCTCTAGGTGGGCTCACTGCGTTTTATGTCGCGATGATCGGCGCCTTCGCCTGGTCATTCGATGCCTGGTGGATGCTGCTGGCCTTCGGTTGGCTATTCGTCGGTAAATTACATTGGCTACTGAAAGAGCCAAGCGACGATCAAACCATGCAGGCAATGGCCGCATGGGCCGGCATGGTTGTGGTCTACCTCGGCGCTTGTTTCCTGACCGTCGGCATCGACCTGCCCTATCTCGGCGTCAAACCGGAATTAGTCGCTACTTTCGGGCTCGACCCGAAAAGCGAAGGGCTCTGGGAAAGCGAACCACATCGCGTGGTTGCTTTCGGAGCCGTGTATTTCGGAGTGTTGGCGTTGGCTAAGTTGCTGGGGCCGTTTATTGCAGTGGTGCGGCGACGAAAAAATGCATAGCGGAATCAGCACTGCGATTGTCGCGTGCCGAAAGATCATTGAAAGCTCAGCCTACTAAGAATGGGTATGAAACCGCTGCTCTGCCCTTGCCAAATCCACTTCTGTGTCCACACCGGGCGGGAAAGATTCAGGCGTAATACCAACGGCGATTTGATAACCAGCTTCGAGTACACGTAATTGCTCGAGGGCTTCGAGTTGCTCGAGTTGCCCCATCGGCAATTGCGTGAAGGTTTTCAGGAACCCTGCACGATAGGCATAGATGCCGATATGTCTTAAGGCGCCAGCTTGCGGTGCACTGACGCGATCAGAAGCAAAACGATCGCGCTGCCAGGGCATCGGGGCACGACTGAAATACAAGGCATTGCCATTGCTTGCACGCACGACTTTGACGGCATTGGAATCGAAATAAGTTTCGGTATCGTTGATCTCAGTCGCCAGAGTTGCCATAGGCGCACTGGATTTTTCCAGCACTTCGGCAACCGCTCGTATACCTGCTGCCGGTGCGAATGGCTCATCGCCTTGCAGGTTCACGATGATTTGCTGATCCGACCATTTTAGTTGTGCAGCGCATTCGGCCAGCCGGTCCGTGCCGGATGGATGATCGACACGTGTTATGCAGACAGTCACCGGATAATTGGCGACCGCATCGGCAATGCGTTGATCGTCGGTGGCGACTACGACTTGTGATGCCCCGGCAGCCAGGGCACGGCGTGCCACATGTACCACCATGGGTTCGCCGGCAATTAGTCGCAAGGGCTTTCCGGGAAGACGAGAGGCGGCATAGCGAGCTGGAATGGCAACGATGAAGTCGGTCATGATGATAAAGCCTTCAATTTCGTATCAATGGCATCGAATAGTTTTTCATTCAATGCAGCGTTTACCGGCACACACCAGGCGTCTTTCAAACCGAGCTGACGACATTTTACCGCGTCTTTCTCGGTCATCAATAATGGAGCATCTACCGGAAAATCGTCGAGCGAGTAATCATGATGATCAGGAAATGCGATTGCGTGGATATTCAGTCCTCTCGCCATCAATGCATTGAAAAAACGTTCCGGATGACCAATGCCGGCAACGGCATTCACCTTGCTATCGGAGAACGCCCCCAAATCCTTGCGCTCGCTGTGATCGAGCTTCTCTGCGTCGCCATAAATAAGTTGCATGCCGTAATGTCGTGAGGCGATATCGTCTTCCAAGGCGCCATTGGATATCTTGAAATCGCATTCGCGTGGCTGTTCACGCAATGGCCCGGCAGGCAGAACCAACCCGTTGCCATATTTTCTTTCGTGATCCACCAATTCGATTTCAATATCACGCTGCAAACGCAGGTGTTGCAAACCGTCGTCGGCAATAATCAAATCGCAACCTTGCTGGATCAGAAACTGCGCTGCATCGACACGATCGGCGTCCACGCGAATTTCGCATTGCGTTCTTTGATGGATCAACAGCGGTTCATCACCGCATTCTTGTGCGGAACTACCAATATGCACGGAAACCGGTTCATCGTTTGCGCGCCCGTAGCCGCGGCTGACCACGCCAGGGTTCCAGCCACGGTTCTGCAAGGCTTGCACGAGTGCAATGGTGAAAGGCGTTTTGCCGGTGCCGCCTACGGTGAAATTACCTACGACAATCACCGGCACATCGATCTTTACCGATTTCAAAACGTCCTTGCGAAATAAAAAACGTCTGAATGAATTCAGACTTTCGTAAATAAAAGCAATACATCTCAGCCCCAGGTTTGGCCTGACGCCGCCATACCAGCGACGATTCAGAGCAGCTTCAAGCTTTGCCCTCACGCCTGCTCCGTGTTTCTGAACTGCATGCTATGAAGATGCGAATACACGCCACCTTTTGCCAGCAATTGGCTATGCGTGCCCTGCTCTACCAATCTACCGTCATCGAATACCAATACTTGATCTGCATGTTCGATGGTCGACAAGCGATGGGCAATAACCAAAGTAGTTTTGTCGGGAATTAGATGATTCAAGGCATCTTGCACCAGACGTTCCGATTCGTTATCCAGTGCAGCGGTGGCTTCATCGAGAATCAGAATCGGTGCATCTTTCAAAATGGCACGTGCAATGGCAAGACGCTGGCGTTGACCGCCGGAAAGCAGGCTGCCGTTTTCGCCGATGCATGCCTGTAATCCCTGCGGCAATTTATCGATGAATTCCGAAGCATTCGCCGCGTCGGCTGCCCGTCGTATCTGCTGCTCGTCGGCGATATCACTGCCGTAGGCAATATTCGCGGCAATGGTGTCATCAAACAACATGACTTTCTGTCCGACCAAGGCAATCTGCCGGCGCAAATCCGCCAAACGGTAATCCGAGATGGGGACGCCATCCAATAGCACCTGCCCCTTGCTCGGCTCGTAGAAACGCGGCAGCAATCGTATCAATGTGGACTTACCACTGCCTGAGCGACCAACGATGGCAGTCACCGTACCTGGATTGGCGATGAAACTTATATCGTTTAAAGCATGTTGGGCTTTGCTTGAATAACGCATCGAGACATCACGAAATTCGATATGGCCGATAGCACGTGGCAATGAGACTGTGCCCTTATCTTCTTCTTCGGGTTCATCGAGTACGGCAAACAAGCGCTCTGCCGCAGCGATACCGCGCTGGATCGGACTTTGGACATTGGTAATGCGTTTCAGAGAAGGCAACATGGCCATCATGGCCAGCACGATCGCGACAAATTCACCCGCGGTCAGGTTCTTTGCAGCAGCTTCACGTCCTGCAACAATCAGGATGACGGCAAGCGCGGTTGCCGCCAATATTTGCACCACGGAAGACGCAGACGCTTTCGTCACTTCGATCTTGAGGCTAAGCCGTAAATTTTTATTGGCCAATGCGATATAACTTTCATTTGCCCGGGCTTGCGCGCCGTAGATTTTCACTTCCTGCTGCGCCGCCAAAGTTTCTTCGGCACTGTGCGCAAGATTTGCAACACCTTCCTGGATGCTGCGATTCAATTTTCGATAGCGACGACTGACGTAACTTGAGATGCCTGCGATCAGTGGCGCGACGACCAGCATGGTCAGAGTAACGATGGGGCTGTAGTAAAGCATGACTCCGAGTTGGACGGCGATGCTGAGAGTATCCGTGACCATCACCTTGAGTGCTTCGCTGGTAGATTGATTAACCGATTCGGTGTCGTAGTTCAGGCGGGACACCATCATCGGCACCGGCTCGTTATCAAAACGGTAGCTCGGGATATGCAGGTATTTTTGCAGTACCGCAGTCCGCAAATCCCTGACTACGCTGCGTCCGGACCTTGCCATGCCGTAATCGGTGATGAAAGTGGCGACGCCTCGAACCAGGAACAATCCGACGATGGCAATCGGCAAGGTGAGATCCACCTCGGGATTTTGCGCAATAATAGTCTCGTCTACGACCGGCTTCATCAATGCGGTGAATGCGCCGGCACAAAGTGCTTCGACAATCATCCCGAGAAATCCGAGCCCCAGAAAAAACTGGTAACGCTTCGCATATCCCAGCAAGCGTTTATAGATTTGCCAAGGTGTTGCGATTTTATTTGTAGCAGCCGTCATGTCAGGGGTTTTTCTTTTCTGGCGTGGTGGCAATGGATAACTTCACGAAGCCCAATTGACCCAACGCGTCCATAGCGGTGATTACTGATTGATGTGGGGTCCTGGCATCGGCACGTAGTACGACCGGCATACTGCGATCTTGTCCGGCCACGGCAACGATAGCTTCCTTGAGCGAGCCTACATCGGTTCTCAGCACTTCATTGTCACCGATGAAATAGCGACCTTGCGCATCGATCAACACATTCAAAGGTTCGCCTTGCACGGGCTCGGCTTGTGCCTGAGCCGTTGGTAATTGGAGTTTCATCGTGCTGCGCTGATTAAAAGTAGTCGTGGCGACAAAGAAAATAATCAGCACGAAAATAACGTCAATCAATGGAATCAGATTGAGTTCGGGCTCGCTGTCATCCAATCGCGACGAGAGCTTCACCCTTGTTCTCCCTCACCCATCGCATCGGGATTACGATTATCCAACACGTCCATCAAGGCAATCGCCTGTTTTTCCATATCGATGACGTATTCGTTTATCAGACCGCGAAAATAGCGATAGAACATCAATGCCGGAATACCCAGTATCAATCCACCTGCGGTACTTATTAATGCCTGGCCTATACCGCCTGCCAACTGATTGGCGTCACCGACACCGGTTTTCAATATAGTCATGAACATTTCGATGATGCCGAGCACAGTGCCCAGCAGTCCAAGTAGCGGTGCAACGCCGGCAATCGTACCCAGGCTCGTTAAAAAACGCTCCATCTGGTGCACGACATGGCGACCCACGTCTTCCACGCGTTCTTTCATTAATTCGCGGGGCTTGTGGCGCATATCCAATGCGGCCGCCAATAATTCACCGAGCGGCGAATTACGTCGCAAAACATCGATATGTTTCGCATCAAGTTCACGGTCACGAGCCCATTCACGAACTTCAATGCCCAATCCGGGCGGGAAAACTTCCTTGCGACGCAAACTCCATAACCGTTCAACAATGATGGCCATTGCGATAATGGCCAGCAGAATGATCGGAATCATGGCCGGGCCACCGGACTTAATCAGTTCATACATCCATTCACCTATGCGTGATTACCGCCTAATAGAATAGCCTGACTCGGCACTTTTCGGGGCATGCCAGTAACGTGCGGCAGATTGGCGGCGGCTTTCACGCCATTCCAGGCCATTTTTACTTACCCGGATGCGCATCCAGCCATGCTGCGGACTTGCGGCCAGCTGAATTTCACGATCTTGATAGCGTTCAACCACGGACTGTCTCGGGTGGCCAAATCGGTTATCGGCACCACTCGCGACCAACGCAAGATCTGGGTTAACTGCATTCAGAAACTCGGGGCTGGATGAAGTTTCACTGCCATGGTGCGGCACCTGCAAGAGATCGGCACGAATCTTTTCGGGCTGCTCTTTAACCAGGCGATATTCGATATGTTTGCCGATATCGCCGGTTAGCAAAGCCACTTTTCCGCCTGCTTCAATACGTAAAACGCAGGAACTGTCATTTGCCAGGTAAGGAAAAAAAGCGGGCGGATGCAGAAATTCAAAATTGACGCCGTCCCAAACCCATTTTTCTTCGCGCAGACAGGCACCCGATTTTATTTTCAATGAGCCTTCCGAAGCGACCACGGGAGCTTCCGGATAGGCTTTGATCACTGAAGCCAAACCGCCTGCATGATCGTTATCGCCATGACTGATCACAATCCGATCCAGATGTCTTATGCCCACCGCATGTAATGCCGGCACCACGACAGATTCACCCGCATCGAAGCCGCCGATTTTTGCCGGCCCTGCGTCATACAGCAGGGCATGGTTTTGGGTTTTCACCAATGCCGACAAACCCTGCCCTACATCAATGATGGCAATATCGAATTCGTTTGCTTGCGGTTTATCAAGCCGCGGAAACAATAAAGGCAGAAATAAGATCACGGCCAGCCATTTCCCCGGAACCGCTCGAGGCAGCAGCAATATAAATGCGCCAATCAAAGATAAAGACAGCGTCAATATGCTCGGCTCGGGCAACCACAGCAACGCTTGCGGCCAATCGCTGATTATCTCGAGACCCCACCACAGTATTTGCATCGCGCCGGCGCTAAGTTTCCAGAAAAATGCGGCGCTGCCGATATGCACGGAAGAAAATAACAGGCCCAGCAATGCCAATGGAACGACGACCAAACTAATCCAGGGAATGCCGACGATATTCGTCAAAGGCCCAAGCACCGATGTCTGACCGAAGAACCAAAGCGATAACGGGAGTAAGCCGAGCAACGCAATCCATTGCGACTTTAAAAAAAGTTTTACTTGCTGCATCCGGGTCAAATGATGCTCGCCCGGATTCGATGGTAGACACCATACTAACCACGCTACACCGACAAAACTCAACCAGAAGCCTGGCGCCAGAACGGCCAAAGGATCAAACACCAGAATTGCGATCAATGCCAAAGCCAATGATTGCGAAATCCGGATCGGCCTACTCGAGAGTTTTGCCATTGCCACCACGGCGATCATCAGAAATGTACGCCAGGTGGGCAGTGCAAAACCGGCTACGGCCGTGTAAGTAAAAGCCAGCAGCATCGCGGACAGAGCCATGCTCTGCTGTCTGGGCCAGACCCGACCAAGCCGCGGAAACGAGAAATAAAACAAGTAACAACACAAAGCGGCAAAACCGGCTACCAGACCAACATGAAAACCCGATATCGCAATCAGATGCGTCAATCCGGTTGCCCGCAATATTTGCCAGTCTTCGTCGCTGAGTTGGCGAGTATCACCAAGTGCCAGAGCTTGTACGAAGCGTGCTTGATCATTGTCGACTTGTGTCTGTATTTTTTTAGACAGGTTTTCACGCCAATGATCGACGCCGGCGCCAGCTTTCAATCGCTGATGCTGCGCATTGCTTTTGACATAGCCAGTCGCGGCAATGTTTTGCTCGAGCGCACGTCGTTCAAAATCAAACCCGCCTGGGTTCTGCAAGCCACGTGGCGGCCTGAGTTGAACCTGAAACTTCCAATGTGTTCCAGCCTCGAGGCCAGGAGCGTCGCCGTACCAGCCAAGCCTGACTTTCTTACCGATTAAATGCTTGTCTTTGCTGTCGCTAATGTGAAATTCGAAACTGACGCTATCTTCATCGCGTATCGGCAAGCCTTCGACTTGGCCGGTGATCTCGGTTTCGAGATTGGCATGTATGCGCTGCGACAAGGCCCAATCGCCATGACTATTTGCAAGGCCGACGCCGAATAAAAAAACGGCGAGGCAACGCAGGATATTCTCGTTTTTCCACCAAGCCCAGGCGCCAGTAAAAACACACGTCAGCGACAACCAAAACGGCAATAAGCTGGCCCAGCTTTGTACCCAGCAGACTCCCGACAATAAAAACACCGCCACAGATAAACCCAGCGGCGGTATTTTTGACTGAAACATTATTCGTCGTGCACCAGATCGCTGAGCTGACCTTGCGTCAATTCCAGCGTGCGCCCGAGTTTTTTCGCCAAACGGCGATCATGGGTCACCAGCACGAGCGCAGTGCCCTGTTCGCGATTCAGTTCAAGCAATAGATCAAATACAGCTGCTGCGGTTTTTTCGTCCAGATTGCCGGTGGGCTCATCTCCTAAAACGCAGGAAGGTTTTGTAACCAATGCGCGTGCAACGGCTGCGCGTTGGCGTTCTCCACCGGATAATTCGCCGGGCTTATGACGCAAACGATGCGATAAACCAACGCGTTCCAATAAAACCTGTGCTTCTTTTTTTGCCTGCGATACTTTGATACCGCGAATAAGCAGAGGCATCATCACGTTTTCCAGCGCAGTGAATTCAGGTAATAAGTGGTGAAATTGATACACGAAACCCAGTTCTTTATTTCGCAAGTCGCCACGAGCTGCTTCGGACAATCTGGAAATGGTTTGTCCGGCAACAGTGACTTCGCCTGAAGTTGCACTATCCAATCCACCGAGCAAATGCAACAAGGTGCTTTTACCTGCCCCCGATGCACCGACTATGGCTACGGTCTCACCGGCTTTCACAGAGAGTTGCAGATTCGCGAACACCGGCGTTTCTAGATCGCCTTCGGAATAGGTTTTACCCAGGTTTTCAGCGTGCAACACAATTTTGGACATGGAATTACTCATAACGAAGCGCCGAAGCCGGATCGGTGCGCGAAGCGCGCCAAGCGGGATATAAAGTGGCAACCAGGCACATCAAGAACGCCACAATCGAAATGGTAATCACATCACTGGCAACAACATGCGTAGGCACGCCACTGATGTAATAAACATCGGAAGGCATTAATTCGCTGCCGGTCATACTTTCGATAAATCGCACGATATGCGACAGGTTGAGCGACAACAACACGCCACACGCTACGCCGATCGTGATACCTAATAGACCGATCACCATGCCCTGAATCATGAAAACCTGCATGACACTGGCGGGCGAAAGCCCCAGTGTTCGCAAAATGGCGATGTCGGATTGCTTGTCTTGTACCAGCATAACCAGCGACGAAACTAAATTAAATGCAGCAATCGCGATAACCAACGACAGCAACACAAACATCACGGTTTTTTCCATTTTCAATGCACGGAAAAAATTTGCGTGATCGCCGGACCAATCACGCACGCGGTAATCGCCTTTCATTTGATCGGTCAGGTCGCGTGCCACTTCCCAGGCATTCCACAAGTCGGTTAGCCGCAAGCGCACGCCGGTCACGTTATCGTCCATGCGGCCCATGCGTTGCATGTCCTGCATATGCACCAAAGCCAGACCAAAATCGTATTCCTGCGCACCTGCCTCAAAAATGCCGACGACATTGAAGCGCCGCATTTTCGGCAAAATACCCACCGGCGTAGCGTTACGTTCGGCAATCAGCATCGTGACTTTATCGCCAACGGTCACACCTAGATATTGAGCCAGTTCTGTGCCGAGGATGATGTTGAATTCGCCCGGTTTTAAATCCGTGAGTTTCCCTTCCTTCATTTTCTTGTCGAGGTCGGAAACTTTTGGTTCTTGATCCGGCAGCACACCGCGAATCATCGCGCCTTGATCTTCCAATGCCTGTAGCCAGGCTTCACGTTCCACATAAGGTGCGGCACCTAGAACACGCTTGTCGGATTCCGCTATCTTCACGGCTTTTTGCCAATCCTGCATCGGACCGTCAAATCCGGAAATCGTTGCATGCGATACCGTTCCTAAAATTCGGTTACGCAGTTCTTCCTGAAATCCAGTCATCACTGAGATGGTCGTGATCAATGCCATCACACCAATGATGATGCCGAGAATCGAGGCCATCGAAATAAAGGAAATAAAACCATTGCGACGTTTTGCACGCAGATAACGCAATCCGATGGATAAAGCTAAAGGTTGGAACATTTCAATCCAATGTTAGTGGCGTGGCGGCTACCAGACGTAACATCCTGCGCTCGCAATTGTTCAAGGTGTCGGGTAGAAAAACAAAATGGCGCTTCTTCCGGCACGCATCCGTGGCGCTTATTATCCACAAAGGCCCTTGTTGATGACATCTCGGCTGAATCAGGGATTCATTGAAGTGACCAAAGTTCAAGTCAATCGAGTCATCCCCTGCCCGCCAGAACAAGCTGAAATGCCGGTTTTGCCGTAATTTTCTTATCTGAAATGCCGTGCCATAAATGATCAGTAGACAGACTGGGACGGCAAGATACCAATATAGAGCGCTAAACCCCACCGATAAAACCGCCAGGGCCATCAGCACAAACAACATTATCTGCAGTATCTTTGATGGCCGCCAATCAAGGCGGCAGTGCAGTAATGGCTTGGATAAGATCATTGAGTGCCGCGTCCTCGGGCTGTTCGCGCCCCATAAACCAGGCCCACAGCTTATCGTCTTCGCAATCGAGTAAACGTAGGAAAACATTACGCTCGCTGGTAGGAGCATGCTGGAATCGCTGGTCCAGATATCGCAACATCAACTGATCCAGCTCGCGCATGCCGCGGCGGCAGCGCCAGCGTAAACGTTTGATTTCAGGGTCTTGTTCTTCGCTCATTTCAGAAAGCCGATCGCCAAAACAATCCACATTGCCAAGAGCACCGATACACTGGCAAGGAATACGTAAAAACGATGCATCACCTTGTTATACGTACATTGGATAAAGCTATGCACAACGCGAATAGCTACATAAAACGACGCCAGAGCCAGCAATATTGGGTTGCCGGATTGCGTAAATTGGGCAAACACCAGCGCGGCATAAAAAAGTATCGGGGTTTCAAACAAATTACGGAAATTGTCCGAAGCCCTTGTGTCGGGCATTTTTGCCGCGAGATCGATCGAGGTGGAAATGGATTGCGGATGAATTCTATTGGCCTTCATCAGTGCTATTCGACTGAACATCATTCGCATCATCACGAAAAAAGTCAGCAGTACGAGAGCAAATGCCGGCCAGAAAAAAATGGTGTTATTCATTGAGCAAACCCTTGGGATGAACTTGCCGAATCATAACCTGCGTGCACTCTCGCGAAGCTGGCGAAGATATTTTGATGGAGTCAAATCCGCCATCAGCAAGCGTTTTCCGCCATAACGCTTGCTATAAGCGAAAACAAAATCCTGCGAATTAAGCTCCGCGTCGCTGCAACATCAATTTCTTGATTTCACCGATGGCTTTTGCTGGATTCAAACCCTTCGGGCAAGTCCGTGTGCAATTCATAATCGTGTGGCAACGATAGAGCTTGAATGGATCTTCCAGATCATCCAGACGAGCGCCGGTATCTTCATCGCGGCTGTCGATAATCCAGCGATAGGCTTGCAGCAAAATCGCCGGGCCCAGATAACGATCGCCATTCCACCAGTAGCTTGGGCACGAAGTCGAGCAGCAAGCACACAAGATGCATTCGTAAAGACCATCAAGTTTGTCGCGATCGGCTGGCGATTGCAGACGCTCGCCGCTGGCAGGCGCCGAACTTTGCGTACGAATCCATGGTTTGATCGAAGCATATTGGGCGTAGAAATGCGTCAGATCGGGCACCAGATCTTTCACCACCGGCATATGTGGCAAGGGATAAATGGGCACTTCTTTTTTGCCGCATTCGCTGATGCCCTTGGTGCAAGCCAGCGTATTGGTGCCGTCGATATTCATCGCGCAGGAACCGCAAATACCTTCGCGGCAGGAACGACGGAAAGTCAGGGTTGGATCGATTTCGTTTTTGATCTTGATCAGCGCGTCCAGCACCATCGGGCCGCAAGTATCCATATCGACATCGTAGGTATCGACGCGTGGATTGGCGTTATCGTCCGGATTCCAGCGATAAATCTTGAAGCTGCGAATATTTTTCGCAGTTGAACTGGCCGGAAAATGTTTGCCCTTGCCGATCTTCGAATTTTTTGGAAGCGTGAACTCTGCCATCGAACTAACCTCTAATTTATTTCGCCATTTTCGCTTCAGCGAAAACCCCGATAATCTGCATCAATCAATACTTGCGCTCGGCCGGTGGAATCGAATCCACTTCACTGCTCAACGAACTCATGTGTACAGGGCGGTAATCAAGCGTCACATTGCCCTTGTCATCGATCCAGCTCAATGTGTGTTTCATCCACTCGGCATCGTTGCGGGTCGTGAAATCTTCGCGTGCATGCGCGCCACGGGATTCCTTGCGGTTTTCCGCCGACACCATCGTCACGACCGCCTGGCCCAGCAAATTCTGCAATTCGAGGGTTTCGATCAAGTCGGAATTCCACACGAGTGAACGATCTGTCACTTTGACGTCTTCGAAACTCTTGAATGCCGATTGAATCTTGGTAACGCCCTGCTTCAAGGTTTCGCCGGTACGGAATACCGCCGCATCGTTTTGCATGATGGCTTGCATGTTGTCGCGAATCTCGGCTGTAGGCGTACTACCATTGGCATTACGCAATTTGTCGAAATTGGCGAGCGACTTGTCGCAGGCGCTTGCAGGCAATGATTTGTGCGACATGTTCGGCTTGATGGTTTCGGCGGCACGAATCGCGACAGCACGCCCGAATACCACCAGATCGAGCAATGAATTAGAACCCAGGCGGTTGGCACCATGGACCGATACGCAAGCGGCTTCGCCGATCGAATACAAACCAGGCACGACCGTATTCGGATTACCGTCTTTCAAGGTCACCACTTCGCCGTGGTAATTGGTTTGCAGGCCGCCCATGTTGTAATGAACCGTCGGCAGCACAGGAATCGGCTGCTTGGTGACATCGACGCCGGCAAAGATTTTCGCGGTTTCGGCAATGCCTGGTAATTTCTTGTGGATGACGTCCGGATCGAGATGGGTCAGATCCAGATGGATATGATCTTTCTTCGGACCAACGCCGCGACCTTCGCGGATTTCAATCGTCATCGAACGGCTGACCATATCGCGTGGAGCCAGATCTTTGACCGATGGTGCATAGCGCTCCATGAAACGCTCGCCCTGGCTATTGCGTAGAATGCCGCCTTCGCCACGTACGCCTTCGGTAATCAGGCAACCCGCGCCATAAATGCCGGTAGGATGGAATTGCACGAACTCCATGTCCTGCAGAGGCAGGCCGGCACGCAATGCCATGCCGCCACCGTCGCCAGTACAGGTATGCGCCGAGGTTGCAGAGAAGTAGGCACGACCATAACCGCCGGTTGCCAGCACGACACCGTGGGCACGGAACAAATGCAATGTGCCTTCGGCCATGTCGAGCGCCAGCACGCCACGGCAAACACCCTCGTCGTCCATGATCAAATCGAGTGCGAAATATTCGATGAAGAATTTCGCATCGTGCTTCAGGGATTGCTGATACAAGGTGTGCAAAATCGCGTGGCCGGTACGGTCAGCCGCTGCGCAAGTACGCTGCGCCGGTGGACCTTTGCCGTATTTGGTAGTCATGCCACCAAATGGACGCTGATAGATCTTGCCTTCTTCGTTGCGCGAAAATGGCACGCCATAATGTTCAAGCTCGATAATCGCCGGAATCGCTTCGCGGCACATGTATTCGATCGCGTCCTGGTCGCCCAGCCAATCCGAGCCTTTGACGGTATCGAAAAAGTGGTAACGCCAATCGTCTTCACCCATATTGCCGAGCGCTGCGGAGATACCGCCCTGGGCCGCAACGGTATGCGAACGGGTTGGAAACACTTTCGTCAAACAAGCCGTTTGCAGGCCCTTCTGTGCCAGACCAAAAGTGGCGCGTAAACCCGCACCACCGGCTCCGACTACGATCATGTCGTATTTGTGTTCTGTAATTTTGTACGCCGTCATGATGTGGTTCGCCTCAGGCAGAAAATACGATGCGGCCGATCGCGATAATCGAGGCGATGGCGGCAATGGCATAAGCAAATTTGATAACAAGCTGCAGGGTTATTTCCTGCCAGCCATGGACATAGTCTTCAACGACGACCTGCAAGCCCAGACGGGCATGCCAGAGCATGGCGATCATGAAACTGACCAGCAACGTCGCGTTCAGTGGTTTGGCGATCGTGGCGCGCACCGTGAAGTGATCGGCACCAATCAGGCACACGGCGAAATAAATAAACCAGGGAGACAGTACCAGCAAGGCAATCGCGGTGACACGTTGCATCCACCAATGGTTAACGCCGTCTTTTGCCGAGCCCAGACCGCGGGCGGTAGCTAGTGGATCACGCATGCCAGTCATAGGGCACCTCCACGAAGAGCAATTACCCAAAGCAAGGCAGTCAGGCCGATCGAAAGTGCAATGACGAGGTAGCCTGTTTTCACGGCCGTCTGGATTTCCATACCCCAGCCGATGTCCCAAAGAAGGTGACGGACGCCATTTAGCAGGTGATATATCAAGCTGGCGGAAAAAGCGAACAATGCGATTTTCCCTAGCCAGGATGCGAGGAGTTGCTGGCACCAGGCATAGCAATCGGCATCACTGGCGACGCAGACAAGCCAGGCAGCAACAAGCAAGGCACCGAGCGAGAGTACGACACCCGTCATACGATGGGTAATAGACAGGGTGCCGGTCATTCCCTGATTGTAAATCTGCAGGTGCGGAGATAAAGGTCGCTGTCTAGCTGCCATGGATACCCTCTCTTTAAGTCAATCTAATGATCAAGAATGCAAATGCGACGGACGCGTCAAAAGTCGATGCAACGGCCGTTTTTTTCCCAGTCGCCATAACGTGTTGGCTCTGGCCCCTTGCGGCCACCGATTTCCGTCGGCTGCTTCGCATCTGTTTCACCGGGCACTTCCGTGGGCACCTGTGGAACAAGATCGTCGTCTGCGTCGGGTTTCTGGCCTATCATCTGCATTCTTTCTCGAAAGATGAATTTTAATTCCCGAGCCTATGTCCGACAAGCTGAATTTTTCACCTGAATCTTTGAGCAGACTGCGAAGCTATAGCCTTTTGGTGCTGGAAGGCCCAGATGCCGTGGCTTTCATACAGGCGCAAAGCATGAATGACGTGAAGGCATTGACTGACGGCCAATGGCATTGGAATGGCCTATTGAACCCGAAAGGCCGCTTGATTGCGCTATTTGCACTGATCAGAATTCGCTCCGACCAGCTTTATTTGCTCTCACCGGATTTCTCGGCTGAAAAAATCGCATCACATTTGCAGCGTTTTATTTTCAGAAGCAAAATGAAACTGATTATCGACAATGACAAGGTGTTCGCCGCCGAATTCAATTCCGCTGCGACGCTATCTACTGCACGCGATTTTATTTCCGGAGATCCCGAACATGGGGTCGCACTGGATTTTACTTCTGACACTGTGGCACGACGACTCTGGATATTACCTGCGTCTCTTGCTGCTCAGGTCGGCATTGACGATAGCTCAGAAGCGGCCTGGCGTGATGCCGACATTGAGCACGGGCTGCCCAGACTGTCAGACAACCAGTCCGAGCAATGGACCCCGCAGATGCTGAGCCTTGATCGGCTGAATGCCTTCAGCCTCAAGAAAGGTTGTTATCCAGGCCAGGAAATAGTCGCCCGGACACATTATCTGGGGCAGGCAAAACGGCATACCAAACTGCTTCGAGCTGAACATCTGGAAGTCGAAGACCCCGTTTTCCGGGCAGAAGCAAAGATCGGAAATCTAATCTGCGTCAGCTCAAAACACGATATGGGTTTAGCTCTTTTGCAAAGCATCGACGATTCCGACGTGCTTGTTTGTCGTGAAAATAAAGTGGTGCATTTACAAGCTTTAACAGGTTTACAGCGACCCAATTAACACTTTGTGGGCCTTTAGTTAGCACAAATATTGGCTTAAGGCGTATTCTCTGCTATATCGAGTTTTGCAGGAGGAGGAATACTATGGGAAATCAAATGATTAAACATGCAGGCTTGTGGGCCAGTCTTGTATTGATGTTGGGTTCCATGCAAGCCAATGCTGCAACATACACATTAACGGTCGAACCGAACTACCCTGTCGCTCAGGCGCAGGAAGTTTATAAACCCTTGCTAGCCTACCTCTCCAAATCCACCGGGCACACTTTCGTTCTCAAAATCGCACCGAATTATCATGTCCATTGGCGTGATATGCGCAACAAAGTCAAAGTCGATTTCGCATTCGAAGAGGCCCACTTCACTGACTATCGCGCAAAGCGTCAACGCATGATTCCATTGGTACGCGTGGTCGAACCGACCAAATACACCTTGCTGATCAGTGATGAAATGGCTGCCGGTGGCGTGCAAGGCTTGATTGGCCATCGCATCACCAGCATGTCGTCACCGAGCTTGGGCTATCTGCTACTGGGCGAAATCTACCAAAACCCGATCGCGCAGCCGGAAATCAAATCCTTTGCCGCCAACTTGAAGGACGGCGTGGAAATGATCTTTGCCGGTGAATCGGACGGCGCGATGGTGCCGAGCTATATCGCCGATCAATACAGCAACCTGCAACCTGCCCACGTAACGCGCGAGTTGCCGGGCCGTGCATTATCGGCTCACGAAACCGTACCTGCGGATGTCCGCAAAGCCGTCAGCAATGCAATGCTCAAATTGCACCTCGACAACAATCTTTATGATGTCATCAGCGAACTTGGCACCGCAAAATTCATTCCTGCCAATGCTGCGGTCTATGCAGGCAGTGAAAAAGTATTGAGTACGGCGTACGGCTATGCGCCACCTAGATACGCTGGTTCGGCACCTCCAAAGCCGGCTCCTGCACCAGCAACGCCAGTCAAAAAGCCTTGAGCGTCGAAACTACGCTCAACAAAAAACCCCAAGCTTGCTTGGGGTTTTTTTACGGGGACTATTTTTAACCGATCAGTTTTCGGTGTCGAAATAAATCAAATCGGCAACATTCACTGCACCGGATTGTCCCATGCTGATGGTACCGGACTTGCGTAAATGCAATTCATCACGATGCAATCGCAATTCATCATCGTCGCCCAGCTTGACGTAGGTGGCATTGGTCGAACGATCGGCAATCATGAAATGGCCACGCTTGAATTCGATCTGGGCGTGGCTACGGCTCACCCAGTCAGCTTCAACCGTCAAATTATTGGTGCCTTCGCGCCCCATCATGAAAGGCTCGGAGTTCTGGTCGATCTCGATCAGTTTTCCGCGATGACGTAACGTAAGTTTGGCGACAGCGTGGTGGTCGGCACCCGGCAAATCGGACAATCGAATGGCGCTTTGCACCATGGTCATGCCGGAGGTATCTTCCTGCCAGATGACATCCACAATATCGATCGGAAATAGTTTGCCATTGACACGAGCCTTACCCAGGCTACGGGTTTCCGGCATCTTTCCCGAGACCGATTTGGTCGTGCTCAGAGTCGTGACAATTTGCTCGCGTTTTGCCAGGGAAGCCATGCGTGCTGCCGTATTGACGGCATCGCCGTAAACATCGCCATTTTCATCCAGTGCATCACCAAAGTGGAGGCCGATGCGAATAGCCAGATTATCGCGAACGAACGAAATATCTCTCGCCATTTTGCGTTGCATGTCGACTGCAGCCAACACGCCGTTCATCGCCGTTGGCAAAGTACACATGATTTCATCGCCGATGGTCTTGATCACGCGACCGCCATGCTGCACGCAAATGTCAGACAAGGCAGTCAAAACGCTTGAAATCAAACGGCGGGCTTCAATGTCGCCTTTGGTTTCGAAAATTCGCGTACTGCCGCTGACATCAGCAAACAGGATGGCTTGTGGACGTGATGAACTCATACCGTGAGTGTAAACCTTAGCAGGTGAGCTTGGCAGCTCTACGTGTGATTATAACGAAGTTAAACCAGTTCCCCGGCCATAGTGACGATATCGGCCTCGCTCGGAATGACCAGGAATGCAGCACCAGCGAGCGGTGTATAGGTATCTTGGCCTACTACGCGGCGCAGTGGTTTCGCACCCTGCCCGGACTCGACAACAGCCGTAATAATGCCCTCGCCTACGCCAGCGCTGCGGCGTCCTTCATCAACCACCATAATACGCGCACATTCAGCGGCGTGTTTCGCAATTTCAACCGTGTTGAGCGGTTGCAACCAACGCAAATCGACCACACGCACTTTCCAGCCGTGTTTTTTCTCGATGTCGCGCGCGGCTCGCAAGCTCATCGGTACGCCGTTACCGAAGCTGAAAATCACCAGGTCTTTTGCGGTCTCGTTGTAGACACGGGCCGAGCCAATTTCCATGGATTCTTCCGGCGAAGGATATTGGGTCAACCACTGGCCGTCTCCGGCTTCGTACAGATCCTTGGTCATATACAAGGCAATCGGTTCCAGGTATGCACAAACGCGACCGTCGACCTTTGCCAGCGCCATCATGCTGCGAAGCATCGTAGCGGCATCATCGCCACGGCTTGGGCAGCCGACAACAAGGCTTGGAATATCGCGCAGCGCGGTAATCGAATTGTCATTGTGGAAATGGCCGCCAAAACCGCGTTGGTAACCCAGCGATGCGATCCGCATTACCATCGGATTTCTGAATTGGCCGTTGCTAAAAAATTGTAAAGAACAGGCTTCTCCGCGAATCTGGTCACAGGCGTTATGGAAGTACGCCAGATACTGAATTTCCGGCAGCGGCAGCATGCCCATATTCGAGAAGCCTTGGGCCAGCCCCAGAATCATCGTTTCATCAAGCAAGGTATTGAAAACCCGGGCGCCCTTGAAGGATTTTTGCAGACCTTTGGTGACAGTATAAACACCGCCTTTTTGGGCGACATCTTCACCAAACAATAACGTTTCCGGATATTTGCAAAATAAATCGTGCAATGCGTTGTTGATCTGAATCGCCATATGGCGCGGCGCCAGTTTTTCCGGCAATTTATCTTCGCCACCGAATACAGCGAGGCGTTTTTCTGCGTAATCGAAACGATTCGCTTCCGCTTTGACTTTATCCGGCGTGTATGGGGCCAGTGGCGCCATCACATCGGCCAAGCTGTCGAGTTTCGGCAAACTGTCGGCTTTCTCAGCAGCTGCAAAACAGAGTTTGCGGGTCGCTTCGTATTTCGCAAGCACTTCGGTCTTGCTCATTAAACCGGAGCTTAAAGCGATTTCAGCCGAGCGTAATAATGGATCACTGGCTTCAACCGCCATCAATTCTTCGAAGCTGCGCCATTCGATTTCGAAATCGGTACCGGCGTGGCCCATGATGCGGGTGGTTTTGAGATGCAGGAAAGTTGGACGACGCGTGGTACGGCAATGATTCACTGCGCGGGCGACTTGCTCGTAACCGCTGGCGATATCCAGACCATCGGCAAAGAAATAATCCAGGCCCGGACGTTGCTGGAATGCATTGGCAACCCAGCCACTAGGTGTTTTCACCGAAATACCGATGCCATTGTCTTCGCAAACGTACAAGACCGGTGCAGGTAGTTTCTGGTAAGCCGTCCATTGCGCAGTGTTGAATGCAGTTTGTGCAGTCGCGTGATTGCTGGATGCATCGCCGAAAGTACAGATTGCGATCGAATCTTCCGGGATCGGCAAGGTATGGCCAATGCGTTTTGCTTGCTCGATCGCAATGGCGGTGCCGAGCGCTTTGGGCAGGTGCGAAGCAATCGTCGAAGTTTGTGGCAGTACCCACAATGGTTTGCTGCCCCAGACTTTATGGCGGCCACCGGAAATCGGATCTTCCTTGCTTGCCGCAAAGCTCAATGCCGAATCCATGATCGGATCCATGCCTGGCAGTTTGCGGAAACGCTCGGCCATAAAACCGCCCGAACGATAATGCAGGAAGGCCGGATCGGTATGACGCGTCAAACGCGCCACCATCGCATTGCCTTCGTGACCGGATGAACCAATCGTGTAGAAAACCTTGTTCTGCACGCGCAGTACGCGAGCCATCAAATCAAGATGACGGCTGATCAATTGCGATTCGAATAACGCGATAAAATCATTTGCCGTGCAAAGGCTGCCCGGAAGGATTTCTTCGCTTGGCGCCGGCTTGCCATGCACCTGGCCAGACCAGTTGTTGACGAATTCGACAAAGTTTTCGTCACAAACCAAAGCGCGGTTGACGTTTTTTTGACGGGCAGGAATCAGTACGGGTTGGGCAGACATAATGTTTTTATCTTTGAATTAATTTTCTTGTGCTACAAAACCGGGTTGTGAACGAACACGTTCCAGCCAGTCTTGCAGATGCGGGAACTGAGATAAATCGAAGCCACCGACTTCGGCATCTTGGGTGTAGGAAAAAAGCGCGATATCGGCAATCGAAAAACCGCTATCGACAAGGTACTCATGTCGAGCCAAGTGTTTTTCCATCACCGTCAAGGCCTGATAGCCGCGCTCCAGCAGGCGCGGCAAATCAGCCCGACGCTCGTGGTTTTCCGGTAAATATTTCCTGATGAAACGGGCAACCGCTACATAGGGTTCATGACTGTATTGTTCGAAAAACAACCACTGCAATACATTGGCCTGCTGCCATTTATCGCTCGGGAATAAATGGGTATCGCTCGCCAGATAACAAAGAATCGCATTGGATTCCGGCAAGTACTGCCCTGCTTCGGTTTCCAGCAATGGCACTTTGCCATTCGGGTTTTTCGCAAGATATTCCGCGGTGCGCGTTTCACCGGCAACACTATTTATCTCGACCCAGCGATAAGGCTTGCCCAATAACTCCAGCAGCAATTGCACCTTGTAGCAATTGCCGGATGATTTCATGCCATAGATCGTGATCATGACAATAGGCCCAAACGCTTACGGTTTTCCGACCACTGTTCGCGTGTTTGCTGCCAGACACCCACTTCGATACTCATCGGTGCGGGCAACACGGCTTGACGCTGATATTTCGATCCAAGCTTTTCCGCGAGCGCAATCGATGCAATATTTTCGGCTGCAATCGTATGAACCACTTCAGACCAATGCAAATTTTCGAATGTCCAATCGATAGTCGCAGCAGCGGCTTCGAGCGCATAACCACGGCGCCAATGATCGGCGTGCAAGCCCCAACCTACTTCTGAACCAGGCCATTCCAGCGGTTGCCAGGGGCCGATGCGGCCCATCCATTTGCCAGTGGTTTTTTCGATCACCGAAAACATCGCGAATTCGTGCGCGGCCCAACTACCCATCATCGTCATCAAACTACGCCAGGCATTCGAAGGACTCTGCACGCCGCCAAGATGACGCATCGTCTCTTCATCGGAGGCAAAGCGAATCCAGTCCTGCAAGTCCTCCAATGTAGGAGGACGCAAGATCAGGCGCGGGGTTTCGATCACGAGTGACATCGTATTCGACTCAATTAAAACGCGTTAATACCCGTCAGTTCACGGCCGATCACCAATTGATGCACGGTTTCGGTGCCCTCATAAGTGATGACCGATTCCAGATTCAATGCGTGACGAATCGGGCAATATTCCGTGGTGATGCCGGCGCCGCCAAGGATGTCGCGGGCTTCGCGAGCGATATCCAATGCCATGCGCACGTTGTTCCATTTCGCCAGGCTGACCTGGGCTGGCTGCATATTGCCGGCGTCTTTCAAACGGCCTAATTGCAGGCTCAATAATTGCGCCAGCGTGATGCGGCGAGCCATATCGGCCAGCTTCAATTGAATCGCTTGATTTGCTGCCAGCGGCCGGCCGAACAGGATGCGGGTTTTGCAATATTCGGTGACTTCGGTCAAGCAAGCCTGTGCGGCACCAATCGGGCCCCATGTGATGCCATAGCGAGCCTGAGTCAGACAACCCAAAGGACCTTTCAGGCCTTTCACATTCGGCAAGCGGTTCGCTTCAGGTACACGTACATTGTCGAAGAACAATGCCGAAGTTACCGAAGCACGCAAACTCATTTTCTTGTGAATTTCCTGGGCTGCGAAACCCTTCATGTCTTTTTCGACGATGAAGCCCTGGATGCCTTCGTCGGTCATCGCCCAGACAATCGCGATGTCGGCCAAATTGCCGTTGGTGATCCACATTTTGGCGCCATTGAGAATCCAATCGTCACCATCTTTCTTCGCGGTGGTTTTCATGTTCAACGGATCCGAACCGCCGTGTGGTTCGGTCAAACCAAAGCAGCCGATGATTTCGGCTTTTGCCATGCCAGGCAAATATTTCAAGCGTTGTTCTTCGGTGCCGTAAGCATAAATCGGATACATGCAGAGCGAACTCTGCACGGAAACAAAACTGCGAATGCCGGAATCGCCACGTTCCAATTCCTGGCAGATCAAACCGTAGCTGACCGAATTCAAACCGGCGCAGCCGTATTTTTCAGGCAATGAAGAACCCAGCAAACCCATCGAAGCAATTTCAGGCACCAATTCTTTCGGGAAACGACCTTCGCTGAAGGCATCGCCGATAATCGGAATGATTTTTTCATCGGTGAAACGCGCCACGGCGTCTTGAATCATGCGCTCCTCTTCGGAAAGCAGGGAACGGATGTCGTATAAATCGTTTGGATTGAGTGCCATGGGATTGCCTGAAAAGGTCGGGTGAAAGGTAGGGAGAATAAACGCCCATTTTAACCTTTCCTCGGACCAAACTGCAGGGTGTTGTGACATGCGGCACGAAAAAGGGGCTGGAAAACCAGCCCCTTTTTTGAAACAACGCGAAAAACCTAGCGTTTCGCAGTTTGAAAGTCCTCGGATTCGACAACTACAACACCATCTTTGACCGGTAGTTGCATGCCCGGTTTTTCATCCATGCGCAAATAACCGACTTTTTCCTTGTAGCGCCAAGTCACGTCGTAACCGGTAATGACATCTTTCTGGCCCATCCATAAGCGATCACCGGGCTTTTCCTCTTCACGGCGAGTCAAGACCTGACCATCTTCCATACGGTACTGCACGTCATAGCCGATGGTTTTTACCTTGCTGGTATCTTCGGTTCGGCATACTCGCTGAGTTTCGGTATATCTTTTGCCGCCGACATGGCGACGATCGATTTCACGGCCGGCGTAACCACCACCCACCGCCCCGGCGACGGTGGCTAACTTCCTGCCATCGCCGCCGCCCATTTGATTACCGATCAAGCCGCCCACGACCGCACCTATGATGGTGCCGTCTTTATTGCCGAAACGTTCGGCTCTGCGACGTTCCACGAGCTTGTTCTCGCACACTTCCCGTGTGCCATTCACAACCTGTGTAATCGGATTGACATTCAATACGTCGGCGTAAACGTCCTCTTTGATCGTGATGGGCTTTGTCGATACCACGTCTGCATATTGCGGACCAATCGCTCCGCTCTTGTAAGCCGCAAAAGTAACGCCGGCAGCCAAGACACCCACTGCGGTCACAGCCAGAGTCCTATTCATAAAGTTCTCCTTGAAGTAACACGGATTCATCCGCTTTGCGCAGAGAATTTTGAGCGCGTGAAGCTGAATTTTCGCAAACAGACTGAATGCAGATTCATCGGGATATGCTAACTTGTTGTCGTGCTTATATTTTGGAATTAAGAAATGGCCAGTCCACTGCTTGCACCGATACTTGGCTTCGCATCGCGATTGCGGTTCCCCACCCTGTTTATGATTGTGGCAGGCTTGTTTTTATTCGACTTGGTGATCCCTGACTTCATCCCTTTGTTGGATGAAATCATGTTGGGCCTGACCACTTTACTACTGGCTTCCTGGAAGAATAGAAAGTTACCCGTCGATAACGGAAAACCTCCAATCGAAGGCGAATTCAAGAAAGATTGAATATGGTATTGAATTTATTCGATAGCCATAGCCATCTCGATGCGCCCGAATTCGAGCATGACCGCAGTGCAGTAGTGTCCCGCGCAGAAAACATGGGAGTAAAACAGCAATTACTGCCCGCAGTTGAATTTGCCAGCTGGAGCAACCTGAAAGACGTCTGCAGTCAATACACCGGTTTGTATCCGGCGTATGGTTTGCACCCGATGTATCTAAGCTCCCATCGTCCCGAACATATTCCGGCTTTGCGTAATTGGATCGAGAAAGAAAGGCCCAATGCAGTCGGCGAATGCGGATTGGATTTTTTTGTCGAAGGCCTCGATGCCGAACAGCAGCGCTTCTATTTCATCGAACAATTAAAACTGGCGCGTGAATTTGAATTGCCTGTTGTTGTGCATGCGCGTCGAGCCGTTGATGAAGTCATCGCCAGTATCAGAAAAACAGGTGTATCAAGTGGCGTAATTCACAGCTATTCCGGCAGCGAAGAACAGGCGCGGCAATTGTTTAACCTGGGCTTCTCGCTCGGCATTGGCGGGCCGATCACGTATGACCGCGCACAGCGCTTGCGGCGCCTGGTCAAAGATATGCCAATTGAGTATCTGCTGCTCGAAACGGACTCACCCGACCAACCAAATGCCGATTATCGCGGTCAGCGTAATGAGCCTGCACGTTTGGTAGATGTTTTGAAAATTGTCGCAGAACTACGCGGGCAATCGGAAGAAGACATAGCGCAAGCGACCACGGCGAATGCCGAGAGATTGTTTCTCGACTAATCGATTGCAACATCAATCGCGAATCGGCGTTACCGTTGCACCTGGCGTTACATCACCGACAACATCGGCACCTTTCGGTGGCGTAAACGTAAAATCGGTCTTCGCAAATCTCGGATTGCGTTGCCACTGCGTGAAACTGATCACCGTGCGTTGACCGAGTCCGTCATAGAGTTCCATGCGAGCCAAGCCCTGGGCAGAAAAGCCAAGCATAGCTTTCTCGAAAGGCGCGTCATCCGGTTTTTTGGGCTTCAATAACAGCCATTCAAGACCATTGGCCTTGGCAGCTTCGCTAACTTTGAATTGGCGTTCCATCTCGGTGCTATCAATCAAGACAGCCAAGGGGCTATTCGATTCTTCAGCGCTTTGATTGCGTACTGTCACTTGTTCCAGATCGGGATCGTAAATCCAGATGTGATTGCCATCGGCCACGATCGTTTGTGGATACGGCTTCAATGTTTGCCAACGAAATTGTCGCGGCGCTTTCAACTTCACAACGCCGGTTGATTTGTCGCTCACCTTCCCGGCCGGGTTATAAACCGTTTGCTCAAACGGGCTGCTCAAACCTTGCAGGTTTTTGGTGAAAGCCGTCATTTGCTGGCGGGCGCCGGCATGGGCAACGCCTGTTATCAGAAAAAGAAAAATGAAGGCACTACGAATCATGGTTTGCATATGTGATTACTTGAGAATTTCGTGGAGTGTGCAAGAGCGCTTATGAACGGGCTTGCAACACTGGAATCAATTGCGTGGCGGCGGAGGCGCCAATACGGAACGATCGCCATTGTGTTCTGGTCGCGAAACGATACCGGCCGCTTCCATCGCTTCTACCAATCGTGCTGCGCGGTTGTAACCAATCTTCAATCGACGTTGTACGCCCGAAATGGAAGCACGACGTGATTCGGTCACGATTTTTACCGCTTCGTCATAAAGCGGATCGCTTTCATCGCCACCACCGCCAGATTCCGGCAAGCCCGAGGCACCGACGACAACACCGTCGCCCATCACTTGTACTTCGTCGAGCACGCCGGAGATGTAATCGATACCACCACCGTGCTGCTTCAGATGTTCAACCACGCGATGCACTTCTTCGTCGCTCACGAACGCACCGTGGATACGTTCCGGCATCGCCGTACCAGGTGGCAAATACAACATATCGCCGTGGCCAAGCAAGGTCTCGGCACCGCTTTGATCGAGAATGGTGCGCGAATCGATTTTGCTTGATACCTGGAACGCAATTCGGGTCGGAATATTGGCTTTGATCAGACCGGTAATCACGTCTACCGAAGGACGTTGCGTAGCCAGAATCAAATGGATACCGGCGGCACGTGCTTTCTGAGCCAACCGCGCGATCAATTCTTCCACTTTCTTGCCGACGATCATCATCATGTCGGCGAATTCATCGATAAACACCACGATGAATGGCAAAGTCTCGAGTGGACGCGGTGCTTCGTTCAATTCCGGGTTCGGCTTGAATAATGGATCCATCAAAGGCTGGCCAGCCGCTTGTGCATCAAGAACCTTACGATTGAAACCGGCAAGATTTCTGACGCCGACTGCCGACATCAATTTGTAGCGACGTTCCATTTCTGCCACGCACCAGCGCAGACCATTCGCCGCTTCTTTCATGTCGGTGACGACTGGAGCGAGCAAATGTGGAATGCCTTGATAGACCGATAGTTCCAGCATTTTCGGATCGATCATCAGCATGCGCACTTCTTTTGCGCTTGCCTTGTAAAGCAGGCTCAGCACCATCGCATTCACACCGACGGATTTACCGGAACCGGTAGTACCGGCGACCAGCAAATGCGGCATGCGGGCCAGATCGGCAACGATCGGGCGACCACCGATGTCCTTACCGAGCGCAATCGTCAGAGGACTGGTGGACTTGTCATATTCTTTCGAGCGCAACAATTCGCTCAGGTAAATCATTTCGCGTTGGGTGTTCGGAATTTCCAGACCAACGACCGATTTACCAGGAATCACATCGACAACGCGAACCGATTTCACCGACAAGCCACGGGCGATGTCTTTATCCAACGATGAAATCTGGCTGCCCTTCACGCCCGGTGCCGGTTCCATTTCGAAACGGGTAATCACGGGGCCCGGATATGCACCCACGACCTGCGCTTCGATCCGGAAATCTTTCAGCTTGAATTCGATTTGGCGTGACAGGGTTTCGAGCGTTTCTTCCGAATAACCATTCGGTTGCGGTTTTGGATCGTCCAGTAACGAGAGCGGCGGCAAACTGTTGTCACCACCGGCATTGAACAACGGGATTTGTTGCTCACGCTGGGCGCGTTCACTCTTCTCGATCACCGCTTTTGCCGGGGGCTCGATTTTTACCGGTTCGCGCTTGGCGCGTTTTTCGGTATCGAGTTTGCGAACTTCTTCGCGTTCTTCGCGAAGTGCTTTGGTCCGTTGCCATTCAGCGGCTTCATCTTTTTTCTTGCCTAGTCGATCTACGAGCTGAAGCACCAAGCCGCCAATCCAGTCCATCAAGGCGAACCAGCTCAAGCCGGTTGCCAAAGTCACTGAAAGTAAAAGCATAACGGTGAGCAATAAATTGCCACCCATGCTTCCAAAAACACTGTAACTGCTATTGCCGACCAGCTTGCCGAGTACGCCACCGGAACCTTCCGGTAAATCTGGAGCTGCACCGCCAAGCGAATGAAACAAACCGGTAGCTGCAATGAGGAATCCAACGATACCGATTAAACGCAATGCAGGTCCGAAGTCCACGCGGCCATCGCCGTCGCTATCAAGCCCAAACAAGGCAATCCAGGCGATACCGCCAAGTACGATCGGTAGAAAGTAAGCGATATAACCAAGCAGCATGAAGGCGAGATCGGCCAAATGGGCACCGAGCAAACCACCGTAATTGTGCATCGCGCCAGTCACACTGGCTGTGCGCGACCAGCCTGGGTCATTCGTCGAGTAGCTGAGCAGACTGACCAGTAAATAAAACAATACGGGGGCCAGAATGATTAAAGCGATTTCCCGCTTCATTGTGGACAGGCGCTGATCCTTGCTTGCCTTGAGAGATTCCGAGCTTCGTGCCACCGTCTGGGACTTCCTGAATTCCTGTATTTCAGATGTGATTTATACCTTAAATCCCCCTCTCTCGCCCAGAGCAAAGACGAATCCGGTTCAAATAAGAGATAATTCTCGGATTGAATTTTCGCAGCAGCGTCCCTATCTCTAAACCTCCTTTGGACTGAATAATCTTTATGACCACCACCAAGCACTGCCCTCTGTTGATTCTTGGCTCTGGCCCCGCCGGCTGGACCGCTGCGGTTTACGCTGCTCGCGCCAACCTGAAGCCCGTAGTTATCACCGGATTGCAGCAAGGTGGTCAATTAATGACCACAACCGAAGTCGACAACTGGCCAGGCGATGCGCACGGCCTGATGGGCCCGGCCCTGATGGAACGCATGCAGGCGCATGCCGAGCGTTTCGAGACCGAAACGATTTTTGATCATATACACAGTGTCGATTTGTCGAACCGTCCGTTCCGCCTGAAAGGCGACAATGGTGAGTACACCGCCGATGCGTTGATAATTGCAACAGGTGCCAGCGCGAAATATCTGGGTATCGAATCCGAACAAAAATTCATGGGCAAAGGCGTATCCGCTTGCGCTACCTGCGATGGCTTCTTCTTCCGTGACCAGGACGTTGCCGTGATCGGCGGCGGCAATACTGCCGTTGAAGAAGCGCTTTACCTGTCGAATATCGCCCGTAAAGTGTATTTGGTGCATCGTCGCGACAAATTGCGCTCGGAAAAAATCCTGCAAGACAAATTATTCGCGAAAGCCCAGGCCGGAAAAATCGAAATCATCTGGGATCACAGCGTCGATGAAGTGCTTGGTGACGACTCCGGTGTCACCGGCATGCGTATTCGCAATGTGAACAATGAAAGCACGCGTGAAATCGATGTCCAGGGTTTCTTCGTCGCGATCGGCCATACCCCAAATACCAGTTTGTTTGAACAACAACTGGCGATGCGTAACGGCTACATCACGATTAAATCCGGCCTGGAAGGCAGCGCCACTGCGACCAGCGTACCGGGCGTATTCGCTGCTGGCGATGTTGCCGATCAAGTCTATCGCCAAGCGGTTACGTCGGCCGGCTTTGGTTGCATGGCGGCGCTGGACGCCGAGAAGTTTCTCGACAAAGAGCATTAATGTAGTCCGGGCCATGGCTTTATCTGGCCCGGGGTTTTCAACCCAAAATAAAGTAAAACATTTTTTCTGCGGAAACCAATTCCTAGGTCAGATAAAGCCATGACCTAGGCTACACTCCAGCGATGCCATATCTCAAAAAACGGCAAACGGTTTCCGATATTTCTTCCGCAAGCTGGAATGCCTTGCATGGCAGCCAGCAACCTTTTTTATCGCACGCATTTCTATCCGGACTGGAAAAGCACCAGTGCTTGCGTGAACGCTGGGGCTGGGAATCGTCGCCAATCACCCTGTTTGAAGGCGAAGAACTCATCGCCGCCGCGCCGGCTTATATAAAAAACAATTCACATGGAGAGTTTGTGTTTGATCACGCCTGGGCACATGCCTATGCGCGCACTGGCCGTGATTATTATCCGAAGTTAATAGTTGCCACGCCTTACACACCGGTAACCGGCCCTCGTCTGTTGGCGAAAGACAGCGTAGCACGCGAAAAACTAATCCTGGCCCTCGAAAAAAAAGCACTGGATGAAAATCTTTCGTCAGTGCATATCAATTTCTTGCCTGAATCCGAAGCGACCGCATTGCCCGATCATTGGCTAAAGCGCTGCGACGTCCAGTTTCATTGGCAAAACAATTCCGGATGGGAAAACTTCGATGATTTCCTGACGGCACTGAACCGGAAAAAAAGGAAAAACATTCAGCAAGAGCGCAATCAAGTTATGAAGGCGGGCGTTTCTCTTCGATGCGTGCCCGGTCTCGAGGCGAACGAAGACGACGTTTCAGCAATGTACGCCTTCTATTGCTCGACCCAGATCGAGAAAGGCAACCACCCTGCCCTGACGCTGGAGTTTTTTCGCCACCTCAACCGCGAAATGCCCGAACAAGTGGTGATGTTTCTGGCAGACCAAAACGGCAAAACCATTGCCGGTGCCTATTGCTTACGCAGCAATACAACACTTTATGGTCGTTACTGGGGGACCTCCGAAAACATTGCGGGCTTACATTTCGAAACCTGCTATTACCAGGGTATTGAATATTGTCTGCGCGAAGGCCTGACCTGTTTTGAACCCGGTGCACAGGGCGAGCACAAAATCGCCCGCGGTTTTATGCCGGTAATCACTCACAGCCGCCATTTCATCACCGAAAAGGCATTTGCCGATGCGCTCGGGCCTTGGTGTGATGGAGAACGTCAGCATATCCTGCATTACCGCGATCAAGTCCTTGAGCACAGCCCTTACCGTCATGTCGATTGAACTGAACTGGCTTGGCAAAGATGAACATGCGCCCTTCCCGGACGTGCGAACTGCCTTGCATGAGCCCGATGGTTTGCTGGCAGCCGGCGGGGATCTATCTGAAGCACGTTTATTGAATGCTTACCGAAGCGGTGTTTTCCCGTGGTTCTCGGACGGTCAACCGATTTTATGGTGGAGCCCGAATCCACGCATGGTGTTTAGAACCAATGCGATTCATTTATCGCAAAAATTCAAACGGCAGCTCAGAAAATCCTCCTGGCAAATTCGGGTTGATACTGCTTTTGAGAAAGTCATTCGGCAATGTGCCATCGTTCCGCGCAAAGGTCAGCGCGGCACCTGGATTCATCCGGAAATGATCGATGCATATTGCCATCTTCACAGGCAAGGCCATGCGCATAGCGTGGAGGTCTTTACCGGTGAAAAACTAATCGGCGGTATTTATGGGGTCGCCATCGGTCGCATGTTTTTTGGGGAAAGCATGTTCAGTTTGGAAAGTGGCGCTTCGAAAGTTGCACTGGCAGCTCTGGGCAAAATACTGAATGGCTGGGGCTGGCCACTACTGGATGCACAGGTTGAAAATCCGCATCTTCAGTTCATGGGTGCCGAGTTTATGCCGCGCTCGGAATTCGTCCTGGAGGTTGCGCGTTTATGCGGTCTGGCCGAAGTGCCGGGACTTTGGAGTGGCCGGATAGCGCCATTTGCCGCTTCCGAATGTCTGGCTTAACGCTTTCTTTGCAAGAAACGCGCAACCATGGCATCATTCGCGACTTTCGTGGCACTCCCGCCCCTGATATTTAAAGCATGTCCAAAGACGATTCCATAGAATTTGAAGGCACGGTGATGGATACCCTGCCCAACACCACTTTCCGGGTAAAACTCGAGAATGGCCATACCATCACCGCCCATATTTCAGGCCGCATGCGCAAGAACTACATTCGTATCTTGACCGGCGACAAAGTGAAAGTTGAGATGACCCCGTACGATTTGACCAAGGGTCGAATTACCTATCGTATGAAGTAAGTTCTCGCGGACACAGAAACAGAAAACGGCAGCCTAGGCTGCCGTTTTGTTTGGCTGATACCAAATGGAATCTTATTCACATGGCGCGAGTTCTTCATTTTTACTGGGTGTATAGAATCTTAGGCGCTTCATGAAACTCACCTTGGGCTGAACCTGTCCGCGAAAATAATTCCTGAACATTGCGTCGGATTCCGATAACGCACGCTGATAGCCCGATGCATCGAGTGTCGTTTGCACAGGAAGCGCTTTACCCTCAATTCTCAGACGCAGGAGCTTCATTGTCTCCGCATGAATGGCGTCATCTACCACCATACTGCTGAAAAACGCATTATCTTCAGAATATCCGTTACTGAAAAGAAAGACGGCTTCAGGAACACCCAGTTGAAGTGCACGTTGCGCTACAGGGATTGCATCGCGGCGCCAAACATCAAAATCATTACTGCGTATCATGGCAAAACCGCCTGTGTCATCCAATCCCTGGCCATCGGCATAAGCCATCATGGCATCGGGTTGCGAAGCATTTGCCGCCTGCCTTAGATATTTAAAAGTCTGCTTGGACAGGTTGGCCGGTACTTTTCCGCAACTTTGCACTTTCTCCATGACTGTTAATCGTTCTTCGTCAATGCTATTTGCCATTCTCAATTTATCACTAGGTTTCAGCGGCGTGCCTCCATCTGAACCTTCGATATCAGTATCACCCGACATGTATTTACTTCTATGCAATGCTTGCCGGCATCGAATGAGTTCGATCGCCAGGCGGCATGCGGCTTTGCCGTCACCGGCATCGGCACGACGTTGCAAAAGGCGATAAATTTCATTCAGAGGCATGTTTGCTGGCGGAAGCGGCAGCTCGTTTTCTGAAATTACTTCCCCATTTTTCCCTGTAAAAACAGTAGTTCCCGAAGCCGCAGTCGTAGCTAGCTCGAGTGGCGCCTGCGCCTTCTTCGTCCCAGGACTTGCAGAACTTTCATTCTTGCCAAGAAAATAAGATCCCATCATCAATAAAACAGCGACTACGACAATCAAAAGCTTTTTCATCAGAACCCTGCTCATTAAAAAAAGGGCCGCAGTAAGCGGCCCGATTAAGTATAGCTAGATAAGTTCTAATCGACAGTGGCCGGAAGTAATTTTTCCGGCTCGGCTTGAGCGTCAATCTTCAACTCGCCATTTTCGACCATCACGGTCACTCGGCCACCATTGGCCAGCTTACCAAACAGCAACTCGTCAGCCAGCGGACGCTTGATCTTGTCTTGCAGCAAACGCGCCATCGGGCGAGCACCCATTTGGGCATCGAAACCGTTTTCAGCCAGCCATTGACGCGCTTCCGGCGTTGCCGAAATCGTGACGTGCTTGTCGTGCAACTGCGCTTCGAGCTCGATCAGGAACTTGTCTACGACACGCAATACATGGTCAAAGCCGAGGCCCTGGAACTGCACGATGGCATCGAGACGATTACGGAATTCCGGCGTAAAGGCTTTCCGGATGGTTTCCATCGCATCGGTTGAATGGTTTTGTTCGACGAAACCCATCGTACGACGGGCTGCAAGTGCCGCACCGGCATTGGTGGTCATGACGACAACGACATTCTTGAAGTTGGCTTCACGACCATTGCTGTCGGTCAGCGCGCCACGGTCCATGATTTGCAGCAGCACGTTGTAGACATCCGGATGCGCTTTCTCGATTTCATCCAGCAGCAATACGCAATGCGGTGTCTTGACGATTTTCTCGGTCAACAAGCCACCTTGGTCAAAACCGACATAACCCGGAGGCGCACCCATCAAACGGCTAACCGAATGGGCCTCCATGTATTCCGACATGTCGAACCGCACAAGTTCGATACCGAGCTGCATCGCCAATTGCTTGGTGACCTCGGTTTTACCGACACCGGTTGGACCTGCAAACAGAAAGTTACCGATCGGCTTGTCGGGATTGGCCAAACCGGAACGTGCCATCTTGATCGCAGACACCAGCGTTTCAATCGCCGGATCTTGACCGAAAATAACCATTTTCAGATTGCGCTCGAGATTGCGTAGAACATCCTTGTCGGATGCCGAAACCTGTTTGGCAGGGATACGTGCCATTTTCGCAATGATCAGTTCGACTTCTTCGACATCGATGATGTTTTTGCGTTGATCCGGAGTCCGTAAACGTTGACGTGCACCGGCTTCATCGATCACGTCGATGGCTTTATCCGGCAACAGACGGTCTGCAATGTGTTTCACCGACAGATCGACCGCAGCCTGAATGGCTTCCGAGGTGTACTGCACTTCGTGATGTTTTTCAAAACGTGATTTCAGGCCATGCAAAATCGCCACGGATTCCGCGACCGAAGGTTCGACGACATCGATTTTCTGGAAACGACGGGCCAGGGCTCGATCTTTTTCGAATACACCGCGATATTCCTGGAACGTGGTCGAACCAATGCAACGCAGTTCGCCATTTTGCAGGACGGGTTTGATCAAATTCGATGCATCCATGGTGCCACCGGAAGCAGAACCGGCACCGATGATGGTATGGATTTCATCAATAAACAAAATCGCACGTGGTTCTTTCTTCAACTGCGCCAAAACACCTTTCAGGCGTTTTTCGAAATCACCACGATATTTGGTGCCGGCAACCAAAGCGCCGAGGTCCAGCGAGTAAATAATCGCGTCATGCAGCACTTCGGGCACATTGCCTTCGACAATTCGCCAAGCCAGGCCTTCGGCCAGAGCAGTTTTGCCTACGCCGGATTCCCCGACATACAGCGGATTGTTTTTACGGCGACGGCAAAGTACCTGAATGGTACGTTCGACTTCGTCGTCGCGACCGATCAATGGATCGATTTTACCTTCGCGGGCCAGATCATTCAGATTGCTGGCAAATTCCTGCAGCGGATTGCCTTTCGGTTCTTCGCCAGGTTCGCCATCATTCTTGGCATCGGAGGCGTTTTTGTCCTCGCTCGGATCCTGGATTTTGGAAATGCCATGCGACAGGAAATTCACGATATCCAGGCGGGTAATATCTTGTTGCTGTAACAGGTAAACGGCATGCGAATCTTTTTCACCAAAAATCGCTACCAGTACATTGGCGCCGGTCACTTCTTTCTTGCCGGACGATTGCACATGGTAAACCGCGCGTTGCAGTACGCGCTGAAAGCCCAGAGTCGGCTGGGTGTCGCGGGCGTCTTCCACCGGCAGAACCGGCACGCTATCGACAATGACTTGCTTCAAGCCTTCGAGTAGTTTGTTGTGATCAACACCACAGGCATTCAGCACCGTCATCGCAGAGGGATTTTCCAGCAGTGCAAGCAACAGGTGCTCGACGGTCATGAACTCATGCCGTGATTCACGCGCCTGCTTGTAGCACTGGCCAATCGAAAATTCCAAGTCTTTGCTAAACATAAATGTCTCCTTACGATGACATCAATATGGGGTGCTTCCTGCGTAATTCAAATGCCTCAGCACCAGCCTATGCTTTTTCCATAACGCATAACAAGGGGTGTTGGTGACTTCTTGAAAATTCATTTACTTGCGTTACCTTGGATTCAGCCACTTCTCGCGTGAAGACACCGCAGACTCCCCTGCCACGGGTATGCACGTGAAGCATGACTTGCGTCGCTTTTTCACGATTCATCGCGAAAAAAAACTCCAGCACCTCCACGACAAAATCCATTGGCGTGAAGTCGTCATTCAAAATCATGACCTGATACAAAGGCGGACGCAGCACTTCGGGCTTGGCGGTTTCAAGGGCCAGGCCATGTTCTTGTATTTCTTCGGGTTCAGTGCGTTTTGCCATGAGTCGATTATAAAGCTTTGATCAGCTATCTAAGGTGTGTCTTTAATAAGAATTAACAAGTGCATGGACGAAAGCCAGGCATTTCCGACACAATGGGCAGCTTAATCCGCTGAAATATCGCTAAAACACAGGATGCGAACTCGTTGACTTATCGAAAAGGAAAATTTTGGCAACCCGATGTCACGGTTGCGACTGTCGTGGTACGAGATGGTCGTTTTTTGATGGTAGAAGAGACAGCCAATGGTCGTTTGGTACTCAATCAACCGGCAGGCCATTTGGAGCCCGATGAATCCGTCCTGGCAGCCGCGGTTCGCGAAACCATGGAAGAAACGGCCTGGGAAGTAAAATTGACCGCTTTTATCGGGGCTTATCAGTGGCAGGCACCTGAAACGGGGCGCCACTACCTGCGTATGGCGTTTGCAGCAGATCCGATTTCACATTTTCCAGACCGTGCGCTTGATGAAGGCATCGTGCAGGCACTTTGGCTGACGCCTGAAGAATTGGCGTCCGAGCAAGCCCGTCATCGCAGTCCACTGGTTTGGCGGGTCCTGGAAGACTATCTGGCCGGAAAGCGGCATCCTTTAAGTTTGTTGAACCAGTTATGAGCAAAGTTATGTTGGGCGTCTCGGGCGGCGTTGATTCCTCCGTTGCCGCACTTTTGTTGAAACAGCAGGGCTTCGACGTGGCCGGCCTGTTTATGCAGAACTGGGACGAGGACGATAGTGGCGAATGTCGCGCCGAAGATGATCGCCGCGACGCGCTCGGTGTCTGCGGCCGGCTCGATATTCCGTTTTATTCCCGCAATTTTGCCAAGGAATACTGGAAAGGCGTATTCGAGTACTTTCTGGATGAATACCGTCGAGGTCGTACGCCGAATCCCGATGTGCTCTGCAATCGCGAAATCAAATTCAAGACATTTCTGCACGAAGCCCAAAGCCTCGGTGCTGAAAAAATTGCGACCGGACATTACGCACAAGTCGAGCACCGCGATGGTGAATGGAAGCTTCTGCGCGGCGCCGATCAGGACAAGGATCAGACCTATTTCCTGCATCAACTCGGCCAAACGCAACTAGCCGCAACCCTGTTTCCGATTGGGCATCTGCCCAAATCCGAAGTCAGAAGAATGGCGACCGAAGCCAAATTGCCGACCGCCCAAAAAAAGGATTCGACCGGTATTTGCTTCATCGGCGAACGTGATTTTCGTGAGTTCCTCGGACAATACATTCCGGCGAAATCCGGTGAAATCCGCAGTGTCGATGGCCTGAAAGTCGGCCAACACGCGGGCGTTTTTTACTACACGCTCGGCCAACGCGAAGGCTTGCACATTGGCGGTATCAAGGGCCGACCTGCTGCGCCGTGGTTTGTCGTCGGCAAAGATGTCGAGAAGAATATTCTGTATGTCGACCAAGGCATTGATAGCCTGTGGCTGCAATCGACCGTGCTACATAGCGAACCGGTTCATTGGATCTCAGACATGCCAAAACCGCGTGAATTCCGCTGTACTGCCAAGACCCGTTATCGGCAAAGCGACGAAGCCTGTTTGGTGCAGCAACTTGAAAATGGCGAATTGAACGTCATATTCGATAGACCACAACGCGCCGTAACACCCGGACAATCGGTCGTGTTTTATCAAGGCGACGAATGTCTCGGTGGCGCAGTGATTGCTTCTACCAATTCGAAAATGGAAACCAAAGTCGCATGAAAGATCGTGTAATTGCCCTCGCCGGCTTGATGCAAGCGCTTTACCAAGTGCAGGGCATGGCCAATAACGGTCATTTCGAGACACAGCCATTGTCGGTTTGCATGGACAGCCTGTTTCGTTTCGACGCCGAATCGCCAGAGGATGTTTTCGGTTCTGTCGGCAATTTAAGGTCCGGCTTGCAACAGTTCTCAAAACAGCTGGAAGGTCAGACTCGCGACGGGACGATTATCAAAATGGCAATGAGCGTATTGCAGCTGGAGCGACAATTTAATCGCAATCCGGAAGCGATGCGCGCCGTGCAACATCAACTCAGACATCTGGGCCCGCTATGTAACGAGCGTGGGAGCACCGATGCCGAAGTACTCGGTAAATGCGGTGAAATCTATGCCAATCACATCAGTCCACTCGGACCAAAAGTGATCGTGCAAGGCAGCCCCGCTTACTTGAGTCAACCTATTGTCGTGGCAGAAATTCGCGCCACTTTACTGGCCGCCATTCGTGCCGCCGTTTTATGGCGACAAATGGGCGGCAGCTATTGGGATTTCTTTTTCAGTCGCGGGAAGATGACGAAAGCGGCAAAAGAATTGTTGGTTTGATCAACCGTAGGGGCGCTTGCTTGCTGCGCCCTGACTCTGCAATGTATTCGGGGGCAGCAAGCAAGCGCCCCTATGGTTGCAGGTTAATCCAGGTCGCTTTCAGTTCGGTGTATTTTTCGAACGCATGCAGTGATTTATCACGACCGTTGCCGGATTGTTTGTAACCGCCAAACGGCGCAGTCATGTCGCCGCCATCGTAACAATTGACCCAGACGCTACCGGCGCGCAATTTTCTCGCAACACGATGTGCGCGGGAGATGTCGTTGGTCCATACTGCTGCGGCCAAGCCGTATGGTGAATCATTGGCAATGCGAAGCGCTTCGTCTTCGGTATCAAAAGTGATTGCGGATAATACCGGGCCAAATATTTCTTCACGGGCAATCGTCATCTGTGCATCGACGTTTTCGAACACGGTCGGCTCAATATAGAAACCACCGCTTTCAGCATGCGCCTGCGCGCCACCCATGCTGAGTTTCGCACCTTCGGATTTACCTTTTTCGATATAACCCAACACGGTTTTCATCTGGATCTCGTCTACCATCGCGCCCATTTTTGCCGTCGGTTCCAGTGGATGTTTCGGCTGAAGTTTTTTGCCGGTTTCCATCACCATTGCCAGGAATTCGTCCTTGATTTCGCGTTGCACCAATAAGCGTGAAGCCGCCGTACACACTTCGCCCTGGTTGTAGAAAATGCCGTATGCCGCCGAAATTGCGGCAGATTTCAGATTCGGCGCATCGGCGAAGATAATATTGGGACTCTTGCCGCCGCATTCCATATAGGCGCGTTTCATGTTGGAGCGACCGGCGCATTGCAATAAGTGCTTGCCGACCGCCGTTGAACCGGTAAACACCAACCCGTCGACATCCATATGCAGGGCCAACGGCTCGCCAGCACCTTTGCCGAAACCCGGCAGCACATTGAAAACGCCGGCAGGAATACCCGCTTCCATCGCGATCTCGGCCAGCCGAATTGCAGTCAGCGGCGATTTTTCGGAAGGTTTCAACACCACGCTATTACCCATCGCCAATGCCGGCGCGAATTTCCAGGCCGCCATCAGCATCGGGAAATTCCAGGGCACGATAGCGCCCACAACGCCCAATGGCTCGCGGGTCACCAGACCCAATTCATCGCGGCCAGTTGGCGCGACCTGGTCATAGACTTTGTCGATCGCTTCGCCGGTCCAGCTAATGCAGCGAATGGTCGCAGCAACATCGACTTTGAGCGAGTCATTGATTGGTTTCCCCATATCAATCGATTCGAGAATGGCCAATTCTTCTGTATATTTTTCAACAAGTTGCGCGAACTTTATGAGAATTTTCTTGCGGTGCACTGGCGATGTTTCAGACCAGATGCCGGAATCAAAAACCTTTCTCGATACTTCCACCGCACGGTTGATATCTTCGGCTTCGCATTCGGCTACCTGTGCAATCACTCGGCCATCGGCCGGACTGATGCAATCAAAAGTCTTGCCGGAAGCTGCATCGACAAATTTGCCATCGATAAAAGCCTGTGTGCGAATTTGCATGGCTGCGGCACGTGCCTGCCATTCTTCACGGGATTGCGGTTTGTTCATGGGTTTCTCCGGCCCAAACGTTCAGAACGTTGCAGGCGTGTTGGCACTAATCAGAATGGCGACATCTTTGCCGACATTGCGGAAACGATGCGGCGTGCGACTTTCAAAATAATAGGCTTCGCCGGGGCCAAGCACCTGAACACGCTCGCCGACGGTAATTTCGACCTGGCCCTGGATAATCACGCCGCCCTCTTCACCATCATGTGTCAGTCTGGTTTCGCCGGTATCGGTGCCGACCGGCATGACTTCGCGCAAGATGCACATCTGGCGATTTTTCTTGTGGCTGCCAATCAGGAAATAATGGACATCGTTATTGCCGACATCGGGTTGATCTTCGTGCGTATAAAACGGACTATCGCCACCATCTTTCAAATCGATCGTAAAAAAATCGGCCAACGAGATTGGAATGCCGTCGAGAACTTTCTTGAGCGAGCCCACAGATGGGCTCACTTTGTTCTGCTCGATCAGTGAAATTGTGCTGTTGGTCACACCAACACGTTTCGCCAATTCACGTTGGCTCAGGCCTTTGCTTTTTCTTACTGCTTGAAGTCGGTAACCGATATCCATAAATGCTTGCTCAGTGTGATGTTGAATTTTTAACACCATGAACAGTTTCGGTCAAATAAATGCACACATTGAACAGGTTGTAAATTTTATTCAACGCTGCTAATTTCCCTAAATCCCCCCAAAACAGTTCTACCCTGGCATTTCCTATGACTGATTCCGACGTAACCAATTTCCGCAACTTCTATCATCAGCAAGCCGTTTCGCAACCTGCGCATTTAGACGCATTCTGGATGCCGTTCACTGCAAATAGAAACTTTAAGCAACATCCTCGTCTCTTAGCCAGCGCGAAGGATATGCATTACAAAGACGTCCAGGGCCGTGAAATTCTCGATGGTACAGGCGGGCTTTGGTGCTGCAATGCCGGCCATGCAAGGCCTCGAATTGTCGATGCCGTTTGCCAGCAGATTGCGACTATGGATTTCGCACCAACCTTTCAAATGGGACACCCTCTACCCTTTGTCTTGGCCGAACGTTTGGCGGCAATTGCGCCAGAAACACTCAAGCACGTATTTTTTACCAACTCCGGATCCGAGTCGGTCGATACCGCACTGAAGATCGCACTGGCATATCACCGTGTTCGCGGTGAAGGCCAAAGAACCCGCTTCATAGGTCGCGAGAAGGGATATCACGGCGTTGGCTTCGGTGGCATTTCTGTCGGTGGCATGGTCAATAACCGTAAATTTTTCGGCGCGATGCTTCCGGGTGTCGATCACATCCGGCACACGCTGGATATTGAACGCAACGGTTTTTCCCGAGGCCTACCGCCACACGGTGTGGAACTGGCGGACGATCTGGAACGCCTCTGCCAGCTACATGACCCAAGCACGATTGCTGCCGTTATCGTCGAACCCATCTCCGGCTCCGCCGGCGTCGTTTTACCACCCGAAGGCTACCTGAAACGTTTACGTGAAATATGCACAAAGCACGGTATCTTGTTGATATTTGACGAAGTTATCACCGGTTATGGCCGCGTTGGCAATGCCTTCGCAGCCCAACGTTTCGGGGTAACTCCGGACATGATGACGACAGCAAAAGGCCTGACCAATGGCGCAGTGCCGATGGGCGCCGTGTTTGCCTCGACCCAAATCCACAATGCCTTTATGCATGGCCCGGAAGGCGCGATCGAGTTGTTCCATGGCTACACCTATTCCGGTCACCCGCTTGCCTGTGCGGCCGCATTGGCAACCTTGGATGTTTACGAAGAGGAAGGTCTGTTCAACAAAGCCATTGAATTGGGGAGCTATTGGGAAGATTCGATCCACAAGCTGAAAGGCTTGCCGAATGTGATCGATATCCGCAACTTCGGGCTGATCGGCGCCATTGAACTGGCATCTCGGCCAAATGCTGTCGGTGCGCGTGCATTCGATGTCTTCAATAAGTGCTTCCATGACAAGAATCTCCTGATTCGAACCACAGGCGACATTATTGCGCTGTCACCGCCGCTGATTTTGCAAAAAACACATATCGATGAAATTTTCAGCCGACTCGCCGATGCCATCAAGGAAACGGCATAAGCAAAATTTGAATGGTCATAAGCATTACGCCGACAACTCAAGTAAAATAGTGTTTTCACTCTAACAACAGCGAGAAGGTTTCATGCTTATCGGCGTACCCAAAGAAATCAAAAACCACGAATACCGCATTGGTCTGACACCTTCCGGTGCACGTGAACTGATCTCACACGGCCACAAAGTGATGGTGCAACACGACGGCGGCAAATCGATTGGCCTGACCAACGAGATGTATCAAAAAGCCGGCGCGGAAATCGTCGCGACTGCGGAAGAAATTTTTGCCCGCGCCGACATGATCATCAAGGTAAAAGAACCGCAGCCGGTCGAATGCAAAATGCTGCGTCCGGGCCAGTTGCTATACACCTATTTGCATCTCGCTCCCGATCCGGAACAAACCAAGGCACTGGTTGCTTCCGGTTGCACCGCGATTGCCTACGAAACCGTTACCGATCGCAAAGGCGGCTTGCCTTTGTTGGCCCCGATGTCGGAAGTCGCTGGTCGCATGTCGATTCAAGCCGGCGCACATGCTCTCGAAAAAGCCCAAGGCGGTTCCGGTGTACTGTTGGGCGGCGTACCAGGCGTGAAACCAGCCGAAGTATTGGTGATCGGCGGCGGTGTCGTCGGTATCAATGCAGCTCGTATGGCGATGGGTTTGAATGCGCACGTGACGATTCTCGATCGCTCGCTCGATCGCCTGAAATATCTCGATGAAGTTTACGGCGACCGTCTGACCACGATTTATTCGACGCATGACGCCATCGAAGAGCGTTTGCCAGATACCGATCTGGTCATCGGTGCCGTGTTGATTCCGGGTGCGGCCGCACCGAAACTGGTGTCACGCGCACAACTCTCATTGATGCGCCCTGGTTCGGTGTTGGTTGACGTTGCGATCGATCAGGGCGGCTGCTTCGAAACCAGCAAAGCCACCACGCATCAAAATCCGACCTATGAAGTCGACGGCATCATTCACTACTGCGTGGCGAATATGCCAGGCGGCGTTGCCCGCACTTCGACCTTTGCTTTGACGAATGCGACTCTGCCGTTTGCCGTTCAATTGGCAAACAAGGGCCCGAAAAAAGCGATGCTCGATGACGAACATCTGTTGAACGGCCTGAACATCCACGCCGGCAAAGTGACGTACGAAGCGGTCGCACAAGATCTTGGCTATACCTATGTCTCGGCGCGGGATGCGCTGAACCAATAAACCTATGGTGACAATATGAACGCGCTGGCCAAAGAAACCCCGCACACTGCCACGCTTCCGCATTTCGTGGGAGGCCATCGCGTTCAAGGACACAGCAACCGCTTTAGCGATGTGTTCAATCCGGCTACAGGAGCGGTACTTGCAAAAGTACCGCTCGCCAATGCCGAAGAAGTCCGGCACGCCGTCGATGTCGCAGAGCAAGCATTCAAGACCTGGTCGCAAGTCACGCCACTGAATCGCGCCCGCGTACTTTTCAAATTCAAGGAATTGGTCGAAGCCAATCTCGAAACACTCGCTCATGCGATCACGCGCGAGCACGGCAAAGTATTAAGCGATGCGATGGGTGAAATTACCCGTGGCATGGAAATCGTCGAATTCGCCTGCGGTATTCCGCATCTGCTCAAGGGCGAGCATTCGATGAATGTTGGTACCGGCGTGGATTCCTGGAGCGAATACGCACCGCTGGGCGTCGTTGCCGGCATCACGCCGTTCAATTTTCCCTGCATGGTGCCGATGTGGATGTTTCCGATCGCGATCGCCTGCGGAAACACGTTCATTCTGAAACCTTCCGAACGCGATCCCTCACCTGCAATGCTGATCGCCGAATGGCTGCATCAAGCCGGCCTTCCGGATGGTGTGTTCAATGTAGTGCATGGCGACAAGGAATCGGTTGATGCCATTCTCGATGAGCCCCGCATTCAAGCTGTCAGCTTTGTCGGCTCGACGCCTATTGCCGAATATATTTATTCGCGCGGCTGCGGCAACGGCAAACGCGTGCAAGCTTTGGGCGGCGCAAAAAACCATCTGGTCGTGATGCCGGATGCCGATATCGATGGCGTCGGCAATGCCTTGCTTGGTGCAGGTTATGGTTCGGCTGGCGAGCGCTGTATGGCGATTTCGATTGCCGTATGCGTCGGCGATAAAACGGCCGATCAATTAATCGAAAACCTCGCACCGAAAGTGGCGGCATTGCGAATTGGCCCCGGTGAAACCGGCAACCCCGACATGGGCCCGTTAGTGACTTGCGCGCACCGCGACAAGGTCAAGGCCTATGTCGATGGCGGTGTCGCCGATGGCGCAAAATTGGTAATCGATGGCCGCGGCTTGAAAATTTCCGGCCATGAAGACGGGTTCTTCCTGGGCGGATGTTTATTCGATTACGTAAGACCCGGCATGAAAATTTACGATGAGGAAATTTTCGGACCAGTGCTATGCGTTGTTCGTGCAAATACGTTTGAAGAAGCATGCGATCTAATCAACAAGCATGAATATGGCAACGGCACCGCGATTTTCACCCGCGATGGTGAAGCTGCCCGTGAATTCGCACATCGCATCCAAGTCGGCATGGTTGGCATCAATGTGCCTATTCCGGTGCCGATGTCTTTCCACAGTTTCGGCGGCTGGAAACGTTCGCTGTTCGGCCCGCTGCATATGCATGGTACCGATGGCGTGCGTTTTTATACCCGCATGAAAACGATTACAGCGCGGTGGCCACGTAGCGGCCATGGTGCTGAATTCGTGATGCCTACGATGAAATAAACACAGTGCTACCGGTGAAACTCGTCCCGGCCACCCATCGACACGATGTGGAGAAATGACGAATGGACTGCTTGCCCGGAGCCCACTATGTCGAACAACGAGAAATCCGTAACACCTACCACCACCGATCTCGCCTTCACGCGCGAATCGCCGTACGGCACCAAAGCCGAGCCGACCTATTCCGGTGCGCTCAGTTTTTTGCGTCGTCGTTATACAAAAGAATTGAAAGGTGTAGATGTCGCCGTTGTGGGCGTTCCATTCGACTTGGCGACCACCAATCGCCCAGGTGCTCGCCTCGGCCCGCGTTCGATACGGGCAGCATCTGCCAATTTGGCATGGGCGCCACCTTATGCCTGGTCTTTTGATCCATTCGAAAAATTGAACGTCATTGATTGGGGCGACGTGTTTTTTGATGCGGGCGAACCACACAAAATCCCGGATGTACTGGCAAAGACTTATGCAGAATTTGTCGAAAAAAATGTTACTACCTTAACTTTGGGTGGCGATCATTTTGTTTCCTACCCGATTCTCAAAGCCTTGCATGCCAAGCACGGGCCGATTTCATTAATCCATTTCGATGCACACAGCGATACCTGGAAAGATTCGGATGGCCGTATCGACCATGGCACGATGTTCTATCACGCCGCGACGGAAGGGATTGTTGATGTCAGTCATTCCATCCAAATCGGCATGCGTACATTCAATGCGGAAACGCACGGCTATCAAGTTATCGATGCACGCTGGTTACACGAGCATGGTGTGGACGCCTGTATTCAGGCGATAGGCGAACGTGTCGGCAACTCAAAATGCTATGTCAGTTTTGATATTGATTTTCTGGACCCTAGCTATGCGCCTGGCACCGGAACCCCGGTTGTCGGCGGCTTCAGCACGCATGTTGGTTTACAGCTTATCCGTGGACTAGCCGGTTTGAATATTATCGGCATGGATGTGGTGGAGGTCGCACCACCATACGATGTTAGCGACATTACCGCCTTGGCTGGCGCCAGTGTCGCGCAGGAAATGTTATGCGCGTTTGCCAGCAAAAACGGATAATTTATTTGAAGTACGAATACAGACCTTCGGCCCGGTATTTCCGCATCGCCTGCAGCTGTGGCGAAATGCCTTTGATATGGGCGCCTGTTGTCTTGTTGGCATCGAATAGCACCACCTCGCCATTACGCACCACGTAATCGAACTTGCCATAGTCGAAATTCATTGCATGACGAATGGCAATGATTTCCGGATCGGGTTCGATTTCAATGCTCTCCAGTTCAGTGCGGCTCTTCACCATCGGTTCACTGCCAATCACCTTGGTGGCCGTTCCGCGATCACCCAGAAATTGATAATTGCGAATGACATAACGACCATCGTCCATCTCGGGAAGAAATTTTTCGATGACAACATCCAACATCGAGAAGTATTCTTCCGGCACCTCGGATAATGATTTGAACACGCGATAGTCCGATGCTTTCCGAATTCTGGGCTTTTTCGAAATGCGCGACATTGCACTGGAAAACATATGCTTTATGGAGGGCTCTAAATTTCTCTCCGGTCCGCCGGCAAAGTTAAGGTCTGACTTCACGAATACCGGACCTTCGTATGAATCGCCTTTCTTCAGAAGTTGCTTGCTGTACACGGATTTCCGAATATCTTTGACTTTCCCATTCAATACGATCGGATATCGATTGGCAAATTCAAAATAATCCTCGGGCACGATCGTTAAATCGACATGCACGAGGATTAAATCTGCCGGACGAAAATTCCTGGTGCCGAAAATGTAATCCACCTGATGACCATCCGACTTCCAGTGCTCGGCAAGCCCATGCACTACATAGCGCTCGGCGCTATGCGGCGTGTCTTTTTCATGGAATAGAACGGCGATTTTCTTGACGGACATAAGGATGACAGTTTGTTTTGGTTATTTTAGCGAAAAATGTCATCTATGAATCCAACAGGCTTTTAAAACGTCTATTTAAGCTTGCCTTCGAAATAATGCTCCAGCTTCTCCACTTTCGGCATTGATACAAACTGAATGTAGGATTGGCCTGGATTAAGCTCGGCATAATTATGGTGATAATTTTCGGCTACAAAAAAAACATCCAACGGCTCAATCGTAGTCGCTATCGCCGATGCGAATATCTTGGCCTGCGTTAATTGTTCGATATAGCGAACAGCCACTTCTCTCTGCTTTTCATCAATCGGAAAAATTGCCGAGCGATATTGCGTGCCGACGTCATTACCTTGCCGGTTTAATTGCGTGGCATCGTGTGCCACTGCAAAAAACACCTGCAGCAATTGGCCATAGGATATTTCTTCGGGACGGTATTGAATGCGGATGACTTCGGCATGGCCAGTCGTCCCGCTGCAAACGGCTTTGTAATTCGCGGTATCGTTTTGGCCGCCAGCGTAACCGGGCTGTACCGATTGCACACCTTTCAGACGACGAAACACGGCTTCGGTGCACCAGAAGCAGCCACCGGCCAATACAGCTTCGCCACGGTCTTCTGATGCTGAAATATCTAAATCGGGTTGTGGCACTTGATCGGGTTTCACCGCCAAACCAAGACCGGGTAGATCGCAAACAGTATTCATGATTTTCTCCAGATTCCTGCCCATTAGAGGCAAGCAATGATGAATAAGGTGCGAATTTTCTACGAAAAACGATATTTACATGAAAGAAAAATCGTCTTCGGCACAGAACGCGGCCGCATCATCGGAATAAATCGTATCTTCCCAGCCACCCATCATCGCGGCATACAGAAGCTTCTCGAATTCGGGACGGAAACGCTGAATGACCGAATCCGGATCCGGCATGATCTTGGCATCTGCAATCAGACCAAAATAAACCTTCCCGTTATAACTGATGATCGAGATACCAATACCGATCGAACCGGTTTGCGGCACCCAGAACATTTGTTCCGTGATTTGGCAGCCCGCCAGGTACAAGGGCATTTGCGGTCCAGGCACATTGGTCGCGACCGCAGTCGCTTTGCGGCTGAACAGTTCCAGTGCCGTGCGTTGCACGCCGACTGGCGCCAAACCCATCGCTGCCAGCAAACCAAACGACACGATCGCCTGACGCGATTGTTTCAACTGACGCATGTTTTCGGCGACATGTTCCAATCGGCGAACCGGGTTTTCTTCACCGACCGGTAGCTCCAAAAACACCAAGCCAAAATGATTACCAAGTTTTTTTGCATGTTCCAAGGGCCTTAAATTCACCGGCACCGTCGCACGCAAAGTCACGCCTTCAACGCATTCGCCACGCTCGATCATGTAGGAACGCAACGCGCCGGCAGCCGAAGCCATCAAGACATCGTTGACTGTGCAGTCGTAGGCACGGCCGATTGCTTTCACTTCATCCAGATCCAGCGGTTCGGCCCAGGCTACGCGCTTGCTGACGCCCAAACGACCTCGCAACACGGTTTCCGGATCGTCCGGAAGGCTCAGTGCGACAGCCAACTCGCGCGCAATTTCACCACCCTCTTTCGCTATGACTGCGGCCAATGAGGGGTCATTATAAATATCGAAGCCTTTTTCCAGCAGGTTGGCGCCTAATTTCATGGCGCGATCAACAGTGCCGATACGCTTTTTGACTTTTTCGCCGTCGCTCTTTAACCAGGCTTTATCCAGATCACTGCCCTTCTTCGCATCGCGGGTGGTGTCGGTCAGAGAAAGCAGTACTTGCACGAGGGCAATGCCATCGGCATAGCAATGGTGGATGCGCGAAATCAAGGCCGAACCACCATCGTATTTTTCGACAAGACGAAATTGCCACAGCGGCTTGGTTTGATCCAACGGTGTTGAAGCCAATTGGCTGGTCAATTGTTCCAGTTCTTTTTTTCCGCCCTTGCCCGGTAATGCGGTTAAACGAATGTGCCAATCAAGATCGAAGTCTTCGTCGTCCTGCCACCAGGCACCGGCCGGCGTATCGACGGCTTTCTGGCGGAAACGTGGGTAAGCGAGAAAACGCTGCTTGACGACTTTTTTTAATTTATCGATCGACATCGGCGTGTCGAACATCATTACGCCGGTAATCATCATCAGGTTGGTTGGACGTTCCATCCGTAACCAGGCGGTATCGACTCGCGACATTACTTCGCGGCGTGGTTTGGATTGCTCTTGCTCGCTCATGAAACATCCTCTGCACTGTTGTTGCCATGTTGCAGGGCAGAAAGCGATTGGTCAATGCGTGTCAGGCATTTTTGCTGGCGATCAAGGCTGCTAAAGCGGCTTCCCTACTTTCTTTCAAGTCGACAATTGGCCGGGATGGATAATCCGGTGCCAGCTTCTTGCTCAATTCGGGATGCTCCCATGGAGAAAACACCGCCGGTGCCGGCAATTTCGCGAGCTCCGGAACCCAGCGATGGATATATTTACCCTGACTATCGAATTTCTCGGACTGCGTTACCGGATTGAAGATTCGAAAATAAGGGGCAGCGTCCGCTCCGGTGCCAGCCGTCCATTGCCAGCCCTGTGTGTTATTCGCCAGATCGGCATCCAGCAAGGTATCCCAAAACCATTGCGCGCCTTCAAGCCAGTGATAACGCAAATTCTTGCAAAGAAAACTGGCCACGATCATCCGAACGCGGTTATGCATCCAGCCGGTCGCCCAGAGCTCGCGCATGCCGGCATCGACAATCGGTATGCCGGTTTTTCCCTGCTGCCATGCAGCCAAAAATTCTTGATTCGATTTGGCCCACTTAAAATTATCGAACTTGGCGACCAGATTCTGGTTAGTGCTATGCGGGTAATGAAACAGCAAATGATGCGAAAACTCGCGCCAACCCAGTTCACTGATGAAATGCGTCACGTCTGCTTCGGCTTTTGCTGGCCATGGATGACTACGGATTTGTTTCAGGATTTGCCTTGGCGAAACCTCACCAAAATGCAGGTGTGGCGATAATTTAGACGAACCGGTTCGATCCGGAAAATTGCGCTGCTCTTTGTAGCCATAAGCCGCACCATCGATAAAAGCTTCTAGTAATTCCTGAGCACCTGCTTCGCCGGGCTGCCAAAACTCCCAGAATGTTTTGTCCCATTTTATTTTAGGCAATAATTTCAACGATGAAATATTGAGCGATTTTATTTTCGCCGGAACGGCAGGCAGAGCTTTCGGAGCGGCAGTCGGCTGTATCCGATCCATGGATTGAACCGCATTTTTCCAGAATGGCGTGAATACGCGGTAAGGTTCTCCAGACAAAGTTTTAATGGTCCATGGTTCGACCAACAAAGCTCCACTACAACTTTCCGCCCGAATACCTCGTTGCTTCAAACTTTCTTTCACTTTGCAATCGCGGGTGATGCAGGATGGTTCGTACAGCCGATTCCAGAACACCGCTTCAGCCTTGGTTTCTTCGATTATTTTCTCGAGCTCGACGAGTGAATCGCCACTGCGAATAATCAGTCGCCCGCCGATTTTTTCAATCGCTTTTTTCAGAGACTGCAACGAGTAATGTAACCAAGTCAAACTAGCCGCGCCCGGCTGCCAAGGCTTTTCTTCTTCGGGTGCGTGGATATAAGCCAATATTGGCGAGTAGCCGGCATCGATTGCTTGCTGCAATGCCGTGTTATCGCTTAGTCGTAAATCGCGGCGTAGCCATACAAGAGCATTTGCCATAGCGTGTGTTGGCCCAGTGAATTGCGGCCAAGCTTAACTATCGCGATGTGTAGAACAGATGAGCCCGGATCGGATCAGGCTTCGATAAAGCGTACGCGTCGTGTAATTGAGCAGGTCAATTCATAGCTGATCGAACCAGCTGCCTTGGCGATAATCTCGACCGGCAATTCCGCGCCCCAGAGCAAAACATCGTCGCCTACTTTTGCATTGGGAATGCCGCGTAAATCCAGCGTCATCAAATCCATCGAAACGCGGCCAATAATCGGAACGCGAACACCATTGATCAACACTGGGGTTCCGGCAGATGCATGACGCGGATAACCATCGCCGTAGCCGATCGCTGCAACACCGACCGGCATATCCTCCGGACATTGCCAGGTTGCCGAGTAACCGATGCTCTCGCCTTTTTTGATGTGATTGATCGCGATCAATTTCGTGGACAGACTCATTGCTGGTTTCAAACCGAAATCGGCACCGGTTTTTTCATCGACGACCGACAAACCATAAAGTGCACCACCGGCTCGCACCCAATCCTGATGTGCGCCCGGCCAGCCAAGAATGGCGGCCGAGTTCGACAACGAATGCAGGCCGCTTAAATGTTTGCTGGTTTCGTCAAACACATTGAGCTGCGAAGCCGTCTGCGGTCCACCGAATTCATCCGAGCTCGCGAAATGCGTCATCAACGTGATGTCGGGATGCACATTCGACATCATTTTCAATTCTGTATAAATCGTATTTGCACGCTCGGGAGCGAAACCCAGACGATGCATGCCGGTATCGAGCTTCAACCAGACACGAACTGGCTCGGACTCGGTATCTTGTTGCAACAAGGCTAATTGCGAATCGTGATGGACGACGGTATCGACGCCCAGACGGCGAATAGCCGATAAATCGGAGGCATCATCGATACCCGACAACAAAACGATTCGCTGGGATAAACCGACCGCTCGAAGACGCTCGGCATCGGACAAGGCCGCGACGCCAAAAGCATCAGCACCTTCCAGAGCCCGGGCCACCCGCTCCAAACCATGACCATAGCCATCGGCCTTGACCACCGCCATGACCTTCGAATTCGGGGCCAAAGCCCTGACTTTAGAGAGGTTATGCCGCAAGGCTTCGATATGGATGGTGGCGGTAGTGGCTCGGGACATAGGTCAGGCGGCATGAAAACAGCGGCTATTATCGTGTGTATCGCGGCTATTTACTATTGAAACCGGTTTAATCGTGATTGCGCGTACACCGTAAAAGCATAGAATGAATCGTTTCCAAAATCGGGCTGCTTTTTCAGGCTTTGAGTTTTCATGTTCCTACCGAGGAGTCACCATGAAACGTCTCGTCAGGTTTGTCTCTATCTCAAGAATCATTGGCCTTATTGCTTTATTTTTTACATCAACAACACAAGCAAGCAAAATTGCAACCGAATCCACGGTTGACGGAAAAAAGAGTGTCGAGATACTCGAATTCAACGAACTCGGACACGCTCGCCTCACGAGTGACGGCTTCGATGCGATGGGCATCATCATTCGCGATCAGAATGTCTATTTTTTCGGCAAGCTGGACGACAAACCCGTCGTGGTAGACATACTGGCAGCGGCCAGAAAACTGGTGACTGAAGGCAAGGGTCGCCCGGCAAGCAAACCCGGCGTCGAACAGATCGAGGACATCAAACCGACCGGTCGCAAGCAGAAAGTGGCAGGCCTCGAAGGCGAAGTACATATGGTGACCTGGACACTTGATGGCAAAAAACGCAGTGAAGAAGTCGTGTTGAGCCGAGACCCGCGTCTAGGCAATGTAATCAAGAACCTTAGAATTGACCCGGGCATGCTCAGCGAAAAACCAAAAAAGAGCGATCTGCGAGAGGAAGCCCTGGCGCGAAATTATTTCCTGCTTAAATCCGAGCAGAACATCGTGACCTCGGTCGATTTTTCACCGGCAGCGGACGAGCGATTTGCGCTCAAAGCAGAACCTGTTGACGACGTAGCTGTGCTGTTGGCGGTTGTGTTGACCATGGCCTTCGATGCCATAAAAGAGACCGCTGAAACAACAATGAAGGCTGTTTCGGAAACAATGACAGAAGCCATGACACCCACGGCAGAAACCGACTCTGAAACCGAAGCATCAAGAGCACCATTACCATCGAATCAAGTCATGCTGGATGGATTAGTTGCAATCAGCCCGGGCGCTGGCATGCAGCTTCCTGCCACAACCAACACCAACATGACGAGCTGGAAAAGTTTCAATGTCGGGCTTGCGTCCGTGCGTATTCCACCGAGCTTGTCGGTTTATTCCGATGACGGCAAGGGAACACAAGATCACACCGTCGGCTTTACTTCGATGTCGGGTGATTTTTATGTTGAATTGCGACAAAGGCAGGACTCGGACAGCAGTTACATGCAAACCGCTGTCGACCACGCCAATTCAGACTACGGTAGATCGTCCGACCGTCTTAAAGAAGGCGTGATTCTCGGCTTTCAACCGATGGTGATCGATGGTGCTATCGGAAGCGTTGAAATCATGAACCTGTACGGACGCGAGAAAGACGAAGACGGCAGCCTGACCCCGCGCATGATTTCATGGCGTGGCCGCTGGGAGAAAAACGACCAGATCCATAGCATTGAAGTAACGGCTAGATTTAACCAGGATCAGCAGGAGAAGTTTGCGCCTTTGGTTAGCGGTATTTTGAGTACGATTAAGACTCAGTAATGGCGAAGTAAAAAATTGGCACAACGCAAACATAAAAACGCCGTCGCTATTAACGACGGCGTTTTGGTGTGATGCTTCACAACTGTTTTCGATTTCGTAGGTCGGGCCCCGGCCCGACACAAACAGCGTCGTAATCTGTAAGAAGCGTCGGGCCAGGGCCCGACCTACATTGGTTTCCAAGAAGAACTCCGGACACCCACCACGAAGAACTCCGGAGAAGAACTCCGGACACCCACCAAACCTATATTGCCTGACAAGGCTATCAGACTCTTCCTACATGCCTGTTTGTTGATGCTGGCCACAATAAGCCATGGCCATCGCACGCTCAGTCTTTGTTTCAGATAATACCTCCGGCGCATATCACTGCGTATCACGGTGTGTGCGTCGCGCGTGGCTATGCGGTGTCGACCAATATTCCGGCATGGATTACTCCTACCGCAAAGCTTATGTAGAACAACGTCTGCAAGAAGTGGCGGCTTGTTTTGCCGTTGGCATTTATAGCTACGCCGTGATGAGCAATCATCTACACGTGGTCGTGCATGTGAATGTCGAAACTGCACGGCAATGGTCGGAGGAAGAAGTTGCCCGGCGCTGGTGCCAACTATTCCCCCATCGCGATCAAGACAATGATCTACGCATTCAACGTTTGCTAAAACAAACACAACGTCTTGCGATATTGCGCCAACGGCTCTGTTCGTTGTCGTGGCTGATGCGTTGCATCAATGAACCGATAGCGCGCATAGCCAATAGTGAAGACGGTTGCACCGGGCGTTTTTGGGAAGGCCGTTTCAAGTGCCAGGTATTGGCCGATGAACGTGCCGTTCTGGCGGCGATGGCGTATGTGGATTTGAATCCGATTCGTGCCGGCATGACCGTGCGATTGGATCGCAGCCATTACACGAGTATCCAGCAACGCGTGTTGAGCTGCCGGGCCGATGAATCGAACACACGGAAAAAGCTCAAGCCTTTGCTCGGCATTGCACCTACCTTGTCACTCAAGCAAGGTCAGTACATTGAGCTGGTGCAATGGACCGGACAACAAGTACGGCCCGACAAGAAAGGTGCCATTCCAAAAAATACGCCTTCTGCACTGACTAAAACCGGTTGCACGGCCAGGCATTGGCCGACGCAAGTCAAGGCAGTTGGCTCGGGTTATTGGCGAATGATTGGCAGTGCAGAGCAATTAATCGAAAAAGCCGAAGCCATCGGACAGCGCTGGCTAAAAGGCATCGTTATCGCCAGGCAAGTACAAAAAGCTTGAGCGAACCAACCCACCCTTCCCGGCAACGGGAGAAAGAAGTGCGGGCGATGGAAAAATAATCTTTAAACCTACTGATAGAAACGGATGATTTCCGAGCTATCAAGCTTTCACTTGATAGCCCGTCTCAAATCGTGGGTGTCCAGGTTGTTCCTATCGGCCCGACATATACAACATCTTAATCTGTAAGAAGCGTCGGGCCAGGGCCCGACCTACAAGAGCATTTTTGCCCGGCTTACCGCGTTGTAAATCGAATCGCCTTATGGCCTTTCATTGATATACAAAACATATAATTCAACTGACGGACTTAACAATCCTTCCATAACAGAATTCAGCAACAATTTAACGTCGCTAACAACATTGAGATCATTAAAATCGTCGCCATACCAAAAGGCCATTCCCGAAACGTTGCTGGCAATTGCGACGATGAATTTATGTAAAAGCGAATCTTCAAATTCTCTGCCAATTATTAATTCGCGTTGTGCATTCACAAATATTTGGTCGAAATCTTTATCATCAACCTCAGGCATTACTAGGGTTTCCACATTTAAATCGCCAAATACATTTTCCGCCACAGTTGAGAAAAAAGAGTCATTTGTCACATCTTTAAAGTTAACCCAGCTCGGAACATTAGTGAAATCTGGATTTGCAATTAACAAAAATTGACTCATTCAATCGGCCCTCCTCTATCGCCTCTGTTAATGCGCTCTCTCATTTGCCCTGTTTTAAGTAAGTCGTCAGCTTTATCAAGATCAGCGCCTGTTGTATTCCTAATCTCCCTGGTTCTATTCAAATCATGCTGCTCAGGATAGTGAGTATGCGGATTACCTGGTGCTTTAGCATCAGTATGAGTGTTATGTATTTGGAACCAATCACCATTTTTCTTATTTGAATCAACCAAATTGAAGTCTTTATTCGTCGGCATCACTGTTTCATTCTGCGAGACGATAAAGTTAGGCTTTAAATCTGCCTCAGCTTGCCTCAAAGACACTTGTGCACTATCAGCCATCTGATCTGTTTGTGCAAAAATTTTCCGCTTCACTCCATCCGGCACAACTGCATCGATTAATTTCACAACTGGCTTGCTGGCAAATGGAAGCGCAATCGCTATCGCTGCTTCAGTACCATTACTAGGTACCATCGTTTCTAATATAACGCCACCTGTAGCTAAAATATCCTTAGCAACAGTTCTACCAAATTGGGCACGTTGGCGATTGCCGTCATTCAAAATCTCTGATGCTTCATCATTAACGCTACCGACTCCTTTCTCAGTGGGAGGCTCAGCGCCATTAGCGCTGTATCCATTTGTCGAATAAGAACCGCTCTCTCCACCGGTCCTGCCGCCACTAACGGTCCAACTCGCTGTACTGCTCGAGTCTTTGACTTTATCGCTAGTGCCACCACCACCGAAGCAAGTATTGCAATTCCCTATCGCATCCATCCCGGCAACACCATCAATGTCACCAACGCAATCCGGATCACCTGCCGTACACGTCACCGAGTAGCCCGTCGGATCCGTCCCACTCAACGGATTATTCATAATGTACGAATACGGATTCATCGACTGCGAATTCGTCGGCGCCTGAATAAACGGATCCACACCCAAGAACCGGCCTAACTGATAGTCATACATCCGCCCATTCATATGAATCAGCTGCACACTGTTCAAATGTTCGTGCGAAGTAAAACCCTTCGGCGTAATTGCGGTGCTGGCAATTTGCGTCGCATCACCCCAGACGCCGGTACGCGGTGCACCAAAAGCATCGTAGCCACGGGTTTCGATCAGATTGCCGTTGCCATCTGTCACAGCATCGACACTGCCCAGACGATCGGTCAGGAAGTAATGCAATACACGACCACCGGTACCGTTGGTGATCTGGGCGTAATTCCCCAAACTTACCTTGGTTTGATTCGCCGTGATCCAGTCTTCATAGCCACCCAGATAGACCTTGCTGCCGTCAGTGCCGGTTTGGCGCGCTTTGGCATTGTTCGGGCCGTAAGTGAAGTAATTGATTACCGCACCACGTTGCAGCTTGGTTGCCAGATTGGCGTGATCGTAAACTGCACTGAATTGTTGTGACGGTATCGCATCATCAGAAGTCATATTGCCGCTGGCGTCATAACCATAACGGCGCGTACCACCGCCTTTCAGTTCTACCGATTTGACCGCATTCGCACCACCGCCACCGAGACCGCCGGTAGCCAAGTTGTACGGCGTACCGGTATCGAGACTGAAGTCAGACTTGAAGTTGAAGTTGCCGGCCGCGTCATAACCGTAGGTCACGGTTTTGCTTGTTGCTCCGGTGCGTTCGCTTTCGGTCAGGCGGTGCAGGTTGTCGTAACTAAACTGTTCCAGCGTATTGCCGGCCATGCCGTTATTGAGTTCCTGCGTCGCGACATTGCCGAATACGTCGTAGGCGTAATCGATCTTGCGAATCGTGACGCCATCTTTTTGATGCACGATCGATTTGGTCTGGCCATTCGGCCAGTACGCGGTATCGGTCGAAAGATTGAAGCCTTTCAACTCGCGGGTCGGGCGACCAGCAGAATCCACCGTCACGATTTGACGATAGACCGAAGCATTCACCGCATTGCGTTGCTCGGTTTCATAACCGTATTGGTTGAAGATGAATTGCTCGCCTTCACCATTCGGCATGAACTGCGCCAACACGCGGCCATAGTAAGCATCGTATTGGAACTCGCTGCTGTAGGTCCGTGTAGTACCACCGCCGGTATTCTGCAATGCAGTCACGGCGCTAGGACGAATCAGTGTATCGAATGAGCTGTCTTCCTGACGTTCGATCACGCCATTGATCGTGCGTTTGCTTTGGGCCAATTGGCCTTTTGCACCGCTTGGATCGTAAGTCCAGGTATCGACGATGGCGTCATTGGTGCCGTCGCCATTGGCATCGGCCGTTACGCTGAATTGCGTTTTTCTGCCAAGTTTGTCGTAAGTCGTGGTGCTGGTGATGGCTCTTGCATCGGTTTGCGTCAGCACTTCGCCGAGCGCGTTGTAAGTGAAATTGCTGGTGCCCTGATTCGGATCATTGACGCTGACGCGTTGACCGATCGCGTTGTAGGTCGCCTTGATCTGACTGCCCTTCACGTCCTGCAAGACAGCCGCCTGGCCATTCGCATCAAACCAGAACTTGGTCACGCCACCGATGGCATCCGTGGTTTCGACATAGCGACCGGTGGCATCGGTGGTACGCGATAGATTCAAACAATTATTGGTGTTTGGATCGAGTGTGCCGCAAACCTGGATCGCTGTCGTGCGACCGGTGTAGGCATAGGTCGTTACCATGTCGCCACGGGTCGCGTGTTGCTGCGGCGTGGTTTTTGCGGTCAAACGACCGAGAATGTCGTAGCTGACAAAATAGGTCCACAACGGGGTGTCGCCGTTGCGATACGGCAGCGACTGAGCAGTCGTTTGCCCCTTGTTGTTGTACTGGGTATCGGAATAAGAATTCGTGCCATCGAGCAATTTGCTTTGCGTGCGCAATACGCGACCGAGTTTGTCGTGCGTACTGATCGACGTCGGACTGCCGTCCTGCACGCTGGTCAATTGGTACGCGGCATTGCTCAGACCACAACTATTGATTTCGTTGACCACCGTGCACCAGGTTGCGGCGACTTGTTTGTCCGGGGCGAGGTATTGTGAATCGAGCGCACCGCGAGATTTCACGAGCACGGCCTGACTAAACGCATCGTAAGTCGTCAACGAACGCAAACCGTTCGGATCGGTCACGCTTATCGGCAAACCATCGCGCAAACGCACGACCGTGGTGGCGGTATGACCCAGTGCATTGGTAACCGATAACGGGAAATAACCGTCGGTGCTATAGGTCGTGCTGGTCGTGCGACCACCGGCATTTTGATCCCCGGAGCCACTGACCAAAACACTCAAAGGCAAGCCGTAGTTATTGCTGCTGGGATACGTGTAATACGTATCTTTATGTTGATAAGCGATGCCGCTTTGGAATGACTCGACTGCTAGCGTGCGATTGGTATTCCAGGTGTACGCGGTATTGGTTGTGTAGACCGGATTGCTCGCACCACTTGGCAAGGGTTGATCGGCACCGTGCAAGATTTCATTACGGACTTCGGTATTGGTTACCTTATCCAACCACCAATTCGTGGTGTCGGCAGCTGCATAAGTGTTGCGGGTGCGATTGCAACTAAGCGCGATGTAGTTTTTATAGCCCGGCGTACCGTCGCTGTAATCGGACACGAAATGTGTCTTCGCCGTGATATTGCCGTAGGCGTCATAGCCAGATACCGTTGAAATCGTGCCACCATCGCAGGCCGTCGTATCGGCATAATAATCGGCAGTAAAGCCAGTCAATTTGTACGGCAGACCGGCAAGTGCGGTTTCCAGATCGAAGGTGACGTGCTCGGTAAACGATTGATAGACGAAACGCACCGGATTAGTACCGGGCGTGATGTTACACGCCGCCGTGTCGTTGCGGTCCAGACGATTGCAACGCCAGATATTATCGGTCTGGCTGATGCGATTGGTTTCGCCGGGCTGACTGAGTGGATTGACGACGACTTTTTCGACCCGACTGGTTAACGGATATCGCTGACTAAAGGTCGTGGTGGTACGCAAGCCGCCAGTCATATCCTCTTCGATGATTTTGCGGAAGCCCTGGAAGCCACGGCCATAAGTGTTATACATCGCTTCGGAATAGCCATAGCGTGTGGTGTTCGTTCCACCAATACCATCACTCTGCTTTATCTCGGACACGACTTGCATCGACGAGCTGAAATAAACATGTCGGCTATCGATATAACGTTGCGCAGGATCAGTAGGTAATGAGTACAAGGGCGTATCAGTTGGTGCATTGCGATTGGCTTTGCTGCTAAGCGGATAATGTGTCCACGAAGTAGTATTGCCGAGACCATCAACCACCGATGCCAAGGTATCGTGAGATTTAGGCGTTTTGTTATTCGTATTTAAGCCAGCACCCTGATTCTCATTGATATAGATCTTGTTCGACAAGACGGGGTCGCCGTTTGGCAGAGTCGTGATATCAATGGCAATTGCGGCGCCCGGATCCGGATACATACTGGCAACACTGGTCAACGAATCGGCCAGTCCATCACCATACATATCCATGTTGTTGGAATAACTGACGCTACCGCCTGCATCAGGGCCATCGACGATATCGGTTTGCACTTCAACCATAGAGTATTGATTTGGGCCGGTTTCGATAATGCGAAGTGCACTCATGAAATAGGCACTGTTATCGGCACCACCAAAATTCTGGTAATACATGCCTTTTAGAGAAGCACCTCCAGCCGAACCGGTAATAGGATCCTCGGGGCAATACGTTATCCATTCATAATCGCCAACGGGACTTACTTCGAGACGTTCTGCACAGGTACGTTGTGCAAAACGCCTTGGAATCAGAAGCTCCGCTCTCCCGTCCGAGTCGTAGTCGAACTGCCTGATTTTACCGGCATACCATGATGTCCATCCATTACTGCATGGGTTGCCCTTCGTATCGCAAAATTCAATACCGTTTCTGTTTTGCAGATTGATTCTGCTTCCGAGCGTTTTGCCGTTATTGATACGTATCGTCCAGTAACCGCCACTTCTGGCATAGAGCAGGTCTTCCAGTCCGTCGGCATTGATATCGATCCATTGCGAATAGAGAAGTGCGCTACCTTCCCATGTCGTCATTTGATCCGAACCAGGAAACAAAGCCGAATAGTTGACTGAAGTTACCGAGAAACTCGGATCACGCTTACCGTACAAAATACGTTTTGGTTTTTTGGCTCCGTTCAGTGTATCCATTGACCAAATGGCTTCGCTCAACAAGAAATCAGGTAGATTGTCACCATTAAAGTCCGTGACTTTCATGATGGTTTCATAGTCCCAATACACGTTACCCAAACCATCTGTATAAGAAGCACCTGCGAGACAATGTTCCAATGCAAGCGTAAATGCAGGTGCAGTTTGCGAACCTGCTGGTGCCCCGGCGTTCTTCCAGAACTTAAGTTTGATTTTGCAGGAATTCGCACCACTTTGATTAGGCACGTAGGTAATGATGTCGGTATATCCGTCGGCATCAAAATCCAGAAATTTATTTTGGGTAGTTGCTGGCGCCGGTACGCCTGTAGCCCAGATTCTGGAAAAGGCGGCCTCTACGCTACTGGTAATGCCTGGATTGTCCCAGAAATAAATCTTGTAGTTGCCCGATGCGTCGGTACCAATCAGATCCGATTTACCGTCTTTATCGAAATCCCCTGTTTCACCATGGTAAGCAGCTTGACTCAGCATCGTTCTTATCGATGCATCGGTAACAGGCAATGCCGCACGAAGATTTTTATCGGCATCGAAAGTCAACAGATATTGTCCGTTGCTATCGGAAGAATATATTTCGGCTAGTCCATCGCCATCGTAGTCGGCGGTTGGAATAAAACTTCTTTGTCCGCCATTGCCGGTTGCTTCCAAATACGAAGGTACCGCTAGTGCCTTGAATTCAAAATCTGGTGTTGCTTCCTGCCAGTTAAAGCTGATCGGGCGACGGCAAGTTGCCACACCACTGAGCATTGCGCACTCTTGTACCGAGCGCAGCAAGCTACGGCCACTACTCGCACTCAGCGCGCCGTAGTTCAAACGATATTCGCGAACGGCTTCGGCACCCACCCAGGTTTTAACGGTAGTGAGTCGTTGAGTTTGACGGGTTAAACCACCGGCCAAATAGGAGGAGCTTTGATCATTGGCGCCCGCAGTGCTTGGACGAGTTTCATAGATAAACTCAACTTTGCGATCACCGGGTGTTGTCGTGAAACCGGTATAAAGAATGTTTGATGGCTGAACTTCGCCGTTACCAAAATTGGTGTAGTTATAAACGATGTTGTTGCCAAGGCGATCTTCCGAGCGGGCAATCAACCAGTTCAGCGGCTTGGTTAATCCGCCGGCAATAACGCGGGCAGCATTCGCTGCAACGGATGTACCTCCGAAATAGGCAATCTCGCCGGATTTGTATTCCACCTTGAAATAGGTAACTGATGAACCCGCGTCAATAGTGCTGCCGAGTTGCGTAATGCGAGCAAAGGAATCAATTTCTGTCGCATAGGTTGTGTTGACGTTTCCATAAGTCCCACTGGTCGCGACCAGACGTTGACCATCAAGGCAAAGACGGTCATTCATCGAATAATCAACAGCGCGAATTTGGTTATCTTGTTCCAGCGTTTGCGGACAACGATGAATGGATGACAGTCCGGAAATATTCCAGCCCATGCCGGCAACGCCATTGCCGCCTTTGCTGCTGTAACTCAGCGAGATATTCGGCTGCATGCCTTTGCGGCCTGGCGGCAAGGCAATTGGAATGCTGTAACTGGCAGAACCACCGGAGACACCACCCTGACCCGGCGTGCTTCCGACGGTGGCATCATGCGCGGGCAATTCGCTGGAGAGCGATTGAATCACGGCATCGGGCAGCAAGAAGCTGGCCGATTTAACCAATGATCTCGCGGAATTCCACAATTCCTGCGTTGTTTGCGAGGCGGCGTTCGCCAGTCGATCCCAGTTGGTTTCACCGACGACTGCGATGTCTTCGCGGGTGAAAATACGGGACTTGATGATTACTTGGCCAGCAAACGCCGACACTGCCAGCAAGGCTGACAGCCAGAAAATACGCTTAAACATGGGGTTACCTTAGAGATTAGAGAGCCTTCCCCGGCTCAGTGCGCGCGTATTGTATTGGCTAAAGAAGCAATCTGAAAGGATTTTCCCGTTAAATCCTGTCACTTCAGCCAAGTCCTTGTATTGCAAGCGGTCTTTTTCTGTCATATACTTCCGCTTCTTTGTAAACCCGCTCCAAGGAATATTCATGAAAGTCCTGTCGTCCCTTAAATCGGCGAAGACCCGTCACCGCGACTGTAAAGTCGTCCGCCGCCGCGGCAAAGTCTTTGTGATCTGCAAATCCAACCCACGTTTCAAGGCTCGTCAGCGTTAATCGCTACGATCTTTTGATGTGAGTAAATAAAAACGCCCGCGAAAGTGGGCGTTTTTGTTTGCGCGGTTTAATCAGTTACTCGGAATCGCAGGTGGGTTTATATAGTCGTAAGTTTCGACATTTTCCTTCCGGAAACACCCGACCCATGGACCGGGTTCGAAACCCGGGAACTGTCCGTCTGCATTTCCATCCCGGCAGCGCTTGTGCAATAGCTCATTCAACACGGTGCGATAGTCGATTGTGACATCCAGATCGCCATTAAATAAATTGGCATCTGCAATACCTGGCCATTCCGAGTAAACCTGACCGCCGATGACACCACCACCCATTAGTAACATCGCCGAACCGGCCCCGTGATCGGTACCACCGCTGGCATTTTCTTTTACCCGGCGTCCAAACTCGGTCATCGTGATGACGGTGACATTCTTCATCGTGTTGCCGAGGTCGGTATTGAAAGCCAATAAACCTTTGGCTAATTCATCGAGCAATGGTGGTAACGCGGTCGAAATATTGGTGTGATGATCCCAACCATTGATATCCACGCAAGCCATCTGCAAGCCGACTTTCGATTTAATCAGTTGTGCCACTTCCTTGAGTTGGGTGCCGAAAGTAGTCGTGGGATACACGGCCGCATTTTCCACGGCATATTGGCTCGGACTTGCCAGCGCCAGAAAATCAATTGCATCCAGAGCCTGTTTTGCACTGTTGGAGATCTGAGTGGCCGCCGGATGCAGGGCATACAAAGCATCTTCCAATTCGGTTTTTCGCGTCGAGGTGCTGCTGAAACTAAAAGCGGCGATGCTCGACATGCCAACGGCAGGTTGGGTACCTTGCAAAGCCATTTGCACCGAGCTTCCCATTCCAACTGCCTGAAAACTGCCGTTGACGCCGATATTGCCGATGTGGCGATTCAACCATCCGGTATGTTGGGCGTGATCTACCAATGCCGATTCGATATGCATCTGGCATTCGAAATGCGAGCGTTCGTCATGCTTCAATCCTGTTGCATGCACAACTGCCAATTGCCCGGATTGGAATAACGGCAAGATCGGTGCCAATGATGGATGAAAACCGAAAAAGTTATCGAGCGCCAATGCACCGTTGGCAGCTCCAGGTTGCGGGATGGCAATGGTGGGTCTCTGCTTGATGTAATCCGAATCGGCATACGGCACGATTGCTTGCAGACAGTCCATCGCGCCGCGCTGAAAAATCACTACCAGAATGTCATTCGGTGCTGGCGCACTGGTACTCGAAAACACATAACGCGGGGCCAATAAGGCTGCGCCGCTTGTTAATGCCGAGGCTTGAATAAAATGACGACGAGTCAGTTCCATGTTGCCACCTCAGCGATATTGAAAATATTTGGAAGACAGCATCAAACCGACTAATTCCCGGGCCCGAAGATTGATCGTCGCACTATCCAAAACCAATGTTGGACTACCGCCATTGGCAGCAAAACCAATGAAACGATCGCGGTCCTCGACAGTCAATGTTCTTCGCAGTAGGCGTGCGGTTAATTGATCCACCAATAATGTCGGCGTGTTGGCGCTGCCAATCAGATTGGCAATATTGATTCGGATACCGGCACTGATTTTGTCTTCGGCGAGCCCGAACACCCAGTTCCATCGCGTTAAAGAAGCGCCTGAATTTATCCACGCGGCCATTTCGTCAGGGTAACCATCCGGGGTTGGCCATTTGAAATGCAGTTGGCCCAGCGAAACAAGCCGTGTACTAAGTTTCGACAGGTAATCGCCAGTCAACGATGGCTCGGCAACGCGCAATGCTCCAATCAAATATTCGACCGGCCGGCGAATTTTCCGGTCGTAACTGGCCATGAATTCTTCACTGCCGAACAAGGTCAGCAACATCGCGGAAATATCGCCATTGGTCGCAGTGTAAGTCGCGGCCACTTGGTCGATTGCCGTGGTTTGCGGGTGTTCGCCAATGAAACGGATACAAAGTTTTTCGGCGATGTATCGCGCCGTCGATGGATGCGCAGCAAGGATATCCAATACCTGATTGCCGTCTTCGATACCGCGATTCGCCGGAATGACATTCCCGAGTACCGTTTTAGTACCGGTATCGTGCCGCGATGCCAGGAAAGTGAAAACGGGGTTGTTCGAGCCGGAACCGGTAACCGTCCAACCGGTAAAACAACGCGCGACTTCGATCACATCCGTTTCGGTATAACCACCCTCGACTCCGAGAGTATGTAATTCCATTAATTCGCGGGCGTAATTTTCGTTCGGTCCGCTCTTGGTGTTGCTGACATTGTCGAGGTAATACAGCATCGCGAGACTGCGGGCGCTGGCTTTCAACATAGTCGGAAAACTTCCGAGTGCATGCGGTCGGATGACGTCGCGATCATCCACTACTTTGTAATAAACCTCGGGGGCTGCCGCAGCCGCTATATTGAAATGATTGGTCCAGAATTCGACCATCACTTCATACAATTGCCGGGGACTGAAAATCTGCCTGAGCATCGTCGCGGCAATCAGTTCGGTCGCGCCCTGCCCGTTCTTGCCGGTGGCTTTGGCATCGGCGATTAATTGCGCGGCAGTCCAACTAACTCGCGGCAAATTTACAGCGATCGAGGATTCCAGTGCGCTGTCATCAAGCGATGTGTAATTCAGCTGCTCTTGCAGCCAGCCGGTGTAATCGAGCGTCAACGCACGTTGATATTCGCTCTCCTTGAACCCGAAGCAGCAGCGATTCAACAAAATAACCAACGGATCTACCGCAGGTAGTGTGGCGTCGTCCGGATGTGCGCCGGAATGCTTGACTATATTGTCGGGCAGTTTTTGAATGGAATGCCCATTATCCAGCACCGGACTTGACGAAGATCTCCTTCGCGACTGAATTAACCCCTCTTCCAATGGCCTGGGTCGGAATGAAGTCAGAAGTTGCCTGCGGGTCTTCACCATGTCTTTCTCCCCAACGATATCGGTTTTACGGCCGTTTCCGAGTTAAACGCAGCTTATATGATGCGGTTGACCATTCGACTGAAAAACACGCCTTAACATAGTCAAGACAGGCCTAATCTGCGAAGATTCACCCAGTCGCCAGGCTACCCCCTGAAACTTGAGAGACTTTTATGAAAATACTCGCTTTGTCATTAGCTGCTGGCTTGTTGCTAAGCCTTAACGCCCCCGTCGCCCACGCCGATAACCTGTTAATCGAGCGCGTAAGTAGCGAGCAAGGAACCACTCTTCCGAAGCGCGGAACCAGCATGGCTCAAGTCGAAGCAAAATTTGGTGCGCCACAACAAAAATTCCCGGCCGTTGGCGGCGGCTCACGCCGCACCCCGCCAATCACACGCTGGGTATATTCGGGCTTTTCGGTGTATTTCGAAAATACCCATGTTGTTGACGCCGTATTGAACAAAGCAAACCCAGAGGAAATCGGCCCCGCGCCCGTAAGACAATAAGCATGACAACAAAGATTCGTTTTCCGGCGGAATGGGAGCCCCAGTCCGCCGTTTTAATTGCATGGCCACATAGCGACACCGATTGGGCAGACCGTTTAAGCAGCGTTGAATCGACCTATGTCGCACTCGTGCTTGCAATTACTCGCTTTCAAAAAGCATTAATTCTGGTGCCGGACAATAATCTGCTGCAACACGCGCGTTATTTGTTGCTCGATGCCGGCGTGAATATGCAGAGCGTACGTTTCGAAGTGATCGAATACGACGATACCTGGTTGCGTGACTCCGGGCCTATCACGTTGATCGACGAGCATGTGTTTCGTCTGCTCGATTTTCATTTCACCGCCTGGGGCGGAAAATTCGAAGCCAGCCGGGATGATTTGATTGTCCGCAACTTGTTCAAGCACCGTGTTTTTCAGAATGCCCAGCATCAACGTATTGAATTCGCACTTGAAGGTGGCGGCATTGAAACCGACGGTCAAGGTACTTTATTGAGTACCTGGCATTGCCTGCACGAGCGGCATCCGGATTTGTCACGCGAAGAGATCACGAACCAGCTGGAAACCGACCTATGCCAATCACGCACACTTTGGCTGGATCATGGCTATCTGGAAGGCGACGATACCGACGCCCATATCGACACGCTGGCACGTTTTGCATCGGTCGACAGCATTATTTATCAAGGCTGCCAGGACCCTGGCGATTCGCATTATGTCGAGCTGCAAACGATGGCGAAAGAATTGGCAGCGTTTAAACAAACCAATGGCCAGCCATATCGCTTATTTGAATTCCCATGGCCAAAACCGATTCTTGATGATGGTCGCCGTCTGGCGGCTTCCTATGCCAATTTTCTGATCATCAATGGCGCGGTATTGATGCCGGCATATGGCGATCCGATGGACGATAATGCTGCCGACGTCATGGCCTTGGCTTTCCCCGGCCGTCAAATTATTCAAATTCCCTGCCGTTCGCTGATCTGGCAAAACGGCAGCCTGCACTGCATCACTATGCAGCTTCCAGAAGGTCTAGTGTCATGAGCGAAGCAAAACTCAAAGTTGCCTTGATTCAGGAAATCAATCACGGCACGGCTAAAGCCAATCTTGCCGTGATCGAACAACGCGTGGCCGAAGCCGCACAAAATGGTGCGGAATTGGTGCTGCTGCAGGAACTGCATAACGGCGCTTATTTTTGTCAGCATGAATCGGTGGGCGAATTCGACCTGGCTGAATCCATACCTGGCCCGAGCACGGTTCGCATGTCGGCGCTTGCAAAGAAGCACGGCGTGGTACTGGTAGCTTCGCTGTTTGAGAAACGCGCTGCCGGTCTTTATCACAACACGGCCGTCGTATTCGAAAAAGACGGCGAGATGCTTGGCAAATATCGCAAAATGCATATTCCGGATGATCCGGGCTTTCATGAAAAATTTTATTTCACACCGGGCGATTTGGGTTTCAATCCGATTCAAACATCGGTCGGCAAATTGGGCGTACTGGTTTGCTGGGATCAGTGGTATCCGGAAGCTGCTCGTTTGATGGCTTTGGCGGGCGCCGAAATTCTGCTTTACCCGACCGCAATTGGTTGGGATCCGAGCGATGAACAAGCTGAAAAAGATAGGCAGCGTATGGCTTGGATTTTGAGCCACCGCGGCCATGCTGTAGCCAATGGTATTCCTGTGCTTAGCTGTAATCGCACGGGCTTCGAAGCCTCGCCTACTAACGGCGCTGCCGGTATTCAATTCTGGGGTTCGAGCCAAGTGCTGGGACCACAAGGTGAAATCATCGCCGAAGGCAATACAGACAAACCGGAAATTCTGTTCGCCGAATTGGATATGCAACGCAGCGAACACGTTCGCCGCATCTGGCCATTTTTGCGGGACCGCCGCATCGATGCTTATCAAGACCTGTTAAAACGCTATCGCGATTGAACCTAATGACTGATGAAATTACTGCGCAGGATTTCTTGCGCGATCAACCGCACGCGATTATCGAACGCGATGGTGTTCGCTTTACTCTGCTCGGAACCGCTCACGTATCGAAAGCCAGCGTGGATGCCGTCAAAGCAGCCATTGCCAGCCATCAATTCGACGCCATTGCAGTTGAACTCGATACCAATCGCCATCGTGCGATGACCGACAGCAATGCTCTTGCGAAACTGGACCTGTTCCAGATTATCCGTGAAGGCAAAATGGGCTTGATGGCGGCGAATCTCGCGATGGCCGCTTATCAAAGACGACTGGCCGAGCAATTGGGCATCGAGCCAGGAGCCGAGCTAAAGGCGGCGGCCCTGGGTGCAACTGAAAACAATGTTCCACTGTATTTGATCGATCGCGATATCGGCATCACCTTGAAGCGCGCCTGGTATAGCCTGGGTTTCTGGGGACGCAGCAAGTTGATGGCCGGCCTTGCCGGTAGCTTGTTGATCAGCGAAGACGTTGACGAAGCACAAATCGAGCGATTAAAAGAAGGCGATATTCTTGAGTCGAGCTTCGGTGAATTCGCCGAAACCACGCCACAGCTATACGAAAAAATTATCGCCGAGCGCGATCGCTATATGGCCGCACAATTGCGCGAGCAAACCGAAGACACAAAACCCCGCGAAGTGCTGGCCGTCATCGGTGCAGGTCATCTGAAAGGATTAAGTGAAGCTCTGGCCAATGCTCCGGATCATCCTCATACCACCTGCGACACGCTGAATTTTGTCCCCAGCGGCAGCAAGATTCCCTGGTTCACGATTTTGCTTTCCGTGTTTTTGATTGGCGGTTTCGCCTGGGGCTTCTATCACGGTGGCGCAGAGCTTGGCGGCAAGCTCGTGCTGCAATGGGTACTGATTACCGGTGTAATGAGCGCGATCGGCTGTGCGCTTGCCGGCGGGCATCCATTGAGTATTTTGAGCGCATTCGCAGCAGCCCCGATTACCCCGCTACATCCCGCATTGAGTTCCGGCATGGTCAGTGCTTTTGTCGAAGCCTGGGTACGCAAACCAACTTACGATGACTTTCTGAAGTTACGTGACGACACAAGTCATTGGCAGGGATGGTGGAAAAACCGCGTAGCCCGTGTCTTCGTGAATTTTACTTTGACTAATTTAGCCACAGTCGCCGCTGTCTGGATTGCAGGTTTGAGTATCGTCGGCAAATTAAGTTGAAGCAAAAAAAATCGCCCGGTTCAACCGGGCGATTTGTCTTTCAGCTTGAAACCTGAAACCTAGCCTCGCTGTGGCAGGAAGTGAACCTGAAGCCAGTTTCGAATCGCGTGTATATGGCGAGCCAGCCACAGACTCAGGTCATCGAACAACGCATATACCGTTGGAAGGAATAGCAGCGACACAACAGTCGAGAACACCAGGCCACCGACGATCGCACGTGCCATCGGGTAATACGGCGGGCCGTCGCCACCGATGCCCGATGTTCCGAAGCACAGTGGCACCATGCCCAAGCATGCCGTTCCCATCGTCATCAAAATTGGCCGCAAGCGCTCCTTGCTACCGATGACCAGCGCTTCGGTGCGGTGGACGCCGTGGCGGCGATGGGAATTGATGTGTTCAAGCATCACGATGCCGTTATTCACTACCACGCCCATCAACACCAGGATCCCGATGAAAGCCATGATCGAGAACGTCGTTCCGGTCAGGAAGAATAGCCAGCCCACACCGAGGATCGAAAAGATAACGCCACTCAAAATTGCCAGTGGTTGCACCAACGATTCGAACAAAGCCGCCATCACAATAAAGATCAGCAAGAAAGCCAGTCCGGTATTGAGGAGCATTTGATTGGCCGCATCTTCCCCGAAATCGAAGTCAGAACCAAAACCCACCGTGTAACCTGGTGCCAGTTCGATATTGTTGGTCAGCGCCTGGATTGCCTCCCGAGCTTTCTCGACTTCGACTTTCGGCGCCAGATTGGCCGTTATCGTGAGTGCGGTTTGACGATTCGAACGGCCGATCTGGCTGGCGGCTTGTTCGATGCGCACATCGACCATCGACAACAAGGGCACGCTGGTACCGTCGGCACGCCGTACCGTCAACGAAGACATGTCCTTGATGCGGAAGTTTTCCGCACCTTCGAAGCGTACCCACACAGGTACCTGTTCGTCGCCATTTCGGAACTCGCGAAGCGGCGTTCCGCGTAATGCAATCCCGATATATTGCGCCACGTCTCTGGTGCTGAAACCGTAAGCGGCCGCTTTTTCCGGATCCACTTTCACCCGGACTTCCGAATTCACGTCGCCGATATCCAGGCGGACATCGCGCAATTCCTTAAGTCCGGAGAACAGTGGCAATAATTGCTCGCCGATTTCCTGCAATTTTTCGCTGGAGTCGCCTTCAATGAATACCTGCACCGTCTGATCGGTCTTGCTTTGATTACCGCCAGGACCACCGCCGCCACCGAAGTTCAGCTCGGCACGCGCCAGCTTGGGCAATTCCTTGCGGATTTGCTCCTGAATATCTTCCGGCGCACGCAGGCAAAGTTCCTTATCGCGAATGCCAACTGCCATCAATATCTGCGTTGTTACAGTACTGCAGGAATACCCTTCGTCATTCAGGGTCAAGCGGACGCCCGCGAAACCCTGTTCTCCGAAGAAAACGTAGATCTGCTTTAGCTGGTATTCCTTGCGTCTTGCTTCGAAGAAAGCCTCGACTTTGGCAACTTCACCCGACATCTGCGGAAGCGTGTAGGAACCGCGCCAATTGAAGTTGAGGTTCAATTCCCGGCTTGCCTCGTTCGGGAACATGTCCTTCTTCATCAACACGAAAGGCGGCAAGCTCAGAACAAATATCAAGCCCATGGCTGCCAGCGACCAACCGCGATGCGCCAATGACCACTGCAGCAAATTCGCATACGTGCGTGTCAGGCGTGGCACAAAACCGTGCTCGGCAGTCACTGCTGGCGGCGTTTTCAGGCGTGCGGAAATCATCGGAATCAAACTCACCGCAACCAGCCACGAGCAAAGAAGCGAGATCGTGATGGTGTAGGCAATCTGGGCGAGGTAGACACTGATTTCGTTGCGCTCGCCGAAAATATTCGGTGCGAACACGATGATGCTGGTCAGCGTGCCTGCACTGATCGCCAGCTGCACGCCGCGGGTACCTTCGATGGCACAACGCATCGGATCGTTCGGGTATTTCTCGCGGTACTGGTAGATGGATTCCACAACCACCACCGCGTTGTCCACCAACATGCCGACGCCGAGCAGCAAGCCCATCATGGTCAGGATGTTCAGTGTCAATCCAAGGAAGTACATCGCGCCAAGAGTCATCACGATGCAAATTGGAATCGCCAGCGTCACCATCAGCGTCGACGGCCAGTGGCGCAGGAAATAAAACAACACCAGCAACGACAGCGCCGAGCCTATCCAGCCGGCCTTGACCAGCTCATGGATCGAGTCGGTGACGCTTTTCGCCTGGTCGCCGATGGTGATAAAGCGAATTCCCTGAAGCGCCTTGTCTTGTTGGATCAAGGCGACTTCCTTCCAAACCGCTTCGGCGACGTCGACCAGATTCGCGTCGGCTTCGCGGAAAACATCGATGCCCACCGCCGGTGTTCCGTCGAGGCGGCGCATGATTTGCGTACGTTGCGGTTTCAGCCTGATAGTTGCGATATCGCTCAGGCGCAGCCCATTGGCGTCGATGACAAGATTCCGCAGTTCATCGAGAGATCGGATTTCTCCGACCGGTTGCACGCGAAGGCGTCGAACGCCTTCATCGATTTCACCGCCCGACGCCGAGAAGTTCGCCGAACGCAATTTCGCCGCCAGCTCATTCAAGCCGATGTTGTGCGCCGTCATGCGGACGGGATCGATCGCGATCTCGACTTCGGGTTGGGTGGCGCCGCTGATATCGACCCTTGCCACGCCGGGCACGCGCTCGAGACGACGGGCAATGTGTTGGCGAATAAGTTCGTATTCGCCACTCAGATCACGTGGCGAAGCAAAACGAATTTGCAACATCGCTTGACCACTCGGCGAGAACGTCAGCACTTGATAGCGTTGAAAATCACCCGGCAAATCGCGACGAATCGCATCAAGTCGATCGCGTATCTGAGTGCTAGCAACGCTAACATCCCGACTCATGTCCGAGAACTGCAAAAAAATATCTGCACCATCAGACCGGCTGTTTGAATCTATTCGCTTGATGCCATCGATCGTCGAGATCGCCTCTTCGGCAGGACGCGTGATCGTACGCTCGACTTCTGCAGGTGTTGAGTTCGCATAGGGCATTTGCACAAAAGCGAATGGAAAACTGATGTCTGGAAACTGTTCCAGTGGAAGCCGGAAACCGGCGATTAATCCGATTACGACCATCGAGATGTAGAACATCACTGCCGTTACCGGACGGCGTAAACTCAACTCCGCCATGGTTTTCATGCAGTACCTTCCTCCAGATCAACCGGATGTGCTTCAAGTTCGCCACGATGACGCCTACCGCGTTCGCGATACCATTCGTCGCCACGGCGGTCCATCAAGTCATATACGACTGGAATAACGACCAGGGTCAACAAGGTCGAAACAATCAAGCCACCGATCACGGTAATTGCCATCGGTTGGCGGACTTCGGCGCCCTCGCCTGCAATGAATGCCAGCGGAGCAAAGCCGAACAGCGTGGTCAACGTCGTCATGATGATCGGACGCAGACGCGATTCAGCAGCATCGCAGATCGCCTTGCGCTTCGGCACGCCTTCGTCCCGCAATTGATTCACTTTGTCGATCAACACGATCGCGTTTTTCACGACAATGCCGACCAACAATATCAATCCGATGAACACGACGACCGATACCGGCGAACCAACGATGAACAATGCGAGCGCCGCACCAACGATAGCCAGCGGCACCGAGAACATGATCACGAATGGATGCAGCAAGGACTCAAACTGCGATGCCATCACCAGATAAACCAGGAAGATCGCCAGTGCGAACGCGAAAATCAGGGAGTTTTGCGAAGCATCGAGCTCTTCACTTTGCCCGCCGAAGCTCAACTGAATTTCGGTACCCAGCGGTTCTTCGGCCACCAGACGGCGAACTTCGGCAACCGCACTTCCGAGGTCGACATCACGCAGGTTCGACGAAACAATCGCAACGCGATCCTGCTCGACGCGATTGATTTCGCTTGGCCCCAGGGTCTCTTTCACTTCGGCAACGGCGCCGAGGGTGACCGGGGTTTCGCTTTGCGGATTGACGATCAGATTACGGATGGCTTCCACGCTGGCACGATCGGTTTCACGGGCACGTACACGTACGTCGATCTTGCGATCACGGAAGCTGTAACGCGTTGCCACTTCACCACGCACCTGACGAACGACCTGGTCCGAAATCTGGCGATCGGTCAAACCCAATGCTGCGGCTCGTTCCTGGTCAAACAGGATCTGAATTTCCGGGTAGCCTTCCTGCACAGTGGTTTTGACGTCGGCAAATTGCGGACGTTCCTGCATGCGCACCGCGAGACGACGCGCGGCTTTTTCAATCGCCGGCAAGTTGGAACCACGGATTTCAATTTCCAGTGGTGACGAGAAATTCAGCAATTGTGGTCGACCGAATTTCACTTCGATACCGGGATACTTGGCCGCCGTCGCACGCATACGCTCGGTGACTGCCGCTTCGCGTTCCGGACTATATTGATTCAGCACGACCATTAATTTCGCGACGTTTTCGCCCGATTCGGTCGGACTTGCATCAAGACGGGTACCGGTACCGCTGACACCGTAAAGTGCCTTGATTGCCGGATCGTCCTGGTGCGCCTGCTGGAAAGCGCGAACCAGCATATCGGTGTCGGCAAGACGAGTGCCGGAAGGCAAACGCGCCGTCATTTCAAAGCGATCCTGGGCCAATTGCGGAATAAGATCAGCACCCAATGTCGACAGCAAACCAAGGCTAACGACGAATGCAGCCGTTGCGCTTACGAGCACCAACCAAGGGCGCTGCAATGCACCCGGCAAGATTTCGTGATAACGCTTGGCAGCGATATCGTACGGTTTGATCGCTATTTCCGAGAACTTTACGGCCAACGGGAGGAGATAAGTATGTCCAATTCGATAGGCCACGAAGAAGATGGCAATGAAGAATCCGCTGACATATGGAATAACAAAGAATACCGGAATGGCCAACGCACCGACGACCAGGCAAAGTATCCAAAGTGGCAGGCAAACTATCGCAAACAATGGAGTTGCAACGGCCTTGAGAATTTTCTTGAGCCCGCCAAATGCAGTGCTTGAAGGCTTGCGCAAAGCATCTCTATATCTTTGATATGAATGCACCGGCAGTTTCCAGACATTCTGCAAAAACTGAACAGCACTTCTCCACACAGGCACCTTGCTTTCTTCTTCGTCGACAAACGCCATCGGCGGCTTGGCCTTGATCGAGCTGAGCATTGGAATAAGCGTCAGCGAAACGACGAGCGAAATCACCATTGCAATCGAAACTGTCAGCGCCTGGTCCTTGAACAACTGACCTGCCACGCCTTGCACGAATACCAAGGGGAAGAACACGGCGACTGTCGTCAATGTGGAAGCAACCACCGCCATGCTGACTTCTTTGGTACCGGTAATGGCGGCCTGCAGGACACCAAGTCCTCGCTCTCGCGCTTTCGCAATACTTTCCAATACGACAATCGAGTCATCGACGACCATACCAGTCGCCAAAGCCAGGCCTGCGAGAGACATGACGTTCAAACTGAGATTCAGCTGATCCATGAAGAAGAAAGTGGTGATGATCGAAACCGGCAGCGACAAGGAAATAACCAGAGTGCTCCAGCCATCACGCAAGAAGATGAAGATAATCAGGATGGCAAGCACACCACCGAGAACTGCTTCGAAGCGCACTTCGCTAATTGCATTTTCAATAAAGATCGATGTGTCCTGAATCGTGCGCAGCGTGTAACCGCCCAGCACGTACTCACCTTCCGGGCGCACCACTGGCGGTGCTGCCTTGGATGCCTGCTCACTACCGGGACCACCGGTTTGAACCGGCTCGCCAGCTTTCTGCAAGGCTGCAAGGCGTTCCCGCACTGCATGGGCAACCGTCACAGCATTGGAGTCGCCTTCCTTGTAGATAGCCAACTCCACTGCTTCCGAACCACGCAGACGAATCATCGCCTCGCGCTCTTTGTGACTTTGTTCAATTTCAGCAACATCGCGCAATCGGATAGGCACGCCGTTTTGCACGCTGATCAACATGTCGCGCATTTCATCGAGCGTACGGAATTGATTCACCGTACGGACCAGATAACGCTCATTGCCTTCAGCGATACGGCCACCGGAAATATTGACGTTTTCCTGGCCAAGACGATCGATAACCAAACTTGCCGGCATATTCAATTGAGCCAGACGACGTTCATCCAGACGTACTTGAACTTCGTCTTCCAAACCGCCGCCTACTTTGACTGCGGCAACGCCTTCGACAGGCTCCAGCGATTTTTTCAACTCGTCATCGGCATAGCGGCGCAAGCGGATAAGTTCTGCTTCGACATCGCCCTTGAAATTTTCCGGCACACTGAGAACAAGCCGGATTATCGGCTCGGTAGAAGGATTAAAACGTAGCAGCACTGGAGGCAAAACATCGAGCGGCAGGTTCAAGTTCTCAAGCTTCTCGCGCACGTCCAGGCTAGCCTGATCCATGTCGGTGCCCCATGCGAATTCAAGCACGACGTCGCTTTGACCCGGGCGTGAAATCGAATGCAGCTTGCTCAAGCCCTTGACCACGCCAACCGCTTCTTCGACCGGCTCGGTAACAAGATTTTCGATTTCAGATGGTGCGGCACCGGTATATTCGGTACGCACCGTCAGAGTTGGATAACTCAAGTCGGGTAATAAGTTGACCTTCAAGCTACCCCAACTGATTAATCCGAACAGGACCATCGTTAGCGTAAACATGAAGACGCTCACGCGTCTGCGTGTGGAAAATTCAATAATGCTCATTTATTTGACCGCCGGAGATTTGGAGTCCGCTGCGACTGCAGTTGAAGCTGCAGCTTTGATTACTTCCACTTCGGTGCCATCACGTACCGCCACTTTACCTGCGGTAATGACATTCTCGTTTTCCTTCACACCCGAACGTACTTCGACAACTTCACCGTCGACGTAACCCAGTTGCACAGGCACACGAACTGCTTTCTTGTCGCGAACGATATATACCGCCGATTCACCTTCATCTTCGATCAATGCGGTGCGAGGTAGCGTCAAAACGTTGTCACGCTGGTCATAAACGATTTCGATGCGACCAAACATACCCGGGCGCAATGTGTTGCTACCAGCGAATGCACAGACAACGCGAAAAGTACCACTGGTGGTATCGACCACCGGGCTGACGCGGTCCACTTTTCCTTCGAAAACGGTACCAGGTACGGCATCGACGATCATGCGCAACGGCATACCGATTTTCAATGTTGCCATTTGGCGTTCCGGAACACTCAATACGGCTTCCAGATGGCTGTTATCGACAATACGGAAAACCGGGGCGTTGAGATTGACCAGATTGCCCGGCTTGACCATGCGTTGTGCGATCACGCCGCTGATCGGCGCGGTAATTTGGGTATAGCTAAGTTCGAGTTTTGCCAGATCATGATTGGCGCGTGCCGATTCGAGTTCATAACGCAGTTGATCGTTCGACTCTGCACTGACCAGCTTTTGTTCGCGCAATTGCTGCGAACGGCGGTAATTATTTTCGAGCTTGTGGACCGTAGCTGCAGCGCCTGCTGCCTGCAAACGTGCCTTGTCGCCATCGAGACGTGCAAGCACTTGGCCCTTATGCACTACATCACCCTCTTCGGCTAATAACTGGACCATTACACCCGAAGTTTTGGCGACTACCTGCGATTCACCCGGCGCTTCCAGATTGGCGGTACCGGAATAGGTCGCTGCAATAGGTCGCCTTGTAACTGCGGCTACTTCAACGGGAACGGCGTCGGCTTTCTTTTCATCTTTTTTTGCATCTTTGCCATCGGCGGACTGCTCGGACTTGGACTTATCGTCGGTTTCGGCCTCTTTACCGCCTTTGCAGCCGCTGATAACGACGGTGCCGAGTACCATTGCGAACAAGAATGGGCGCAGGATTGAGTTTGAAGTTTTCATTGATTTCCGTTTCCGATATCGAAGGCCGTAGCCAGGCTGGGTGTTATAGTTGCATAGAACAGTACAGGATTGGTTCATATTTGTTATGTGCCGGAAGTCAATGTGACTTCACGCTATTGGGCACTAAGCAGGTGAGATGCCTGAGATGTTTCAAAGGTTGCGCCCCCTGTCTGTAATCCAGCGCAACAGCTATAATCCTCTTTTTCCGACCGATTGCCGGATTTTTAAGAATGAAAACATCATTATTTTTATTAGCGGGACTGTTTCTTGCGAGTAATACCCAAGCTGCCGAGCTGAAAGGCAACCCAAAAGCCGGCAAAATCCTGGCTTATACCTGCACCGGCTGCCACGGCATTGCCGAGTACAAAAATGCATATCCAAGCTACCGCGTGCCCAAAATTGCCGGTCAAAATGAAAAATATTTGCTGGCTGCCCTGCATGGCTATAAAAAAGGTGAACGCAATCACCCAACTATGAAAGCGCAGGCATCCAGCTATTCGGATCAGGACATCGCCGATATAGCCGCGCATCTTTCCAGTCTGAAATCCTCCAAGAAGTAATTCAGGAACCCGCACATGATTATTCGTACCCTCCTTGTTGCTTCAAGTTTGTTGTTTGCCGGCAGTGTTGCTGCTGCGTCGGTCAAGGGCGATGCTGCCAATGGCAAAAAAGTGTTTGAAGCCAGCAAAGACGCCAAAGGCCAGCCAGTCGCCGCCTGCACCAGCTGCCATGGCGTCGGCAACACCGGTAAACTACCTGACGGCAGTGCCGCTCCGGGTGAAAACCCAATTATTGCCGGTCAATATTCCGATTACCTGAGCAAGGCCTTGCACGATTACAAGAGTAAAAAACGCTCGAATATTTCCATGCAAGGCAATGCCGGCCGTTTATCTGACAAGGAAATCGCCGACGTATCGGTTTATCTCGGTTCGCTGAAAAGCAAAGTACATGATTTAAGCGAACACGAAGATTGATTTTCGCTTTTCGACATAGCAATTAATAAAGGCCCTTTCGGGCCTTTATTTTTTAATCGCAGGGGCGCTGCTCGCTGCGCCCAGACGCTGCTGTGTAATTCGGACGCAGCAAGCAGCGCTCCTACGGTGCCTTTATTTTTTCCTTTGCCAAGGGTTTTTTACAGGTGAGTTCGTATAACTCTCTTGTCTTAAGCCATTCGCGCTGGCTTCGCGTATTACTTATTTTCTCCCACCACGCTTGGCATTGCTTGTCTTCCTCGGGACTTAACGTGTCCGGATCATCTTCGTTTTCGGCAATGACACGACCATAACCGCCGTTCGGAACAAAGCCGCAACCACCGCCCAAGGCGAGCACGGAAACCTTGCACACTAGTTTCACTGTTGGATTACCCGGCACGGGTATTTTTATTTCCTTGGTCGTTTTTTCTACCGCTTTTTCCAGCAATTCATTCAGGATATCCTGATCCGGTTTCCAGGCATCTTCAAATTGTGTCGGATTAAACTCGAGCGCAGGCGGTCGTTTGAGGAATGTCCCGGCCAATGCCAAATCCGGGTTCATGAAATCGAAGCGTTTACCGGGCTTATTGGTTTCATCCAGTTTTTCGATGAAATCAACCGGCAATCTGATCCTGCCGGTTTCGTCATAAATATTTAGCGTCTGAATCGGTTTTGTATTTTTCGGCAATTTAACTATCAAGATCGGCTGTTTACTCGACGCATCCAGTACGTGGCTGCGTTCCTGCACTTCAGACACCTGCTTACTGATATGCATATCGGGCATCACTTCAATGACAGGCTTTGGCGGCGGCTCGCTCTCGAGAAATTCGATTACCGTTATTACTTGATCGGGTATCAATATTTTTGCCAGTCGCAACTCGGTATTGAGCCACCACAAAAGCAGCCCATGTAGTCCGAGCGCAAATCCGAAAGCAATAATTCTCAGTAGAAAATTAGACGTTTTTTTAACATCGTTTTTGACGAGCTTGGTCGGCGCATAAGCGCCAAGGCGAATTAAAGCGTCCTGCTCGTTTTGATCAATCACATATTGCCCTCGGTTCGGGCATCAGAAAGCTCAAGCAATATAAAGTTCCCGCAATAAATTATGCAGTGCGCTCGATATATGGATTTTCGCCCTTGTCATGGTCGGTAGCATCACGCACGGCTTTCAATTCCGGAATTCGCGCAAGCAAGGTTTTTTCTATGCCTTGTTTCAGCGTGACATCCGCCATGCCGCAACCCTGGCAACCGCCGCCAAAGCTCAGATACACGGTTCCATCTGCATCCAGCGATGACAAAGTTACATTGCCTTTGTGCGAAGCCAGTTGTGGATTGATTTCGGAATCCAGCAGCCACTGCACGCGTTCAATGAGACTGGAATCGCCTTTTGGCGCTTCGCCCTTGATTCGCGGTGCACGAATATTTAGCTGACCACCGGTGGCTTGTTCGAGATAATCGATTTCAGCACCGTCCAGGAATTTGACACTTGCCGCATCGACATAAAGCGTAAAGCCGACACATTCAAGCGACCATTCGTCACCAAGCAAGTCTCCATTATCGCAAAACTCGAGACGTGCATCGGCACGTGGAGTGCCTGGATTGACGGCAGAAATACGGATACCAACAGCATCGCCACCTTGACTATCCAGCAAGCGGCGGAAGTGGGATTGGGCAGTTTCGGAAATAGTAATCATGCGTAATTTTACCGTATTGCAGGGTAAAATCGGATGAATTACCGGAGACCAGACCATGTCCATTCTTGAGACCCTTGCCAAACGCCATTGCCAGGCCTTAAAAGGTGCAGAACACTTGCTGCCAAGCGATACCGTCGCAACCTATTTGGTGGCCTTGAAGGACTGGAAACTGATCGAAAATGAACAGGCCATCAGTAAAACCTTCCATTTCGACAATTACTACAAAACCATGGCTTTCGTGAACGCCCTCGCCTTCATGGCTCATCGTGAAGATCACCACCCGGACCTGGGCGTACATTACAACCGGTGCGTCGTGCGTTTCTCGACGCATGATGTGGGTGGTTTAAGCCAGAATGATTTCATTTGTGCAGCGAAACTCGAGCAACTGGATTACGAATAAGCTTTCCTTTCGCTTTCTGGCTGCAAAAAACTCCCGCCTTCGAGTGGGAGTTTTCATTTGTGAGCCCGGATTCCAGCCCTGTAATAAGAATTAACCTGATTTTGGCTCTTAATTCACATTTCAGACGAGTTCCGCTGTTAGTATCACTATCGTTAAATATTTCATAACCTTTTAAACCAGTCTGTGGAGTAAAATAGTTAGCGATAGGCCTCAGTCTTAGGTTAATAACACTAACACAGACAGTATCACTAACATATTGCGATAACCAACATCGCGGCTAGCCAAGAAGATCAGGCGGGAGATAAACACATGAAAAAATCTCTGAGAGACAGAATTCGCAATGTCCGTCTGACTTCCGGCCTGTCGCAAGCTGCATTGGCGGAAAAAATCGGTGTGCAACGCAGCGCCGTGGCGCAATGGGAGATGGCTAATGGCTCCCGGCCTACCGTCGAAAACCTCGGCAAGATCGCCACGATTACGTCTGTACGATTTGAATGGCTGGCCACCGGGCGCGGCAATCGCACGCTGACAGAAAATGAAGATCATTCCCTGGACCAGGAAGTTCAGCTTATGTATGTCGCCGGAAACGATCTTGAAATCCGGACTCTGGTGGCGCTAAGAAAACTGTCTTTGCAAGAATGCAATGCGATTACAGAGCTGGCTGAAAGCCTGTCGATGAAGACAAAGCAGAAGAAGACCAATAGCTCTGGTCGTATTTTATAAGCGGCCTTTTGTTCGTCGCATGTCGGTATCGCCCATCATAATCGACCACAGCTTGCCAAACCGCTTGAATACGCCTTCTTCGATGTAAGGCACACCATGTTTCAGACAGATCGCTTTCAATTGTGGAGCGGCCTGGCGATATTTGAGCATCGGTAAATCAGGCCAGACGTGGTGCTCAATCTGGTAATTCAAGTAACCCAACATAAAATCCTTCGCATCGGTGCCGCCGGGATAATTCACCGAGCCCGCCACCTGTTGCACATAGAATTCCTGCTTGTTTTTGAAATTTTCATCGAAGCGATATACATCCTCGCCAGTGTGATTGGGCCCGATGATTACAAACGAAATCACATTTGCCACAACCTCGGCAAGAATCGAGTTGATCAAGACGGCACTCCAGGCCCAAATACCCAGTGGAAGAAACAAAGCGGGTATCAAGCCAAAACGAAGCAAGCCATACGGCAATACACAACGCAGATAAAATTCCACGCCCCAGGGCGTTACCGGAAAAATTACTTTCTCGCCGGGAATGATATAGCGACTGACCGAGCCCATCGTAGGCAGCGACTGTGTCTTGGCTTGTTCTGGCGTCTGTGCCCGAATTTTTCGGTGCTGCTTTAGCGCCCAGAAAGTATTAGGCGCGTAATAAGTCAGTTTCCAGGTCATCATCACCAGGATTATCGAGAGCCGTTTCAACATGCGCGGCATTCGCTTGTCGCGAATAAACCATGCATTGCGCTCGACCAGATCAGGATCATCCAGCTGCCCCGTATTGTAGTGATGCAAATGATTGTGTTCATGCGCCCAAGCGTCAGGATGCAGCCAATCGATCCAATCGATAAAACGACGCCAACCCATGGCAAAATTCTTGCTCTTGAAACGATCGGGAACGTTCGGCACTGCGTCATAGCCACGGTGCATTACGTGATGGGTAACCGTCGCCCATCGTCCTACGTTACCCATGCCGATCAATATGGCGGCAACCGGATTGGGAAACATCCAGGAAAACGAATAACCCAAAATAGTACAGGTTCGGCTCCAGCGCTCCATCTTGCGTAAATGTGCGAGGTCATTCTCGCCAAGGTCGGCTTTCAACTTCGCATGCAAAGCCTGAACGTCGTCGGCAAAGGCCTGGTAATCGATTGTTGGCGATGAGGCATCATCGACCAGAAGCGCGTTACGCTCAGAATCGCTGGCTGCATGCAGATCAAGTGGCTCGGACATACAGTACCAACGACGGGGGAAGAGGAAAATCACATATCCAGTAAAAGAATGATGGCATCAACGCGTAAAGCTGTCTGTTTTACGATGTAAAACCTTGTCAAAATATCGCGTCACGCACGTTTACGGCGGAACAGTTTGCGCTGTAACCACCAAGACCAGCGCATTCGCTTGTGTCGCCTGGCTATCTTTCGCCAAACCGGCAGGTCCCCGGTTTCACCATCAAGTGCTTGCAGGGCTTTGATAAGCCAAAGATTGGTTTGTCCAATAATTTCGGCACGCTCCGGGTGCAAGCCTTTTTTAACCGGCATGAAAGTCGGATTGGTGTTGATTTCCCAAACCCGTATTTCACCATCCTGGATACCGAAATCAATCCGGCCAAAATCTATTTTCGCCATCGAGAAGATTTTTTCGATCGCTTCTCGTTGCGGGAACTTCGTCAGAAAATCATTCTCCGTAGCAACGGCTTCTTGATCGACAAGATCGGGTACTTTCAACATCCACTGTGTGCTGGACAAAGCATGTCTCGGCACTAAATTCCCTCCGACCCGCATCGCGGAATACTTCGTATATCGACCAGTGCTGTTTCGAGTATCGCAATACTCGACAACGACCAAATCTTCGGCTTCGGCAACATCCTGATCGAGCCCTGCCAACCGTTGTGCAAGTTCCTGTCTGGCATGAATCAACTCGCCGATACTGCCTTGATGGGAATTAGCCAATCGCAAAAACACCGGAAAAATCGGTGTTTCAAGCTTATCCACCGGATACATGCGAAACGGATTAATGCCTGCCGTGTGCAGCACATGTTGTAGTGCTAGACGCGTAGGCGCATCGTTCGGATGATTCAGCACCCGATAGCCACGTGACCGCAGAAGGTCGGCGTATGCCGTTGCCTTAAGCATTTCTGCCGGGGTTAAACGCTCAATATCGGAAAATACATAAGTGGCTTCGAGTTCAAGCCAATCCCACGGTTTTTCTTCATAAAAAATGGGCTGGATCTGACTTGTCAAATCTGGCGCCCATTCCTGCAAATAACGATTTAGTGTGTAAGCATGGTCCGCTGTAACCAGATAAACAATCACGCCCTTGGTTCCAGCGAAAAATGACTGTGTACTGCAAGCCACTGTTCGTTCCGCCTGCTAAAAACGAAGGTACAGCGACCGCGTCGGAGCAAGGGCTCTCCCTCCCCTGTTTTTCCATATGACTGCCAGCTGCTTGCTGCCCAGGCCATTTGCCCATCCACATTGACTGCGGTGGTCTGCAAATCAAATTCAAACCCGGTAGTGACGCCCCACACTTTTCGCCATTGCCCTTGTTCGAGCATTTCCAATCCATCACACCGTTCGGCTACCGAACCAAAGCCGACCACGTCGTCGGCAAAGAAGCGGCGGCCTTGCTCGTAATCTCGCGCACGCACGGCATGCGAGAAACCCTTTAACCATTCATGGATCGGGTGAATGTCCTGGTTGATGCTCATGCTAACCCTCGAAAACTGTCTACTGCCCAGCATTTTAGTGGAAAATATCGCTTGTACGATACCATCTGGTCCATGCATGGCCGATACAAATAAAACCAAGGATGATTGAATGTTCACCCAAGCCATTGTTCGTTTACCCGCAGCAAACTTTGCCGATGGTTTGACCACGGTGGATATGGGTGTCCCGGACTTCGATAAAACCCTCGAGCAACATAGGCGTTATTGCGAAGCTTTGAATGATTGCGGATTGAAACTTGCACATCTCGCAGCCGACCCGAATTACCCCGACTCCACTTTTGTCGAAGATGCCGCGATCCTGGCCGGACCACATGCAATTCTTACCCGTCCGGGCGCAGAAAGCCGTGAGGGCGAAGTTCAAAGCATCAAACCGGTACTGTCAAAGTTTTATGCCGAATTTGCAGAAATTACGGCCCCGGGAACTCTCGACGGCGGCGACATTTGCGAAACCGAAAATCATTTTATTATCGGCATTTCTTTACGGACGAATGAAACGGGCGCACGGCAATTGGCGGACTGGCTATCAACACATGGCTATACATCGGATTTTGTCGATATCCGCGCAGTGTCCGGCATCCTGCATCTGAAAAGCGGCATCTCGTATATTGGCGATAACCGAATGGTGGTGATTGATGCCCTCGCTGACCACCCGGCTTTCAAACGTTTCGAGTTGGTACGCGTTCAGCCCAATGAAGACTACGCAGCCAACTGCGTGAGAGTGAATAACCATGTGCTGATGGCCAGTGGATTCCCTGTGCTACAGGCCACACTGGAAAAACTTGGCTATTCAATCATCGCTCTGGATATGTCCGAATATCAAAAAATGGACGGCGGCCTGAGCTGTCTTTCATTAAGATTCTAGTTTCTGGCGATTTGAGTATGCCAAGCCGTATTCATTGCATTCAATCCGACATCACCAAGCTCAATGTGGATGCCATCGTCAATGCGGCAAATTCTTCATTGCTGGGCGGTGGCGGTGTAGACGGAGCCATTCACCGGGCCGCGGGGCTCGAACTGGTTCAAGAATGTCGTCTACTTGGCGGCTGCAAGACCGGCGAAGCCAAACACACATCCGCTTATCGATTAAATGCGCGCGGGATTATTCATACGGTAGGGCCGGTATGGCGTGGCGGCAATAATGGCGAAGCAGAGCTGCTGGCAAGTTGTTACGACAATTCGCTGCAAATTGCGAAGCGAATGGGCTATCGCAATATCGCCTTCCCATCGATCAGCACCGGCATCTACGGCTACCCGATCGAGCTGGCCGCGCCAATTGCCATCAATGCAGCAGTTCAATTTACAAAGACCGAGACATGCATCGAAGAGATTATTTTTTGCTGCTTTTCGACACATGATTTCATTGAGTATCAATCGGCACTCACTACAATCAGTTCCTGATTCACGATTATTCGTTGCTTTTAAACAATCTGGACCCGACAAAAATCGCCAATAATCCGATCCCGATATAAATCGCCCACATCACGCGATCATGGAATTGTTTTTGCTCGGCTAATAGTTCGGCAGCCCGACGTTCTTCTTCTGCGCGACGCGCATTTTCGGCTGCAATTCTTTCTTCTTCCAGGCGTATTTGTTCGAGACGGCGCTCTTGCTCGATACGCATCGCTTCGAGCTGTTCTGCTGTGGGTTGCTGCGCGGGAATCGGATTTCCGTTTTCGTCTACAGGTACCGGCGGCTTTGGAAGGTCCGGGAACGTACCCTTAAGATCCGGCGGACTTAGATTGGGACCGCTTTGTGCATTCACTGGCAATGCAAAGGACAATGCCAGCACCAAGCCCAGTGATAAAGCCACAGATAGCAATTTCATGAATATTTCCCTCTCGAATTGCATAGGTTCGCAGACCAGGAAGATTACTCCAAATTGCAAAGTTTGAAGCAACTCGCCAGTACTTCCGCCGAATGTATACTGATGATCAAAATCATATCCAGTGGGAGCTTGCCAGTCATGACTGCTATTCAACGCCGCCCCGCCTTCTGTTCCACATCGCTCTTGCTTGTGCTTGCGATCACCGGCTGCGGCCAGAAAGAAGTACCGACTCCCGCAAGCCCGCCATTGCCGTTGCCGGCACCCGTCGTAAAGCCGGTCATATTAAAACTGACTCCCCAACGCATTTCAGCGTTAGCACCACTAGCTGTCAAAAGCCCGGTCATTTTCGGCGAAGCGCCTAAAGCCAGCTACAACTGGCGATTTGGCCCCAGCGAAGACCATCTCGTTATCTGGGCGACCTTTGATGCCGCCTGGTCTGCCACCGAATTTTCCAGCGTGATACTTACGTCTGGCTACACCATCGAAAGCGACCTTGCTGCGGAACTTGACGTAGCCGCTGCCATTCTTGAAATGAACAGATCCGATCTGGACAAGAAAATCATGCCGATACAAAAAATCGGTGGCGTAGATGTAAAAGTTTTCAGCACCGGCGAATTTACCCACAATGGCTTGTCGGTTCATTACACTTTTGAAGACAACAGCGGAATCAACGGACACACCAAACCCGACTTGATGGTCTCAATCATGCCCGAGTCATACCGCACTTTCGCTATCGAGCAAGCGAGAAACAAGAAAGAAGAAAAGCAATAAAATTAGTGCAGTACTGCTTTGACTGCCCAAGTCGATAAAACCGACCCGGGCATATCAATCATTTCGCCTTCATGGTATCGGCTTCGAATCGATTGCGTATTGCCAGACATTTACCGTCTTCTTCGTGACGAGACAACAATGACCGACGAGTGCCTGCCGAAAGATCAGTCATCGACTTTATTGCATTGTCCAGTCGATCAACACTTGCAACGCTGCATGTGGTGGGAATCATCGAGCCCGCATAACTACGCATATATACGCGGTCTGCTTCCTTGTCGATAGTCGGCAAAGTTTGCAAGCGTTGTTCCGCAGTCAGCTCGTCCAAGGCTTCCTGACCTGACGGGTACAGGTAGGCCATGGCTATTCGCAAACGTGAATAGGGTTCTGCATTATCAAGTTTCTGAATAGTGCTTAGCCATTTGGCCTTAACATCGCGATCCGGCCTGACGACTGCAGCTGCCAATGCCGAGAGTTGCCCCTGTTCGCTTTTATCACGAGCAAGTTCGGCTGCAATCAAGGCTTCGCTACCTGCGACGGCATGTTCGTTAAGCTGCCTGATCATGTCCCAACGTAATTCCTGATCAATTTCAACACCTGCTGCATCAACGCGACCCGCCAATATATCGGCAAGCTGCTTCAGTGCTGCATCGGTGCTGGCCACTTCAACATAGGTATCGAGCCATCGGCGTGCACGATTGCTATCGGCACGACTAGCGATCAATCCGGTCCAAAGCATTCGCTCCATTTGCGGAGATATCCGCTTGTCGTAGTCCGAGTTTCGGGCAAATGTCTGCAAATAGCCTTTTGCGGTACCGACATAGCCCAGAGCCTGTCCAAGCAAAGCATAGTCCTGCTCCGATGGCGCGTTGGCCATAACGGTTTCGATAAAATCGCCCAGCCCCAATCGGCCTTGACGCAAGCCATCGGAAAGACTTTGCCATAGCATTGAGCGCAACTGCGGATCCTCGACGCCAGCAAGTTGTTTTCGGGCAGTAGCAAACGATATCGGATCGAGTACCACTTTCACGAAGCCCCAATCCTGATAATTCGGATATACCAAATCCGGACACGTTTCACCGACCAAGGCAGGCACTTCGGTGCGGGTTCCGGAATAGGTAACGGCGACATTGTTGGCGACGGCAAGCTTGTCATTCGATTGCTTGAACAAACCCACCTGTACCAATTGCTCGCGCAAGGTCGGGTTCGCTTCGTTGGCAGCCGATTGCAACAATGCAAAGCGAGATATTTTTCCGTTCGCACAAGCAAAGTCGGCAGTGAGGTTATTCAAACCAGGTTCGTAAAGCCATTGTTGCGACCATGGCTTGAGATCACGGCCGGATGCTTTCGACAAGGCATCGATAAAATCGTCGAGCGTGGCATTGCCATAAGCATGTTGCACCAGATAGTTGTGTACGCCTTGGCGGAATGTTTCCGCACCAATCAGTTGACGCAGCTGGTGCAAGGTCGAGGCACCCTTGTTGTAGGTGATCGAATCGATATTATCGAAAGCATTTGCAGTTGACGGCACCGGCACTTCGATCGGATGCGAGGTAATGCTTTCATCGGCACGATAGGCGCCGCGTTTGCCGCGGTAGAACGACAGCCACGGGTTGCCGAATTCGGTTGACTCGGCACTCGCCAATGTTTGCATATACGAGGCAAAGCTTTCGTTCAGCCACAAGCCGTTCCACCAGCGCATGGTCACCAGATCGCCAAACCATTGATGCGCCATTTCATGAAGAATGGTCGATGCCAGACCTTGACGTTCGCTGGTCGTCATCGCGTTATCGGATAAAAATCTGCTCTCGGTAAACGTAATCGCAGCCGCATTTTCCATTGCGCCATAAATAAACTGCGGTACCAGAATCTGGTCGTATTTGGCATATGGGTATTCGATGCCGAAATAACGCTCAAAGTAGATCAAGCCCTCTTTGGTATAACGGAACCAATCCTGCGGCGACACTTGTTTGGCCACCGATTCCCGTGCAAATAACCGCATCGGATACTTGCCGCTCTTGTCTTCCCAAACATGATAAGGACCCGCATGCATCGAGAAGTTATACGGACTTAAAATGGGAGTCGCCGGAAAGGTCCAGCGACGATTTTCACCGTCTGCCTTGATGTTCGATTCGCGCCGTGTCGAAATGACATGCCAATCTTTCGGCGCCGTAACGTTCAACTTGAATGTCGCCTTCAAATCCGGTTGATCGAACAAGGCAAACATCTGATGGGCAGCAGCAGGTTCGAAATGCGAATACAGATACACCTTGCCATCGGTCGGGTCTTTGAAACGATGCAGACCTTCGCCATTGGTACTGTGCTTGCGTTCGTAGCTGACGCTGACCGTGTTATGACCAGACTTCAAGTCTTTCGCCGCCAGCGTGATGAACCATTGGTTATATTGCGGTGTTACCGTTTTACCGTTCACGACCAATGCACTGATCTTCGCCTTGTCCAAGTCCAGCGTCAGCGAATTGAGATTGTCGGTCAATTCAAAATCAATACGACTGGTACCGCGGAATGTTTCTTCGCCAGTCAAGCTGAAGTCCAGCACATAGGCCACTTTCGAAACCCGAGCCGAGCGTTGCGCCGCTTCCGTTTGCGTGAGATAGGCATTTTCGGCGCGTGGCGGAACAATTTCACCTGCTCTGGCCGGTGCTACAACTGAAAGCAGTGCGAGGCTTAACGACAAGATCAACGAGGACGGTTTCAACAAGGCGGACTCCGAGAAACAAATAAAAACAGTCCGCTTATATACCAGAAAAGAGTGCAGCCCGCGTCATGAAACGGGCTGCGACACTCATTCTTTTGTTGGCAATGTCATAGGACCCGACAAACAAAGTCACTACGCTGCTTGAATAGCCTGCAAGTCACTGTCTACATGCTTCCTTTTGGCCTGCTTCTTTTTCCACCATGTCCACAGCGCATACGCCAGAAACAGATTGATTGCCAACCCCCACAGACCCGACTCCGGGCCGTATATCTCGGATTGTTTGACGCCAAGCACACCTGTCGTTGTGCCAAAACCGAAAAATACATACACACAAGCGTTCCATATCGCATGGCATGCGCTCGTGACAATGATCGACCCTGAAATCGACCGCAACATTCCCCATGTCGCACCGATCAATACGGCGTTGATCAACAAGATAGGTATTTGAGCCAATGGCAATGCGTCTTCCGTATTCATGGTGACTGCCGGAATATGCCAAAGCGAGAATGCAACACCGGTCCAGATAATGACTTGCAATTCGCTCATCCCGGTGCGCCGCAATGATGCGAATAACCAACCACGAAAGAAACCTTCTTCGGTCAGTATTGCAAGCGGGAAACTAATTGCCACGGTAAATAGAAAATCGTTCCTGGCCTGCTGCCAATTGGCTTTCGAAATATCAATGACGCCCGACATCAAGCAAATCAGCGCAATAAAACCGATGATTACCAAGGGTTGCAAAAGCGCCAGGCCGTAATGGCGAACCCCGCCCAATTTGAAGCCCATGTCTTTAAGCGACAAGCGTTGAATGCCCCAGAAGACAAGCATTAACGGAAATAATGATGCAAAACTTAAATCCGCCAAACCCGCAGCATCCATCACTGCGTTAACCGCAATCGCCACCATCACGCCCATCACAGGGCCTCGTATCGCCTTATCCATAATCATTCCTTGATTTAATGTCAGCGTCATTTGCTCGTGTTCCTGAAGCAAGACTTATGCCACCGCCAACACGCTGATTTTATACTAAATAAAATTTTCCGAAGCACATTTCCGTAATCACGGACGTCCGCGCGGACACATGAAAATACAACACGGATTTTTTGTGTTTCGAGAGTAGAATCCAGTTTTCAACTACTGCGGAGTATTCGATGTCTACGATCAAAGCCTGGGCTGCGCAATTCGCCGGCGGTAAATTGGAACCTTTCGAATACGACCCTGATCCGCTCGGCGATGAAGAAGTCGAAATCGCGGTTGAACATTGTGGAATATGCCACTCGGATTTGTCGCTATTGAATAACGATTGGGGAATGACCAGCTATCCATTCGTGCCTGGCCATGAAGCTACCGGACGTGTCGTCGCAATGGGTCCGCACGCCAAAGGTGTCAGCATCGGTCAACGCGTTGGCGTTGGCTGGAATTCGCATAGTTGCATGCACTGCAAACAATGCTTGATGGGAAATCACAATCTTTGCGAAAGATTGCAACCCACACTCATCGGCCGACATGGCGCGTTCGCGGATAAAGTGCGTGCTCATTGGGTATGGACGATGCCGTTACCAGAAGGTCTAGATTCCCGCGAATGCGGACCTTTACTCTGCGGTGGTATCACTGTTTTCGCTCCGCTTCGCGAACTCAACATCTCTCCGACCTCACGCGTAGGCGTTATCGGCATTGGCGGTTTGGGCCATATGGCACTGAAATTCTGCAAAGCCTGGGGTTGTGAAGTTACCGCCTTCACCTCTAGCGAGTCGAAGACAGAAGAAGCACGAGCCTTCGGTGCCCATTACGTTGTTTCCAGTCGCGATTCCAAAGCGATCGCAAAACTCGCCGGCACATTCGATCTGATTATCGACACCGTCAATGCAACGCTTGATTGGGATGGCTTACTCAATGCACTCGCACCGAATGGCAGATTGCATGTAGTCGGTGCTGTTCCAGAGCCGATCCCCGTGCCCGTCTTCACGCTGTTGATGGGACAAAAATCCGTCTCCGGCTCTCCTACCGGTTCACGCGGAGCGATTGATTCGATGCTGAATTTTGCCGCTCGCCATCAGGTAACGCCGCAAACAGAACATTTCCCGATGAGCAAGGTCAATGAAGCCCTGGCACATTTAAAAGCCGGCAAGGCCCGTTATCGTATTGTGCTGGATGCGGATTTTTAGGCACATTCTCGATTGTACGAGTGCAGAACTAGACACCTCGTTCTGTTCTGCACTCATTTCATCCTCGTATTTCCCGTTTGGTCGCATTTGAGCTGACATTTCTAAACTTGCTGATAATCTGCATGCATTCCAGTTACAGAGCTTCCAGCAACCCGCCATGAAAACCCGCATCTACTTTTTCGCAAGAATTGTCCTGGCATGGTTCTTGGTGTTTCTCGCTATCACCGCCTTTTTAAATGTCACCGGGCTGGACTACCTGCTTTGGCTGTTTAATCTTGCCTCTTGGGTGACACTGGTTTTACTGTTGATCGCCGGTGCCGTGCATCTGAATCGCGTTCGCTTAATCGCCGATCACGTTGATGCTGGCAAGTTACGAAACCGCCATCACCGGCAAATTGAGATTCCATTTGCGGCTGAAACGGCAATCCCGATGCTTGAAGCCAGCATTCGCGAGCTGCCCTGCAGTGAAGACATCAAGATTTTGCGCGACGGCCAGCGATTGCGTGTAAAGGTTCAACCTATTGACCCTGAAAACCAGGATGTATCACTTTGGAAACAGCTGTATCTGAAGTTTGGTGCCTCGAAATACAATCAAGTGATTGCCGATATCGTTTCCAGCAACGGAACTGTCAGCGTGAATCTGATCTGCGAACCCGAAGGTGCGGAATGGGCGGATTGGCTTTTTCTGGATGAAGGCACCAACCTGCAAAACGCCGAAACGGTAACACGTGCCCTCTCGCGCCGAATTGCCGAACACCGACGCGGCGAGCAAGCATCGACCAAAGAAACCGTCACCGAAAAAGAACTGGCTGTCGCAAAGCTCAATTTGCTTCAGGCCCAGGTTGAGCCGCACTTTCTTTACAACACGCTGGGCAGCGCAAAATACCTGATCGGTAGCGACCCGGTTAAGGCCGAAGCGATGCTCGACAATCTGATTTTGTATTTACGCAATTCCCTGCCGCGCAGCGAAGATGCCCCTTCTACATTGGGCGAAGAAGTCGATCGTACGCGTGCTTATCTGGACATTCTGAAAATTCGCATGGGCGATCGTTTGCAGGTCAATATCGAACTACCCGACGAACTTGCATCAGTGCCCTTCCCCACGATGATGCTGCAAACACTGGTGGAAAATTCGATCATCCACGGGCTGGAACCAAAATCCGGCGGCGGCACGATCTGGATAAATGCACGTAAAGATCAGACACCGGCTACGAACTCGATAACCGTCACGGTCGCAGACGATGGCAATGGTTTTGGTACCGGAACATCGGGTACGGGCCTGGGTTTGAAAAATGTCCGTGAACGTCTGAAACTCGCCTATGGCAGTACAGCCGCATTTTCCATCATCACGAATTTCCCGAATGGTGTCGCTGCCAGCATTAGCGTCCCCACCAGCGGTCCGCAAGGTGCGCCATGAACAAGACAAACTCCTGCGTCATCGCCGAAGACGAGCAAATTTTTCGTGAAGCCTTGATTAAATTACTCGCCGATCAATGGCCGGAACTTGAAATGGTGGCAGCCTGCGAAGACGGTGCCGAGGCACTCGAAGCCATCGCTGAGCATCAACCGGCCGTCGCTTTTCTCGATATTCGCATGCCGGGCTTGAGTGGTTTGGACGTGGCGGCCGCTACTGCCGAATTAAGTCCCGGAACGCAGATCGTTTTCGTCACGGCCTACAACCAATACGCAATCGATGCTTTTGAAAAAGGCGCAGTCGATTATTTACTCAAGCCGATCGAACCCAAGCGGCTGACCAGCACCATCGAACGACTACAGGCCCGCTCATTGAACGGAAATGCAAATCCGGCGGCACTTCAGGCACTCATTGCACAACTCGGCAAAGCATTGCCGTCGCGTCCAGTGGCAGAACCGATGGTATGGCTGACCGCCAGCACCGGCAAGGAATCAAAACTGATCATGATTGAAGACGTGTTGTATTTTCAGTCCGACAGCAAATACACCACCGTGGTCACTGCCGAAGGCGAAGCATTGTTACGCACGCCGATTCGCGATTTGATCGGCAAGCTTGACTCGAATCAATTCAAACAAATTCATCGCGCCACGATCGTCAACATGAAAGCCGTTGCCAGTATCGTTCGCGATGAGTCCGGTCGGGGCACGATCAAATTGAAAGGACGGCCGGAAACACTCACCGTCAGTCTCACCTACATGCCCTTGTTCAGAAACATGTAATTCCATCTAACGATTCAAACAAACGATACCGATGCCTTTGGGCGCCGGTGCTGGGGAACGCTTGCTTTTTTTTGGCCGGCAAACTGCAACATTACGGAGGACACCATGAAAAATCTATTTGCACTCTCTTTTCTTTTAATGCTGTGCGGATCACAGGCATCGCATGCACAAGTTTCCGAAAACACGAAGTTATTCAAGGACGTCATGGAACTGGACAGTCATTTGTTTGACGAGGGTTTCAATCAATGCAAACTGGATGTAACGGACAAATATGTTGCACAAGATCTGGAATTCTTCCATGACAAGGGCGGCATCCAAAACCGGGCGCAATTTTTCGAAGCAGTAAAAAAGAATATCTGCTCCAACCCGAATGGCAAACCAATCCGCACCTTGGTTGCCGGAAGTTCACAGGTATTTCCGCTGGAAAATGACGGCGTGCTTTATGGTGCAATACAGATGGGAATTCACCAGTTTCATATCAAAGGCAAAGATACGTCCGTCGAAGGATACACCGTCGCCAAATTCACCCATCTTTGGCTAATTCGCGATGGCCAATGGAAACTGAAAAACGCACTGAGCTACGACCATCAACACAAGGATGGAAAAATAACGAAGAACACGACTAACAAGAAAGCCATCGCGCCGTCGCCAGTCAAACTGTTTCAACTGACTATCGCGTCATTGTCCTGGAGTTTTTACTACCAGGATCAGAAAAACTAGCGGTCTTATCCGGACACGGTTTCGACATGAATTTACTCCCCACAGGCGGGTCAATGGATTCAGGCATTGCAGAAAGCGGTGATGGATGAGTAAGTTTCAGGAATAAGAAAATGGGGTGCCTGATGCACCCCATTTATCATTCTGAAAGCTGGCGAGGCATTGAGAACATTCATCAATAAAGTAATGCAGGACTCGTGACACATGCTTTGGATATTACGTTTGAAACCATCCCTCTCACTCGTAAAAAGCGCCAATAAATGTCTCGGTGATCGTCAAATGCTCACATTCGGTATCAAGCCGGACGTATTCTTCGGAAAACTCGGCATGGAAAGCCATGTAGTCTTCTTCGCTTTTCCAGCGATCAATCGTGATGTAGCGCCCCGGGTCTGCATGATCGATCAAGAACAGGGTGTCGATATAACCTTCCGCACGTCGAAAAAGACGCACCCAACCGCCTTCGGGGCCGTACTGGCGTTCGAACTCCGGTCGCGATTCTGCTGCGACACGAAACTCCCAGATATAGACGTAACTCTTATCCATTGCGATCACGCCGTAGACCGTAAAGAACCAATACCGTTGCGGTGATTATCGTTAGTCCGACGCTGATGAATCCGACTGTAACGAGACTCTCTTGCCATGGAAGTGCACTGCGACCGGGAGCGGTAATCGGTGACAGAGCGCCGGTGCCGAAAATTGCCGCTGACGTGGTTACCGCCCAGTTTGCATAAGTGCCGTAAAGCACAAGCCAATATGCCGCAGTCTTTAGACCATGCCCCAGATTAACTTCCACCCAAATGGCACCTAGCGCGATAAGGAAAATTCCATTGAGGATGCCTTCCAGATGTGCAGCCAGGCCCATTCGCGGATTGATGAAATGCGGTTCAATCAATCCTGTCAGCAACCCAAGCAAGAACAGAAACATGCCATGCCACATCAATCGACGTTTTGCATTGTCCATGAGATTTTCCCTTTCTATGACTCTTGCCGTGTATAACTGACCGTCAACATTTCCCATTGATGGCCATCCGGTTCGTTCCAGTAAACAATTTTTCCGCCATGTTGCGTGTCGATCTGAAAATCGACCGGGCCGCGAACATTGCTTCGATACTTTATTCCTGCATCCTTGATTCGTTCGAGGATGGCGTCGAACTCGGCTTGATCGACCCGGAAACAATAGTGGATGAGCGGGAAAGGATCCGTCCATTCATCGAAATCCAGCGTCAATCCATCGTTGAGATAAACAGGGGCGAAAGGTCCGATACCGGTTTCCGACCAGGGTACGCCTAACAATTCGGCTAGCAGTTTTGCCGCAGCGATTTTGTCGCGGGCCGGCACCATAAGATGATCGAGATAAATGCTCATCGCGCGCTCCTGCTTATGAAAAGGCTGACAAGAATATAAGTGTTCAATAAAGCCAGATCAAACCCAGACGCCGCGAGACCTTGAACATGGTTCGCTGCATACGGATGGACCGGGATTTTTTCATTTTGTCCGCCATCAGCCGCCCACGCATTTCCAGCCACTCGGGTGTGCCCCATAGATAGGATTTTGCTTTCAGATTCTCAAACTCGGCATTCAGTTCGGCAATGATGGCCTCGCTTTCGATGAAGTAACCGAACTCGTTATTGTAAAGACGCGAACGATGATCGTAATTATTGGTTCCGATAAAACCGAAATCATCGGCAATCAGGAATTTGGCATGCAACTTGCCATACTTCTGGTCGCCACCGAACTCGGTCGCATCGAGCTTTCCGGTCTGATAAATACGCAAACGGCCCTGATGAATCATGCGATTCCACTCTTCGCTTTTCACCAGTGCGGAATTTCTTTCTTCAAGCGGCTTCAGGGCCCGCCATTCCGCCAGTTTTTCCGGGCTTAGCAACAAGCGCGGCGCGGTATCCATGTCGACTACGGCCTGAACCAGCAAATTTTCAGCGGTCATGACCGAATTGGTAATAAGTTCAATCGTGCAATCCGGGTTTTCCCGCAGCATCTTGAGGATGTTTTCCTCGCTGTCAAAACTACCGTTGCCGTCTTCGGTATTGTAATGCGAGACAAAGAAATACGGCGAGACAATACGCAGGTTTTTCGGAATGGCAGTTGATCCCTGTTGCGACAAAATCGACTGAATCGAATTTACGTTGTTGCCGATATTGGTATCTGCCTTGCGGATGACATTTTTGTTATCCAGATTGCCCAATTCATGCGCCAGACGCACTTTTGAAACATGGTATCCACCGGCGACATATTCAGGCATTTCGCCCAAACGTGCTTTCATGGCTGGCAAGTTCCGAACCATCGCCAGACTTGCCTTGGCCTTGGCCAATTCTTTCGCGTCGCGCCTGTTGCTGGAGCCATTTCGCAAATATTTGTTTTCTGCGTTCAAGAACAGCAGCGTGTAGTAGTAGGTAGAAATGTCTCCTATCGAACTCTCCTCCTCGCTTACACCTTCGACGGGCCGGAGCAGCAACTCCATATCCTGAAAAGTCGTCGGGTCAGGCGTGCCGTCATCGAGAAAACCGTAATACGAGGACGAAATATTGCGGCCTCCGGTTATCAGCATTGCACGTTCGCGGTCATGCCCGTCGACGACAATCAGCTTGTCATGCGCCCTGCGGTTGATGTGGACGAACACCTTGGATAATGCATTGACGATGACGATTTGCACGCGCGCACGAATTTCCGTCGGCTGACCATTACGATCGAGCACAAAACCGGCCTCGCTTTCACAGGACTGAAGTGCATGCAGCTCCTTGCGGGTTATCTGTATTGACCCCAACGAGTCAATCATCAAGCGAACGTCGACACCGCGTTTGACGGCATCGCACAACGAACCCAACACTGCGTAACCGACGGTATCGCGTTCGAAGATGTAGTACACCATGTCGATCGTGTAGCGGGCGTTGTCGATCATCCATAACTTGACCGCGAGTGATCGCACCGCATCGTCATATGCGAGTCCGAGAATTTTTGCCCGCGCCATCTTGGTAGGCATCGGCAGGTTTTCACCGACTTCAATCGGGTCAAACGGAACCTCGCCGGGCGGATACCAACTCCGGTGCTCGTAGTTTTTTTTGACAAATTCATCACTGATGACAGGCTTGCCGACTAGCGGAGCTTCACTGCTTGCATGAGCCATATTGCCCAACAGCAGAAAAGTCAGAAATACACTATTGATAGTACGGCTGAGCATTATCCTGGACACCTTCAGTTATTGATCACATTGGGCTCGAACGATCAGCTTCACGTTTACCATAGCACTGAACCAACTCGCGCAATGTACGTTACCGCACAACCGCTTCATCACGTTATCATTTGCTCATGATTGCTCCCCTTCCCTTGCGCCGCCGAATCTTGCGTGCATTTCTTTGCGTCCTTGCCATGATGGCCATGGCTTATCTGTTACTCGTCGTGATTGTGCGGCCCTCGAACAATCGCGATTGGACGCCCGATACCGAGCGCAGTGCCAGCGTTGTGTTCTTAGGTGATTCCGTCCAAATAAAGAATGTACGAAATGCTCAATATCGTTCGACCACCGACTACGACGTGCACTGGGAGGATCGAACCTACGATTTACGCAAATTGGAATCCGTCTGGTTTGTGGTTGAACCGTTTTCCGATTGGCGCGGCCCCGCGCACACATTTCTGAGCTTCGGCTTTGGCAATGACGAGTACATTGCGGTTTCGGTCGAAATCCGCAAGGAAAAAGGCGAGTCGTTCTCCCCTCTTGGCGGCTTGCTTCGTCAATACGAGTTGATCTACATCATCGGTGATGAGCGCGACCTGATTGGTCTGCGTGCCAATCACCGTCATGATGATGTCTACCTTTACGAAATGCGAGCGACGCCGGAACAGGCTCGCGAGTTATTCGTTTCGATGCTGACGCGCACCAACGAAGTCGCCGCGCACCCGGAGTTTTACAACACGCTGACCAGCACCTGCACGACCAATATCGTCGAGCATATCAATGTCATCGCGCCCGGCCGGATTCCGTTTAGCTACAAGACTCTGCTGCCGGCATTTTCAGATGAACTCGCATACGATCTCGACTTGATCGATACCTCGCTTCCACGCGATCAATTTCGCGCGGCGCATCGGATCAATTCAGCCGCAAGCCAGCATGCCGACAGCACGGCTTTTTCGGCAGAAATCCGAAGGCCGCTTCCATAGAATCCGGATGCATCTATTTCAACAGATCGCGGCCCTTGATGCGGAGATTATGATCGAGATGTTTGCGCAGCTCTTTGTCGGGCGCTGAAGGCGCGGGGCCGCCCAGATGACGATGCATTAACAGTTCGGTCAGATAATAGTAGGCTTCTCGCGTGCGAATATCATCTGGACTGTGTCCCGCTTCGGCGTCAACAAAAAGGCTGACATCTTTGCCAAGCGATTTTAGTTTGGCCGCGTAATGAGTCACGCCTCGAATCGGCACTCGCTCATCCTCACCCCCGGCCAACATCAGCAAAGGTCGGCGTAATTTATCGGCCTTGGCAATCGGCGACTGATCTCTCAGTCGTTTAGCGATTAAAGCGTCGGATGGATCGAGCGAAAGATGACGCATGCTGGTCGCCATTGGGATGCCGGGCAGCATCTCCTGGCCCGCCCCGAGATACTCGCGCAAGGTCCAGCCAAAATCGGCAGGAGGCACCGCTGCTACACCAACCTTGAACAAGTCGGACTGGAACGTCACGCCTAGCAATGTTGAATAACCGCCGAATGATGAACCCATGATACCGACACGATTCGCATCGCCAATGCCTTGCGCGAGAAGATAGCGCACGCCATCAACAATATCTTGCTGCACTCGGCCATTGCCGAAATCGCCTCGCCCAGCAAACATGTAGTTGCGGCCATGCCCGGTAGAACCGCGAAAATTTGGTTGAAATACGATGTAGCCGCGATTGGCGAGGAACTGACCATCATTACTGAAGTCAGGACGTACAAGGTTGAACGGTCCGCCGTGTACGCTGGCAACCAAAGGTGCCTTGGACACATCAACGCCTGGTGGAATCATCAGAAAGCCGTACAACAACATGCCATCCGAACCACGATAAGTGAAAGCGATTTTGCGAGCCATCGCCGACTCCGGCAATCGTGCAACTTCCTTGCCGCGGATCTGATAAGTCGCGTCGCCGAGTATTTCGCGGAAACTACCACTCTTCGTCGAATACAGATGCAAGCGTTCGCCTCGAAACGAACCCGAACGTTCGTGTACTAGCCAGTAAGCGTCTGCGCCACTGCCCACTTCGATGCGCAAATTACGCTGCGGTAAATGGCGATTGATGACGTCGACATGACGACGGGATTCCGGTGTCAATCCATAGCTCGCTGCAACCGTGCTGCCGTAACTGATCACCATCGGTTGCAGCGTCATTGGATCCAGCGCGATATCCTGAACATCGGCTTCATTGCGCGGATCGATATGCAATGCCCGCAAGACGCCATTGGCGCTCAGATTCGAAAGTCCGAGAAAATTGCTGCCTGCATTGGTACGCATCAAGACGTTGCGGCCCTCGTTCTCGGTCGCGAGCAACGTGCAGCGTTCCATTCTTACGCAACGCTTTACTTCATGTAATTTTCCGGCTGCGTCAACCCGATGAACTACGTGATCCTCGCCTTCGGCGCGCACCAGAAATGCCAGACGCCCACGCGGACCAAGAGCGAAGTCGACAATCTCTTTCGCATCTTCATGCAGCAAATTTTGTTTACCATGCGCGTCCACGCGATACAAACGCCAACGCTTCGCTGCTCTTGAAATGATCGGTGGTCGCTCGAGGATCATCACGGCGGCGGGAAGTCTGTCATCGACCGCCACTAGCTCACGCCGATTGCGACCTCCGAGCACTGAAATTGTGCCCGAACCTGACTGCCCGGCAACCGCCAATGCAAATACTTGCCGCGGTGTTTCCAGAAACAGCCACTTGCCATCGCGGGACCACATGATTTGTCGTGCATCGGTATTGGCGAGAATCTGCCTGGCGGCACCATTGCCGCTCGGCAGCAACCAGACACTTCTGTTCGGACCTTGCTCACGCAGATAGGCTACGCTGCGTCCATCAGGTGAAAGCATCACACTGAGTAAAGTGGCACGCGACAAAAAGGCAATACGATCAAACTTCGGCGCTACCGGCCGTACCCGTTCCGCTGCAACCGCTGCTCGCAACATGCCTGCATCATCGGCGGCCATTGCCGGCCTCAGCTGCAACTGCATTATGGAAACCGTCAGCACAGCCGCTACCAGCGCGCCAAAACGTTTTGGCAACATCAACATATTTTTCTCCTGCAAAACCCGTCAAACTTGATTCGGATAACGGGCCGATATGATTGGATTCAGTCTGCCGTCATGCGGTAGTGGCCAGTGAAAGCGGAATGTCGTCAAGACGTTCGCGCTTCGGATACAACAACCACAAACTGAGCAAGGCAGGAATACCGATCAACCCGCAAGCAACAATCCATGCAAGTCGCTCAGACAATGAAAGTGACAAACTTTGCGTGCGCCATACCGCTGCCAACAGTGATATCAGCATCAAGATACCGGCAATCATCCATGCACTACGCGGAACTGCCGGACGTTCAATATCCTTGGAAGGTACGTAAGGAGCGAACAGGTTTGCTGCCGCTTTTTGCGTTGCATACAGTACAGGCGATACATACCAAAGTTGATAACGCCACGCGACCGGGTAATCGAATAGAAATTCACGACCTGCAACTTGTGTCACTTTCCCTTGCGTGTCCACTCGAAGCACTTGCTGGTAAGGCGCGCCGTCACCGTTATGCGCACCGCCCGTGAAGCTGAAAGCAATCAGGTAACCATCAAGTAATTCCATCAAATCGATACGACTCAGGTTACCGGTATGTCCGTAAATGGGAACACGTTGCCGCGCTGTCAGCATGCCATCACCGTTTTGCAGTTCACGACCGTCATAAAAGTAGATGGCGTGGTCACTGACAAGGGCAACTCGTTCGCCCATGATTTCGAAACCGGTGATAATTTCACCTGCAGGCAGTTGTGCACGCGGCAATACCAGCTTGGCGTCACTGTCGTATTGATACACCGTACCGCTGCCGAGCAAGACACCATCCGGGCCAGGTAATGGCGGCGTGTCGAATTTGCCATTGCCTTCGACTCCCAGTACTCCGACTGGACGGAAATCGGTCAGGCTGTAACCCTCAAAACGCATGCTGTCATGACTGAACACCCAACGTACACGACGCTTTTCATCGTCAAATTCCATCGGTGCGATATTCATCAATTCGTTACGCACCGGCACCGCGGAAATAGTCGGCCCGGTAGTGAATATTTCGGAAATGGCCGCCTGCTCGCGCCACAATGGCGCCTGGCTATCCTTGCTGTTCTTCAACGCCGTTATCATTAAATCCTTGCCTTCGGCGTTGTTGGCTTCCTTGGCACTTCCTGGAACCAGCGTAGGCAAATTATTGGGATGCGAGCCTTCCATTATCCATACGATCTCGACACCGAAGCCTGCCAGGATGAACATCATCCACATTGCCATCTGCAATGGCGCTGCCGTTGCAATCACACCTATCATGTTACGTGGCGTAGCTGTCAAATCGGGCTTGAACGCGAACATGATCATCACGGCCAGCCAGATCATGATCAATAATTGCAACGCAATCATTCCGATACCGGTTGCATTGCTTGCAATCAACAGCGCCAAAAATACCAATGAACAAAAACCGTAGCGTTTATTGCCAAGCATCGTGTATGCGCCAGCCAGATAACTGCAGATTGCAATCAGCGAACCCGAAAATATCAGCAGCAGATGGCGTGTATCCACTACACGTGCCGTCATCACTTCCTGCCAGCCCGCCATGAAGAGCAGCGGCAGCAAAATGACGGCGAATAACAATATCGCACCAGCGCCAAATAGCGCCGTTGCAATTTGCCAATGAGGCAACGGCCGATGCAACAAATTCAGCCACGCATTCGGACGACGATAGCCTCCCATTTGATACAAGCCCAGCAACAAACCGGTTAATGCAAACGCGGTACCGAAAACCTGGTAGACGATGCTCGGCTGCTGGGCAAGATCGAACATCCGCGTCATGAAACCCATCACCAGCATAAGCACGACGGCATAAGCGATGGACCAGCTACGGAAACGCAACAATTCAGCCTTGAATAAATCCCACATATTATTTCCTTGATTCTTGATAATTCACGCTCGTGTCCGCCTGCTTACATCGGCAGCGGAGCAGCGTGGTTTTTTGCGAGGAATCCGTTCACCGCCCGGTCCAGACTTACCGTCATGCTTTGCACCGATCGAGCGCCGTTCGCACGCAGGAACTCGGCGAAATCTTCGTCTTGATCGAGCACCAGATAATGTGACAGGCCATCAATGCGTTGCAGCTGCAGAAGCCCGGGAACCGTCGATGACTCCGGTCCCTTGAATGGAATATCCGCAATCCAGTGCGACACGCGCGAGCAGAAATCATCCGGCGCCGACATGTTTTTTAATTGACCGCGCTCGAGGATGATCAGGTTGTCGGCAACGCGCTCGATTTCTTCCATCTGATGCGAGCAATAAATCACCGTGCAATGCTCGGCGGCATTGCTGTACAGCAACGATTCCAGGAACGCGCGTTTCGCAACTACGTCCAGACCAAGCGTCGGCTCGTCCAACACCAGCAACTCCGGTGTTTGTGCAAGCGCGAGCGCAAGATTGAAGCCGGCACGCTCGCCTCGTGATAGCTGGCCGATTTTTTGTTCCGGCAATACGTGGTAATGGCCAATGACTTCATCGAATGCGCGTTGATTCCAGCGTGGATAATGACGGCGCTGCATTGAAACCATCGCAGCGACACTCATCCAGCTCGGAAGCGTGTGTTCTTCATTGACGAAGCCGATGCGACCGCGATCTGCAGGTGTTAGATGCTGGCTGTTGCGCCCAAGGATGCGAGCCTCGCCGGCAGTCGGAGGCAAGAAGCCAAGCAGTACGCGGAATAGCGTAGATTTCCCTGCGCCGTTGGCCCCGACAATCGCGTGGATGCGACCGCGAGGGATGTTTAGATCTAGATGATCGAGCGCTAGCTTGCGTCCATAGCGTTTGCTGAGCGCGACAGTCTCGATCACATAGTCGGAAGATGGTTGGTCAGTCATGTTTTTCTCGGGAATCCGTTTGAGCTTCTGGGGTTAGGCTGTTTTTTTTGGCGTCAGTACGCGCATTTCGTACTTAAGCCGCTCAAGTGCTTCATCGGGTGAATAGTCGAGTGCAACTACTTCGTGCACGAAATGTTGTACTACTTCGTCAAGCCGGCGTTCGCGTTCGCTTTCGCTGAGACGTTGTCGCGGCGTTGCCACATATAAGCCCAGGCCTTGGCGTGCTTCGAGCCATCCTTGCCCTACCAACTCGGCATAGGCCTTGGCCACCGTATTCGGATTGATCGTCAACTGCTGGGCCAAGCCACGCACGCTGGGGAGCTGTGTGCCCGGCAACAATTCAGCAGTGGCTATTTTCATTCTTACGGCATCGACAATCTGTTTTGTGATCGGACGTGGATCGCCCGTTGCAATCTGGATCATCAGGGCTTGGGTACGGTTCATGGCATCTCCGATTAACTGTACTTACTGTACTATTTGTAATAGTACAGCATGAACAATAATAATTCGTCAAGGAAAATTCGCGAATATCTTCAGATCACACCGACCGTTAGTTACTCTGTACAAGTGGCGTGCACGTTAGCTATTCTGTACACGAGGTGACTATGAGCGACGATGGAATAAAGTCGAATCTGGCTGCCCGGGTCTTCATCGGGAAAGGCGAAATGGCTGCGCTCATTCGCGGCCGTGATTGGGCTAAAACCCCCCTAGGCCCAGTTGAATCCTGGCCGCAGAGCCTGCGCACAGCAGTTAGCATCTGCCTGGGATCGCGACATCCGATTGTCCTCTGGTGGGGACCCGAGCGCTGGATGTTTTACAACGACGCTTACCGCCCGATGCTGGGTGAACTGAAACATCCGCAGTTTCTCGGAGCCTCCGGCCAGGCTTGTTGGGAGGAGATCTGGGATGTGATCGGGCCGATGATGGATCAAGTGATTGAAACCGGCGAACCTACCTGGTCCGAAGATCTGTTCTTGTTGATGCAACGTTACGGTTATCTCGAAGAGACCTACTTTACGTTTTCATATAGTCCGATCCGTGATGAATCCGGTCGGCCAAGTGGTATTTTCAATGCGTGTACTGAAAGCACAGCCCGCGTCTTGAGCGAGCGCCGCATGAAGACGTTGCGTGAAATGACGGTGGAGGCCCGAAGTGCCGGGGAAGCCGCGCAAAAATGTGCCGAGGTACTCGGCAAGAATTCTCGCGATGTTTCTTTTGCACTTATCTATCTTTTGGACCGCAGCGGAGAACAACTGGAGTTGTCTGGATATGCCGGATTGGAAGCCGGTACTCGTGCCAGCCCATCTTGCGTAGCAATGAGCGGGTCTGATGATCATGGTTGGCCATTGGCGGATGTTGCCCGTCATGGACAATCAGTCATGGTCAACAATCCAGCCGAACGTTTCGACTGTCTGCCGACAGAACCCTGGGGGGATCCGTCGCACCAGGCGATGCTGGTCCCGATTGCGCGCCCCGGCTCGCAGAAACCTGCCGGCGTTCTTGTCCTTGGGGTCAGTCCGAGACGTGCCTTCGATGATGCTTATCGTGGCTTTTTCGAGCTAATCGCAAATCACGTTGCAACCGCCGTATCGAATGCACGGGCTTATGAAGAACAACGCGAGCGCGCCGAAAAACTCTCGGAACTCGACCGTGCCAAGACCACGTTTTTCAATAACGTCAGTCACGAATTTCGTACACCGCTGACCCTCATACTCGGTCCGATCGAGGACGCACTCGGAAATTCCGCACACATGTTGCAAGCCGAACAACTTAAATCCGTGCACCGAAATGCATTGCGATTATTGCGACTGGTAAACAATCTCCTCGATTTTTCGCGCATCGAAGCCGGTCGGCAAAAATCATCATTCGAACCCACTGATCTGTCGATGCTGACTGCCGGTCTTGCCGGTTCATTCCAGTCACTTGTGGAGTCGGTTGGCATCAAATTGATTGTTGATTGCGCGCCATTGCCGGAGCCCGTGTACGTTGATCGATCGCAATGGGAAAAGATTGTGCTCAATCTAATCTCGAACGCATTCAAGTTTACGTTTTCCGGCGAGATCGTGATTCGGCTGTTTGTGATCGGCAATGAAGTCCATCTGACCGTCTCCGACACCGGCAGCGGAATTCCGGCGGACGAGTTGCCCAAGATTTTCGACCGCTTTCATCGTGTTGAAGGCGCACAAGGACGAAGCTTCGAAGGTAGCGGGATTGGTCTGGCATTGGTGCAGGAATTGGCCAAGCAACACGGCGGACTTATTCGCGTCGAGAGCGAACTTGGCAAAGGCAGCACATTCACGGTTTCGATACCGCGCGGTGCGGCGCATCTATCGGCGGAACAGATCACCAACGGCGACAACCTCACATCCACAAGTATTACGGCAACAGACGTACTTGAAGAAGCGCAATGGCTTCCAAAAATACCGAATGACGAAACACTGAATGACTTTAGTGAAAACCCATCGAATTCACGTCCCGATCGAGCGCGATTGCTCATCGCTGACGACAACGCCGATATGCGCGAATACCTGACTCGATTATTATCTCCACTATGGGAAATCGAAGCAGTCGTAGATGGCGAAGATGCATTGACGAGTGCCCTGCAGCAACCGCCTGATCTCGTATTGAGTGACGTCATGATGCCGAAGATGGATGGCGTGGCATTGCTCAGGGCTTTGCGCGAAGACCCGAGAACAGCCACGATTCCGTTTTTACTGTTGTCGGCACGCGCTGGTGAAGAAGCCATCGTTGCAGGTCTGGAAACCGGTGCAGACGATTACCTGATCAAACCTTTTTCGGCACGCGAATTGATCGGTCGCGTGAGAAATCATCTGGAACTGGCGCGAATGCGCCAAGCTGCAGCCGAAGCAAGCCGGGTACTCGCCGAAACACGCGCAGCGCTTTTGCTCGATCTTGAACACAAGAACCGGGAGCTCGAAGCTTTCAGTTATTCGGTTTCGCACGATCTTCGTGCACCGCTGCGTGCGATCGAAGGCTTCAGCAATATTCTCATGACCGATTACGCCGGGGCATTACCGGCGGATGCGCAGCAATGTCTGCAGCATTTAAATGATGCTTCGCGCAGGATGAATGAACTTATCAACGACTTGCTTAACTTGTCGCGCATTTCGCGTTACAACCTGGCACAAGACGCCGTGGACATGACGGCGCTCGCTTGCAAGGCAATGTCCGGATTACGAAAACTCGATCCACAACGATTGATCAATGTGAGTATCGCGGAAGGACTCGTGGCCCAGGGCGATGCCCGCCTGCTCGAGATTGTTTGGGAAAACCTGATCGGCAACGCCTTGAAATTCACGTCCGTGCGAGATGAACCGAAAATAGAAATCGGGATGGAGCGAATAGGCAGCGAGAATGTTTTCTTTGTGCGCGATAACGGTGCGGGTTTCGATATGGCGCATGCAACGAAATTATTCGCGCCATTTCAACGCCTGCATTCGGAAGAACAATTCCAGGGAACAGGGATTGGTCTGGCAACCGTACACAGAATCGTCGCCCGACACGGTGGCCGCATCTGGGCAGATGCGGCGGTAAACAAAGGTACTACCATCTACTTCACGATTGGACAGCCCGAACATCAGCTCGACGAGCAACGAACCGTCGCGGACATTCGCCCGTAGCAAGGTTGCTGTCTTGGAATCGATTTCAATCGATCATCTTGCGATCCGTACTTAACAGTTTTTCAACGCGCACAAAGCGTTCCAGCATTTCGACATGGATTTGGTCTGTCTTTTCGTGGAAAGGATTCACCGGGCTCGCCGGTTTTAAAAAGCGTTGTTCCTGCCGTGATCGCAATAACGTCCACGACATCGGCAATCCTGATCCGATCCTCTTCGTTGAAGTGTTTGAATAACTCGACTGCATTCAATAGCTCGGCATCGCAAGGCATCTCGCTACTCCCGGAATTCGGCAGGATCAAAGTCTATCAGGCACTTCTGTTTCGACGTCGCGCTCGATGATAGTTCTGTCGTACTCTACCCGCTCCTAAAGTCGTAGCGGTCGAACATGAGCAATCTATTCAAAAAACTTTTCTGGTTGGCGATTGCGGCTTTGGCCGCGGGCTGTCTCGGCGTGCTGGCTTTGCGTCGTGGCGAGACCATCAACGCAGCCTGGGTGATCGGTGCAACCGTCGCCATTCAAATGATCGGCTATCGTTTTTACAGCCGCTATATCGCCGACAAGGTTCTTGGACTCGATGGTAGCCGTGCGACACCGGCCGTTCTTCGCAACGACGGGCTCGACTATGTGCCAACCGATCGCTGGGTGGTGTTTGGCCACCACTTTGCTGCCATTGCCGGCGCAGGCCCTTTGGTCGGGCCGGTACTCGCTGCACAGATGGGTTATTTACCTGGATTGTTGTGGCTATTATTCGGCGTGGTTTTAGCCGGTGCCGTACAGGATTTTATGTTGCTGTTTTTCTCGCTGCGTCGTGGCGGCAGTTCGCTGGGCGAAATGATCCGCAATGAAATCGGCCCCGCTGCCGGCACCATCACGTTGATCGGAATACTGATGATCATGATGATTTTGCTGGCCGTGTTGGCCTTGGTCGTGGTGAAAGCACTGGCGATTAGTCCATGGGGAACGTTCACCGTTGCGATGACGATTCCGATTGCGTTGCTGATGGGAATCTACATGCGTTATCTGCGACCAGGCCGCGTGCTGGAAGTTTCGATATTGGGCTTGGTGCTGCTGCTGTTGTCGATCCACTTCGGCGGCATCGTCGCCAACGATCCGGACTGGGCGCCGTTATTTACTTTCGATGGCAAAGCCTTGGCCTGGATGCTGATCGGCTACGGTTTTCTTGCTTCCGTGTTGCCCGTTTGGTTGTTGCTGGCTCCGCGCGATTATCTGAGTACATTTCTGAAACTCGGCACCGTGCTGTTGCTGGCAGTCGCCGTGGTAATCGCGATGCCGCAACTGCAAATGCCGGCCATCACCAAATTTATCGATGGCACTGGCCCGGTGTTCACCGGCAATCTGTTCCCGTTCTTGTTTATTACGATTGCCTGCGGCGCGGTATCGGGCTGGCACTCACTGGTCTCATCCGGCACAACACCAAAATTGCTTGCGAATGAATCCGATGCCCGCATGGTCGGTTACGGTGCAATGCTGATGGAATGTTTCGTAGCGGTCACTGCATTGATCGCAGCCTGCGCATTGCAGCCTGGCGTATATTTCGCGATGAATTCTCCCGCAGCCTTGATTGGCAGCGATGTCCAGACAGCCGCAGCGACGATCAGTCAATGGGGCTTCATCATTACGCCTGAAATGCTCACACAAACGGCAGATCAGATCGGTGAAACCACGATTCTTTCGCGTACCGGTGGAGCGCCGACATTGGCCGTCGGTATGGCGCAAATTCTGAATCAAATTTTCGCCGGGCCAGGCATGCTGGCGTTCTGGTATCACTATGCGATCCTGTTTGAAGCCTTGTTTATTTTGACTACAGTCGATGCCGGCACGCGTATTGGACGCTTCCTGATTCAAGATCTCGCCGGCATGGTCTGGGCTCCGCTGAAACGTACCGATTCCTGGCTGGCAAATATTTTCGCGACTGCACTTTGCGTTTCTGCCTGGGGTTATTTCCTCTATCAGGGCGTGGTCGATCCACTTGGCGGCATCAATACCTTATGGCCATTGTTCGGTATGGCGAATCAAATGCTGGCCGCGATTGCCCTCACCTTCGCCACTGTTTGCCTGGTCAAGATGAAACGCGAGCGGTATATCTGGATCACATTGGTTCCGACCACCTGGCTGGTGATTTGCACCTTGACTACCGGCTGGATGAAATTGTTCAGCGAAGACGTGCGAATCGGATTTTTGTCGCATGCACGCAAGTTCTCCGACGCAATCGATAGCGGCACAGTATTGGCGCCGGCGAAATCGATCGAAGAAATGCATCGCGTACTGCAAAACGATCACGTCAATGCTGCGCTCACGGTGGTATTGATGGCGTTGGTCATCTCACTGGTAACGCTTGGTTTGCGTGCGGCGTTGAAAGCGCGGAAATCACAAGCCATTACCGCACAGGAGACTCCTTATGTGGCGGCCTGAATTTGCTGTGTTTTTATGGAAGCGCGCCAAGCAATCGGCGCGCAGCGTGATTGGCGTGCCCGACTACGGAACGTATCTGCGCCATTGTCATGATCATCATCCCGAACGCGTACCGATGAGCTATGCCGAATTCTTCACCGAACGCCAGACAGCACGTTATCGCGGCACGGGCGGCCGTTGCTGCTGATTTTTCTTACATCTGGCGGAACAGATGCAGGTAACTTCGGCTTACTGGCAACACTTCATTGCGACCTTTCAAATGTATGTCGGCAGTCTCGTTATCGCCACGGATGACGTGGCTGATTGCACGCATATTGACGACGACCGAACGGTGCACTTGTACAAAATGTGAAGCATCGAGTTGCGTCAACAATTCCTTCAGCGGCGTGCGAATCAATGCCTCGCCTGGCTTACCCTGATCACCGCGCCAGGCTATCAAAGTATATTTTTCATCCGAACGCAGGAAATCGATTTCATCCACTGCAATCAAGCGCAGTGATTGTCCGACGGATGCACGTAACCAGCGTAAAGGCTCGGGCGCAGACTTTTTCTGCAAACGTGAAGCGAGCTGTTCCAGCAAGGCATCAACGTCGGGCGCCGGTTGCGCTATTTGCAAGCGTTCTTTCAGACGCAAGACGGTATCGGCAAGACGGGTAGATTCCACCGGTTTCACCAGATAGTCGAGCGCACCATGTTCGAAGGCTTCCACTGCATATTCGCTATACGCCGTCACAAACACGAGATGGGCACGACGCCCAATCAGACGAGCCGCCTCGACACCCGACAAGCCCGGCATATGCACATCGAGAAAGCAGATATCGGGTTTCAATGCTTCAAACTGCGCAACGGTTTCACGGCCATTGCGTGTCTGCGCAACGACATTCAATTCCGGCCAGATTTCGGCAAGCAAACGCGTCAATGATTTACGTAACAACGGCTCGTCGTCGGCAATTAATGCTGTTGGACTTTGAGCTGTCATGCAAGGCTCCGTTGCGCGGGGAATTCCAGTTTAGCGCAGACGCCGCGAGGTTCCAGCGCTGCAAGACTGACCGACACATCATCGCCAAAAGCCAGTTGAAGTCGTTCGCGCAGCGTTGCCAAACCCGTGCCTAGCCCCTCGCTACCTTGTCGCAATCCTGCGCCCGTATCGACGACACCAATGCGGCAACGCTGATCGCGAATATTGACGCGGACTTCGATGCGGCCACCTTCTTCACTTGGATCAATGCCGTGACGTACGGCGTTCTCGACCAGTGTCAGCAATGTCATTGGCGGACAGACAATCGACAAGGCTGCATCATCCACCTGCAAAGTGAACTGCAGGCGGTCCGGCATACGCATATGCATCACTTCGAGATAGGCGCGAACCAATTCAATCTCTTGCGACAAGGTAGTGGCCGGCTCATGCAAACGCGGAACGGCAGCGCGTAGATAGGCAATCAAACTTCCCAATACTTTGGAAGCCTGCGGCGAACCGGAATCGACAAGTTCGCGAATGTTTGCCAGGGTATTGAATAGAAAATGCGGTTCGACCTGCGCCTGCAATAATCGCAAGCGTGCATCAACTTCTCTACGCTCGAATTCGCTACGTTCCAGCTCGAATGACAACGCCTGTCGCTGTGCTTCGCCGATGATATGGCGATACAAGGCCGACATCGCAATCCACGGCGTTATCAATATTCCGAACCCGCAGATCATGCCGAAGCCCGACATGCGATCCATGTCTTTCATCCAGGGCACCGGGTCTCCTATCGTGGTCAGCGAATAGGCAATTGCGGTTGCGAATGGCACCACAACCGCAACACTCACTATTTGCAATACCCAACGTGCCATCCAGTTCGGCAAACGCTTTGGCCAGCGTTCGAACAGCCCGAAAACGAGTAACTGAATAAGGCCGACAAACACAAGACGCACGAACAAAACCACCCACGAAGCTTTCCAGCCCGGCAGGAATAGCAAACTCAACAACAGGCTGGTGATCAATACAACGCGCACACGACGCCAAGCCAATGGTGATGATGTGGGTGAGAAAGCAGCGACACTCATGACGACAAGATACCAATAATTGCGACTACAAGCGCGGCAACCACATGATCATCGATGCTGCACCGATACCAACCGCAGTAGCGAGAGTCATTACGCCAAGACCTGCGGCCATCGCAATTCGGGTACTCTGCAAGCGACTCGATTGGGCGCGAAAATATAATTCAAGTACAAGCAAGGGCACCATGTACTGGCCGAACGCCAGCAATGTAAGAGCCGGTCCTTCAAAAGTTTTTGGATCAAAACCGACCGGGCCCTGATTCACGACGATCCAGAACATCAGGCCTATACGGAAAAACCAGACGCCACTCACGACCAGGAATAAACGCATCGCCCAGCGCCGGTGCAGATCGAGACGGCGAGCACGCGCATAGCGATAAGCCATGACTGAACATCCAATGATCAGGAAGGCGTTTAGGGTGATCGAAATATGCTGCGACAAGTCGCCGACCGTGCCTCGCGTCCATACCATTACCAAGCCACCGATACTCATCACGAATACCGAAATCAGGTAGATCCGGCCGTTCCAGCGATGAAAGCCAGGTGCAAGCTGGCGAAGTTTGGGCACCAATTGCAGCATGCCGCCGAGAATGACGAGGCTCGCGAACGCGAGATGCAATAACACGACCAGGTTGCCCGATGTGTCACCTGGCACATAGCCATGCGGAAGCACTTTGTTCCAGGTTTCAAACTCGCCGCGAATCGCTGCTACTCCATAAAATCCGAGCACGTACATCACAAACATCAACTGCCCCATGGCGGCAACGATGAACCATGACATTGCAGCGACTTTAAGTGCCGAATCTGCCCACTTGTTTAAAGCGCCTTTATCGGCGACGAGATGAGTTTGTGCAATGGTGGATGTCACATCGAAAGATTGCGTCATGGTGTTCTACTCTGGATGGCCTGCCATGCAGTGTTGCCAGAGATACGACTCGAAGAAAGCAAAATGGGACGAACTACGCTTCCATTCGGTTGAACCACGCCATGCAGCGATAGGCTGCGAAGCCAGAAATAATCCAGCAGAACAGACATCATGCAAAAACCGGCATCGGCATTCGTCAGCCACAAGAGTAGCTCGGGCACGATTAACCGTCATCCGTCGCAAATCGCTTTCGTGATTTTGTTTGTTTGAACACAGTTGCCTTCGATATCTAAACAACGAGGAGCATCTGCCCATGAAGTGGATTCACATTATTGCCGGTCTGCTATCACTTATTTCAGGTGCAGTAGCGTTGTATGCAGCAAAGGGTTCACCGCTGCATCGCAAAAGCGGTTTCGTGTTCGCGATTGCCATGATGGTGATGACATCCAGTGCCGTGCTGATAGCTGCATTCCTGAGCCCGAACAGGGTGAACGTAGTGGCTGGCACCTTGACCTTCTATTTGGTCAGTACCGGATTGCTGACAGTTAGACGCTCGGTAGATGAAGCAAGAAGCTTGATTACCGGCTTCATGATTCTGGCATTCGCGGCAAGCGCGTATGCATTCTCGCTCGGAGTTGAAGGCTTGAATAACGGCACCGGTCGTATCGACAAGGTACCGCCACAACCCCTGTTTATGTTCGGCATCGTGGGGCTTCTTGGTGCAATAATGGACGCACGCATGTTATGGGCCGGAAGCATTCAGGGCGCGCATCGGCTTGCGAGACATTTATGGCGCATGAGCTTCGCGATGTGGATTGCTACCGCATCGTTCTTTCTCGGCCAGGCCAAATTTTTTCCGGAATCGATTCGCAAATCCGGTCTGCTCGCCATCCCGGTTCTACTCGTCCTCGTGATGCTTCTCTACTGGCTGGTGCGCGTACTCTGGAAGCGTCATAACCCGGCCACCCTTCCAATCATGTCCAACGAACAAGCATGAGCAGCCCGCGCCGACTTGCCTAATTGCCGCCGGCCGGCCTGTTTTAGACCGCTTTAGCGTTTCGTCTATGTTTGCAGTCCACCTTGTGTTAGCTTGCGCTTCAGGGTGAAAAATGAATTTTAGTGAGCAATCACTTCAAGCACTGTGGATTCAAACCAATACAGTCATTTTTTTGTTTGTACATACAAAAAGGTTGAACGCTGATATCTATGTCTGAGAACACTACCGCACCGTCCGAGATTCCCGTTGATAACGATAACCAGAGCCTGCCTCCCACTTCGGTGCAAGCCAACAGCGATGCTCCCAAAGTCGAGTATTCCCTTTCCGGTGGTTTGGTCGGTCGTCTGGCGCGATTGAATATCGCTCTCGCATTTACTTCCTACCAATCGAGTTGCTTGTACCTGTTGGGTCGCGATCCGAAAGGCGGCGCCCATCTACATCAATCGGCGATGCCGAAACCGATGGGCCTGTGCAACGATGGCAATGGCGGCCTGGTAATGTCGGCTGGTGCCGAGATTTTGCATTTCGCCAATGTCTTGAATCCTGGCCAGCAAATTAACCGCACCTTCGATGCCTGCTTTCTCGCCAGAACCGGGCATGTGACCGGCTCACTGGATGCGCATGATGTCGGCGTCGATAAAAACGGCGACATTGTTTTCGTCAATACGCGTTTCAACTGCTTAGCCACCGTCTCGCCACGACACAGTTTCTCCATCCTGTGGAAACCGCCTTTTATTTCTGCCTTGATCGATGAAGATCGCTGCCACTTGAACGGCCTGGCGATGGAAGATGGCGAAGCGGCGTATGTCACGGCCGTCAGTCGTTCCGACACGATCGATGGCTGGCGTGATCGCCGCGCCGATGGCGGCATCGTGATCGATGTACGAAAGAACGAAATTATTTGCGAAGGGCTGTCGATGCCCCACTCGCCACGTTTGCACAATGGCCAGCTCTGGGTGCTGAACTCCGGTACCGGTGAACTCGGTGTCGTGAATCGTTCCGAAGACGGCATGGGGAAATTCGAAGCCCGCGTGTTTTGTCCCGGCTTCCTGCGCGGTTTGGCCTTCCACGGCAAATACGCATTTGTTGGTCTTTCCAAGCCGCGTTATAAGCGCTTTGAAGGCTTGCCACTGGATGAAAAACTCAAAGCGGCCGACTCCGAACCCTGGTGCGGCGTGCAAGTGATCGATCTCGAGAAAAACAGTTGCGTCGATTGGTTCCGCATCGACGGCAACGTCGGCGAGCTATACGACGTGGAAGTGATTGCCAATGTGATTTGTCCAATGACGGTGTCACCGAGTACCGCTGACCCTGCCAACTTGATTACCTACGACGCTTGATTTCAAGCCTGCTGCCTAATCCCGCTGTTTCATCAGAACAATGAAGAAGACAAAAAAATGAAAAAAAATAATCGCGCTATGCATGGCACGCGCCTGATCGTCACGAATGCCATCGCCTCCGCAATGCTGTTGGTTTATGGACGAAGCGCCTATGCCGGCACCTGTACCGAGACATTTCCTGCCTCAGGCGTCTGGGTTTGCTCCGGTGCAGCAGGCGCCGATGTCACGCAACCGATGATCGGCACACCGCTATTGGTGACAACAACCCCGGGGTTCGGGATCACGACAGCCGCAGGTAATGCGCTGACTCTGACAGGTACGAATGGCACAACTTTTGTCGACAGCTATGCGTCCACTATCTCCGGTGCTGTCAGAGGCCTCCAGGTAGTCAACAACGGCACCGGCAATTTGATCATTTCGACCAGCGGAGCTATCAGTGGTGGAACATCATCCGCAATATTTGCTCGCAATTACGGCACCGGTATTACGAATGTCGTTTCGACCGGCAATACTACCGGCGGTTTTGCCGGGATAGATGCACGTAATGGAGCAACTGCTACTGACCTGACAATTGTGAATACAGGCACTGTTACCGGTGCCTCGTCCGGATTGATCGGCGTGAATGCGGGCACTGGCTCCACGAGTATCGTAACGACCGGTAATGTGACCGCGACTAACAATATCGGCATTTATGGTCTCAACACTGCAACCACTACGAATCTCTCGATTGTTTCCACTGGCAATATCAGCGGCGCCACGAACGGCATCGTTGCCTTCAATAATGGTACCGGCTTCACGAATGTTGTCACCACCGGAACGGTTACCGGGACAGGCGTTGGCGGTAATAACGGAATTTTTGTCCAGAATAGTGCCACCACCACCGATGTGACAGTGACGGCGACAGCCGGAGCGTCCGGCGGCCAGGACGGTATTTTCATTATCAACGATGGCTCCGGAATTACGACGATTACATCGGGCGGCCTGGCATCGGGCGTTACAAATCACGGTATTTATGCACGCAGTACAGGTACAGACCTGACAATTTCCGCAACTGATGCAAGCGGTGGCTTTACCGGCATTGCAGCACGTAACTACGGCACGGGTGCAACAAGCGTTACGGCGACTGGCACGGTCATCGGCACAAGTACTCACGGAATATTTGCCATCAACGGAGCTGCTACCTCGAACCTTTCCGTGAATACGGCCGATGTCACCGGCGGCCAAAACGGAATTTTTGTCCGCAACTTTGGTACCGGTGCAACGACAATTACGTCGAGCGGCACAGTTAACGGGACAGGCTTTACCGGGATTTATGCAAACAATCTGGCAACGACTACTGATCTCACGATTACTGCGAACAATGTTTCTGGCGGCCTGGACGGGATAATTGCCCACAACTCTGGTAGCGGCGCGACAACCATTAGTACGACCGGAACGGTTACCGGCACCGGCAATCACGGGATTTATGCCAACAACACTGTCAATGCCACCGACCTGACAATTACGGCAGCTGATGTTACCGGCGGCCAATTCGGGATAGTTACCGACAATGGCGGTAGCGGCTCGACAAGTATTACAACGACGGGAACAGTTACCGGCACCGCAGCGCACGGAATTTCTGCCCTCAACGGCCTGACATCCATCGACCTGACAGTCAACGCCAACAACGTGACTGCTGGCCAAACCGGAATACTGGCCCGCAACTACGGCACTGGTGCTACTTCGGTGACCTCGACCGGATCAGTCACCGCGACGAATAATCACGGGATCTTTGCCTACAACGGGATTGCCGCAACCTCACTGTCTGTGACTGCGGTAAATGTTCTCGGCAACACGAATGGCATAACTGCAATCAACGAGGGTACCGGAGCCACGACAGTGACGACGACCGGAACCGTAACGGGCACAACTCTCAACGGAATCTCTGCTAGTAATGGCGCTACCGGCACCGACGTAACCGTTTCTTCGTTTGACGTTACCGGCGGCCTGTACGGGATCAGTACAGGCAATCTCGGCATCGGCGCAACTTCCGTCACTTCGACCGGCACCGTGATAGGCACAGCCGCAAACGGAATTGACGCACGCAACTTTGGTACCGCCACTACCGACCTGACGGTAACTGCTGTAGATGTTACCGGTGGATTGACCGGGATCTTTGCTTATAACAACGGCATCGGATCAACGGCGATCACCTCGACCGGTTCGGTTATCGGCACAGCTTCAGATGGTATTGCTGTCGTGAACAACGCCAACACTATCAACCTGACAGTGACGGCGTTTGACGTTACCGGCGGCATCAACGGAATTGTGACCACCAACAATGGCATTGGTGCAACGACAATCACTTCCACCGGCACAGTTACCGGTACCGCCAGTTCCGGAATAGAGGCTCAGAACGCAGCCACAACGACTGATCTGACAATTACTACCGTCGACGTTTTGGGTGGTGCCAGCGGAATCATGGTCTTGAATGATGGCAGCGGTACAACGAACGTGACTTCAACGGGAACCGTCACCGGCACAACTAATTTCGGAATTTTTGCCCAGGCAACCGGCACGGATATCACCGTGACGGCAGTGGATGTTTTCGGCGGCCAAGTTGGTATTGCTGCACTGAATGGAGGCAGTGGCGCGACTACAGTCACTTCGACTGGAACAGTCACAGGAACAGCAGGTGCAGGTATCGCAGCCCAGAATGGGGCAACGGGAACCAATATTACGGTGAATGCAGTTGATGTTACTGGCGGTACGATAGGTATTGGCAGTGTCAACAACGGTACCGGCGCAACATCGATCACATCGACCGGAACTGTTACCGGCACAGCGAATTTCGGTATTTATTCCGTAAACAGCACCAACGTTACTGGCGTGACGATATCTGCGGTCGATGTTACTGGCGGTCAAATCGGCATTGCCACCTTGAACGGTGGCACTGGCGCGACGACAGTCACTTCGACTGGAACAGTCACCGGCACGACCAATTTTGGGATCATTGCCCAGAACGCAGCGACGGGTACCAACGTGACGGTGACAGCGGTAGATGTCACCGGTGGGCAGGTTGGTATTGCAGCGCTAAACGGTGGCACCGGCGCAACGACGGTCACCGCAACCGGAACGGTAACCGGTACAGCCAGCGCCGGAATCGTGGCACAAAACTCGGCGACCGGTACCAATGTGACGATTACTGCAGTCGATGTTAACGGCGGCACGATAGGCGTCGGCGCACTCAGCAACGGTACCGGCGCGACTACAATTACGACTACCGGTGCGGTGGTCGGCACGACTGATTTTGGCATTTATGCCGTTAGTGGCGTCAACACCACCGGCCTGACAATCACGGCGGATGATGTAACCGGTGGAACATTTGGTATCGCTGCCCTCAATAGTGGTGTCGGCGCAACAACGGTGACATCCACAGGAACCGTCACCGGCACCGCTAACTCCGGCATCGCGGTACAGAGTGGTGCGACTACTACCGGTGTGACAGTAAATGCAGTGAATGTCACCGGTGATGATTCAGGGATTCTTGTATTGAATGCCGGCACCGGCCCGACCACGGTATCGGTCACCGGTGCGATTGCAGGTGGCAGTGCTTCGGGTATCGACACCGCGACCAACGCCGGCAACCTGACCACGATCAACCTGGCCGCGACCTCGACGGTTGGTGCGACTTCGGGTGTGGCCATTACCAATAATCTTGGCAACAGCGTCGTGAACGTGGCGAACGGTGCCG